>NZ_JBFAUM010000077.1:0-1215 GCF_040679195.1 Actinoallomurus sp. NPDC052308 | reverse complement strand
ACGCGATGGCCGTCAGTGACAGTGTGGACCCCGCGGGCTGGTTCGCCGAGCAGATCGGGGCGTGTGAGCCGGATCTGCTGCGGAATATGGTCAAGACCATGGCCGAAGCGCTCATGAGCGCCGAGGCCGATGCCCTGTGCGGGGCGGAGTACGGGCAACGCTCAGGCGAGCGAGTCAACCGCCGCAACGGCTACCGGGAGCGGGATTGGGACACCCGGGCGGGCACGATCGAGCTGGCGATCCCGAAGCTGCGCAGCGGCTCGTACTTCCCCGAGTGGCTGCTGGAACGGCGCCGCCGCGCCGAACAGGCGCTCGTCTCGGTCATCGCCACCTCCTACGTGCTGGGGGTCTCCACGCGGCGGGTGGACAAGCTCGTCGACCAGCTCGGCATCAAGCACATCTCCAAGAGCCAGGTCTCCCAGATGAGCAAGGTCCTGGATGAGCAGGTCACCGCGTTCCGGAACCGGAGCCTGGACGCCGGCCCGTACTCCTTCGTCTGGATGGACGCCCTGACCCAGAAGGTCCGCGAGGGCGGCCGCACCGTCAACGTCCACGTCCTGGTCGCCACCGGCGTTAACGCCGATGGGCACCGGGAGATCCTCGGCCTGGAGGTCACCTCGGCCGAAGACGGCGCCGGCCGGCTGGCGTTCGTTCGCGGCCTGGTCGCCCGCGGCCTGAGCGGGGTCCAGCTGGTCATCTCCGATGCCCACCGCGGGCTGGTCGAGGCCATCGCAGCGACGCTGCCGGGCGCCGCGTGGCAGCGCTGCCGGACGCACTACCTGCGGAACCTGCTGACCAAGGTCCCCAAGTCCGCTCAGCCGTGGGTGGCGACCATGGTGCGGACCATCTTCGACCAGCCCGCCGCCGAAGAAGTCCACGCCCAGCACGGCCGGGTCGTGGCCAACCTGGAGACCAAGTACCCCGACGCCGCCGCGCACCTGGACGAGGCCCGCGATGACCTGCTCGCCTTCACCGGCTTCCCACGCGAGATCTGGCGGCAGATCTGGTCCAACAACCCCCAAGAACGACTGAACAAAGAGATCCGGCGGCGCACCGACGTGGTCGGGATCTTCCCCGACCGGGCCGCGATCATCCGCCTGGTCGGCGCCGTGCTGATGGAACAAACCGACGAATGGACCGAAGCCCGCCGCTACATGGGCCTGGAATTCCTCGCCAAAGCACGGCTACGCCTGGTCGCCGGCGAAACGCCGGACG
>NZ_JBFAUM010000076.1:0-2037 GCF_040679195.1 Actinoallomurus sp. NPDC052308 | reverse complement strand
ACCATCCGCTGAACGCGCCGGACAGGCCCGGACCGGCAGCCGACAATCCCAAGGCGTCGGAGGTGGTCGGCCGGGCCGATGACGTGCCGACCCATGCCGCTCCGCCCAGCCCGGGCGAAGACACAGGGACGGCGAGCGATTGGTCGCACCGTGTCCTGGAGACCATGCGGAGTTTGGCCGGCTCCTTCCGCTGGGGAAGGTCCTGGCCCGATGAGGGTGACGGCTTCAACATCAGCGTGCGGCCGAGCGATGGACGGGTCAACGGGTTCGCCGTATGGATCCGCGGTCTGGGGCCTGCGCCGAAGCCGACCGACGCGATGAATTGCTGGGAAGCAATCCTGTACGCCGGATACTTGTCCGGAGCGCTTGAAAAGGAATGGTTGGTAAGTGCCCACGATGAGGCGACTCGTGCGGCGAATATCCGGTTCCATCGAGCGATAGCCGCGGGGCACACCCGGGACCGCGCGAAAGACCGAGCAGAGACGGCTTACTATCGCGAACTGCTCCGTCGCGCCACCAGGGGTACGCCGACCAGGCACCGGATCGAGAACGGCCTGGTCACCCCGGACGTTCCGGCAGGGCACCTCGTCATCCTCGGTGGGGACTGGCACACCGTACTGGCGCTCGGCACACGTGACCACTTCGGGCGCCAAGAGGTCATGAGCCACTGGACTCATCCGTCGAAGGGGGCCGATGGGCTCGGGACCGTCCAGCGGACGACGCTGGAGGAATTGCTCCAGAAACTCCCTGAAGGCATGACGATCGACTCTCTGGAGCCGGTCTGGTCGGAGCCGGACGGCCGGTCCCCGGCGTCCGAGCGCCTTTCCGCGCCGAAGGCGCCGATGGATCTGCGGCCGGCCTCGAGCGTTCCGGCGGCGGACGTCTACGCGTTCGATCCGGCGAGGGTGCGGGATTGGAACCATCGCGCGCTGCTGGCCGGCAGGAGGTCGATCGACTTCTTCACCTGGGTGCCCTCGGGTCCGGATCCGAACGACGATTTCCGGATCGACGTACCAACGGATCGGGGAGCCAACGACTTCGCTCGATGGCTCCGCGGTGAGGGACCTGCGCCGTCATGGCTGAGCGCGATGAACTGCTGGGAATTTCCCCTGTTCACCGCCTACTGGGTCGGCGCGGTCGACAAGGCATGGCTGGAATCGATTCACGATCAGGCGGCTCGGGAAGCGAAAGCCATGTTCGACGGGTTGGTCGCCGGCGGATCGGATGAACGCGCCGCGGCCTACAAGGCACACGACGTGTACATGGAGACGCTGCTGGTCTCGATCACCGTCGGTGAGGTCACCGAACATCGTCTGGATCCCCGGACGGGCTTGTTGACGCCGGAGGTCCCTGCGGGACATCTCGTCTTCATCGACGGCAATGGGCATGTCGCGTGGGCGCTCGGCACTCGTGACGCCCAGAGGCGGCAGGAGGTGCTGAGCCATTGGGCGTACCCATCGGCCAGTTCGCCGTTGCCGTTCCGGCGACAGATCTTCGGTTCGCGCCGAACCGGCTACACCCAGAAGACGACGATCGAGGAGTTGCTGCCCGGATTCCGCCCATTCGTGACCGTCGCGTCCGCAGCGCCGGCGTGGTCGGATTCGCGTACGGTGGCCGCTTCTGCCCAGGATCCCAGGTCTCAGGCCGCACCCGTGCCGGTGGTGGTGCCGGGTAAGAGGGTGGATCCTCCGGCGAGTGAGGATTGGTTCAATCGGCGGTCCGGGGCGCCGGTGGTGCGGGTCGCGACGGAGCGTTTCGATCCGAGGATCGATTTCCTGCCGGGACGGGCGCCGGGCCGTGCGCTGGGATCGGATCAAGCGGCCCCGGGTCGCGAATGGCGACGGTTCGTCTCGAGCCTGCCGGGCCGTTCATCACGATCGGGTAAGACGATCCAGGGCCGTGAATGGCGGCGGCTCTCCGAGGGGTTGCCCGGGACGGCGAGGGCGTCGGGGTGGGAGACGCTGGTCCGGGCGAATGTGCAGCGGATTCAGGCCGGTAACGGTCGGTGGGTTCGTCGTCATGTGATCGCGTTGCCGG
>NZ_JBFAUM010000075.1:0-2120 GCF_040679195.1 Actinoallomurus sp. NPDC052308 | reverse complement strand
TACTTCGTGGACACCACCGGCGTCCGGGGCGCCGTCACGGCGCTGGGGCGGATGACGGATCCGGCCGGTACGGCGTCCGCGGCCCGGGACACCTTCACGAGCACGATCGAGATGCGGGCGCATCTGAAGGAGATCCTGAACGGCGAGTACACGACCGACCGTCCGTTCGAGCCGGGGCTGTTCCGCGACACGTTCGGCGCGATGGACATCCGGGGCGGCCTGGGCCCGACCAGGTTCACCGGCGCGACCGGCGACAAGTTCGTGCTGGGCCTGATCAAGCTGTTCCTGGCCCAGAGCAGCCTCACCGACTCCGGCTCGGTCGGCTGGAGCTGGGACCAGCTGGACGTCGCCGCCGGGGACACGGCGGGGCTCGCGAGCCTCACCGCCGAGACCGACCTCACCCGGCACTGGCAGCACAACACGTCGCAGACCTCCGGGCGCACCGGCGGCAAGGAGCTCCTCCAGCTCAACTTCAACCGTGTGTACTCCTTCGAGACCACGGTGGACTTCGCGGTCTCCAGCCTCCGGGAGAAGCACTCCAAGCTGGTCCCCGGCAGCTCGGCGCACCACACCCAGGACATGGGCCCCCGGACCATGGTGTTCCTGCTGCCGGAGCCGGAGGCGCTGCTCCAGTACGCCGAGGGCCGCCTGCCGATCTCGAATCGTCAGCTCAAGGACGCGATGCTCCGCTGGCACACCGGCAGGCTGAAGCTGAGCGGTGACCTGGCGGCGAAGATCCTCATGCGCTGGAAGACCGAGACGCCCGGCCTGCCGGAGGACGTGCGGGTCTCGCGGGGGAAGCTGGGGCACTCGCTGGCGCGGATGCACACGACCGGTGCGGCGCCGGTGCTGGACCCGCAGGTCAGGGAGCAGTTCAACGCGGCGTTCGGGCACGGCCTGCGCGACCCCCACGACCCGTACCTGCACCCGCCGATGCCCGCCGACGTCGTCGCCTACGCCCAGGGCCGCGCGCCGCTCACCGACCAGCGGCTCGCCGAAGTGCTGAACGACTGGCGGAACGGCCGGTTGCGGCTCAGCGGCGACGTGGTCGCCCAGACCCTGATGCGCTGGCACGACGAGGTCCCCGACCTGCCGGCCGGGGTGAGGATCGACCGCCCCTCGCTGGTCGGCGCCATCGCCGAACTGCACACACTCGGCGGGACCCCGATCGCCTCGCTGGAGATCCGGGACCTGTTCAACGAGAGATTCCGGCAGAAGCTGGGAAACCCGCGGCGGCCGTACCACCTGATGGAGCTGCCGGAGTACCTGACCCGCGACGACCCGGGCGGCCGGTTCCTGGGCCACTCCGGCGTCCATGAGCTGAAGTACCCCGATGGGCGGACCACCTACCAGATCGTGCGGGAGGAGATCGAGCGGGTCGCCCCCGGCCTGCTGGCCGCCGGCGCGGAGATCTGGAACGGCAAGGGCCGCCGCGTCGGCCGGATGCAGGGCTCCGTCGACGCGTTGCAGGCGATCCTGGCCGAGGGCCGCGACCAGGCGATGTGGGAGGAGTTCCTGGCCAAGGACGGCTACTCCCTCTACCTCGTCAACCCCGTCGGCTGGTTCCTGACCGACATCATCGAGATCAACCTGACCGACGTGCTGACCTCCCGGCCGCAGGTGCACGACTACCGGTGGAACACCGGCATCGAGGTCTACTCCCACGGCTACGTCCCCACGTCCAAGTCCACATCCCGGGACGGCTCACAATCGTGGATGTTCGCGAAGCTGTCCGCCGGCGGCGCGCACGCGAGCGGGCCGGCCGACCTGAGAACCTCGGTGGGGCACCATCGCGGCACGACCCGCGCGGAGAACGCGGTCAGCGAGCAGACCGTCTACGACTGGGCGAACCACTACGCGGTGCGGTTCGACCACGAGCTGACGGTCACGGTCCGGCGGCTGAAGATGTCCGGCCGGCCGCTGAACAACCTGCTGCTGTCCGGGCTCGACAAGTGGACCCGCCACGGCGCGGTGGCCCGGACCACGGTGGCCGGCACGCTGGACCTCGAAGTGCCGCACGCGCTGGCGGAGGCGGGCACGCTCCGCGGCCCGGAGAACGTCCGCGACCTCATCCCGCTGGGCAGGCTGCCCGGCAACGCCTACGTCACCGGCGTCGTGCT
>NZ_JBFAUM010000074.1:0-2278 GCF_040679195.1 Actinoallomurus sp. NPDC052308 | reverse complement strand
GGGGCGGCCGCGGCCGCCCCGGCACGTCGCGCGGGCGGGACCGGGACGGTCGCCGGCCGGAGCGCTCGGCCGGCAGCACAGGAGGGCGAATCGTGACTGGAACGTCCGGTGGGCACGCGGTCGTCATCGGGGGCGGAATCGGTGGCCTGTCCACCGCCGTCGGGCTGCACCGCATCGGCTGGCGGGTCACCGTCCTGGAACGGGCCGCCCGGCCGCGCGAGGCCGGCGCCGGCATCTCGCTGCTGACGAACGCGCAGCGGGCCCTGGACTGGCTCGGCGTCGGCGACGCCGTCCGGCGGCGCGCGGCGACCATGATGCCCGGCGGCGAAGGGCTGCGCGCCCCCTCCGGGCGAAGGCTGCAACGGCCGGCCGACCCGCGGTTCCTGCGCGAGCGCGGCCTGACACTGCTGATCCTGCCCCGGCCGGACCTGCACCGGGTCCTGCGCGAGGCCCTTCCGCCCGGCGCGCTGCGCACCGGTGCGGACGCCGTACAGGTCGACGACCTGCCGGACGGAGCCGCGGTCCGGTACCGCGGGGAGAACGGCGAGGAGGTCGTCGCCGGCGACCTGGTGGTCGCAGCCGACGGCACCAACAGCCGGATTCGGCGGGCCCGGTGGCCGGAGTCGCCGCCTCCGGTCTACAGCGGCCACAGCGTCTGGCGTGGCATCGCCGAGGGGGTCGACGGCCGGGTCGAGCCGGGCGGCAGCACATGGGGCCGCGGCCTGGAGTTCGGCCGGATGCCGCTGCCGGGGGACCGCGTCTACTGGTTCGCCGTCGCGAACACCCCCGAGGGGGCCCGCTACGACGACGACCACGCGGAGGTGACCCGGAGGTTCGGCTCCTGGCACGATCCGATCCCGGCGCTGATCGCCGCCACGCCGCCGGACCGGGTACTCCACCATGACGTCTTCGAACTGGCCGAGCCGCTACCGGGCTACGTCTCCGGAAGGGTCGCGCTGCTCGGCGACGCCGCGCACGCCATGACCTCCGACATGGGCCAGGGCGCCTGCCAGGCGCTGGAGGACGCCGCCGTCCTGGGCGCGGCGCTGGCGGCCGAGACCGACGTGCCGAGCGCGCTCGCGCGGTACGACGAACAGCGCCGGCCGCGCTCGCAGGCGATCGCTCAGGCGTCCCGCCGGATGGGGGAGCTGAAGCTGAACGAGCGCCGGCCGGCGCTCCTGCTGCGCAACGCGAAGATGCGGTTCGGTTCGCCACGCGCCGGCCAGCGCGGCGTCGCCGGCGTCGGTGACTGGCACGTTCCGGCACCGGCCGGAAGCTCGGATCCGACGCCCTCCGGGGCCGCTCTGAACAGAGGTGAATGATGATCGTGGTATTCGGCTCGACCGGAACGGTGGGGCGGCAGGTGGTGACCGGTCTGGTGGCCGCCGGCCGGCGCGTTCGCGCGGTCACCCGTGACCCCGCCCGTGCCTCGTTCGACGCGGCCGTGGAGGTCGTCCGGGCGGACATCACCGAGCCCGGTTCCGTGCTCGCCGCCATCGAGGGCGCGGACGCCGTCTACATGGCGACCGCCCCCGAGGCGCTGGCCCACGAACGGACCGTGGCCGACGCCGTCCGCCGGACCGGCACCGGGCGGGTCGTGAAGCTGTCCTCGGTGGCCGCGCTGCCGCCGGTCCTCGACTCGTACGGGGCCGCGCACGCGGCCGGCGAACGCGCCTTCGCCGAGTCGGGAGCCGGCTGGACCGTCCTGCGGTCCGCCGGCTTCATGTCGAACGTGCTGCAGTGGGGGTGGTCGATCCACTCCGCGGGCGCCGTGTACCAGCCGTACGGCATGGTGCCGCGGGCGCTGATCGCTCCGGAGGACGTCGCCGCGGCCGCCATCGTGTGCCTCACGACCCGCGGGCATGACGGGAAGACCTACCAGCTCACCGGACCGGAGGCGTTGACGGGACCCGAGCAGACCGAGAGGGTCGCGGCCGCCATCGGACGTCCGCTGCGGTTCGTCGACGCCGACCCGGAGCAGGCCCGGCAGGGCATGATCGGTGCCGGCATGCCCGAGGATCTCACCGACGGGCTGCTGGCATCGATGGCCGACCGCGACCCACGGCGGGGCGGCACGCCGCTGCCGACCGTGCGGGAACTCACCGGCCGTCCGCCGACGCGCTTCGATACCTGGCTGGCCGAGCACGTCGGCGAACTGGCCCCCGCCGAGACCCCTGCCGGGTGAGCCGATCGGCTCGCGACCCGACGAACAGAAGGCGCCGCGCCGGATCGATGGATCCGGCGCGGCGAACGCGGCCATGAGCGCCCAGTCGGCCGA
>NZ_JBFAUM010000073.1:1714-2964 GCF_040679195.1 Actinoallomurus sp. NPDC052308 | reverse complement strand
AGTCGACACCGGCCTCGACGCCGCCGTGGCCTTCCCCGTGGCCCTTGCGCCCGACCCTGCCGCGGACGTCCACTCCGCCGCCGTACGTGAACGCGGTCGACCTCTCACGGGACTCCTCGCGCTGGCCCTCATCGCGCAGGGTGAGCTTCACCTCCGGCCGCGGCGACTGTGAGGTGGCGGTGCCCACCGCGGCGGTCACCCGGACGAACACGTACCGCGTGCCGCCGAACGGCTGCGGCACCGGGATCCAGCGGGTGACTCCGGATCCGGTCAGCAGGCCCCAGTTGTTGCGCAGGGCGTCGGAGGAGAACGCCGCGTCGAGCTCCCGGGCGAGAAGGTTGGGGCGGTCCTCTTCCTCGAAGAACTCCTTCAGCACTCCGTGGTGGCGGAGCTGTTGTTTGATCTTGTCGAGGACCTGGCCGGCGTCCATGGTCTCGGGATAGGACATCCCGGGCAGCAGGCCGGGCGGAACGTGGCGCGTCGGCGCCTGAGGCACCGGCCGCGTCACGCCGGGCGCGGTCAGGCCCAGATCGAAGATCCGCCGCTGGGGGATCAGCAGGTCCATCGCGTCCGTCACCCGGAGATACCGGCGCGTCTTCGACCGGTACCCCCGTCTCCACCGGATCAGCGTCACCTCGAAGACCGGGTCCGTGCGGTACGTGTGCGTCGTGCCCTCGTAGGTCGCGCGTGAGATGCCGATGTGGCCGCGCGCCTTGCTCCGCTCCTTCTTCCACGTGAATCCGGTGTGATCCTGAAGGGTGACCTGGACGCGGCCGCCCATGCTCCCCTCGTGCTCACCGCCGGCGGAGTGCCCGGTCTCCGGCCCGTCTTCGGGGCTGACGACCCGTTTCCCGGCCTCGGACCCGATGCGCAGCTGAGGGCCCGCCGTGAAGCCGTAGCCGCCCTTCAGCTTGTGCTCGCCGCCGTACTTGTGGCCGCGGGTGCCCTGGGCGTACTGCTCGATCTCCGTGCTCCCGCTCGCCCCGGCGTGACGCGGCCGGTAGCCGCGCAGCCGGATGCGGAAGGCCTGTTTCAGGCCGTCCCTTCCCCGCGGCAGGCTGACGATGCGGCCCTTCCGCCCGGTCAGAACGGGGAAGTACTGCGCGAGCTTGTCCGGCTTGTTGAGGTCCTTGATCGCGGACGGCCGGTTCGTACGGTCCTCGGCCCAGCCGTCCGGCAGGCCGTTGGCCTCCGCGTACAGCCGGGCCGCCAGGCGCGACAGCTCCGGGACCACGAAGAACGACGGATAA
>NZ_JBFAUM010000073.1:0-1616 GCF_040679195.1 Actinoallomurus sp. NPDC052308 | reverse complement strand
ACCGGCCACGTCGCCGGTGTGCTGACCGTACCGGCGTTCTCGAGCTCGACGGCGGTGAGCGGGATGGCCGGGCGGTGCTCCTCGGGGACGACGATCCGGGCGGTGACGTCTTCCGGCCGGTCGATCCACCAGGTGATCCGGCTGCGTTCGGCGGGGCGCACCGACACCTGGTGAATGACGTTGTAGTCGTGCTCGTCCACCTGGCCGGTGGTCTCGGTGCGCCGGTAGGACTTGGCGCTCCCCCCGAACTCCCTCTTGGCGGTGTAGGAGTACTCGCCGTGCGCGCTCCAGGCACCGAGCACGAAACGAATCCAGGGCCAGGTGAACCGCACACCCCCGCCCCAGCCCAGCTCCGCTCCGATCTCGGTGTTGCGGTGGCCGGCCGTCGCCGCGGCCAGCAGCGCGCGCCCGTTCACGGTCATCGGATAGGAGTCTCCGCCGATCCGCTCCCTCAGCTGCGCCTGGACCGAGATCTCGTACGCGCGCCCGCCGACGTGGACCGTATGGTCCACTCCGGCCATCACGGCGGGCAGGTCCGCCTCCAGCGCCGGCCTGCTGAAGTAGGTGACCAGGTCCAGGTCCGCCTGCGACCAGTCCACCTTCTTCCCGCCCGAGACGGCGTCGTGCTCCTGCTCGAGGACCGCGCGGATCTGCTGGTGCACGAGTTCGGAGCCGGGCAGCAGAGCCGGCATGCCGAAGCCGACGCCCCGGCGCGCCGCCAGCGCCAGCGGCTCGCGGTGCGCGGGGTCGACCTGAACCGGACGGTTGAGATTCCGCGGCCGCCGGAACGCCGACGGTGGTGGCATCGAATCCGCCGGAGTCCGTACGGCGCCGGTCATCCGCTTCTCGAAGTCGGCGGCCTCCGGTTTCGGCACACTGGTCTCCGCCTCCACGACCGTGCTGACCGGGTCGATGGTGTGCGTCGTCGAGCGGACGTCGACGTCGACGCGCAGGCCCGTCCGATATCTGGACTGCGTTCCGCCGCGGTTCAGCACCGTGTGGCCGAGCCCTTGCTCGGACAGCCCATGGCCGGCGCCGCGCGAGAACGGCGTCATGAAGGACGGCCCGCGTACGAAGCCCTTGCCCGTGCCGTGCTGCGCGTGTTCGAGGTCGGGCGGGTGCGCCCCGGGGTCGGCGTCGAGGCCGGCGATGCTGAAGGAGAAGCCCGTCGCCGCCTTGCTCTCACCTTCCTGCCCCGGTTTGACCGTCAAGCCGACCCCGGAGTCCTCCCGGACCGTCACCTCGCTGTCGCCGATGTACTGCAGCCGCTCGATCTGCGCGCTGAACGAGAAATGCCCTTCGAACCGGCTCAGCGGCCCCGTCGGAACCGTCACCTTCTTCGTCGGCACCCCGCTGCTGAGGACCACGCGGCTACGGTTACGCGTCGACTTCTCGTTCACGTACTCGGTGACCTCGCCCATCACCGTACGGACGGACTCGGCCGGCAGGCCGGCGCCGAGGAGACGCCGCTGCAGGTTCGCGACGACGGGGATCAGGTCGACCGCGTTGATCGTCTCGGTCGCCTGCGACGGACGCCGCACGCCTGCGGCCGCGCGAGCCCGGGGCGTCGTTCCCTCCGGCCGCAGCGCGTCCGGGGCCGTGAAGGGCTCGGGGAG
>NZ_JBFAUM010000072.1:0-3831 GCF_040679195.1 Actinoallomurus sp. NPDC052308 | reverse complement strand
CTGGCCGCGTTCCTCACCGAACCGGAGGCGACAGGCTGCACGGGGCTGCACCGGGTGCTGTGCAGCGGCGAAGCGCTGCCACCGGAACTGGCCGCGCGGTTCCACGGCCTGTTGCCGGGCGTGGAGTTGCACAACCTCTATGGGCCGACCGAGGCGTCCGTGGACGTCACTTCCTGGCGTTGTACGCCCGGTTCGGCGAACGTGCCGATCGGGCGGCCGGTCTGGAACACCCGCGCGTACGTCCTCGACGCGGCGCTGCGGCCCGTCCCGCCCGGCGTGCCCGGCGAGCTGTACCTCGCCGGGGACCAACTCGCCCGCGGGTACCACGACCGGCCTGGCCTGACCGCCGAACGGTTCGTCGCCGACCCGTACGGAACCGGACAGCGGATGTACCGCACCGGAGACCTCGCACGCTGGAACCACCACGGCGAAATCGAATACCTCGGCCGCACCGACCATCAAGTCAAGATCCGCGGCGTCCGCATCGAACTCGGCGAGATCGAGAACGTCCTCACCGGGCAGGCCGGCGTGACCTCGGTCGTCGTGCTGGCGCGGGAGGACCGGCCGGGCGATCGGCGTCTCGTCGCGTACGTCACCGGCGACGCCGACCCGGCCGAGGTGAGGTCGGCGGCCGCGCGGGTCCTGCCGGAGTCCATGGTCCCGGCGGCCGTCGTCGCGCTGGACGAGCTGCCGCTGACCTCCAGCGGGAAGGTCGACCGCGCGGCGCTGCCCGCTCCCGTGTTCGGGGCGTCGGCCGGGTCGCGGGCTCCGGGTACCCCGGCCGAACGGCTGCTCTGTGAGATCTTCGCCGAGGTGCTGGGTTCCACGTCGGTGGGGGCGGATGACGGGTTCTTCGACCTCGGCGGGGACAGCATCCTGGCGATCCAGCTCATCTCCCGGAGCCGGGCCGCCGGGCTGATGATCAGCGCTCGGGACGTGTTCGAGCACCGGACACCGGCCGCCCTCGCGGCGGTCGCCCGGACGGCCGCCGACGTGACGACGCGAACGGAACCGCCGGGTGCGGGGATCGGGCCGGTGCCGCGCACGCCGATCGTCGCGTGGCTGGCCGAACGCGGCGGCCCGTTCGGCGCGTTCAGCCAGGCGATGCTCCTCACCGTGCCGCCGCATCTGGACATGGACCGGCTGACCACGGCGGTGCGGACGCTGCTGGACCACCACGACGCGCTGCGGACGCGGCTGCGCCGGACGGACGGCGACGCGTGGTGGCTGGAGACGACCCCGCCCGGAACCGTGGACGCGGCGATGTGCGTCGGCCGGGTGGAGGGGTACGACGGCGAGGCGATCGCGACGCGCGCCGAGGCCGCCCGCCGGAGCCTGGACCCGGAGGCCGGGGCGATGGTCCGGGTCGTCTGGTTCGACGCGGGCGACGCGCCGGGCCGACTGCTCCTGGTCCTGCATCACCTGGTCGTCGACGGGGTCTCGTGGCGGATCCTGCTGCCCGATCTGGTGCTGGCGCTGGAGGACGTGGCGCTGGACCCGGTGCCGACGTCGTACCGGAGGTGGGCGCAGCGGCTGGCGGCCGCCGCGAACCATCCACAGGTTGTGGACGAACTTCCGCGCTGGATCGAGATCCTCGACGTCGATGATCCGTCCCTCGGCGGCGCCGGGTCGCGGAACGTCGCCGCGTACACCGGAGCGGAGCTGCGGCGCTTCACCGTGACCCTGCCGCGCGAGCAGGCCGAACCGCTGCTGACCACGGTCCCCGCCGCGTTCCACTGCGGCGTGAACGACGTCCTGCTCACCGGGCTGGCCCGCGCCGTCACGGCCTGGCGACGCGACCGCGGGCAGGCGACCGACGGCGGCGTCCTGATCGACCTGGAAGGGCACGGGCGCGAGGATCCCGACGGCCTCGACGGCGAGACCGCCGAGGACCCGTACGGCGGTGCCGACCTCACGCGGACGGTCGGCTGGTTCACCGTGCTCCACCCGGTGCGGCTGAAGCCGGGCGGCGAAGACGCCGGGCAGGCGCTGAAACAGGTGAAGGAGCAACTGCGGGCCGTCCCGGCGGGCCTGACGTACGGGCTGCTGCGTCACCTGAACCCGCGGACCCGTGACCGGCTGGCCGCCCTGCCCACGCCGCAGATCGTCTTCAACTACCTCGGCCGGGTCGACACCGGGGACGGCGACTGGAGCCTGGCCCCGGAGTCCGACGTGCTCGGCCCCGGCCACGACCCGGACCTTCCGGTCTCCCACGGCCTGGAGATCGACGCCGTGACGCGGGACGGTGACCTGCGCGCGACCTGGGTCTGGCCCGGCGGATGGCTGCCCGAGACCGCGGTACGCGACCTGGCCGACCGGTGGTTCGCGGCGCTGCGGGAACTGGCCGGCGCGGACGGCGGCGGGTACACGCCCTCGGACCTGACCCTCGTCGAGCTGGACCAGGACGAGATCGAAGCGCTCGAAGATCTTTGGGAGCAGGGTTGAACCGGTCACAGATCGAGGACGTCTGGCCGCTGTCGCCGCTGCAGCACGGCCTGCTGTTCCACGCGCTCCTCGACGAACGGGACGTCTACGCGGCCCAGGTGGTCCTCGACGTCGAGGGCACGGTCGACGCGGACGCGCTGCGAAAGGCCGGGCAGGACCTGCTGCGCCGCCATCCCAACCTGCGCGCCGCGTTCCCGCACGACCGGCTGAAGAAGCCCGTGCAGGTCGTGCCGCGCTCGGTGGAGCTGCCGTTCCGGGAGGTCACGGCGGCCGACGAGGCCGAGGCCGACCGGATCGCCGACGCCGACCGTGTCGCGCCCTTCGACCTGACCCGTCCGCCGCTGATCCGCCTCACGCTCGTACGGATCGGGCCGGACCGGGCCCGGATCGTCCTCACCAACCATCACATCCTGTTCGACGGCTGGTCGACGCCGATCCTGGTCGTCGAACTGCTGACCCGCTACGCCGGCGCGCAGCCGCCGGCGGCCACTCCCTACAAGCAGTACCTCGCCTGGCTGAAACGGCAGGACCACGAGGCCGCGACCCGCGCCTGGACGGCCGCGCTCGACGGGATCGAGGAGCCCACGCTCCTGCTGCCCGAGGCGGCGGGCCTGGCCGCCGTCCTGCCGTCGGCCGTGTCCGAGGAACTGCCGGAGGAGTCGGCCGCCCGGCTTCGCCGGCGGGCCCGCGCGCAGGGCGTCACGCTGAACACGCTCGTGCAGGCCGCCTGGGGACTGCTGCTGGCACGGCTCACCGGCCGGTCCGACGTGGTGTTCGGCCAGGTCGTCTCCGGACGTCCGCCGGAGCTCCCCGGCATCGAGCAGATGGTCGGCCTGTTCGTGAACACGGTCCCCGTACGGCTCCGGGTCCGGGCCGACGAGACGCTCGCGGAGCTGCTCACCCGCCTCCAGGCCGAACAGGCCGCGCTCCTCGGACACCGGCATCTCGGCCTCGCGGAGATCACCGGCCTGGTCGGCGGCGGCGCGGTGGCCGGATCCGCGCTGTTCGACACGCTCACCGTGTTCGAGAACTACCCCTTCGACCCGTCCGCGATGGGCGAACCGGTGGCGGGCCTCCGGCTGACCGGCGCGGCGCAGCGGGACGCCACCCACTACCCCCTGACCCTGTACGTCGTCCCCGGCGACCGGTTGACCCTCCGTCTCGACCACCGGCCGGACGTCGTCGACGAGGACGCCGCCGCGACGCTGCTCGCCCGGTTCTCGAAGCTGCTGCACGCCATGGCCGAAACGCCTGACGTGCCGGTCGGCGCGGTGGATCTCCTGCTGCCCGGCGAGCGGCGGCGGGTGCTGGAGGAGTGGAACGACACGGCCCGTCCGGTACCGGCGGTGACGCTGGCGGACCTGTTCGAGGCACAGGCGGCCCGCA
>NZ_JBFAUM010000071.1:0-3852 GCF_040679195.1 Actinoallomurus sp. NPDC052308 | reverse complement strand
CCGCCCGCGACGCCGCGATCCTGCGGGACCGGCTCGCGCAGAAGGGCGAATCGAGGTCGATCGGGCTTTGAACGGTCCCTACGGGCCGGGGCGGCATGCCGTTCACTCCTGCCCGGACACCGTGCCGAACCGCTCTTCCAGACGCTCGATCCGCGCGACGAGCGGCTGCAGCTGCCGCTGTACGGCGGCGGCCAGGGCCTGGGCGGGATCGGCGGCGGAGGTCTGGGCGCGCAGGTGCACGTAGCCGGCCAGCGCGGCCGTGACCGCGCGCCGGGTGAGCCGGGGATCGGCGCCCAGCGACCGCAGGACGCGGCCGGCCGTGCCCTCGGGCTCGGCGACCAGCCCGAGCAGCAGGTGCTCACAGCCGACGTAGTTGTGCCCGAGCGCCGTCGCCTCGGTCACCGCCAGTTCGAGCGCGCCGGCGGCGGCGACGCTGAAGCGCATCGAGGAGTCGTCGTCCGCCCCGCCGGGCTCGGCGTCCGTGTTCCGTTCGAGGTCACGCTGGAGCTGGGCGGGGTCGATGTCGATGGCGCGCAGCACGTGCAACGCGAGGTTCCCGCCCTCGGCGACGATGCCGGCCAGCAGGTCCGCCGTGCCGACGTTCGGACGTCCGCCTGTGGACGCCCGATCGATGGCCAGCTTGATCGTGGTGCGGGCCCGTGGGGTGAACGAAGGCAGCCGGTCGCTCAGGTCGTCCGATGACAGCTCGCCCAGCGCCGTCTGGCGGATCGCGGTGACCCGTCGCACGGCCTGTTCCAGGGCCCGCTGGCAGATCGCGGAGACCGGCACGTCGGCGTTCTTGACGGCTTCGGCGAGTTCGTCGGGCAGGTACACGTTGATCTTCGGCATGGCCGGTCCTCAGGGTCGGAAACGCGATGACCCTCTCATTTATACCCCTATTGGGGTTATGCGCATATAACCCCATCATTCGATGGACGCCTCGAGGGGGTGGGACCGGAATACGCCAGAAACCTGCCGTGGTCTCGTAACGCTGGTCAGGCGCGGGTCTGGACGGCGGCGAAGTCGGTGTGTGCCTGCTCGACGGCCTCGGCGTAGCGCTGGCGCTTGTCGTGTTCGGCCAGCGCTCGGTAGATGCTGGCCAGGCTCGGGTTCTGACCTTTGCGCTTGCCGGTCGGGATGATCAGGTCCAGACGGATGTCCTCGACCGATTCGCCGCGGGCGCGGCGGCGGAGCACGGTGTGCAGCATGTCCTCGGTGATCACCGGGGGCCGGCCGCCGTGGTTTCCCTTGCGGGCGGCGGCGTTCAGCCCCTCCAGGGTGGCTTCGCGGATGTTCTCGCGTTCGGTTTCGGCCATCGCGGCGAAGAACGCGAACAACACCCGCCCAGTGCCGGACGGGTCGTAGACGCCGGTCAGCGGGCCGGCCAGCATTTCCAGGGCGATGCCGTGCGCGGTGAGGTGATCGGCCAGCGCGGTCAGTTCGGCGGAGTCGCGGCCGAGCCGCTTCATCTCGTAGACGGTGAGGATGACCCGGCAGTGTGGGGCGTGCGCCTTGATCTGCCGGCATGCCTCCAGGGCGTTCTCGAACTCAGGGCGGACCCGTACGCGGGTGGAGACTTTCTCGGCGAAGATCTTGTCGCGCGGAATGCCAGCCGCGGCCAGGGCATCGAGCTGGGACTGAAGTTCTTGGGTCAGGTGGGAGCAGCGGGCGTAGCCGATGCGGATGTCCGCGCTCGGTGTGTCCGCCGGGATCGGCGCCGGCGGCGGGGTGCCCGGCCGCCACGGCCGGCCCGGTCCCCGGTCGGACGGCGTCGGCACCCGCAATTCCTTGGCCAGCCGGGGCACCTTGGCGAACCGGGCGGTGTGGTAGGTGCCGGCGACCGCGCCGGAGCGGGTCCGGCACGGCGAGCCCGGCTGAACGGCGCACCGCGGGCACGGATGGCGCTCGACCTCATCGGCATCGGACAGGGCGGCGGTCTCCGGGGTGCTGCTCATCTCCGGAATCCTCTCACAAACATTTCTCAGAACATGTCCCCGACACCAACCGTGTGAGAACGAGTTCTGAGACGAAATCCGGCCTGCGTGGCGCTCCGGCGGCCTGCTGGGCGGGTGCTTCTCAGAATGGACCGTTTCTGAGAGGCCGGATGCGCCCCCTGGTTCGCCCGCCAGATGGGGGACTCTGGGCGCCGCTCGTCTGTCAACCGGCGCCGGGCAGACAAACAGTGAAATTGATAACGGTTGTCATTTAGCGCGATCCCGGGACGGTCCTGATCGCGGGCAGACGCTGCCCGCCGCCGGCTTGCCGGGAGAACGAGACAAACAGAGAGGTTCGCCATGCCCAAGATGCGGTTCCTTCGGGACAGCACGCTACGAGGGGTCGTCATCGGCCTGTTAGGGCTGCTGTCCTGTGTTGCCGGAGACGCCTTCTCCGCGCTGGGTGCCGAAGATGAGAAGCAGTTCCCCTTCGCGCCGGGCGCGCTCGGGGCGATCTTCGGTGGACTGTTTCTCGCGGGATACGCCACGCTCAGGTTCGGCCTGGCGGTGCGGTCGTCCCGCCGTAAAGGCGCGGCCGCCGAAGAGTTCCGGCGGGCGCGCGCCTCGGCAAGGTCGGCCCGGTGGCCGATCGTGTGCGTGGCGGTAGCGAGCGTCTTCTATCTGCCGCTGCTGGTCGCTGCGACTCAGCGGGTGGGTAGTTTCGCCACGGTGATCGCGGTGACGTTCTGCGGCCCGCTGCTGGTGGCGGTGGGAGGCGCGGTGCGCGAGTCCCGATACGCCGCGGTGGTCTGGCCGGTGCTGGTCGGTGCGGGCCTATGGATCATGTCGCTGCAGGAGGAGGCGCACGCCGACTGGCTCGGCTACGCCTTCGCCGCCGCGGCCGCGGTGTGTTTCGCCGTCAACATCAGTGCGATGGAAAGGCTGGAGGAGCGGGGTGCTGAGACGGTCGGCCTGGCACTGGCCAGCCTGCTCGCCATCCCGGGCGCGGCCGGCTGGCTGGTGATCTCGGGGGGCCTGGAGTGGTTCCAGCCCCGCATCATCGGGCTGGCCGTGCTCACCGGTCTGGTCACGGTGGCCGTGGCTCCGGTGCTGGAGGCGCGGGCCATCGGCTACCTCGGAAAGGAGAAGTTCGGTGTGCTCGCCGCCGGTGAGCCGATCATGGGCCTGCCGGTCGGGTTGTTGCTGCTGGGGGAGGTCCCCGGTTGGTTCGTGGCCGCTGGCGTGGTGATCCTCGCGGTGGCGATCGCGGGCAACACCGCTGAACTGGACAGGCCACTGGTCCGGCGGCTGCGCACTTTGCAGTCTGGCGGGCTGCCGGATGCGCACCGCCCTGCCTGCCCTGCCAAGGCCGTGATGCCCGCGAGCGGTGCGGTCGCCATCCAGGCGGCCGGCACCGTGCCCGCCGACATGACCGGTGGTGTGTCCGCCGGGCCGGCGGGTGACCGGCAACCGTCCTTCGCGGTTGCCGATGCCCGGCGGCAGGAGACACGATCACCCAGCCCGGCCGACAGCCAGTCGCTGGAAGTGGCGGCCGTGCTGTGGCCGCTGGTCCAACGCGGCAACACCGAGGCCGCGAGCCTGCTGACCTCGATGCTGGAGCCGGTGGCTGATCGGACCAGGATCACGGCGCAGTGATCTGCGATAAGTGACCGTCGGGTCCTCAAGGCACGGCGGTGAGACGGCCAGGCCGCGCGTCAACCGCGCGGCCTGGCAAAGAATCAGGGCTTAAGCAGCCCGTACAACCGCGGCGGGGGGGGGGGGGGGGCCCCCCCCCCCCCCCCCCGCCCCCCCCCCGCCCCCGCCCCCCCCCCCCCCCCCCGCCGGGCCGCCGCGAGCACCGCGCCCCCCCAACACGGGGCCGCGCCCACCCAGCCCAACAACACACACAACAAGACCG
>NZ_JBFAUM010000070.1:0-4203 GCF_040679195.1 Actinoallomurus sp. NPDC052308 | reverse complement strand
CGTTCGAACAACTCCCACAACTCATCGGGAACCAGACGCTCCACCATCGACACGGCAGGATCCTACTGATCACCCCAAATGAAACGACGTCTAAGCCGTACCGGAGGCAACCCGGCTCTCGCGGCCCGGATGTCCGGCTGACCGTTCACGGTGAGGCTCCGGTGGCAGGCTGCTTAGCCTGGGCGGCGTCCCCATGCCGAGATCAGCGGCGCGAGGGTGAGGTCGAGCTCGCCGGCATCGACGGCGGCGAGGTGCGCGTCGATCTCGACGTCGTTGGCCAGCCCCGCGGCGAGCAACTCGGCGCGGACCATGCGCACCGTCGCGGCCTCCAGCCGGTCGCAGGCTACCCCGCCGACCGGGAAGCAGCCGGCCGCCGTGACATCGACCAGGCCCGCCGTACGCAACGCCCGCGGCAGCGTACGGCCGTAGCGCAGATCGGCGCCGCGGCGGGTCATCAACTCCCGGACGGCGCGCCGCAGTCGGTTGGCTCGCCGCTGCGCCGGGCCAACCTCATCGAGGCAGGCCAGCGGCTGCAGCTCGGTGTCGGCATCCTCTGCCAATAGCCAACCGCCGGGCCGCAGCGCCGCCATCATCGTCGCCAACGCCCGGGCACGGTCGGGCACGTGAACGAGCACGAGCCGCGCGTGTACCAGGTCGAACGTGCCTGGTTGCGGCGGCGGGTCCCCGACGATGTCGTGCCGGAGCACCTCGTACCCGCCATGCGGGTCCAACCAGGCCAGATTGATGTCCGTGGCCAGCACGTAACCGGTTGGTCCGACGGCTGCGGCGAGTGCCTCGGGAATGCCGGGGCCTCCGGCACCAACTTCCCAGCAACGCCAGCCCGCCCTCATTCCGAGCCGGTCGAAGTGCCCACGCGTGACACCGTCGAACAGCTCGGCCAGCCAGGTGAACCGCTCGCCCGCCTCCACCCGGGCGTTGTCGAGCAGGTAGCGGTGATCTGGAGAAGACTCGGGGGCGTCCGGCGATGGGGGCCTAGACCGCGCGCCGCCAGTGTTCACCGGCCCGCCCGCGGTCCTGTCCGGCTCGGGCTCGGGGTCGACGACGGGCTGCGATGAAGTCATGCCCACATCCTCACGACCTACCGCGTGCTGTGTCAGCGCGACACGGGATGAAACCAGACACATCCTGACTCCGGCCAACCAGGCCGACCCCACCCCCTCGATGCGATCGTCCGCACATTCTCGATCGGCTTTGTAAGGAGAAGGTTGTCGCCAAAAGACCCCGGGGCGATCTTCGCATCGGGGTCTTTTGGCTGGTCAGGTGTGGTGGGCAGGGGTGAGGTCGAACCGCCGACCTTCCGCTTTTCAGGCGACTTACGCGCGTGTTCCGCCAGCACCGTAGGCGTTGCCGACTGCCCTGGAAGGCCCCCAATCGAGCGGGAACGTCCGCCGTCGTTCGTCGCGGTTGTCACGCAGTTAGTCACCCGCCCGTGATCCTCCTGGCGAGCTGGAACGGCGGGGGCGCCCGCCGCTGTTCCAGCCCCCGACGCGCGCGGGGGGACACATGGAAGGCGCGATGTCCCCACGGTGTCCTCTTGGTTTAGCCAGGTCACGGACGGTTGGGAGACACGGGGGCCACTCGATCGGGGCTAGAGGGAGAGACTAGGGGAGCAACGGAAGGAGTTGGCCTCTTCGTCCGAGCCTCCGCAGCGGATGCCTCATGAACCGGGTCCAGGCCCGTATTTCCATCATCGTTACCGGGTCCTCTTGCGACCAGCCCACGCCACCCCGTGCACACCACGGCCCGCCTCGGACAGTGGATGTTGCGGGTCTCAAGACCTGTCCGGGTGCGTAAACGCAACCGGTCCACAACAACAGAAAGGCCGATCAAATGGGATGGGTACTGCTGCTCCTGGGCGCGGCTCTGGCTTTCGGGGACAAGGAGGACTGGAAGTGGCGGTCTGACCTGGAAGAGCAGGCCAAGCAGATCCTGCGATCCCCGATGAGCATGGAGGAGCAGGCTGAGCTGGAACAGAAGCTCTCGCGCTCCGGCTCGGAGGACCCGCAACACAACGGTCCGCTGGGTTACTTCGCCCTCACCCTCGCGGAGGGCATCCTGGGTCAGCCGGATCCGGCGGAGCGCCGGGTCCAGCTCGCCAGCATCGCCACGGTCGCCGCGGAACGCGCGGCGGTCTCCCTGCTGCAGGAGATCAGGGTCGCAAGGGCCGCGAAGGCTGTGGCAGCCGCGAAGGCTGCGCAGAATCCGAAGCGGAAGACGAAGCTGGCGATGCGGTCGGCGAAGTTCCTGCGCAAGGCGATGAAGCCTTACGGGGACTGACCGCTAGCCGCATCGTCTGACGGCGCCGCCGTCCAACGTGGCGTTCGAGAGACGCTGGGCGGTTGAGGAAGAAGCCGGCCTTCGCCACCCTTTCGGGTGGGCGGGGCCGGTCTTCCGCAACCCGGCGATGGCGAGCTCAGAATCAGGCCGAGGCCGTGCAGAGCGGCCGGCGGCCCTACGAGATCCACGCGAAGTGGGCCGACCAATGGTGAGCCCGGACGCCCCTGGCCCGCGTCGGCATGAACGCGGGCCAGAGTACGAACGCGCCCTGGTCGAGCTGCGCGAGGTGCTAGAGCTGCCCATCGTGGGCAGGTCGGACGGTGGTCGACGTGTGCCCTTGTGACCTTCTGGAAGGGGACGTTGCCGTCAGGGTTGCCGTCAACGGTCGGTGTCCTTGGGATGGCGAGGCGATGCGTAGACGACCCAGACGGTGCGGCTGTCATCGTCGATCACGTACCGGACGCGGCCGCCGCTGGTGACCTCGTATTCCCACTGTTCGAGATCGCGGCCGTTGTGGCGGTGGGTGGCGAGGTCACCGCGAAGACGATGCTGTCGTTCGTGGTTGGACCGGGAACGCGGCTCGCTGCGCAGGGTGTCCAGGCATCTGCGGGTGTTGGACAGGGCGAGGCGGCACAGCTCTTCCCAGCCGCGTACCGCCTCGCTGGTACCGAATCGAACGTCCCACTCGTCGTCTGGTGGCGGGACGGTGACCCTGTCCCCACGCTTCGGGCTCAAGGCGTGACCTCGACCGAACCGAAGTCGCCGGAAGTCGGTCGGAGCGCCTCCTCGTACTGAGCGCGGTCAGCCTTGATCCGCGCGGTGGCGCGCCAGCCGATGATCACTTCTTGGGCGTTCGTGTCGAGGTCGAGCTCGGCGGCGTCGGACAGCGCGTCGACCAGCTCGACGGTGAAGGCGCGGACCTCTTCGGTGCTCAGGTGGCGTACCCAGGGGAAGACGTCAGGCATGGCGAGCAGTAGCGCGCGGGCGCTCGGGTCGTGCTTCATCAGCGCCAGGAAGATCCGAGATGCGGTCGTCAGCGTCTCGTCACGTTGCTCTTCGCGGTCGGCGGCGGTGAGGTAGAAGTCGGGGGCGTCGCGGTGGGTGACCCGCAGCCGGCCAAGCCGCGAGGCGCGCTCGGCGACGGACTTGGGGTTGCGGGACAGGTCGGAGAAGGTGACTGCGTCCGCGGTGGTGCTCATGCACCCCAGTATATTCAGATCATGTTCTGAATTCGCCGCCCACGGCCGCCGTGCGCACGTCCCGCCGAGGTCCTCACCGGCACCGCGGATCAAGTCGGAGGACTGCTCTGGGCACCGCCACCGAGCGAGCCGGGCAAGGACGACGGCCCCGCCGGAGCCCCGGTACCGGCGGCTTGAAGGGGCAACTGAGACCACAAGTGAGACCAGAAACGCCCCGAGCGCAATCGCTCGGGGCGTTTCTACTGGCCTAAGAGGTGGGCAGGGGCGGGGTCGAACCGCCGACCTTCCGCTTTTCAGGAGTAACGATCCATCTGGTGAGAGCCTCCCAGTCGAGGTAGACGGCAGTGGACGCGTGCCTGTGATAGCCGGCGGTCGGCGACGTTGCCGTCACCGTTGCCGTCAGGTCCGCACCCGGCCGCTCGTAGCGACAGGCACGTTCTTCTATAAGCATGCGGGTTCGCGGATTCCTGAGAGCCGTTGCGGCGGAACTCGCGCGCGCACTCGCTCCCATGCCGGGCTTCGCGCGCGGGTTCATGGGATCTGTGCGCGGCCCAGGCCGCGGTGCTCATCGACACAGTCCTTCACGAGTTGCGAGATCGCCAAGCTTGGCCGGGTTGCGTCCAGGGACGTGGTGTACGAGTTTCCGCTGATCAGAGGCGTGGCGTCGTGAACTGAGACGGCCATCGCGTGATCCTTCGAGATGCGA
>NZ_JBFAUM010000069.1:1821-5048 GCF_040679195.1 Actinoallomurus sp. NPDC052308 | reverse complement strand
AGTGTGTGTCAAGCCACTCGGCCTATTAGTACCGGTCAACTCCACACCTCACGGTGCTTCCATCTCCGGCCTATCAACCCAGTCGTCTAGCTGGGGGCCTTACAACCACAAAGGGTTGGGAGACCTCATCTGGAGGAAGGCTTCCCGCTTAGATGCTTTCAGCGGTTATCCCGACCGAACGTAGCCAACCAGCCATGCACCTGGCGGTACAACTGGCACACCAGAGGTTCGTCCGTCCCGGTCCTCTCGTACTAGGGACAGACCCTCGCAAGTCTCCTACGCGCACAGCGGATAGGGACCGAACTGTCTCGCGACGTTCTAAACCCAGCTCGCGTGCCGCTTTAATGGGCGAACAGCCCAACCCTTGGGACCTACTCCAGCCCCAGGATGCGACGAGCCGACATCGAGGTGCCAAACCTTGCCGTCGATATGGACTCTTGGGCAAGATCAGCCTGTTATCCCCGGGGTACCTTTTAGCCGTTGAGCGACACCACTTCCACACGTCGGTGCCGGATCACTAGGCCCTGCTTTCGCACCTGCTCGACATGTCTGTCTCACAGTCAAGCTCCCTTGTGCCCTTGCACTCAACACCTGATTGCCAACCAGGCTGAGGGAACCTTTGGGCGCCTCCGTTACTCTTTGGGAGGCAACCGCCCCAGTTAAACTACCCACCAGGCACTGTCCCCCACCCGGATACACGGGCGCGGGTTAGACGCTCGAAACGACCAGAGTGGTATTTCACCAACGACTCCACCACCACTGGCGTGATGGCTTCACAGTCTCCCACCTATCCTACACAAGACGCTCCAAACGCCAATGCCAAGCTATAGTGAAGGTCCCGGGGTCTTTCCGTCCTGCTGCGCGTAACGAGCATCTTTACTCGTAGTGCAATTTCACCGGGCCTGTGGTTGAGACAGTGGGGAAGTCGTTACGCCATTCGTGCAGGTCGGAACTTACCCGACAAGGAATTTCGCTACCTTAGGATGGTTATAGTTACCACCGCCGTTTACCGGCGCTTAGGTTCTCAGCTTCGCCACCACAAGGGCAGCTAACCGGTCCCCTTAACGTTCCGGCACCGGGCAGGCGTCAGTCCGTATACAGCGTCTTACGACTTCGCACGGACCTGTGTTTTTAGTAAACAGTCGCTTCCCCCTGGTATCTGCGACCCCCACCAGCTCACGAAGCCAGTTCGGTCACCAGCAGGGGCCCCCCTTCTCCCAAAGTTACGGGGGCAATTTGCCGAGTTCCTTAACCACAGTTCACCCGAGCGCCTTGGTATTCTCTACCTGACCACCTGAGTCGGTTTAGGGTACGGGCCGCCGACACACTCGCTAGAGGCTTTTCTTGGCAGCATGGGATCACTCACTTCGCCTAAATCGGCTCGGCATCACATCTCAGGCTCAATGACGTGCGGATTTACCTACACGCCGCCCTACATGCTTACCCCAGGAACAACCATCGCCTGGGCTGAGCTACCCTCCTGCGTCACCCCATCACTTACCTACTACCACCTCAGGTCCCGGCCGCACGCCGGCAAAGTCCCCGAAGGAACCAAGCCACGATTGGAACGGTTAGTATCAGTGGGTTCAGCATGGGCGCGTATCAGCGGGTACGGGAATATCAACCCGTTGTCCATCGACTACGCCTCTCGGCCTCGCCTTAGGTCCCGACTTACCCTGGGCGGATTAGCCTGCCCCAGGAACCCTTGGTCATCCGGCGGAGGGGTTTCTCACCCCTCATTCGCTACTCATGCCTGCATTCTCACCCGCGCCACCTCCACACCTGGATCACTCCGATGCTTCACCGGTGGCGCGGCGCTCCCCTACCCACCACAACCCCTGGACGCCCAAAGACGCCTGGGTAACGTTGCAGTGCCACGGCTTCGGCGATGTGCTTGAGCCCCGCTACATTGTCGGCGCGGAATCACTTGACCAGTGAGCTATTACGCACTCTTTCAAGGGTGGCTGCTTCTAAGCCAACCTCCTGGTTGTCACGGCAACTCCACATCCTTTACCACTTAGCACACGCTTAGGGGCCTTAGCCGGTGATCTGGGCTGTTTCCCTCTCGACTACGAACCTTATCGCCCGCAGTCTCACTGCCACGCTTCACTTACCGGCATTCGGAGTTTGGCTGACTTCAGTAAGCTTGTGGGCCCCCTAGGCCATCCAGTAGCTCTACCTCCGGCAAGAAACACGCGACGCTGCACCTAAATGCATTTCGGGGAGAACCAGCTATCACGGAGTTTGATTGGCCTTTCACCCCTACCCACAGGTCATCCCCCAGGTTTTCAACCCTGGTGGGTTCGGTCCTCCACGCGGTCTTACCCGCGCTTCAACCTGCCCATGGGTAGATCACTCCGCTTCGGGTCTACAGCATGCGACTAAAGAACGCCCTATTCAGACTCGCTTTCGCTACGGCTCCCCCACACGGGTTAACCTCGCCACACACCATAACTCGCAGGCTCATTCTTCAAAAGGCACGCCATCACACCACACCACAAGGATGCGGGAGCTCTGACGGCTTGTAGGCACACGGTTTCAGGTACTATTTCACGACCCCTCACCGGGGCACTTTTCACCTTTCCCTCACGGTACTAGTCCGCTATCGGTCACCAGGGAGTATTCAGGCTTACCAGGTGGTCCTGGCAGATTCACACGAGATTTCACGAGCCCCGTGCTACTCGGGAAACATTCAATGGAGACAACAAGATTTCGCCTACCGGACTCTCACCGACTACGGTCGACCATCCCAGATCGTTCGACTACCCTGCTGTTTTATAACTCCACGCCCAGACAGCGGCCTAGGCAAGAACGCTCCCACAACCCCACACACGCAACGCCCGCCGGCTATCACACGCGCATGGTTTAGCCTCATCCCCTTTCGCTCACCACTACTCAGGGAATCACATGTTGTTTTCTCTTCCTGCGGGTACTGAGATGTTTCACTTCCCCGCGTTACCACCAACCGCCCTATCAATTCAGACGGAGGCAACACCCCATGACAGGTGCTAGGTTTCCCCATTCGGAAATCCCCGGATCAACGCTCGGTTGCCAACTCCCCGGGGCATATCGCAGGCTCCCACGTCCTTCATCGGCTCCTGGTGCCAAGGCATCCACCGTGTGCCCTAAAAAACTTGAACACACTACAAAAAGAATAAGATGCTCGCGTTCACTATGCAGTTCTCAAAACACGGACAGAACCAACCCCCAGCCACCACCAAACCACC
>NZ_JBFAUM010000068.1:0-5614 GCF_040679195.1 Actinoallomurus sp. NPDC052308 | reverse complement strand
ACCCGGCACCACCTGTTCCGCGAGTCCCACAACGTGGGCGACCCGCTCCGCAGCGACCCGGTCACCGGCGACGTGTACGTGGAGATCTTCGAGGCGCAGTACGCGGAACTGCGCGCGGCCATGGACGAGCAGCGGCGGCAGCGCGAACAGGACCTGGGGAACCGGGTGGACCCACAGGCGTGGAAGGGACTGGACGCCGCGCCCCGCTTCGACCTGCCCGCGCTGCTGGCCGACGCGGCGGACCACGGCTACATCCCCGCACGCGCCCACCAGAGCCTCGTCACCCACATCCGCGAGCAGGCTGGCGGCGGCCGTCCCCTGGTGCTCACCGTCGGCCCGGACGCGCAGGTCCGGAAGTACCGCACGATCCTCCAGTGGGCGGCCCAGACCATCCGGGACGACCTGCGCTTCTCGGCGCACGAGCCCGACCCCGGCCTGCTCACCCTCCCCGCCCGGTACGAGCAGCGGCTCACCTGGACCGGCGACCGGCTGACCGATGGCCTGCCCCACTCCGTCGAGGACGAGATCACCGCGATCATCGGCCAGGTGAACCGGGCCCACGCCCTGCGCC
Organism: Actinoallomurus sp. NPDC052308; assembly: GCF_040679195.1. Lineage (NCBI taxonomy): Bacteria > Bacillati > Actinomycetota > Actinomycetes > Streptosporangiales > Thermomonosporaceae > Actinoallomurus > Actinoallomurus sp. NPDC052308. The sequence continues at coordinate 5,043 of NZ_JBFAUM010000068.1, read as the reverse complement.
GGGACAACGAGGCCGGCGCCCCCGCGGAGCTGCCGCCGGACGTGGCGATGCTCAGCCTGGACCCGGTCCACCTCGCCCGCGACGTCGCGTTCGAACTCGGCGCGCACGTCCGGCTCGACGTCCACCGGCCCGACGGCACCGTACGCAGCCACTGGGCGGACCCGGCCGGGCGGATCCACGTCGTCGACCCGGCGAGCTTCGACGACGACGTCCTGACCGCCGAAGCACCGGACCGGCCCGAAGCGCTGTCCCCGGGTGACCTGGACGACGCCCCGACGCATGCCGCCACCCCGTCGCCGTCGCCCTATGCGGTGGTAGGCGATCCGGACGAAACGCCGACGCATGCCGCCGCCCCCGCGCCGCCGAGAAGCCGCCGATCGGGAGGTCACCATCCGTCGTGGGGGTACCCGCAGCCCGAACCGCAGGCGGGTTGGCAGATCGATGAGACGGCCGGAGCAGGCTGGGGCGGCGATTCCACCGGTGGTACGGAATCGCTGACCGTCCGGGATGTCCTGGCGGAGCAGGTCGTGCAGGCCGGGCTTCAACAGGTCGGCCTCTACCAGTGGAGGGGGTCCTCGGACGCCGATCCGGAGGCGGGCTGGCAGATCGGCGAACAGACCGTGTGGGGCCGGCCCAATGACTTCGGCCGGTGGATCCGTGGCAGCGGACCTGAGCCGGGGCCATCGGGGACGATGAACTGCTGGGAGGGGATCCTCCTCGTCGCCTACCAGGCCGGTGCCGTCAGCAAGGAATGGTTGGACGGCATCCACGCCATCGCGACTCGAGCTGCGATCAGGGCCGCTCGTCGTGGCCGCGACCATGGATCGGCCGCGTACATCGACTCACTCGAGAACCAGATCGCCCCTGCCGCCGACAGGGTCGGTCACACTTTCGATTCGAACACCGGCCTGGTGGAGCCCGGTTTCCAGCGTGGGCACCTGGTCCTGCTCGACGGCTTCGGCCACGTCATGCTCGCCCTCGGCACGCGTGACGCCCTGGGCCGCAATGAGGTCCTGAGCCTGTGGTGGTACCCCAACAGGCGACCGCTCGGTCAGCTCACCGTCGAGTCACATGGGTTCTGGCAGCTGACCACGGTGGAAGAGGTGATGGCCACAGCCTCGACGCCCTTGGTGCCCGGCGCGCCTCCCGCCCTGTCGCCGGACGCGCCGATCGAATCCGCGAGGCCGGCATGGCTGCCTCCGGCACAGACGGCCGCGAATCTCGCCTCGTCCTCCGGATACGGATACGGATACGGATACGGATACGGATACGACACCGCGTACGCACAGGACCCGTACGGCCAGGGCCAGGGATATCCGGTGGTGGGCCGGCCCTATGACATGCCACCGCACTACGCGCCCCCCGCGCCGGGCTCGTCGTCGGGTGGACAGGTCGATCCCCGGCTGGATCACGTGGTGCGGCTCGGCCAGGAGTCGATCGGCGCCTACCGGCCGGGAGGAGAGCCGCGTCTCGACCCGGACGATGGGTTCCGTATCGCGGAGACGGACTCGTCGGGCTCGCCGAACGACTTCGCGCGGTGGATCCGGGGGAACGGACCCGAACCGACGCCGACGGCATCGATGAACTCCTGGCAGGCGATTCTGCTCACCGCCTACCGGGCCGGAGCGGTGGACCGGGACTGGCTGGTCCGTATCCACGACGCGGCCGCCGACGCCGCCCTCACCGCCTTCGCGACCGCGGCGGCCGACGGGCTCGGGCAGGCCGACGCGTACGAACGGGCGCACCAGGCGTACGTCGACAGGATCATGCGCCTCGCCCGTTCGGGGCCGGTCACCGGCCATGGGCTCGGTCCGGATTCCACGGTGACGCCGCCGATTCCGCGTGGGCACTGGGTGGCGATCGACGGCACCCGCCACATCGCCCTCGCGCTCGGCACACGCGATGCCGAAGGGCGTCAGCAGGTGCTGAGCCTTCCCCCGTCCTCGGCGGCGGAGCCCGAGACGCACAGCGGCGAGCAGTCGCCCGGATCGCAGCCGATCACGACGATCGAGGAGCTGCTGGAGGAGGTCGGGACCGAGCCACCGATCACCTCGATGGCCCCTGCCTGGGCCGAACAGGGCGCGATGAGCGAAGTCTCCGAACCGGGTACGCGGGTCGCCCGCCCGGCGCCGTTCGCGACGTGGGAGCACCTGCGCTCCCACGCGCGGGTGACCAGGGTGGCTACAGAGCGCGCGTTCGACGCGGGACCTCAGTTCCTGAAAGTCGCTCCTCCCCCGGGCGGCGATCCGAACGTCGGGCGCCAGGTGCTCGTCCGCGAGAACGTGCAGCTGATCAAGGCCCCCAACGGGCAGTGGGTCCGGAGCCACGTCGTGGCCCTGCCGGTGAAGCCGGAGAACGGCGTCGACCCCGCCGCCGTCGCGCGACATGCGGAGGAGCTGAACGGGGAGCTCGACGTCTATCTGAACGAGCGCTACTACGCGCTCCCCAAGTCGGGGCAGCAGTTGCACATCGAGGTGCAACTGATCGAGTGGCCCGACCACGCCGAGGCCATCACCCTCAGGGCGGGCAGGACCCCGGGAGGGCCGAACGCGCGTGAGTGGGGTCTTGGGGACGACATCCATGCCGTGATGCACGAGGCGGCGTTGCACCACGCCGGGCTGCTCGACGCATATCCCGACGCATCGTCGCTGTTCCGGAAGTCGGCGAAGTCCCCTGCGGTCCATCAGGACGGCCCGATGTCGGACGCGCCGTTCCATCCCTCCCAGCCGATCCCGAAGCGTGATCTGCGCACCATCGAGGACGTCGTCGACAGCACCGCGGTGTTGTACGGCTACTCGGGGGACTCACACGGCTCGGCCGTCACCGAGCAGCCCGGCGCGGGCACCGGTGAGGGCGCTGCCGAGGCGGCCACGGTGGTCGGCCTGCCGGACGACCACCCGACCCACGCCGCTCCGCCCGGTCCGGGCGAGGACACGGGGGCGGGCGCGCCGGCCGGGCAGGCGGAATTCGATTACCGCGAGTTCGTGGAGATGGAGCCGGATGAGCAGGATGCGGTGCTGCGCTCCATGTCCATGCAGGCGCGGGAGAGAATAGCGTCAGACCCTGATGTGGTGAGCCGGATGCGGGATCTGATGCCGGCGCGTGATTTCGCGGCCGCAGTGGCGCATCTGATGACGTGGGTGCTTCCCGGGCTGGACGATCCGGGTACGGCACAGTCCAGTTTCCACGCGATTCTCAGCAGGATGCTGATCAATGAGGAGGTTGCGGAGAACCTGCTCAGAGCGGGCGCGCGGGCGCTGATCCTTCCGAGGGCCACGCCGATCACAGATCTTTCGGCCTTCGCCGATAAGGACCCCGACAGTCCCGTGGTGAGGGGATATCCCCGGCTGTGGAAACATGTGCGGGCGTACTCTCTTCACGAGAACTACATCCTGTCGGTGATTCCCGAGGAGAACCTCACCGGTGCGCCCGCCGTCATCGGTACGGACTCCGAGGCGGGCCCTGATTCTTTCCCGGCCGGTTATTCCGCTGCCGTGCACGAGATCGCGCATGCGATCCTCTTTTACGGGTTGAAGCCAGAGGGTCAGAACCTCGCGCAGGCGGTCTTCAACGCGAAACTGGAGCGAGCGGCCCATACCGTCGAATGGTGGCCTGACGGGGTGAGTGATCCCTCGCGCCCGGATCTGAAAAACTATTCGATGTACAACGTCGGTAAGTTCTTCGCCCAAGCCGTCAACGTGTTCTTCTCGGTGAACGGCGGGACTGATCCGTATACGGGAAGTGAGCGGCACAACCATCCCGAGTGGCTCAGCGTCTACGAGCCGCATCTGTACCCACTGCTGGAGCAGACTTTCGGTCCGCCCTCCAGGCTCGTCGCCTCGCCGCGGGACCTGATGGTGGGCGATTCGGGCGGCGCCCCGGCGCATGCCCGCGGACCTGCGGCCCCTGGCCTGTCAGGGCCGCGCGTGCTGCCGGATCTGCGGCCGGCCTCGAGCGTCCCGGCGGCGGAGGTCTACCCGTTCGATCCGGCGAAGGTGCGGGATTGGAACCACCGCGCGCTGCTGGCGGGCGTGGGGTCGATCGACTTCTACACGTGGGTGCCCTCGGGTCCGGACCCGGACCGCGATTTCCGGATGATGATCCCAACATTCCGGGGAGTCAACGACTTCGCCCGGTGGCTCCGCGGTGAGGGACCTGCGCCGTCGTGGCTGAGCGCGATGAACTGTTGGCAGTTCCCGCTGTTCACCGCGTACTGGGTCGGCGCGGTCGACAAGGCATGGCTGGGATCGATCCACGATCACGCGGCCCGAGCGGCGAAGCACATGTTCGACGAGCTGGTCGCCGACGGATCGTCTGAACGCGCCGCGGTGAACGAGGCACTCGGCGTGTACGACGAAACGCTGCTGGCCTCGATGACCGTTGGTGAGGTCACCGAACATCGTCGCGATCCACGGACGGGCTTGCTGACGCCGGATGTCCCCGCGGGACATCTCGTCTTCATCAACGGCGATAAGCATGTCGCGTGGGCGCTCGGCACCCGTGACGCCCAGGGGCGGCAAGAGGTGCTGAGCCATTGGGACTACCCATCGGCCGGCTCGCCGATGCCGTTCCGGCAGCGGATCTCGGGCGGCACGGGCCATACCCAGAAGACGACGATCGAGGAGTTGCTGGGCAGATTCCGTCCTTCTGTGACCGTCACGTCCGCGGCGCCGGCGTGGTCGGATTCACGTACGGTGGCCGCTTCGCTCAAGGACCCCAGGGCGCAGGCACCGCTCGTGCCGGTGGCGGCGCCGGGTAAGAGGGTGGATCTTCCGGCGAGTGAGGATTGGCGGGATCGGCGGGCCGGGGCGCCGGTGGTGCGGGTCGCGACGGAGCGTTTCGACCCGAGGATCGATTTCCTGCCGGGACAAGCGCCGGGCCGTGCGTTGGAGGGGGCCCAGGGGGGCCAATGGCGACGGCTCTCCGAGGGGTTGCCCGGGACGGCGAAGGCGTCGGGGTGGGAGACGCTGGTCCGGGCGAATGTGCAGCGGATTCAGGCCGGTAACGGTCGGTGGGTTCGTCGTCATGTGATCGCGTTGCCGG
>NZ_JBFAUM010000067.1:0-5662 GCF_040679195.1 Actinoallomurus sp. NPDC052308 | reverse complement strand
GCCGGTGGAAAGCCGATACATCATCCCGTCCTTCGTCGAGCGCACGACGTACGGCGTCAAGGAGATGAATCCGTACAACAAGCTCTTCGAGGAGCGGATCATCTTCCTGGGCGTGCAGATCGACGACGCCTCGGCCAACGACGTGATGGCGCAGTTGTTCACGCTGGAGTCCATCGACCCCGAGCGCGACATCAGCATCTACATCAACTCGCCCGGTGGCTCGTACACCGCCATGACGGCGATCTACGACACCATGCAGTTCGTCCGGTGCGACATCCAGACGGTCTGCATCGGGCAGGCCGCGTCCGCCGCAGCGGTGCTGCTGGGGGCCGGAACGCCCGGCAAGCGGGCCGCGCTGCCGCACTCGCGGATCCTGATCCACCAGCCCGCCACCGAGGGCGGCTACGGGCAGGCCAGCGACATCGAGATCCAGGCGAACGAGATCCTCCGGATCCGCGAGGAGATGGAGCAGATCCTGGCCAAGCACAGCGGCCAGGACGTGGAGAAGGTCCGCCGGGACATCGAGCGCGACCGTTTCCTCACCGCCGAGGAGGCCAAGGCTTACGGTCTGGTCGATGACATCATCGCCAGCCGCAAGAAGCGCGCTTCCGAGGTAGTGTCGTCATAAGCGGCCTGTGGGTGACGCCCCGGTGTCCGCCAGATTGACCACGCCAGAGGGCTCACTCACGGTCCAGGAGACGGTAACGTCGAGACACAACGTCGAGAGCCTCAGCACGCTCCCTCGCCCCGCTCATAGCGGGTGAGCGGCCCACGTAAAGGAGACAGGGTGGCACGCATCGGCGACGGTGGTGACCTGCTCAAGTGTTCGTTCTGCGGAAAGAGCCAGAAGCAGGTCAAGAAGCTCATCGCGGGTCCGGGCGTGTACATCTGCGACGAGTGCATCGATCTTTGTAACGAGATCATCGAGGAGGAGCTCTCCGAGTCCTCCGATCTCAAGTGGGACAACCTGCCGAAGCCACGGGAGATCTTCGAGTTCCTGGACTCGTACGTGATCGGGCAGGACAAGGCGAAGAAGGCCCTGTCCGTGGCGGTGTACAACCACTACAAGCGGATCCAGTCGGGCAGCGGCGGCAGGGACGAGGGCGTCGAGCTCGCCAAGTCGAACATCCTGCTGCTGGGCCCGACCGGTTCCGGTAAGACGCTCCTCGCGCAGACGCTCGCCAAACTGCTCAACGTTCCGTTCGCCATCGCCGACGCCACCGCCCTCACCGAGGCCGGCTACGTCGGTGAGGACGTCGAGAACATCCTGCTGAAGCTGATCCAGGCCGCCGACTACGACGTCAAGAAGGCCGAGACCGGCATCATCTACATCGACGAGGTGGACAAGGTCGCTCGCAAGAGCGAGAACCCCTCGATCACGCGGGACGTCTCGGGGGAGGGCGTCCAGCAGGCGCTGCTGAAGATCCTGGAGGGGACGACCGCGAGCGTCCCGCCGCAGGGCGGCCGCAAGCACCCGCACCAGGAGTTCATCCAGATCGACACGACCAACGTGCTGTTCATCTGCGGCGGCGCGTTCGCCGGCCTGGAGAAGATCGTCGAGCAGCGCGTCGGCAAGCAGGGCATCGGCTTCAACGCGGTCCTGCGCACCAAGGACGACGGTGACGACACCGCCGACCTGTTCGCCGACGTCATGCCCGAGGACCTCCTGAAGTTCGGCATGATCCCGGAGTTCGTCGGCCGGCTGCCCGTGATCACGAGCGTGCACAACCTCGACCGCGAGGCGCTGATCAGCATCCTCACCGAGCCGCGCAACGCCCTGGTCAAGCAGTACCACCGGCTGTTCGAGTTGGACGGCGTCGACCTGGAGTTCACCGACGACGCCCTCGAGGCCATCGCCGACCAGGCGATCCTGCGCGGCACGGGCGCCCGTGGCCTGCGCGCCATCATGGAGGAGGTCCTGCTCTCCGTGATGTACGAGGTGCCGAGCCGCGCCGACGTCGCCCGGGTCGTCATCACCCGGGAGGCCGTCCTGGAGCACGTCAACCCCACCCTGGTGCCGCGCGAGCGGACCAAGCGCGAGCCGCGCGAGAAGTCGGCCTGACCGCCTCTCCGTCTCCGGAGAGGCGGCCGGCCTCCGGCTCGCACCGTACGGCCCGGTCTTGAGGTCGTACGGCTTCGCCCCGAGGTGCCGCCCGATCCGGTGACGGGCGCGGGACTCCTCGATCCACACCGGCGCCGGCGGCCGTCCGTTCTCGGCATGGCCGCGATCAGGCGTTTCCGCCGTGGGGGCGAAGCCACGGCGGCTCGCCCGGCGACGCCCGCCCCGGGCGACCCGACCGTACGTTGCCGCGCGCCCCGAGGCCGTCGGCCGCCGCCCGGGAGACCGGGCGCGAGCGCGGCCGGCGGGACGATCGTTACCGAGGGAAAATCCGGATCTGCGGGCCGCGGCCACGGAGCCGCCGGAACATCCCTAAACTTTTCGCGTGACTTCGCGCGCTGACCTGCCGACTCAATACACCCCGGCCGACGTCGAGGGGCGGCTCTACGAACGCTGGATCGACGGCGGCCACTTCACCCCGGACGCCGTACCCGGCAAGCCCCACTTCTCGATCGTCATCCCGCCGCCGAACGTAACGGGTTCGCTGCACGTCGGCCACGCGCTGGACCATTCGATCCAGGACGCGCTCATCCGCTGGCAGCGGATGCGTGGTGTCGCGACGCTGTGGCTGCCGGGCATGGACCACGCCGGCATCGCCACCCAGAACGTCGTCGAGCGGCAACTCGCCCAGGAGGGCCTGTCCCGCCACGACCTCGGCCGCGAGGCCTTCGTCAAGAAGGTCTGGAAGTGGAAGGCCGAGTCCGGCGGCAAGATCCTCGGCCAGATGCGCCGCCTCGGCGACAGCGTCGACTGGACCCGCGAGCGGTTCACGATGGACGAGGGACTGTCCCGGGCCGTTCTGACGATCTTCAAGCGGCTGTACGACGACGGGCTGATCTACCGCGCCGAGCGCATCATCAACTGGTGCCCGCGCTGCCTCACCGCGCTGTCCGACATCGAGGTCGAGCACTCCGACGACGAGGGCGAGCTGGTCTCGATCCGGTACGGCGAGGGCGACGCGTCGATCGTGGTCGCCACCACCCGGGCGGAGACGATGCTCGGCGACACGGCCGTGGCCGTGCACCCCGACGACGAGCGCTACGCCCACCTGGTCGGTACCGAGATCGAGCTGCCGCTGACCGGCCGCCGCATCCCGATCGTCGCCGACGCGCACGTCGACCCGGAGTTCGGCACGGGCGCCGTGAAGGTCACGCCCGCGCACGACCCGAACGACTTCGAGATCGGACGCCGGCACGACCTGCCCTCTATCTCGGTCATGGACGAGCGCGGCGTGATCACGGCGCACGGTCCGTTCCAGGGACTGGACCGGCTCGAGGCGCGCCCGGCCGTCGTCGCGGCACTCCGCGAGCAGGGCCGCATCGCCGCCGAGAAGCGCCCGTACGTCCACGCGGTCGGCCACTGCTCGCGCTGCAAGACGATCGTCGAGCCGCGGGTGTCGCTGCAGTGGTTCGTCAAGGTGGCCCCGCTCGCCAAGGCCGCCGGCGACACCGTCCGCGACGGCCGCGTGCGGATCGCCCCGGAGGAGATGGCGCCCCGCTACTTCGAGTGGGTCGACAACATGCACGACTGGTGCATCAGCCGCCAGTTGTGGTGGGGGCACCGCATCCCGGTCTGGTACGGCCCCGACGGCGAGATGGCGTGCGTCGGCCCCGGCGAGGAGGCACCGGAGGGCTGGACGCAGGACACCGACGTGCTCGACACGTGGTTCTCCTCGGCGCTGTGGCCCTTCTCCACCCTGGGCTGGCCCGACGACACCCCCGAGCTGCGGGCGTTCTACCCGACGTCCGTGCTGGTCACCGGGTACGACATCCTGTTCTTCTGGGTGGCCCGGATGATGATGTTCGGGCTGTACGCCATGGACGGCGTCGAGCCCTTCAAGGTCATCGCGCTGCACGGGATGGTGCGCGACCAGTTCGGCAAGAAGATGTCCAAGTCGTTCGGCAACGTCGTCGACCCGCTGGACTGGATCGACCGGTACGGCGCGGACGCCACCCGCTTCACGCTGCTGCGCGGCGCCAACCCCGGCAGCGACGTCGCGGTCAGCGAGGAGTGGGCCCAGGGCTCCCGCAACTTCTGCAACAAGCTCTGGAACGCCACCCGGTTCGCGCTGCTGAACGGCGCGACGAGCCCGGCGGGCGGCGTCGGCGTGGTCGGCGAGGGGCTGCCCGAGAACCTGACCGTGGCGGACCGCTGGATCGTCTCCCGGCTCTCGTCGGTGGTGGCGGACGTGGAGGCGCACTTCGAGCGGTTCGAGTTCGCCAAGGCGTGCGAGACGCTCTACCACTTCGCGTGGGACGAGTTCTGCGACTGGTACGTCGAGCTGTCCAAGATCCCCGGGATGAGCGCCGACGCCTCCGCGGTCCTGGGGCACGTGCTCGACGTCCTGCTGCGACTGCTGCACCCGCTGACGCCCTTCGTCACCGAGGAGCTCTGGACGGCGCTGACGGGGGGCGAGACCATCGTCGCGGCGTCCTGGCCGCGGCCGGGCACCTTCGCCGACCCGGGCGCCGAGGCGGAGATCGCCGGGTTCCAGCGGCTCGTCACCGAGGTCCGCCGGTTCCGCGCCGACCAGGGGCTCAAGCCGGGCCAGCGGGTCGCCGCGTCGCTGGAGGGCATCGACCCGGCGTACGAGGAGGCGGCCCGCACGCTGCTGCGCCTGACGCCTCCGGAGGACGGCTTCAGCCCGACCGCGTCCCTGCCCGTGGACGGCGTGACCGTGCGCTTGGACACCGCCGGCGCCATCGACGTCGCGGCCGAGCGGGCCCGGCTCGAGAAGGACCTCGCCGCCGCCCGCAAGGAGATCGCCCAGGCCGAGGGCAAGCTCGGCAACGAGCAGTTCATGTCCAAGGCTCCGGAGAAGGTCGTCGCCAAGACCCGGAGCCGTCTGGAGCAGGCCCGTACCGACGTGACCCGTCTGGAGACCCAACTGGCGGTCCTGCCGAGCGCCTGACCGCTCTCTGCGGCTCCGGCGCCGTTCACGCGCCGTCCTGAGGCCGGCTCACCGGACCCCGAGGGTCCGGTGAGCCGGCCTTCGCCGTCGCCGACCCCTGGCCGGGAATTCCCGGCGGCCGTGGTCCGTTGTAGAGGTGGTCGCCCTCGTGGGCCGGGTGCCGGAGCAACTCCGGCTCGGCATCCGCGAGGCGGCCGAGGCGGTACGCCCCACGCCGGTACTGGCCCGAAAGGTCGGCCGACAGGGGTGGATCGTCCCCAAGACGCCCGCTGTGGGCTCCTGGGGCCAGAGATCTTGAAGTTGTTCCGGTGTCTGAGGTTTCCGCTCCGAACCAGTGGGGTAGAACGCAAACAGCGAACCTTGACCTGCGGATACGTACGTGCCGGTGGCGGGATTTGACCTTGCTGTCGTAGGCGCGTAGAGTTCTTCTTGCCCGCAGGGGAGCGGGACGCCGAGAGGCGGCCGGCCCTGCGGAAGACACCCCACGAAAGCTCAGTGACAGAGGCATCTCTGGCGCGGGGTAATGTGAGTGTCGATCCGGTCGAGTACGTGACGCCGAAAGGCGGCGCGGTCGCCGGGAGCCTCCCAGCAGATGATTACCGAAGTCCTCGATTTCGGTGGTTAAATGTTGA
>NZ_JBFAUM010000066.1:0-7314 GCF_040679195.1 Actinoallomurus sp. NPDC052308 | reverse complement strand
TCGGGCCGTAGATATGGGGGAAGACGTCGTCGCCGACGGGCTCGTGGCGGACGTCCAGACCCGCCGGGTCGATCACGAGAAGGACCAGATCGTCGAGGTCGGCGTAGAAGGCGCGCCGGACGCCGCGTACCTGGTCCTCGTCGCGGGAGGCGTGGATGAACCCCTCCTGAGCGAGGGTACGGCCGCGGGTCGACACCTCGTACGGGTGGCCGGAGTCCCGTGCCGCCTCCCACTGGGTCCGTTCGGCGATGTGGAAGATCGGTGTACGCGGGTCCGTGAGATCGCCTGCCATGAAGCAGAGCGTACGGGCCGAATCCCTGCGCCGGATGCCATAGACTCGGATCAGACCCCTCGCACGGCGTCCATCCTGTGAACCTCCCCAGGGCCGGAAGGCAGCAAGGATAAGCAGGCTCTGACGGGTGTGCGGGGGGTCCTCTGCTTTTCGACGAGGACGGACCCCCATGAGTCTGGCTCTGTACCGCAAGTACCGGCCAGCGACGTTCGCCGAGCTCAAGGGGCAGGAGCACGTCGCCGAGCCGCTGCAGCAGGCACTGCGCAACGGGCGCATCCATCACGCCTACCTCTTCAGTGGTCCGCGTGGCTGTGGCAAGACCTCGAGCGCGCGCATCCTCGCCCGCTCGCTGAACTGCGAGAAAGGTCCGACTCCCGAGCCTTGCGGCGAGTGTGAGTCCTGTGTCGCGCTCGGGCCGTCCGGGGCCGGCCACATCGATGTGATCGAGATCGACGCCGCCTCCCATGGTGGTGTGGACGACGCCCGTGATCTGCGGGAGCGCGCCTTCTTCGCGCCCGTGGCGGCGCGCTACAAGATCTACATCATCGACGAGGCGCACATGGTGACCCGTGAGGGGTTCAACGCGCTGCTGAAGCTCGTCGAGGAGCCGCCGCCGCACCTGAAGTTCATCTTCGCGACCACCGAGCCCGAGAAGGTCATCGGGACGATCCGGTCGCGTACCCACCACTACCCGTTCCGGCTGATCCCGCCGGGCACCCTCCGTGAGCTGCTCGAGGACATCCTGCGGAAGGAGGGCGTGCCGTACGAGCCGGCCGCGATTCCGCTGGTCGTACGCGCGGGCGCGGGGTCCGCCCGTGACTCGGAGTCGATCCTCGACCAGTTGCTGGCGGGCGCGGGCGAGGAGGGCATCACGTACGCCCGCGCGGTGTCCCTGCTCGGGTACACCGACTCGTCGCTGCTGGACCAGGTCGTGGACGCGGTGGCGGCCCGGGACGGGGCGGAGGTGTTCGCCGCGATCGACCGGGTCATGGAGGGCGGGCAGGACCCGCGGCGGTTCGCCGCCGACCTGCTGGAGCGCTTCCGCGATCTCGTCATCCTGTCGAACGTCCCCGACTCCGGCGCGACGGGCCTGCTCAACGTGCCGCCGGACGAGCTGGAGCGGATGCAGGCGCAGGCGTCCCGGCTCGGTCGCGCGGAGCTGACACGCGCCGCCGACCTGCTGCACACCGGCCTCACGGAGATGCGCGGGGCGACGTCGCCGCGGCTGCTGCTCGAGTTGATCTCCGCGCGGATCCTGCTGCCCGGCGCGTACGACGACGAGGCGTCGCTGCTGACCCGTCTGGAGCGGCTGGAGCGCCGCATCGCCGTCGGCGGCCAGGTCGCCGCGGCCGAGCCCGTACCGCAGCCGTCCGCCCCACAGAGCCACGCTCAGCCGTCCGCCTCGCAGAGCCACGCTCAGCCATCTGCTCCGCAGAGCCATCCTCAACCGGCTGCGCCGCAGAACCGCCCGCAGCCGCCCGCTCCTCAGACGGCGGCTCCGGTCGAGGCTTCCCGGCCGCAGCCGTCGGACTCGCCCGGGCATCAGCCGCCCGCCGCCCAGAGGCCCACCGCGCAGCGGGAGGAGTCATCCGGCGGCGCGGACTGGCCCGCGCCCGATCGGACGTCCGGAGCGGGGCGCCCGTCGGCACCGGCCGCCGGGCCGTCGTCCGCCGCCGAGTGGCCGACGCCGTCCGCCGCGGCGCCGACCAGGCCCGCACCGGTGGCCGCGGCGCCGAGCGGAGGCTCCGGCGCGGCGAGCGGGGGCTCCGGTGCGGCAGCGCCGGCCGGCGGGGTGGACGCGGCCGCGATCCGGCGGATGTGGGTCGACATCCTGGAGGCGGTCAAGCAGCGGAGCAAGGTCGCCTGGATCGTCCTCATGGAGGGCGTGGAGGTCGCGTCGATCGAGGGCCAGGTGCTCACGCTCGCGTTCGCCAACGACGGCAAGCGGCGCGGGTTCACGACCGGCGGCAAGGACGCCGTCCTCCGCGACGCGCTGAAGGAGATCCTCGGCGTCGACTGGCGTATCGACGCCGTCCTCGTCGGCGGCTCAGGGCAGGGGGCACGACCCGCGCCGCCGCCTCCGGACCCGGGTGGGTGGGGTGCTCCGGCGGCTCCGCCCCGCGCGCCCCGTACGCCGTCGCCGGCCCCGGCCGCGCCGGCCCCGCCGCCCAGTCCGGTCCCGCCGCCGCCCGAGCCGGTGGACGAGGAGGACGAGGTCGATCCGGAGGGTGACGCGGACGCGGGGAGCGAGGCCGCGCTCACCGGGATGGCCCTGATCGAGCAGGTGCTCGGCGGAAAAGTGATCCAGGAGTTCGACAACACCTGACGTCCGGGAAAAGGCTCGGTAACGTCACGGTCATCCCGCCATGAACCGGGCATGTTCCTCGGCCGACCTGCGGGTTCGCCGAGCCTTTCGTACGGCGCTCGCCGCCCGGTCGGGGGCGTTTTGGGACAGCCGTACCGGTTGCCGGGAGCCGCATACCGGATCGGGTGCGAACCCCGTAGTCTCGTCTCAACGGACGATCGAATGAGGAGAGCACCGTGGAACCCGGTGGCCAGCCGAATATCCAGCAGATGCTGCAGCAGGCGCAGCGCATGCAGGAGCAGTTCATGAGCCTGCAGCGCGAACTCGCCGAGACGGAGGTCCAGGGCACCGCCGGCGGCGGGCTGGTCACCGCGACCGTCAACGGGCAGAACGAGGTCGTCAAGATCGTCATCGATCCTGCCGCCATCGACCCCGAGGACCCGGCGGACACCGCGGAGACCATCGCCGACCTGGTGCTCGCGGCCATCCACAACGCCACGGAAGAGGCCCAGAACCTCGCGCAGGAGAAGATGGGACCATTGACCGAGGGACTGGGCGGCGGCCTGGGCGGACTGGGCCTCCCCGGCATGTGACCTGAGGCGGCGGATCCAGTGGGCCCACGGACCCGCCGTGTGCCCATGTCCACCGGGCGTGCTTCGATCGGGAGGTCTCGAAGGACGCCCGGGGACGTCCCCCATGGTGGCCGTGCGCCGCATGGGAGAGCGTCCACCCGCCGTGAACGGCCTCCACGAGAACGTCCACTCATGACGGCGCTCCCGGTGAGCGCGTCGACGACGAGAAGGGAGGGACCGTGTACGAAGGGGTTGTCCAGAACCTCATCGACGAGTTGGGCCGGCTGCCCGGCGTCGGGCCGAAGAGCGCACAGCGGATCGCCTTCCACCTGCTCGCCGCGGATCCCGCCGACGTCACGCGGCTGAGCGAGGCGCTGCGGGAGGTCAAGGACAAGGTCCGGTTCTGCAACGTCTGCGGGAACGTCGCCGAGGCCGAGCAGTGCCGGATCTGCCGCGACGCCCGCCGGGACACCCACGTGATCTGCGTGGTGGAGGAGCCCAAGGACGTCGTCGCGATCGAGAAGACGCGGGAGTTCCGCGGGCGTTACCACGTGCTCGGCGGCGCGATCAGCCCCATCGAGGGCGTCGGCCCGGACGACCTGCGCATCCGGGAGCTCATGCAGCGCCTCGCGGACGGCGAGGTGACCGAGCTGATCCTGGCGACCGACCCGAATCTCGAAGGCGAGGCGACCGCCACTTATCTTGCCCGGCTCGTGAAACCGATGGGTCTCACCGTCACCCGGCTGGCCAGCGGACTGCCGGTGGGAGGCGACCTGGAATACGCCGACGAGGTGACGCTCGGTCGTGCGTTTGAAGGACGGAGGCTGCTCGATGTCTGAGAACAGCAATTCTGAGCACAGCTGGATGACGCTCGCCGACCGTGTGGCGAAGCACGCCCAGAACTACCTGACCGGACTGAACGCCGTGGCGGTGGGCGAGACCGGGGGGCACACGGTGCCGCTGTTGCTGCTCGAGGTGTCGCAGATCGCGGTGGCCGGGGCCCAGCTGGGCGCCAGCACCGACGTGATCCTGCCGGACAACTGGGAGCCGGACGTCGGCGAGGACCCGGACCTGGACACGGTCCGGCAGGGGCTGGCCGAGCGGCTGACCACCGTCGACGAGTACGCCGAGGTCTTCGACCCGTACAAGGACGCTGAGACCACCGTGTACCGCCTGTCGGACGACCTGGTGGACGTGGCCAGCGACCTGGTGCACGGACTCCGTCACTACGACGCCGACCGCAAGCTCGAGGCGCTGTGGTGGTGGCAGTACAGCTACTTCAACCACTGGGGCAACCACGCCGGCGCCGCGCTGCGGGCGCTCTACGCGGTCTCGGCGAGCGCGCGGCTGGACGTCATGGAGGAGCCGGTCGCGGGCTGACCCCCGACCAGCCGGTCGGGGGCCGACCCTCGACCGGTCACCGGGTCCCCTCAAGATCGAAAAGACCCGTGGCCCTGTCCCGGCCACGGGTCGGGCCGTTCCGGATCTCGTGGCGAGCGGGTCGTCTCGCGCAAGGTTTCCGGACCGTTACCCGACTTTCGGGAAATCTCGCATAGCGGGATAATCCGCGCGGGGTATCGCGTTGACCTCGGTAGACTCGGCTTTCGACTGCCCTGATCCCGATCCGAGGAGTGCACACGCGTGGCCCTAGTCGTGCAGAAGTACGGTGGCTCCTCCGTCGCCGACGCTGAGAGCATCAAGCGCGTCGCCCAGCGCATCGTCTCTACGAAACAGGACGGACACGACGTCGTCGTCGTGGTGTCCGCAATGGGCGACACGACGGACGAGCTCGTCGATCTCGCCAACCAGGTCAGCCCCCTGCCGCCCGCGCGTGAGCTGGACATGCTGCTCACCTCCGGCGAGCGGATCTCCATGGCGCTGCTCGCCATGGCCATCGCCAACCTCGGACACGAGGCGCGGTCCTTCACCGGCTCCCAGGCCGGCGTCATCACGGACAGCAAGCACGGCAAGGCGCGGATCATCGACGTGACGCCCAGCCGTATCCGCGACGCGATCGACGCGGGGTCGATCGCGATCGTCGCCGGTTTCCAGGGCGTCTCCCAGGATTCCAAGGACATCACCACGCTCGGCCGCGGCGGGTCCGACACGACGGCGGTGGCGCTGGCCGCGGGCCTCGACGCGGACGTCTGCGAGATCTACACCGACGTCGACGGGATCTTCACCGCCGACCCGCGGATCGTGCCCGCGGCGCGCCGCATCCCGGACATCTCCTACGAGGAGATGATGGAGATGGCGGCCTGCGGCGCGAAGATCCTGCACCTGCGCTGCGTGGAGTACGCCCGGCGGTACGGCATGCCGATCCACGTACGGTCGTCGTTCAGCAACAAGACCGGGACCTGGGTCAAGACCAGCATCGAGGGAAACCAGATGGAACAAGCGATCATCTCCGGCGTCGCCCACGACCGGAGCGAGGCCAAGATCACCGTTGTCGGGGTGCCCGACAAGGTCGGCGAGGCGGCGACGATCTTCTCGACGCTGGCCGACGCCGAGATCAACATCGACATGATCGTGCAGAACATCTCGGCCGCGGCGACCAACCGTACGGACATCTCGTTCACGCTGCCCCGTACGGACGGTCAGGCCGCGATGAACGCCCTCAACAAGATCAAGGACCGCATCGGGTTCGACTCGCTCCGCTACGACGACCAGATCGGCAAGGTCTCGCTGATCGGCGCGGGCATGCGCTCCCACCCGGGCGTCACCGCCAAGTTCTTCGGCTCGATCGCCGACGCGGGCGTCAACATCGAGATGATCTCGACCTCGGAGATCCGGATCTCGGTGGTCGTCGACCAGGACGACGTGGACGCCGCCGTCACCGCCGCCCACCGCGCGTTCGACCTGGACGCCGACCAGATCGAGGCCGTCGTCTACGGAGGTACCGGCCGATGAGCAGGAAGCCCACCCTCG
Source organism: Actinoallomurus sp. NPDC052308 (assembly GCF_040679195.1). NCBI lineage: Bacteria > Bacillati > Actinomycetota > Actinomycetes > Streptosporangiales > Thermomonosporaceae > Actinoallomurus > Actinoallomurus sp. NPDC052308. The sequence goes on along the minus strand of NZ_JBFAUM010000066.1, from coordinate 1,217 downwards.
CCCTCGTCGGGGCCACCGGCGCGGTCGGCACCGTCATGCGGGAGATCGTGTCGTCCCGGGAGGACGTGTACGGCGAGATCCGCCTCGTCGCCTCCGCCCGGTCCGCCGGCAAGCGGCTTCCGGTACGCGGCGAGGAGCTCGTCGTCCAGGAGCTGACCGCCGAGGTGTTCGACGGCGTCGACATCGCGATGTTCGACGTGCCGGACGAGGTGTCGAAGGTCTGGGTGCCGATCGCGGCCGAGCGCGGCGCGGTCGTCGTGGACAAGTCCGGAGCGTTCCGGATGGAGCCGGACGTGCCGCTCGTGGTCCCGGAGGTGAACCCCGAGGCCGTACGGAACCGGCCGCGGAACATCATCTCGACGCCGAACTGCACGACCCTGTCGATGATGGCCGCGATGGGCGCGCTGCACGCGGAGTACGGCCTGGACTCCCTCGTCGTCGCCTCGTACCAGGCGGTGTCCGGGGCCGGCGTGGCCGGTTCGGAGCGGCTGTACGCGGAGATCGAGGCGGTCGCCGGCGACCGTACGCTCGGCCAGACCGCCGGTGACGTGCGCAAGGCGATCCAGAACCGCCTCGGTGACGCCGAGTCGCCGTTCCCGGCGCCGATGGCGCTCAACGTCGTGCCGTGGGCGGGGTCGCTCAAGGAGGGCGGCTGGGCGTCGGAGGAGCTCAAGCTCCGCAACGAGTCCCGCAAGATCCTGGGCATCCCCGACCTGAAGGTCTCCGCCACGTGCGTACGGGTGCCGGTGATCACGACGCACTCGCTGGCCGTGCACGCGACGTTCGAGCGGCCGATCACGGTGGAGGGCGCGCGCTCGATCCTGGACGCCGCGCCGACCGTCGTCGTCATGGACGACCCGGAGAACGGCGTGTTCCCGACGCCCGCCGACGTGGTCGGCACGGACCCGACGTACGTCGGCCGGATCCGCCAGGCGATCGACTTCCCCAACACGCTCGACCTGTTCGTCTGCGGCGACAACCTGCGCAAGGGCGCCGCGCTGAACGCCGCGGAGATCGCCGAGCTGGTGGCCGCCGAGTTCAGCGCCTGACCGAGAAGTACCTGACCGACGAGCGCCTGATTGATGAGCGTCTGACCGACGAGCGCTGATCAATGAGTGCTCGACCGGCGAGTGGCCGCCGACCAGTGCCTGGTCGGCGAGCGTCTGTAAGAAGAGAGTCGAGGCCGCGGGGGGCCGGCCACGCCGGGGGCGGAAATT
>NZ_JBFAUM010000065.1:0-8088 GCF_040679195.1 Actinoallomurus sp. NPDC052308 | reverse complement strand
GACATCGAGGCGAAGGAGACCCCGTAACTGCGGACGCCGCCGGTCGGCTGCTCGCCCGGGCTCGCGTCCCGCAGAACCGGGCGGATCCACACGAGATGGCCGCCGGCCACGAAGAACCGGCCGTTCTGCAGGAGCGTCTCCCACTCCTCGATGCTCTTCTCGGCGCTCTTCCCGGTGTCGTCGGTGCCGAGGACCTCACGCAGTCCACGCTGGATCCCCGCGCTCAGCTCCGGACCGTCGTCCGCGCGCCGGACCCTGCTGCCGACCTCATGCGCCCAACCCTGGGCGTCCTCGGCCGGCCACGGGTCGACGCCGGTGATCGCCGCCTCGCCCAGGGCGTCCTTGTCGAGATACCACGGAGCCCGCGGCCCAGCCGGCCGTTCCGCCGCCGGCGACGTCCGGCCGTCCGCGGCTACGGGTGCCGACGCGGACGACGGCGCCCCGGCCGGACCGGTGGATGACGACATCGGCCGGTCCGCGCCGGTGCTCGCCTCGGCCGCCGTACCGGATGCATCCGCGGGACCACCGGATGCGGCGGGAGGACGGGACCGGGGCGCGGCGGTGCGCCGGCGGAGGATGGATCGGATCGAGGAGACCGAGTACCAGCGGTACGGCCTCTTACCGGACCCGGCCGGCGTCACGGCGGGCACGACCGACGACGCCGGAGCGAGCTCCGCGGGGGCCTGCAACGTCTTCATCGCGGCCTGCCCGGCGGAACGCGTCGCGACATGCGCCGGGACGACTTTGACCTGGACACACGCCTTCGTGCCGTTCTCATCGGGGACACTCCGGCTGCTGCTCCGCCACCCGGAGGCGTCCGCCGGAAATCCCGCCATGGCCCCACCGGCACGAAGAACCGCCCGGCCAGGCGAGGAAGAGGTCTTTCCGGCGCGCACAGACTCCACCCGTTCTCCAGATATCGAGGCACGTCATGCCAGATTCACCTTCCTTCTCCCGGAGCACACCAAGACGGCCGCGCCCCCAACGTCAGATGACGGCGCCCTCAACGCCAGACGACGACTTCGACGCAATCGCCCTCGCTATGGCTGGACTTCCGCCACCCGGAGTCGTCGTCGAGCGGGTCGGCCATCCCGAGCCCTCCGGCGGCGGACTCCGGCCTCCCGTCCCCCGTCGTCCGATCGGCCTCGAGAACTTCACCTGCTGTGGACGCGCCGGCCGCGGAAGCGCGCTCCACGGAGCCGGCGGCCTCCGGCTCGGGCGCCCTCGCTCCGCTCCGGTCCCGGAGCACCCGGCCGAAGACGATCTGGTACGCCACCTCGGTCGCCCGCCCCCGGGGATCCGTGCGGACACCTGACATCTCGGCCAGCGCCCGCTCGACCCGCTCCCGGCCGACCCAGCCTCCGGTCCACCCGAACTCATCCCTCAGCCGGGCGTTGACCTCCAACAGCAGGTAGTCATCGACCCGCCGGCCGGGAGGAGGGAGAGGACCACCGACCGGCGGCAGCCCGTACAGTCCCCGGCCCCGGTTGAACAACCGGAGAGAGACGTCCGCCAGAGTCTCGAACTCGTCGCGAACGGTCCGCAGATCGGAGTGCGCGGACGCGAGCGGTCGCGCCTCCACCGGGACGACGTGCGGTACGATCCGCGGCACCCCGTCGACCGGGTTGCCGTCGAGGACGCGGGAGTCGGTGCGGACGGCCAGTGCCTCGTGCTGGCCGATCACACGCTCCGGTTCTCCGAGCAGCAGGTTGTCCAGGTACTGGCCGATCGTCGCCCTCGATCGTCCCCAGTCATGCGGCAGCGGCCAGGACAGCGGCGCCGGATCCTGAATCCCCGCCCGGCGGGCGACGAACCGGACGAACCCGTCGCGCAGCATCCCCGCCATGTCCTCCAGGAACGCCTGCGGAGCCTCCCCCAGCCCCGAGCGGACCGCGGCCAGCGAGGGCCGCGAGGTCACCGCCGAAAAGTCCTTCGGCAGCACCCGCGATGAGAGCCGGCCTCGCACGGTGGCGGCCACCTGGGTGAACCCCAGGGCGAGAGCGCCCTCCAGGTCCTCCCGGTCCTCCGGCCGGGACGACGCGGCGTACGCCGGGTCGGCGGCCAGCCAGGCGTCGTAGCGGGACGCCCCCCACGCTGCGTACTCGAGCCCGGTGAGCAGGTCCTGCCGGGCGAGCTGAAACGGGCGCGCCTCGGTGCGCATGCGCTCGGCCACGTGCCGCATGAGCCCGGTCAGTCCGCTCAGCGGGGCGGTCGCCGTGTGGTGGACGAGCATCACACCCTGGCCGGCGAGGTTGCGCCGGACCGGCAGATTCGCCGCCAGCGGGTCGACCTCGTACCCGGCCTCCCTGGTGAAGATCCGGGAGAGCAGCCTGCCGTCCGGAGCGCCTTCCAGCCTCCGCACCACGTCCTCGAACGCGGCCAGCACCTCGGCCCGTTCCGCCCGGCCGTCGTCCCGGGCTCCGGCCAGTACCCGGGTCGGAAGTACGACGACCTCCAGAATGGGCACCCCGCCGACCTTGTCGAAGACGATCTTCAACAGGCCGGGCCTGGTCACGATCGTGCCGTACTCCTCCGGGTCGTCGCCCGCGGGCAGGACGACGCGGAACCCGTGCAACTCCGCTTCGAATCCGACGGCAGGCCCGTCGCCCTCGACCGTGACCGCACGTCCCCGTCCGGCGAGCGCAGGGTTCTGGAGGTCCGCCGGACGCCGGCCGTACGCGGCGCCGGGCGCCGACGGCGCCCGGGCCGGACCGGCGGAGGAGCGATGCGACTCATCGGCGTTCAGCAGCCGGCGGACGGCGCTCTCCAGCCGGATGACCGCGTCCCAGCGGCTGCTCCGCGACGACTTGCCCGCCTTCCAGTCCGACACCGCCCGAAGCACCCGGCGCAGATCACGCTCGGTCGGGTCCGGCGGCAACGCCTCGACCGCGCGATCGATGGCGCGCAGTTCGGACGAACGGGACCGGCCGGGCATCGAGGAGAGCGCCCGCCAGCCGCTACGGAGATCGACGCCCTCCTGCGCAGCCGACCCCGCCGACGGGCCGTGGGGCGGCGCGGATGCGCCGGGGTGGGCCGGTGCGTCATCGGCCCGGCCGACCACCTTCAACGCCTCCGGGTCGTCGGCTCCCGGGGCAGGCGATCCCGGTGCGCCCAGTGGATGATCACGTAGGACCGCGGTGGCGTCGACCACCGATTCGATCAGTCCCAGGAGCCGCTTCGGCATCTCCTGCAACAGGTCGAACACGCCGTCCGTCATGGGACCGTCCGCCTTGGCCGCCGAAGACGTCATCGCCCGCCGGAACACGGCCGACGGGTCTCGATACTCATCCCGCAGACCCAGGTAATGCAGCACCTCGTGCAGCAGTACCACGGTGAAGTCGAGCAGGCCCCAATGCCGGGCGTCCGGGCCGTCCAGTTCGAGGTCCGGTGCGTCGGCCGTCCGACCCGGCCGGATCTCGATGGCCTCCGCGTGGTCGCGAGCGATGGCCAGCCTCACGTCCACATGCAACCGGTCCTTCGACCTCGGAAGCTCGTAACCCCGGTTCACGTACTGGTCGAGCGCCCGCTGCAGCGCGTTCGCCAGCACATCGACGTCGCCCCCGGTCACGCCGAACATCGGCTTCACCGGCAACGCGAGCACATGGCGACGAACCCACCGCCCGTTACCGGCCTGAATCCGCTGGACATTCGCCCGGATCAGGGTCTCCCACCCCGACGCCTTCGCTTTGCCGTCCACCGAGAAGTCGATCTTCGGGTCGAAGCGCTCCGTCGCGACCCTCGCCACCGGGGCCCCGGCCCGCCGATCCAGCCAATCCGCACTCGCCAGGACATCGGCCTTCGTGCCCGGTCCGTCCTTCTCTCCCGGCGTCGCCGAACCGGCGGGTGCACCGTCGGAGGTGGGCATGTCCCGGTGGCCGCGGACCACGACACCGGTGAGCGGGTTGACCGTGGGCGACGCGGATCTCACCAGATTCGCCATGCCGTCGTGGAAGCTCTCGCCGGGGTGCTTGGAGAACATTCTCATGCGCCACTGGTGTTCGCCCGGGATGAGGCGTTCGATGCGCGCCATGTGGGATACGGCGCTCTCGATCGCGTCCTCGCGCTCCTGCTCCGCACCCGCGCCCTCGGCCCGGATCAGCGCCTCGGCCAGGTCGAGGTAGGCGCGCACCTCCGGATCAGGGTCGAGACCTGCGCCCTCCTGCCAGGCGATCTCCGCGCGCAGGTCCTCCGCCATCTCCCGCAGTTGGTCCGCCGCGTAGTGCGTCAGGGTCTGCTGGACGGCGCCACGGCGCGTGAGGTCCCGCAGGCCGCTCCGGGAGAAGTTCTCCAGGGTGATCTGGTGGCTGCCGTCCTCGCTGGCGAGCACCACCGTCGCGAAGAGGTGACGGATGGGGCTTTCGACCGTGCCGCCCAGGTTGGCGAAGTTCTGTGCGAGGCTCGGCCGCCCCTGCGCGTCGGGGGCGGCGATGGACTGGACCACATACCCCTCGCCCACTTCGGCCCACGCGTACTCGTTGACGCCGATACGCCGGGCGGCCTGCGACAGGGCGTCACGTCGCGGGTCGTCGGTCTCCCCGACGGCCAGCGCGCTGCCGTACCTCTCGCCGGGGAGCGGGCCGCCCTCCCCACCGGCCGGCCGGCGGTCGCGGCGCACGTGCGCCGCCGCCCACTCCGGCGCCACCTCCTCCGGCCGGATCTCCCCATCGGCCGCCTGAGCCAGGGCCTCGGCGAGGTGGTGGGTGCCGGTGACCTCCGCGTCGTCGGACGCGTTGATCGGCGCGGAGGCGACCCGGCCGCTGTCCGGGTCGCGGAACACCATGGACGATGGACGATCACCGCCGGCCACCAGGTCGGCGAAATCCCGGCTGTCCTCCGCGGTGGACTGTCCGGACTCCGTCGGGAAGACCGGAGTGACCTGGAACAGCCGGCGAATCCCGCCATCCTCGATGGGAAGAACGATGGACAGGTCCCGGTCGACCTCGAGACGCACCCTGGCGCCCGCACGGACCAGTTCGGCCGATGAGCGTGCGACGGCCTCGGCCGTCGCGAACACCTGCTGTCCTGAGAAGCCGTCCTCGACGGCCAGCGTACGGTCCTCGGAGATCCGCAGCCTCGGCCGGGCGAAGGTGCTCACCTCGACGTAGTTCTGCGCATGCACGAGGAACAGCGGGCGGCTGGGCACGTTCACCAACGCCCGCGGCACCTGCCAGTGAAAAACCGGCGTACCGGGTGCGCGGAAGAGCACACCCGTGCCGCGCCTGTCGATGATGCCGTAGTCATCCGTCGTCAGCGGCCTGGGCCACCGTGCCGCGATCGGAGTCCCCGCGGCCGGTGCGGCCATACGATCGGCGCCGGCCGGGCGACCCCGACCGGGCCAGCTGACCAGGCTGAAACCGACGTGCTGCCCTGTGTGCGCGCTGAACAGCGCCGCCGCGTTCCAGAGCCAGTGCCGCGCCACGTTCGGCGGGTACGCGCCACGCGAGTACATGTAACGGCCGGAATCGTCGTCGACCACCCACTGCCGGAGTTCCTCGTCCCACCGGAACTCACCCGACACCCTCGACGAACCCTCTTTCGCATCGCCATTGGCAGCGAAATCCGCGCCTATTCCCGGGTGCCCGATACGCCCCCAACGCTCATCGAGGGTCTCCCGAGCCGCGTCGTCATCCAGCTCGGCAAGAGTCGGATCCGACGCCCGGAGGTCGGCCAACTGCTCCGGCCCCAGAAGCCGGCCCGGCGTCTCACTTCCGACCACCACGCGGCCATCGGGGCGCACCGTGTACAGCCATACCGCTTTCCGGTTTCTCGTCAGCACTGACGGCGGTACGTCCTCCAGCAGGGACCAGAGGGGATTCAGCCGTAGATCTGCCTGGTCGTCCAACTCTCGAGCCCGCAACCCACCCGGGAAAACCGGCTCTCCGAAGGCTCGATCGAACTCCGCCGGAGGATCCGCCAGCGCGATCGGGGCGCTCGGAACCGACCACGCCGGCGCCATGGACTCGATGGTCAGCTGCACCCCGGACCGTTCGACCAGGTCATCCAGCGTGATCACCCGCAGGGAGTCGGTCCGGTCCGAGGCGTCCGCGGAGTCTGCGACCCAGTAGCCGACCAGTCGCAGCTCGCCGTTCTCGTCGCGGGCGCCCAGGGCGACCCCGCTATGGTCAGCGGAGCTGATGTGCACCAAATGGCCGACCGGAATGTCGGGCACCACCGAGCCGGTCGCAGAATCGAGATAATGCCGGGTCTCCGAACCGACGTGCATGCGGTTCCGGAGCGCCTCGAAGTACGCTCCCCCGCCCTCCTCGAAGGCATCTTCGTCGTCCATGCCCGTGTCGATCGCGTTGTAGTAGGCGTTCCGTGCGGCCCGCGCCATCTCTTCATGAGTCCTGTCCAGCCACGCCTTGTCGACGGCGCCCACCCAGTAGGCGATGAACAGGAACACCTCCCAAATGTCCATCGCGCTCGCCGCGTTCGGCGCGGGGCCATCGCCGCGGATCCAGCGCGCGAAGTCGTTCGCCACGCCGTCTGCTTCCCCGGCGATCTTCCAGCCGTCCTGCGGATCGGGTCCTGAGTCCACCCGGCGGAAGGAGCCGATCGATGCCTGCGCGGCCCGCGTCACGCGATCCACCCAGTTCGGCGTCACCGCCGGATCGACCGGATACACCTCCGCCGCTGGAACGCGCGGCCCCGGACGCAGACCCATCGGTGCCTTCGGCGCGGGATGGGGCGGGGCCGCCGGGGATCGGTCGAGCAGGTCCCGTGCGTGCTCGTCGGGGAACCTGCCCTGGTAGGCCACTGCCGTACGGAGCTCGTCCTCACTGAGCGGGGCGAGGCGACGGTACCGGCCCCAGTTGTCCACGTAGTCCAGCGCCGGATCGTGGTCCGAGATCTCGTTCAGGGCGATCTGGGCGCCGCGCATCACCTCGTGGAAGCTGTGGTGGTCCGCCGACAGCATCGCGCCCAGCAGCGCCAAGCGCAGCAGACCCAGGTCGACGTCCACGCCCCGCCACCGGCGGGGCATGCGTGCCAGGTTGTGGATGAACAGGTACGCCGAGCCCGACGTGCCGGTCCTGACCAGCCCGCCGGTCTTCTCCGACAACTGCTGGAAGTCGCTCTTCATCAGCAGCGTGTGGTTCATGTCCGCGCCGACCCACGGCAGGGACTCGCCGTCGCCGACCATGAGCCGCTCGTTCGCGCTCAGCGGTGGCCGTACCTGTGACGCCTGCCGCCTTGTACGCAGCAGTTCCGCCGACGCCGCCTCGATCGCCGCCTCCTTGGCCGCGGGATCCAGGTCCGACTCGCCGATCTCCTTGAGACGTTCCTCGAATGCGACGCGGGCCTCGGTGGGCACCCGGTCGGCGCGCTCGGTCCTGATCTCCGCGGCCGGCTCCTGCGACCCCCTCAGCAGGTGGGGGACCAGGCCGTGGCTCACCCCGTTGAACAGGAAGGCCACCCGCTCCCGGAGGTTCCCCGAGTCCACCACCTGCTGCAGCCGGTCGATCGACGTCCCCACGACGCCGGCCACCCAGGTGTCCTCGGAGCCGTATTCCGACCGGCGATGCTCCGGCGTGCGCGACCAGAGGTTCCGCACGACCGTGCCGAGGTGCTCGTTGACCGCCTCGTGCTCGGACAGGTGGACGGCGAGGCGCTCTTCGAACCGGGACGCCTCCTCCATGTACCGGATCTGGGCCAAGACGGATGGGGAGGCGTCCTGGGGCACGAAGGGAGCTGTCCGCGTCCGATCTTCGAGCGCCTGTGAAGCCCGGCCCGGCGAATCGGCTGCGGGGCGATTCTCGGACTGCTGCGGCGCGGGTGCGCCGGGATGGGTCGGCACGTCATCGGCCCGGCCGACCACCTCCGACGCCTTGGGATTGTCGGCTGCCGGTCCGGGCCTGTCCGGCGCGTTCAGCGGATGGTCGCGCAGGACCGCGGTGGCGTCGACCACCGATTCGATGATCTCCAGATACCGCGACGGCATCTCCTGGGACGGGTCGAACACACCCCCCGCCATGAGACCGTCAGCCTTGACCGCCGAAGAGGTCGCCGCACGCCGGAACACCGCCAACAGATCCCGGTACTCATCCGGCAACCCCAGGTAATGCAGCACCTCGTGCAGCAATTCCACGG
>NZ_JBFAUM010000064.1:0-9744 GCF_040679195.1 Actinoallomurus sp. NPDC052308 | reverse complement strand
GTCCTCATCGACGAACTCGGCCTCGAACCCTCCGCCCCCATGCAACGCCTCCACGAAGCACTCCTCACCGCCGACACCACCGAACCCGCCGACCATTTACTCGCCCACCACCTCCCCTCCCAGCAGATGCCGGCCCGTAACCGCCGAAGAACACGCAGAACGGCCACACGATGAGCACAGTTCATGTCCTGCTGTACGTGACCGACCCGGACGACGCCCCGGGGAGCGTCGAGGCCGCCTATCACGACATCAGTCGCGCGCTCGACGGCACGCCGGGGCTGGTCGGCAACAGGCTCCTCCGGTCCGTCGGTGACCCGCGCTCCTTCGCGGTCCACAGCGAATGGACCGACCTGGAGGCGTTCCAGGTGTGGGAGAGGGGTAACGACCACCGCTCGACCACGGCGTCCCTGCGCCCGCTGCAGGACGCCACGCGCGGGGCGACGTTCGGCATCTACGAGGTCGCGGCGTCGTACTGACGGACGCCGCGGAAAGGCGCCGGGCGTCACGTCGGAACGACGGAGGCGCCGGGCGCCGGCTCAGCCGGGCGTCGCCTCAGCAGGACGCGGCCGGGCGCCGGCTCAGCGGGATCCGGGCCACGCGTCGCCTCAGCAGGACCCGGCCGGGAGCCGGCGCAGCAAAACCCGGCCGGGCGCAGGCTCAGCCGGATCCGTCGAAGCGCCGTACGATCGCCGCCCAGAGCTCCTCCTCCCGCGGCGACAGCGGCGCTCCTAGCCCCGGGTACTCCGGAAACGCGGTCAGAGGGTCGGCGCAGGCGCTGGTCGGCCGCCGTGGCCACGGGCCGGCGCCGTCGCGAATCCGTGCGGCGCCGTCCGTCTCGCCCGCGTCCTCATCCGCCCCGGAACGACGGTTCTCCTCGGCCCCGGAGGGCGGGTCGCCGTCCCCTCTGCAGGGCGGGTCGGCGTCCGCTTCGGAGACGGAGCCGGGCGGCTGCGGTGGCACGAAACCCGACATGAACCCCAGCCCGACCAGCCCGCCCCGGATCGACCGGAGCGCGCCCTTCAGCACCCGTCCGGCGGCGCCGAGAACGCCGCCCTGACGCGTCATCGGTACTCGGAGCCGCGGGCCCGACGCGGTCGGCGGCTCGGGCGGATCACGACTGGTCCAGCATCTGGTCGAGCAGCGACGTGGTGTGCTTGCCGCTGCGGAACAGGGGATGCGCCAGCACCTCGCGGAGGAACGGGATCGTCGTCGCGACCCGAGGCCCGGAGACGGTGAAGTCCGCCAGGACCCGGTCCATCCTGGCGATCGCCTGCTCGCGGTCCGGCGCCCACACCACCGCCTTGGCCAGCAGCGAGTCGTAGTAGGGCGGCACCGTGAAGCCCGGCCGGCACTGCGTGTCGATCCGGGTGAACGGGCCGCCCGGGATCTCGAACCTCTCCAGGGTGCCGGAGGCGGGCATGAAGCCGCGCTCGGGATCCTCGGCGTTGACGCGGCACTCGATGCTCGCGCCGCGCTGGAGCATGTCCGACTGGCGGATCGACATCCGCTCCCCGGAGGCGATCAGGATCTGCTCGCGGACGATGTCGACGCCGGTGACCATCTCCGTGACGGGGTGCTCGACCTGGATCCGGCAGTTGGTCTCGATGAAGTAGAAGTCGCCGTGCTCGTCGAGGAGGAACTCGTACGTGCCCGCGCCGGTGTAGCCCGCGTGCCCGGCCGCCGCGGCGGCCGCCAGGGCGATGCGCTCGGCCGTGACCGGATCGAGGTCGGGCGGCGGCGTCTCCTCGATCAGCTTCTGCCGGCGGCGCTGGACCGAGCAGTCGCGGATGCCGAGATGCACCACGTCGCCGTGCCGGTCACCGAGGATCTGGGCTTCGATGTGCCGGGCGTGTTCGAGGAACCTCTCCACATAGACGCGGGAATCGCCGAAGACCGCCTGGGCGTTCGCCGACGCCTCCGCGTAGGCGGCCGCGAACTCCTGCCGCCGGCGTACCAGGGTGATCCCGCGCCCGCCACCGCCGGCGACCGCCTTGATGATGACCGGATAGCCGATCTCGTCGGCGACGAGCATCGCCTCGCCGACGCTGCCCGGGGCGTGTTCACTGCCGGGCAGGACCCGCAGTCCGCCCGCGGCGGCGATCCTGCGGGCCTCCGCCTTGTCGCCGAGGTCCTTGATCAGGGAGGGGCGCGGGCCGATGAAGGTCAGCCCGGCGGCCTCGCAGATCTCGGCGAAGTCCGGATCCTCCGACAGGAACCCGTAGCCGGGGTGGATGGCGTCGGCGCCGGTCTGCAGGGCGGCCTCCACGATGGCGGCCGCGTTCAGATAGCTGCGCCGAGGTTCGGGCGGGCCGATCTGGACGGCCTCGTCCGCGTACTCCATCGCGGGGGAGCCCCGGTCCGCCGCGGAGTGGGCGATGACCGTGCGGATGTCCATCTCGCGGCAGGTCCGTGCGACCCGCAGCGCGATCTCCCCTCGGTTCGCGATCAGTATCTTGGAGATCATCTGGCCTCCAGGCGCGTCCGTGCGGGCACTGTCACCGCTCGCCCAGCGGAGCGCAGGCGATCAATCGTTGGCCGAACTCGACCGGGGACCCGTCCGGGACGAGCATCTCGACGACGCGGCCCGGCCGGTCCGCCTCGACCGGCGTCATCAGCTTCATGACCTCGACGATCCCGACCTGCCGGCCGGCCTCCAGGTCATCGCCCACCTTGACGAACGGCTCGGCGCCCGGTTTCGCGGCGTGGTAGAAGGTCCCGACGGTGTCGGCGCAGATGAAGAACTCCGTGCCGTCTCCCTCGCCGACCGGCGGGGCCGTGGCGCCGGCGACACCGGCGGTCGCCACCGCCCTCGGCGGCACCACCGCCGCTCCGGCCGAGAGCGGGGCGCCCGGCGCACCGTTCGCGGCCGGCCACTCCACCTCCACGGACGCCGCCCCGGCCTCGACCCTTAGCCGGGCGGGGACGCCGTGGCTCGTCTCGAGGAGCCGGATCACGCTCCGGCAGATCGCGTCGAGATCGGTCTCCATGCCGTCGGCGACCGGTACCGTTTCCGTCATCGGCTTCGCGGCGTGGGGACCCCGGCCTTCAGGCCGGGGAGGAAACGCCGCTCCCTCCTCGGATTGTCGGTGGTGGTTAGGATGCGGGCATGCGGTTCCGGCTTGCGCCCACGCCCGCTCAAGAGCAGGGGTTGCTGGAGCACTGTTCGCAAGCCCGATATGTGTGGAATCTCGCGGTCGAACAGCACCAGCACTGGCGGCCAGGCCGGAAGAGCGCGCCCGGCTACACAGAGCAGTCTCGCCAGTTGACCGAGGCGAGACGCGAGTTCGAGTGGTTGGCGGCAGGTTCGCAGACGGTGCAGCAACAGGCGTTGCGTGACTTCGCCCAGGCCATGAGCAACTTCTTCGCCGGGGCGCACCGTCGGCCGACCTGGCGTAAGGCAGGCGTGCATGAGGGATTCCGGATCGTCGGGCGTCGCGGCTGGCAATGGGACGTACGGCGTCTGTCCCGCAAGGTGGGTGAGGTGCGGGTACCGAAGGTGGGCTGGGTGCGGTTCCGCTGGTCTCGCCAGGTCCCCGATTCGGCCAAGTCCTTCCGAATCAAGCGGGACCGGGCGGGCCGCTGGCATGTGTGCTTCGCGGTGATCCCGCCCCCGATCAACGCCCCCGGTACCGGCGAGGTCGTCGGGATGGATCGTGGTGTGGTCGTTTCGGCCGCCCTGTCCACTGGTGAGCGGTTGTCGGTGTCCGGCCTGCGCGGCACCGAGGCCCAGCGTCTGCTGCGGCTGCAGCGCCGGTTGGCGCGCGCCAAGCCCGGGTCGAACCGGCGGGCGCGGGTCAAGATGGCGATCGGCCGGTTGAAGGCGCGTGAGGCCGACCGGCGTAAGGACTGGGTGGAGCAGACCTCCACCGTCCTGGCCCGCCGCTACGACCTGATCAGGGTCGAGGATTTGAAGATTAAGAACATGGTGCGGTCGGCGCGTGGCACCCGTCGTGCGCCAGGCACCAATGTACGGGCCAAAGCCGGGCTGAATCGCTCGATCCACGCCGCCGGCTGGGGCCCTCTGGTGACCCGCCTGGAGGATAAGGCGCCGGGTCGGGTGGAAAAGATCGACCCCGCGTACACGTCTCAGAGCTGTCATGCCTGTGGGTACTGCGCCGCGGAGAGCCGTGAGAGCCAAGCGGTCTTTCGTTGTCGCGCCTGTGGGCATGCCGATCACGCGGATGTGAACGCGGCCAAGAACATCAGAGACATCGCGGCAGGACGTGCCGTGACAGCGCGAGGAGCCCTCCAGCCGTTGGGCGGGGCCGTGAACCGCGAACCTCAACCTGTTCTCACCTCCGGGTAGAGCGAGTTGAAATCCCCCGCCTTCGGGCGGGGGAGGACGTCAATCCTGGCCTCCCTTGTGCGCCGCCACGGGCGGACGCGTCCCGAAGGCGCCGAACCGTTCCGCCCGCTCGGCGACCAGCCGCTCACCGTCCAGATCGACGATCTCCGCGAGCACGTCGCACAGGGCACGGCGCAGGAGGTCGGCGGCCGCGGCGTGGTCGTTGTGCGCCCCGCCCTCGGGCTCGGGGATCACCCCGTCGGCGATCCGGTGCCGGAGCAGTTCGCGCGGCTCGATCCGCAGGGCCCGCGCGGCCTGGGGCGCGGTCGACGCGTCGTTCCACAGGATCGCGCCGCAGGCCTCCGGGCTGATCACCGAGTAGACGCTGTTCTCCAGGACGAGGACGCGGTCGGCGAGCGCCAGTGCCAGCGCGCCGCCGCTGCCGCCCTCTCCGGTCACCACGGCGACGATCGGGACGGGCAGATGCGCCATCAACCGCAGGTTCTCGGCGATGGCCCAGGCCTGCCCCTCCCGTTCGGCCTCCAGGCCCGGGTACGCGCCCTGCGTGTCGACCAGGGTGATGATCGGCAGGCCGAGCCTGGCGGCGAGTTGCATCAGCCGCCCGGCCTTCCGGTAGCCGGCCGGAGTCGACATGCCGTAGTTGCGCTCGCGCAGTTCCTGCGCGGTGTGGCCCTTCTGGTGGCCGATCAGCATGACGGGACGGCCCGCGAACCGGCCGATGCCCCCCACGATCGCCGTGCAGTCGTCGGAGAGCCGGTCGCCGTGCAGCTCGACGAATCCGTCGAGGAGGCGGCCGGCGTAGTCGAGCGTCGTCGGCCGGCCGATCTCCCGCGCCAGGCGCATGACGTCCCAGGGGTCCCGCTCGGGGACGTCGTCGAGCTGCCGGACGACCCCGGAGGGAACGGCCCGGAGCGGGTCGTCGACCGGTGTCGCGGGTGCGGCCGCGGCCAGCAGGCGGGCCAAGGTGGGGCGGAGCGCCGGCCGTGGTACGACCTCGTCGATGAGGCCGTGCTCGAACAGGAACTCCGCCGTCTGGAAGCCCGCGGGGAGCTGCTGCCGGATCGTCTGCATGATCACTCGGGGACCGGCGAACCCCAGGCGCGCGCCGCGCTCGGCGAGGATCACATCGGTCTGCGTGGCGAACGAGGCCGCGACACCGCCGTACGTGGGATCGGTGATCACGCTGATCGTGAGGATCCCGGCCCGGTGCAGCGCGACCAGCGCCTGGGTGGTCTTCGCCAGTTGCATGAGGGACAGCGCGCCCTCCTGCATGCGCGCCCCGCCGGAGGCGGTGACGACGAGGAACGGCACGCCGTCCAGCAGCGCGGCCTCGGCCGCCGCGGCGATGCGCTCGCCCGCCGCGCAGCCGAGGCTGCCGCCGAGGAAGTTGAAGTCCATGACCGCCGCCACCAGCGGGTGGCCGCCGATCTCACCGCGCACGCACACCACGGCGTCGTCGAGCCCCGTCTGCCGCCGGGCCGTACGCAGCCGCTCGACGTACGGCCTGCTGTCGGTGAACAGCAGCGGATCCTCGATGGTCTCCGCCACCGCCACCGTACTGATCGAGCCGGCGTCGAAGAGCTGCTCGATCCGCTCCTCGGCGCTGAGTCGCGCGTACCGGCCGCATTCCGGGCACACCCGCAGGTCGCGCGAGAAGCGCCTCTCGTAGACAGGTCGATTGCAGCCCTCGCAGAGGAGCCATCGGGGCGCGGCCGGCGGCTGCGCCTCGGGCACCTGAGCGCGTGCGGTCCGTTCTGGATCTGCTGTCCTCACGGCTGTCTCTCTCATCTTGGTTCACCCCTGGACACCGCGGTTCTGGGGACCTGGCCACCGGGTGGCCGGGCGATCGCCGGGTCGGCCGATCCGGCCTGTGCGGCGGAAGAAGCCCGCGTGTCGCCAGGACCGATAATCACGGCGCCCGCTGGAGGGGTGCTCGACACGCGGTGAGGCGCCGATCGTCAGGGCGGCCCGTCCGGCCGTCCCGGTCGCGCGCCGCGTCGGGACGGCGGCCGTACCGCGACTCGCGCCACCGTGACCTCGACCGCGACTCGACCGCGACCCCAGCCGCCGGCCGGAAGATCCCTGACGTTGGCCACTCGCCTTTTCCGGCTCAGGTGAGGCCGCCCACGGACCCGAATGGAGCCGAGGAGAACAGCATGGACATAGGAGTCTGCCTGCCGACGACCGTGCATGGTGCCGAGGGCCGGCAACTGGTGGAATTCGCGCGCCGGGCCGAAGATCTCGGATTCAGCAGCCTGACCGTGACGGACCGGCTCGTCTACCACAACTACGACAGCATCGTCGCGCTCTCCGCGGCGGCCGCCGTCACCGAGCGGATCAAGCTGGTGACGGCCATCCTGCTGGCGGCGTCGCGGCCGGGCGCGGTCGAGCTGGCCAAGCAGCTCGCCAGCCTGGACCGCCTGTCGGGCGGCCGGCTCATCGTCGGCGTCTCATCCGGGATGCGGGAGGACGACTACCTGGCCACCGGCGCCGACTACGCCTCCCGGGGACGACGCCTCGACGAGGTGATCGAGGAGATGCAGCGGGTCTGGCGGGGCGAGGGCCCGGTGCAGGGCATAGGCCCGCGTCCCACCAACGGCGACATCCCGATCTGGGTGGGCGGGACGTCCCCGGCGGCGCTGCGCCGCGCCGCGAGGCACGGCATCGGCTGGATCTCCCCGGGCGGCGCCCCGCACAAGTTCGCCGAGCTCGTGACCCAGGTCAAGCAGCTCTGGGCCGAAGAGGGACGCTCGGGGTCGCCCCGGACCGGCGCGGACTGCTACGTCTCACTGGGCCCGAACGGCGCGGAACAGGCGAGGAAGCACCTCATGAGCTTCTACGCGTTCGCCGGCCCGGTCGCCGAACGGATCGCGGGCGGCGCCGTCACGGACGAGGCGAGGCTGCGCGACGTCGTGGACGGGTACGCCGCGAACGGCTGCGACGAGCTGATCCTGCTGTCCTGTACCGCCGACCCCGCCCACCTGGACCGCGTCGCCGACGTGGTGCTGCGCTGAGGAGGACGACGATGGCCATCTCTTCGGATCCGGGCCGGCCGATGCGCGTACTGGTGATCGGCGGCGGCATCGGCGGGCTCTGCCTCGCGCAGGGGCTGCGCAAGGCCGGCATCGACGTCATCGTGTACGAGCGCGACGCCTCTCCCAAGGGCCGGATGCAGGGATACCGGCTCCGCCTGCTGCCCGAGGGCGAGGACGCGCTCCGCGACTGCCTCCCGCGCGCGGCGGCGGACCTGCTCACCGCGACGTCGAACATGCGGTACAAGCACGGCTGGGCCGCGTACGACCAGCAGCTCGAACCGCAGTGGACGCCCACCTTCGAGGATCCGCGCGGTGACTCGGCGGACAGCATGGGGGCGCTCGACCGGGCCACGCTGCGCCGCATCCTCCTGGCCGGCCTCGACGACGTGGTGCGGTTCGGGAAGCGGTTCACGCACTGCGAGCAGACCGGCGACGGCGTCACGGCGTACTTCGCCGACGGCGACAGCGCCACCGGCGACGTCCTGATCGCCGCGGACGGGGCGAACTCCCAGGTGCGCGCGCAGCTGCGGCCGGACGACAAGCAGACCGACCTGGGCGTGCGCACGATCCTGTCCCGTACGCCGCGGGACAAGGCGCTCAAGGAGGGACTGCCCGACGTCCTGCGCGACCGGACCGTCTACGTGATCGGCTCGGACGGGTTCCACCTGGGCCTGATGCCCATGGTGTTCCGCAACCGGCCGCGCGAGGCCGCCGCCGAGATGTGGCCCGGCCTGGAGTTCGACTTCAACGACGACTACTACATGTCGGTCTTCAACTCCCACAAGGACGTCCTGGACATCCCGGATGAGAAGTTCTTCGCGATGTCCGGGGAGGAACTCCGCCGCGTGGTGCTCGACCGCATCACCGACTGGCACCCGGACCTGCACGGGATCTTCGCGCACGCCGATCCTGACGAGACCTATCCCATCGCCATGCGGGTCAAGCTGCCGGTGGAGCCCTGGGGCACGGGCAACGTGATCCCGCTCGGCGACGCCGTGCACATCATGCCGCCGTCCGGCGGGTTCGGCGCCAACACCGCGCTGCGGGACGCGACCGCGCTGTGCCGCGAGCTCACGGCGGTGGCCGCCGGTGAACGGACGCTCGAGGACGCCGTGAAGGACTACGAGGCCGCGATGGTCGAGACGGCGACCGAGGCGATCAACATGTCGCTGGCGATCGCGAAGTGGTCGATCCACGTCGACATCGATGAGCAGGGGAGCGCCTCGAGCACGGCGAACGCCTGACGAGGCCGAAGACCACCGCGAGCTCGGGCGGGCCGAGGTCCGCTCGTCTGAAAGGAGTCCCGCAAGTGACGAGGACCACGCTGGACACCAGCACCCCGGCCGGAATCCTCCGGCTGGCGAACTCTTTCTGTGATGCCAAGGCGTTGCTCACCGCCGTGGAGCTCGGCCTGTTCACCTTCCTGAGCGAAGGGCCGGCGGACGAGGGCACGATCCGCGAGCGCCTCGGGCTGCACGGCCGTGGCCTGTCCGACTGGCTCGCGCTCCTGGTCAGCCTGGACCTGCTGGAACGCGACGGCGAACGCTACCGCAACGGCGCCGGCGCGGGCCGGTTCCTGGTCCGCGGCCAGGGCGCCTACATCGGCGGCTTCCTCGAGCGCACCAACCACAACCTCTACCCGGCGTGGGGCCGCCTGACCGAGGGCCTGCGCACCGGCGAGCAGCAGTCCGGCAGCAGCTTCGAAGCGGTGATCGAGAACCCGAGGATCCTCGGCCAGTTCATCAACTCGATGGACGCGTTGACGCGCGTGCTCGGCCCCCAGTTGCTCGAGGCGTACGACGGATGGTCGAAGTACCAGTCCATCCTCGACATCGGCGGCTGCCGGGGAAGCCTGGTGTCGCAGGTCCTGACCAGGTACCCGCACCTGTCCGGAGCGGTGTTCGACCTGCCGCAGATGTCGCCCTTCTTCGACGAGAAGGTGGCCGAGCAGGGCCTGACCGGCAAGGTGACCTTCCACGGCGGGAGCTTCTTCACCGACCCGCTCCCGGCGGCGGACATCGTCATGATCGGGCACGTGCTGCACGACTGGGACCCGGGACAGCGGGCGGAGCTCGTCCGCAAGGCCTACGACAGCGTCAACCCGGGCGGCGTCCTGCTCGTCTACGACCGCATGCTCGACCGCGAGTCGAGCCGGGTCGAGAACCTGGTGATCAGCCTCGACATGCTGCTGGTCACCGAAGGCGGCTCGGAGTACTACCTCGGTGAGGTCCGGGACAACGCCCTGGGCGCCGGGTTCACCTCCGTCGAGGACCGGCGGCTCGGCGAGTACGACACCCTCGCGATCTGCCACAAGGCCGCGAGCTGAGCCACGCGCGGGTGGGGGGGGCGGGGGGGCCGGGGCCCCCCCGCCCCGGGGCGGGCGGGGCGGGGGGGGGCGCGGCC
>NZ_JBFAUM010000063.1:0-11209 GCF_040679195.1 Actinoallomurus sp. NPDC052308 | reverse complement strand
CAGAGCCGTTCTCACTGATCTCGGGCATGATCACTCCCTGGGGCGTACCTGAGCGGCGGCCCCTCGCCGTTCACAGGCAGCTTGTGCCCCGACTTTCAGTCGCTCCAGCAGCGGAGATCCAGGGCGCTGATGAGCAGCCCGCCGCTCAGGTACGCCCCAGGGAGTGATCATGCCCGAGATCAGTGAGAACGGCTCTGGCGAACAGCCGGTGGCGACGCCCCCGGCCGGCCGGGTCCCGGTCCCGCCGGGGGTCACGATCCGGCCGATGCGCGGCGACGACGCCGGCGCCGTTCTGGCGATCTACCAGGCGGGGCTCGACGGCGGCGAGGCCAGCTTCGAGACCGAGGCTCCGACTTGGGACGCCTTCGACCGGGCGAAGCTTCCGGAGCACCGGCACGTCGCCACGGACACGGCCACGGGTCAGGTCCTGGGCTGGATCGCGGTCACCGCGGTGTCCGGCCGCTGCGTCTACGCGGGGGTCGTCGAGCACAGCGTGTACGTCCACCCCGACCACCACGGCCGCGGCATCGCCGCCGCGCTGCTGCAGGCCCTCATCGACTCGACGGAGGCCGCCGGGATCTGGACGATCCAGTCGGGCGTCTTCCCCGAGAACGCGGCCAGCCTGCGGCTGCACGCCAGGGCCGGCTTCCGTACCGTCGGAGTCCGGGAACGCCTGGGCCGGCACCACGGCCGCTGGCGCGACGTCGTCCTCCTCGAACGACGCAGCACCACCGCCGGAACGCCCTGACCGACAGGTTGCCGCTTCTGACCCGGATGTGGAATTTGATCGATCATTCTTCCGCCGGACACTGGCCGGAGCGCATCGGCTGACATAGCGTCCGATGTCATGGACACGCCGCTGGTGCTTCTCGACGTGGACGGTGTTCTCAACCCCCTACAACGGTCCCCCGGCTATCAGCGGTACCGCGCCTCCCCCAACGGCGTGGTCTACCGGCTGCTGCTCAACCCGCTGCACGGGCCGCTGCTCACCGCCCTCGCGGCCGACACCGGGGCGGAGCTCGTCTGGGCGAGCTACTGGACGGACGCGGCGAACGACTGGATCAGCCCCCGGGTCGGGCTGCCGTCCCTGCCGCACGTTCCGATCCCCCGGCACGATCCGCGGTTCTCGCTCGGGGCGTGGAAGGCCCGGCACGTGGCCGCCTGGGTCGGCGAGCGGCCGTTCGTCTGGCTGGAGGACGAGCCGGACGTCACGGAGGTGCTCGCCAAGGAGACCCGGCTGGGCCCCCACCTCATCGTCCCGGTGGATCCCCTGCACGGGCTCACCGAGACGCATGTGGACCAGGCGCGTACCTGGCTGGAACAACTCGTCCGGGACCATGGTTACTGACGAGCGACCTACAAAGGAGGGACCATGGCTTCGGTTCGGGTGGAGCGCACCGACGACGGGGGCTTCGTCGCCCGGAACGACCGCGGCGCGGAGGTCGCCGTCGGGAGCTCGGACGAGGACGGCGTCTTCACGCCCGTCGAGCTGCTACTCGCCGCGCTGGGCGGCTGCGAGATCGTGACGATCGAGCCGCTCACCGCCAAGCGCGGTCACCGGCTGGTGCGGCTCGTCGCGAACGTCGCGGCCGAGAAGGTCGCGCCCACGAAACTGGGGCCGATCACCGTCACGTACGACGTGGAGTTCCCGGAGGGGGACGAGAAGGCGCAGCAGATCTTCACCGAGGTCGCGCACCGCGTGCACGAGAACCACTGCACGGTCGGCCGCGCGCTCCGCGAGGGCACCCCATCCGAGCAGGTGCTGCCCGCGCTCCCCTGAGCCATCCGCGGCGCGAGGGCACGCTCGGCGGCCGAGCAGGTGCTGCCCACGCCCCCCTGAGCCATCCGCGGCGCGAGGGCACGCTCGGCGGCCGAGCAGGTGCTGCCCCCGCCCCCCTGAGCCATCCGCGGCGCGAGGGCACGCTCGGCGGCCGAGCAGGTGCTGCCCCCGCCCCCCTGAGCCATCCGCCGAGGCGCGGGCACGCTCAACGGGGACGTACCCTGGGCACGATCCGGTGGGACCGATAGGGGACGGCATCCCCCCTGAGGACTAGGCGCGTAGTCTCCTGGGTCGAGTCGCAGACCATTCCTGGAGATGATCACAAAAGGGTGCGACTCGTCGAAGATTGAAATCATGGCCCAGCTAGCCGCCCCCCATCCCCGTCCCGTCGAGAAGCAGCCCGTCGCCTCGCCCGTGCCGTCGCCAGCGCCTCGGCTGTGGCGCGAGATCGCGCTGGCCGCCGCCTTCTACTGCGCGTACACGCTGGTCCGGCTGCTGATCCCGCATGACGAGGCGACGGCGTACGCGCACGCGTCGCAGATCCTGCGGCTGGAGCACGTGCTGGGCATCGACGTCGAGCTGGACCTCAACCACGCGCTGCTGCGGGCGCCGTCGCTGGCCAGGCCGGCGAACTGGTACTACGCCACCGCTCACTTCGCGGTCACCCTGACCGTGCTCGTGTGGCTCTACCAGCGGCGGCCGCAGCACTTCCGCCGGCTGCGCACGGCCCTGATGGTCGCCACCGGGATCGCGCTGCTCGGCTTCTGGCTGTACCCGCTGGCGCCGCCGCGTTTCCTCGGCGGCCAGGGCTTCGTCGACCCGGTGGTGGCGCTGCACAGCTTCGGCCTGTATTCCTCGCCCGAGGCCGGTTCACTGACCAATCAGTTCGCGGCAATGCCGTCAATGCACGCGGGGTGGGCATTGTGGTGCGCGGTCGCGGTGGTCACGCTTTCGCGGCGTCCGTGGGTTCGGGCGATCGCCACCCTTTACCCGATCGTGACAATTTTGGTGATCTTCTCGACCGCCAATCATTACCTGCTGGACGCGGCGGCCGGAGTCCTGATCACCGCGGGCGCGCTGGTCATCAGCGGGCTCATGCACCGGAAGACGACGGGGACCGGTCCGGTGAAAGATCACAAAGTGACAAACAAGACAAGGAATACCGACGGGTCACCCGATTCGATCTGAGAACATAGGGATCATGTCAAGGTCGGCCGTGGCGCCGGTCGCCACGGGCGACCTGACGGGGGTGCAGGCGGGCGGGCGACCCGCCGGGCGCCCCCGCTTCTATCGCGAGATCCTGCTCATCGCCCTCTGCTACGGCGCCTACTCCCTCGTACGCGACCTCGTGCCGCGCAACCACACGGCGGCGCTGAGCCGCGGGCATGACATCCTCCACCTCGAGCACCTGCTGCACCTGAACGTCGAGTTGTCGATCAATCGGCTGTTCACGGACGTGCGCTGGCTCGGGACGAGCGCGAACTACTACTACGCGAGCCTCCACTTCGTCCTCACGATCGGCGTGCTGGTCTGGCTGTACGTTCGCCATCCGGACCGCTACGTGTTCTACCGGCGGTTGATCTTCGCTACGACGGTCCTCGCCCTCATCGGGTTCTGGCTGTACCCGCTGGCGCCGCCGCGCATGATCGCCGGGTTCGTCGACACGGCGAACGCGTTCCACAGCGGCGGCCTGTACGAGTCCGGCGCCTCGCCGGTCGCCTCGGTGTCGAACCAGTACGCCGCCATGCCGTCGCTGCACACGGGCTGGTCGCTGTGGTGCGCGATCGCCATCGCCGACGTGACGCGGCCCAGCCGGGTCCGGTGGCTGGTGTACTGCTACCCCGCCGCGACCGTGCTCGTGATCCTGGGCACCGCCAACCACTACCTGCTCGACGCCATCGGCGGCGTGGTCACCCTGGCCGCCGGCTACGCCGCGACCCGGACCGTACGGGTCATGGTCCCGCGCCTCGGCCCGATGGCCCGCGTCTTCTCCACCGAGACGGGCGGCTCGACGGTCCGCTGACCGCGAGTCGATGCCCGTCGCCGAGATCAACCCTGCGCGCGAGCCCGAGCAGGAGTGTCGGCCTCCGCCGCCTCCTGGAAGTCGGCGATGGCCCCGCCGTAGTCCCGCGCCCAGGTCGTCAGGACCTCGATGGGCTCGACGAGGGTCCGGCCAAGGTCGGTGAGGCTGTACTCGACCCGCCGTGGCGCTTCGGCATGGCGTTCGACCAGACCGTACTGCTGGAGCCGGCGCAGCGTCTGGGTGAGGACCTTGCGCGAGATGCCGCCGATGAGGTCGACGAGCTCACCGTGCCTGCGAGGCTGATGGCTGAGCCCGAAGAGCACGAGCAGGGCCCATTTGTCGGAGAGGATCTCGACCGCCAGGCGCGTGGGGCAGTCGGCGAGGAAGGTCGGTCCGGCCGCGTTCTGCATGAGAATCGAAGGTACCAGGAGGTAACCGACGGCTCCGTAACGTCTTCCGTGAGCAACGAGACCAGCACCAGACGCGGAGGAGTCACCATGCCACGAGTCATCGTGTTCGACGAGTTCGGCGGGCCGGACGTCATGCACGTCGTCGAGGAGCCGGCCGTCGAGCCCGCGGCCGGCGAGGTACGGGTCAGGATCGAGGCGTTCGCCGTCAACCCGCTCGACCTGATGATGCGTTCCGGCACCTCGCCCGTGACCGTCCCCCTGCCACACGCTCGCCTCGGCGTCGAGGGAACCGGCGTCGTCGACGCGCTGGGCCCCGAGGTCACCGGGCTGGAGATCGGCGATCCGGTCATCCTCACGGCCGTTCCGGACGCGATCGTCAGGGGCAGCTACGCCGAATACACCACGGTCCCCGCGAGCCGGGTCGTCGCCCGGCCGGCCGGGCTGGGAATCACGGAGGCGGCGGCGATCTGGGTCGCGTACTCCACCGCCTACGGCGCGCTCGTCGAGAAGGCGGGGATGCGGCCCGGCGACCACGTCCTCATCACTGCCGCGTCCGGCGGCGTCGGCCGGGCGGCGATCCAGATCGCTAATCAGATCGGCGCCGTGCCCATCGCCGTCACTCGGCATACTGCGAAGAAGGACGACCTGCTCGCCGCTGGCGCCGCCGCGGTCATCGCCACCGACCAGGTGGACGTCGTCGAAGCCGTCCGTCACCACACCGGTGGGACCGGCGCCGACATCGTCCTCGATCTTGTCATGGGCCCCGGCCAGCAGGATCTGCTGAAGGCGGCCCGCCCCGGCGGAACACTGGTCGCCGCGGGCTTCCTGGACCCTCGGCCGACCCCCTTCCCGGGAGGCACGCCGCTCACGATCTTCGGCTACCAGAGCTTCGAGCACACCCTCGACGCCGTCGTGGTGAAGCGCATGGCGGCCTTCCTGAACGCCGGTGTACGCCTCGGCGCGCTGCGGCCCGCCGTCGACACGGTGTTCGCCCTCGACGACGTCGTCGAGGCACACCGCCACCTCGAAAAGGGGCTCCACGCCGGGAAGATCGTCGTCACGGTCTAGGAACGGGCCAGAAGGAGCCGGCTGAGTCAGTCGAGGTCCGCGCCCTGCGCCGCGCCGGCCTTGGCGGGCCGGATCTTCGCCAGGTTGTCCCGTACCGGATGCGCCCGGCCGGCCGGGCCGGCGGCGAAGGCGCGCAGGACGTTCTCGGTGACCCGGGACACGAAGGACGCCGCCTTGCCGGTCACCCCGTGGCCGCAGGCCCGGCCGCGCATCGCGCAGACCCAGCGCATGGTCCCGGTGGCGAACACCCCGGCCCCGCTCTTCGCCGTGTAGTACGTCGCGTCGGTGCTCGTCGTGGAGGTGCCGCACTGGATCGTCGAGTGGGCCAGCACCTCGATGGGGCGCGGTGTCGGCCCGCCCGCGGTCACCGCGTCGGACTCCGGCCCGATCACGCCGGGGAACTCCTCGCCCTTGCGCGCGCCGGTGCCGGCGAACACCCAGTTGTCCGGCCGGTAGACCTTCCAGGCGCCGTCGGCGGGGAAGCAGGTGTACATGATCCCGATCAGGGCGCTCTCCGGGCGCGGCTTGGGCGACAGACGCCAGTCCTGGGTCTTCTCCGCCGGGTCCTTGATCGGGTCCTCGTCGGCGCTCTTGTAGCAGACGACGAGTCGGTCGGGGCCGAGGGAGGTCGACTCGAACCGGATGTGCCGGTTCACCGCGTTCGCGCCCAGGAACGCGATGTTCATCCCGGCGTCGCGGGCCTTCGTCGCCTCGTCGCGCATCGCGGTCGACCAGTACTCGTCGTGGCCGAGGGTGACCAGCGCGCGGGCGCCGTCGAGCAGCCGCGGGTCGTGGTGCAGGTCGTTGTCGGTCTCGTACGCGAGGGGCAGCCCGGTCCGCTCGGCCAGCGCGATGGCGGGCTGTTCGAAGGCGAGGAACTTCACCGCGCCGTTCCCGTCGTACGGGCGGTCGAAGCTGACCGCGCGGGACCGGCCGTCGAAGCCGCCCGGCCCCTGGTACAGGTCGCGGCCGCCCCACATGTTGTACGCCTGCCAGGTCGTCGTGCCGTTCAGGACGACCACCCTGCCCGCCGTGCTCGCCGACCGGACGGTGATCGGCACGAACCGCTGGGTCCCGGAGTCGGCGTCGAGGCGCAGCAGGTAGGAGCCCTCGGGCCAGTCACGGGTGGAGACGGTGAGCGAGGGCTGCCACGGCGCGGTCACGGTGTGCGTCTTCCCCGCCGTCTTCGCGGCCGCCTGCCGCCGGCCAGCCTGGTGCGGCGCGACCCAGACCTTCCTCGCCTGGGCCCCGCCGTACCAGCCCATGCGGAAGGCGCTGACGGTGTAGCCCTTGGCGGTGGTCGAGACGAACAGCCGGAACGACTCCCCCGGCAGCACGCTCACGCGGTCGGCGAAGCCCTCGATGGCGTGCTCGCCCCCGGTCTTGCGCACCTTCCAGTCCGGGGATCCCGGCCTGGTGTTCTCGGCCACCGCGGGCGACGACGCGGACCGGGGCGCCCGGGGCGGGACCGCGGCCCCGCCATGTCCACCGCCACCGCACCCGGTGAGGACCAGGAGGAGGACGGCGAGAGCGGCGACGGGGCGGTTCGTGATCACAGCTGGGATTGTCGCGTATCCGCGTCCCTGCCGACGTGGGGATGACCACGCGTTGACCTTCGCCCGCGTTCGGTCCCGGGTCTCGTCGGCCCGGGACCGCGCACCGGAGCCGGCCGGTGCCCTGGCCGGACGGGCCGGTCAGGGCACCGCCTCGGCGCCGCGGCTCGATGACGCAGGCGACGTCACGCGCTCGTGTCGTCGCCGTAGAAGACGCGCTCGACGACGGCGCGGGCGTGACGCGCGTGGCGGCGGTAGTCCTCCAGCATCTCGCCGGAGGCGTCGTAGCCGAGCACGCGGGCCACGGCGGAGCGCTCGCGGTGGTGCTCGGTCGGCAGGGTGTCCGAGGCCCGCCCCCGTACGAGCATGACGGCGTTGCGGATGCGGGTGGCGAGCCGCCACGCGTCGCAGAGCCGTACGGCGTCCTCACGGTCCAGCAGGCCGGCCGCCGCCGCGGCGTCGAGGGCCGCGAGCGTCCGCGTGGTGCGCAGCTCCGGAACCTCGTACGCGTGCCGGAGCTGCAGGAGTTGGGCCACCCACTCGACGTCGGACAGGCCGCCGGGCCCCAGCTTCGTGTGCAGGCGACGGTCCACGCCACGGGGCAGCCGCTCGGCCTCCATCCGGGCCTTGAGCCGGCGGATCTCCATCAGGGCGCGGTCGTCGATCCCGCCCTGCGGCCACCGCAGCGGGTCGATCAGCGCCCGGAAGCGCGTGCCGAGCTCCTCGTCGCCGATCACGGGCGCCGCGCGCAGCAGCGCCTGGCTCTCCCACGGCGAGGACCAGCGCCGGTAGTAGGAGGCGTACGAGTCGAAGGTGCGCACGAGCGGGCCCTGCCGTCCCTCCGGCCGCAGGCCCGGGTCGATGACCAGCGGCGGGTCGGGCGCCGGCAGGGCGAGCAGGCGGCGCAGTTCCTCGGCGACCGCGTGCGCCGCGGGCGCGGCCTCCTGCTCCGCGCCCGGCACGGGGTCGTGCACGAACATGACGTCCGCGTCGCTGCCGTAGCCGAGCTCGTACCCGCCGAGGCGGCCCATCGCGACCACCGCGAACCTCGTCGGCAACGGCGCGCGGCGTTCCATCTCGATCTTGTGGACGGCGGCCCGCAGCGCCGCCTCGATCGTAACGAGGGTGATGGCGGTGAGCGCCTCGCCGGTCTCGCGTACGTCGAGGCGGCCGAGCAGGTCCGCGACCGCGACGCGCAGCAGTTCGCGGCGCCGGATGCCGCGCACGGCGGTGACGGCGTCCGCCGCCGGGTCGAGTTGCAGGCGGGCGGGGACGACGCTCATGTGCCGGCCCACCGCGGCCAGCGCCTCCCCGCGCAGCGCGTCGGACGACCGGGGCGTCAGTGTCGCGTCGCCGGTCAGCAGGGAGACGGCCTCCGGCGCGCGCAGCAGCAGGTCGGTGGCGTACCGGCTCGAGGACAGCACGTACGCCATCCGCTCGGCCACGGTGACGTCGTCGCGCAGCAGACGGAGGTACCACGGCGTGGTGCCGAGCGCCTCGCTGACCTGCCGGAACCCGAGCAGGCCGGCGTCGGGGTCGGGGCCGTCGGCGAACCAGCCCAGCATGACGGGCAGCAGCGTGCGCTGGATCGAGGCGCGCCGGGAGACCCCCGCCGTGAGCGACTGCAGGTGCCGGAGCGCGCCGTCCGGGTCGGTGTAGCCGAGCGCCTCCAGCCGGGCACGGGCCGCCTCACGGGTCAGGCGGGCCTCCTCGCCCGGCAGCCGGGCCACGGCGAGCAGCAGCGGCCGGTAGAACAGCTTCTCGTGCAGGCGCCGGACCTCCCGGGCGTGCCGGCGCCACTCGGCGGTGAACTCCCCGACCGGGTCGGTGCGGAAGCCCAGCGCGCGGCCCAGGCGCCGCAGGTCGGCGGGGTCCTCGGGCACCAGGTGCGTCCGGCGCAGCCGGTGGAGCTGGATCAGGTGCTCGACGCGGCGCAGGAACCGGTACGCGCCAGCCAGCGCGGCGGCGTCGGCCCGGCCGACGTACCCGCCCCACGACAGCTTCTTCAGGGCGATCAGCGTGTTGGGGCCGCGCAGGCCCTCGTCCGTACGGCCGTGCACGAGCTGCAGCAGTTGCACCGCGAACTCCACGTCGCGCAGGCCGCCGGGGCCGAGCTTGAGCTGCCGCCCGACCTGGTCCGGGTCGATGTGCGCCTCGACTCGGCGGCGCATCGCCTGGACGTCCTCGACGAAGTTGTCGCGTTCGGCGGCCCGCCAGACGAGCGGGGCGAGCGCCTGGACGTACTGCTCGCCGAGCTCCCGGTCCCCCGCCACCGGGCGCGCCTTGAGCAGCGCCTGGAACTCCCACGTCTTGGCCCAGCGCTCGTAGTACGCACGGTGGCTGGCGAGCGTCCGTACGAGCGGGCCCGCCTTGCCCTCGGGGCGCAGCGCCGCGTCCACCTCCCACAACGCGCCCTCGGCGGTGCTGGCCGAGCACGCCTTGATCATCCCGGACGCCAGGCGGGTCGCGGCCCGCAGCGCGGCCGTCTCGTCCTGGCCGGGCATCGGCTCCGCGACGAAGACGACGTCGACGTCGCTGACGTAGTTGAGCTCGCGTCCGCCGCACTTGCCCATGCCGATCACGGCGAGGCGGCAGGTGCCGGCCTGGTCGCCGAGTTCGGCACGGGCGATGGCCAGGCCCGCCTCGAGCGCGGCGGCGGCGAGGTCGGCGAGTTCGGCCGCGACGTCCTCGACGTCCGTCACCCCCGTCAGGTCCCGGCCCGCCAGGTTCAGCAGCGCCCGCCGGTACGCGGCCCGGAGCGCGAGCATCGGCTCCGGGTCTCCCGCGCGGGGCGTGGGATCGGCCGGGTCGGCACCGACGGCGGTCAGCAGCACGGTACGCAGTTCGTCGGCCGTGGGGCGCTGGAGTGCCGTGGGACCGGCGAGGACCCGCCAGTGGTCGGGATGCCGTGCCAGATGGTCGCCGAGCGCGGCGCTGACGCCGAGGACCGCGATCAGCCGGCCGAGGGCGTCCCGGTCGCCGGCCAGGTCCGCGCGGATGTCGCTCCGCTCCAGCAACCGGAGCAGCCCGGTGAGGGCCAGGTCCGGGTCCGCGGCGGTCCCGAGGACGTCGAGCAGGTCATCGCCGAGCCCCCGGCCGGCGAGCCGGCGTTGTGCCTCGGCGACGTCGGTGATGCCGAGGCGGGCCAGCCGGGCGGTCGTGCTCTCCGTACGGCGTTCGCTCACGATCAAAGATAATCATGAGCGCCCGGCGGGCTTCGCGGGAGTCTCGGATCGGGCCGCTCGGCGCTCCGCCGGCGCCCTCACCCGATATCCGGAACGCTGGAGCCGTCATGAGACACCTTGGAGTTCTCGCCCACAGCACAGGGGGAGCCGCCCTCTGCTTCCTGACCTTCTGCGAGGAGGGCTTCCACCGGACCGGCCGCAACGAGCATCCCGACGTGACGCTGGACTACATCGCGTTCGGCTACAGCATGCCCGCGTGGGACGCGCGTGACCACGCGGCGGTCCGCGCCACCCTGGCCACCAGCGCCCAGCGGCTCGCGCGGGCCGGCGCCGACTTCTTCGTCTGCCCGGACAACACCGCCCACCTGGCCCTCGAGGCGCCGGGCCCAGACCTCCCGCTGCCGGGGTTGCACATCGCCGAGGTCGTCGCGGATCAGGCCGCGGCCGAGGGACGTGCCCGCGTCGGCGTGCTGGGCACCCGCTACACCATGGACGGTCCGCTGTACCCGCGTGCGCTGGCCGCCCGCGGCATCGCCGCGGAGGTGCCGGACACCGGCGACCGGGCCCTCGTCAACGAGGTCATCTTCAAGGAACTGGTGAACGGCGTGATCAGCGAGGCGTCGCGGCAGGAGTACGTCCGCGTCATCGAGCGGCTGGCCGAGCGGGGCTGCGACGCGGTCGCTCTCGTCTGCACCGAGATCCCCTTGCTGATCACCCCCGAGGTCTCTCCCCTGCCGACGCTGGACTCGACGCGGCTGCTGGCCCGGGCGGCCTACGACGTCGCCGTCGGCGAGCGGGCGATGCCCGACTGGCACGGCGGCCCCCGATGAGCGCGGCCGGTCGCGTCGGCGCACGCTGACGACGCTGAAGACGGAGATCACGAAACTTCCGAAGTTCGGCGTCGAAGTCGGCACCCATGATCTCGTGGCGACGGTCCGGGATCTGGCCGGTCAGCTCCCCCGCCAGTACATGGAGACGAAGACCCATACACGTGAGGCCCGCAGAGAATACCGAGGTTTCGCTCGACGTCCAGGTTCGATGCCATCACAACGAGATCAACCACTCGTAATGATAGAGTCACGGATCGTGAACCTAGTGGTGCAGGTGAAACTGCTGCCGACGCCTGAGCAGGCGGCGGCGCTGGCGGCGACCCTGTCCCTGTGCAACACCGCGGCGAATGAGGTGTCGGC
>NZ_JBFAUM010000062.1:0-11274 GCF_040679195.1 Actinoallomurus sp. NPDC052308 | reverse complement strand
GAATCCAAACCAACCATGATTGACCCCGAAGAGCCGACCACGATCAGCGAGGACCATAAAGGCACTGGCTTTTAGCACACTGTTGAGTTCTCAAGTAACGGACACACACCGCCGGGATTCTGTTTCCAGTTTCCCGTTCGGGGCTGTTTCCTCAATCTTACCGATTTGTTTTCCTTTGTCGAATTGACCGACTCGGGATAACTTCTCGGTGCCGCTCAACATTTAACCACCGAAATCGAGGACTTCGGTAATCATCTGCTGGGAGGCTCCCGGCGACCGCGCCGCCTTTCGGCGTCACGTACTCGACCGGGTCGACGCCCTACTCTACCCCGTGCCAGAGATGCCTCTGTCACGAGCTTTCGTGGGGTGTCTTCCTGGGGGCCGACTGCCTTTCGGCGGTCTCCTCCGCAGGCAACGAGGACTCTACGTGGCTGCGGTAGCAAGGTCAAATCACGCCACCGGGCCGCAAGAACCCGCAGGTCACACTTGCTTCCTACAGGGGCGAGATCCCGGGCACGGGAACGACTTCAAGATCCGCCATTCCGAACGATCAGCGGCGGCTCCTGCCGATGCCATCCGCACGAATTACGATCTCGATTGCCGCAGCAGGACGATCGGATGTCTGAGAAGGACGTTGCCGTGATCGACAAGAACGCCTCCCTCGTACGGTCCCGGGCGGCGGCGGTCGTCCTCCTGGCCGCCGTCACCGCGGCCGGCTGCCGACCGGACAGGCCCGCCGCCCAGCCGTCGACGTCCTCGGCTCCGACCACGCCGGCCGCCGCGTCGAGTCCCGCGTCCTCTTCGCCGTCCCCGACGGCCGGCACTCTCTCGCCCACACCGACGGCCGACACCGCCGCTCCCGCCGTCGGTGTCCCGGACCGTGCCGCCGTCGAGCGCGTCCTGACCCGTACCGTCGAGGCGGCGGACCCGTCCACGCACTTCGTCCGCGACCGTACGCCGGTGACCACGTCGGACCGGCACGGCGGCACCCTCACCGCGGTGGTCGGCCGGCGGTACCCGACGGCGGACGGCAAGGGCCAGCTCGTCTTCTTCTGGCACGGCACGCGGTTCCTCGGCTGGGACGCCGTCACCGAGACCGACGCCGTACGGGACCTCACCGGCGGTCCCGGCCACTTCCGGATCACCTACCTGCACTACGCGCCGCAGGACCCCGAGTGCTGCGCCTCCCTGCCGCCCGCCGCCGTCACGTACACCTGGCAGGACGACGGCCGCCTGGTCCCCTCGGGCACGCGCCCCGAGCACGGCGCCGCGATCCGCGTGAAGCTCCTGCCGTAACCGCCGGGCCCTCGGCGACGAGCGGTCACGCGGCCGCGGTGCGGCGGAGAGCGCCGAGGTCACCCCGCATGACGTCGGTGTACGGGATGGTGAAGTCCCCGTTCGGCATGGCGCTGCCGAAGCGCGCGCCGATCACCCGGGCCGGGAGGTACGGCGCGGCGCCCCCGTGCCGGTCGGGGAAGCGCCCGTGTCCCTTACGGCTGTCGTCGGCGGTGTAGGTGACCGGGACGCCCCAGGAGGCCGGTGGGTTCTCGCGTCCGAGGACGACCCAGTGGTCGGTGGGGACGTGTGCGCTCAGGTCGGGGACGCCTCCGGTGTGGCAGTCCAGCGCCGGGAGGACGAAGTGGCGCAGGCTGTGCGGCCGGTACCACATGAGCAGGGGATCGGCCGATCTCGCCTCGGTGTTGTCGAAGCAGCAAACGATGATCGCGTGCCCGGGGTAGCGGGCGGCGTAGAAGTCGAACAGCGGCGGGTTGGGCCGGATCCGGCGGTGGTCGGGCACCTCTTCCAGCGCCTGCGGGATCAGGATGGGGTCGGTGGCCAGCACCACGGTGTAGATGTCGTGGTCGAAGACCTGGACGGGCGGTGGTCCGCCGGCCGCCGCCACGCAGCCCTCCGGGATCGTCACCCGAACGAGGGCCGGCGGAGCGAGGGCGTCGACCATGTCCCGCAGGATGCGCGGGCAGTGGCCGGTGTCGACGAAGTTCGCCGGGGTCATGCCGGTGGCGGGCACGTGCAGGAGCATCGCGTTCGGTCCGCTCGCCAGGTTGACCGCGGTGTTCTGATAGCCCAGCACGTGAACCCTGCCGTGCTCGGGATGCCGGGCCTGACCGCCGTACAGGATCGTGCCGGAGAACCGCGACGCCGCCGTCGACACGCACATCCGGCACCCTCCCGAGGCTGAGATCACCTGGGACCGTACCGCCCGGCCGGGACGCGCGGGGGGGTTCCGCGCGGACGGGCCGTGCGGTCCCGCGCTCAGCCTTCCGGCGTCTGCTGGAGTTGCGCCAGCGTCAGCACGTGGCCGCCGATCCCCCAGCCGCCGTCGGCGACTTCCTCGACCAGGACCATGGTGGCGTCCTGCTCCTCGCCCTCGCGCTGCTGACCGTCGGGAACGCGGCCACCGCACTGGTGCCGGACTACGGATGGGCGCTGGCCACCCGCGTGCTCGCGGCCGCGGGCGCGGCGATGTTCACCCCCACCGCGGGCGCCACCGCCGCGGCGCTCGTGGCTCCGGCGCACCGGGCCCGCGCCCTGTCGTACGTGACGGTCGGGCTGGTCGCCTCCACCGCGCTCGGCGTGCCGATCGGGACACTGCTGGGGACGGTCATGTCGTGGCGCGGCACGATGTGGTTCGCCGCCGCGCTCGCGGCCGTCGCGGCGGTCTGCGTCGCCGTGCTCCTCCCCGCCGTTCCCGCGCCGCCCGCCGTGAGCCTGCGGCAGCGCCTGGCCCCGCTCGCCGACCGCCGCGTGACCCTCCTGCTGCTGACCACCGTGACGATGTTCCTCGGCATCTACCTGCTGCAGAACTACATCAGCGTGGTCTTCCACACCGCGACCGGCGACAGCGGCCGCACCCTGGCGCTGCTGCTGTTCGCCTCCGGCTGCGCCGGAACGGCCGGCAACCTCATCACCGGCGCCTGGGCCGACCGTTTCGGCGCACGCCGTGTGATCACCGGCGTCGCGGTGACCCTGGCCGCCGACCTGGCCCTGCTCCCGCTCATCGGAACCACCCTGGCCGGCGCCATCGCGGTCGTCATCGTCTACGGCTTCACCGCCTGGGGCGTGATGGTGCCGCAGCAGCACCAGCTCATCGCGGTGGCGCCGTCCGCCGCCGCGCTCGTCGTGTCGTTGAACGCCTCAGCGATCTATCTCGCGGTCTCCCTGGCGGGCGCCATCGGCGGCCTGTGGCTCCGGTTCGCCGACGCCGCGTCCGTGGCCTGGCTCGCCGCCGCGTTCGTCGCCGCCGGGCTGGCCGTCTCAGAACTCGCCCACCGGGCCGCCCAGCGCCGATAGCGCCCGGACGTACCTTCGAACGGGCCGATCGGCGTCAGCCGATCGGCACCTGCTCGATCACGGCGTCGTTGTCCGGCGCGATCAGCGCCCACGACTTGACCGACCCGTGGCCCTCCCACGGCAGGTGATCGGAGATCCCCTTGAGAGAGTCCCCGGCGTCGCCGTTGACGAGGGTCACCTCCTCGACCGGACCGTTCGGCATGCGCGCCGCGAAGGTGTACCACCACAGCGGCCGGTCCGGCAGCGCGTACCCGGTGAACAGCCGCTCGGCGACGACCGCGGACGGCGGCCGGTCGACCGCCGCCCGCCGCGTCGCCTCGCTCAGGCCGCCGAAGTCGCGGATCGCGATCGGCCCGTAGTGGATCCGGGCCGCTCGCCGCCCGTCGAAGCGCGTCTCGGTGTGGACGTTCGCGGCGAGCTCGTGACCGGGCATGGCGTACGCGGCGAAGACCGGGAAGACGTTGTGCAGCCAGTCGTACGCGGCGGCGACCACCGGGTCCCGGTCGTTCCCGCCGATGCCGACGGCCTGGTCCCAGGCGAACACCTCGCCCCAGGTCGGATGGTTCACGCCGATCGGCACCCGTACGACCACCCCGTTGGGCTGCAGGTCCGGGGTGTCCACCGCGATCCGCAGCCCGGACTCCGGAAGCTCGACGACGCCGCCGTTCAGCCGGCAGGCCAGGCCGTGCCCCTCCCCGAACATCCGAGCCACCAGCTTCGCCGCACCCGCCGCGTCCATCACACGCCTTCCGTCGAGACCACGAACGCTGATCCGACGAGCGGGCCGCCCGCTCGGTTTCACGCCGATGCGACCGGCCCGGTCACGCTCAGGCCGTCGCCGGCAGCCAGCGGCGTACGGCGGCGGCGATGTCGTCGAGCGAGTGGTCGAGGGACTGGTCGGACAGGACGATCGGGGTACCGTACCGAGCCAGCTTGCCGCGTGACTCGCGGATCAGCCATGGCCGAACCCGGTCGACGACGATCTCCGGTCTGGTGGGAACGATCAGCAAGACCGGGGTGGACGTCTTGCCGCGCAGGGCGGCACTGCGCCGAACCGAGGCCACCTCGTCCCAGCTCAACCGCACGCCCATCAGCGGGAGACGGATCCCGCTCTCGTCGACTGCCACCACCGGCACCCGGCACACGGTGCTGACGATGATCGGACCGCCGAAGACCACCAGCAACACGGCACCGCCTGCGGCGATCGCCACTCCCAGCAGGCCGGCGCGGGTCACCCCGAACACCACCGCCACGACGGCGGCCAGCGTGAACAGCAGGTACGGCCCGTTCGGCCGCAGGCGCACGAGCAACGGCATGGGGGACTCCACGATCGGCTGCGGGTGATCCTAGCCGCCCAGGTGAGACCGCCAACGTCCTCGAACGCACCCCCGGGCGTGGGTCCAAGCGTCGGGGCGAGGGTCCCGGTCAAGGGAAGCCACCCATGGTTGAGCGTCAGAGCTCGTTCCACCTGTAGATCGGCAGGTGTTCCTTCCGCGCGATCGGGGTCCACAGCGCGACGACCCGCCGTTTGGCGGGGCCGGCCTGGTTGTCGGCGGCGGTTGCCCGCTGCCGGTCATTGGAATCCGGCGCGTTCTGCGGGCCGCAGCTCAGCGCCGAGACCTGCTGGGCGTACGCGAGGTGGGCCTGGTCGGCGTCGAGCGAGAACCGGTACGCGTCGACGATGGCCTGCCGCAGCTCTGCGCCATGCGGCAACCGGTCGACCCGCAGGGTCCCCGCCTGAGCCGACTCCCGCCCACGGTCCCTCACGAGCCGCTCGAACGCCGGGACCGAACCGGCGACGTCATCACAGGTCGTCGTGAGCCTCCCGGCCAGCGGGTTCCCCGCCGCCAGCTGCGAGCCCAGCAAGTCCCTGACCGCCTTGGCCTGGGTGGCCTCAGGTCCTCGATGGACGATGCCGCGAACCGCCGTCGTCGCCGCGACGGCCACGATGGCGACCGCCACGGAACACAGGATGACCACGCGCCGCCTCCGACGGCCCGGCCTCGCCGTGCTGTGCGTCTCGCCGGACGCGGGCACCTCCCCGGGCGGCGCCTGCCGGGACGGGGGTGCGGTGTCAGGGCCGAGGTCACCGGGCACCGGTGCCGTGGTGTTCCCGGACGGTACGTCCGCCGCGCTCCGGTGGGAAGCGCCGGCACCGAGCGCCCTGGTCAGGGCGCTCGGTAGCGGAGCGGCCCTCGTGGGGTCGGCGAGCGCGGTGCCCGCGGCCAGCATGACCGTGGTGACCGGCTCGTCGCCGGCCGGTCTGGCGACCGCCTCGCTGCGCCGGAGAAGACGCAGCAGCACCTGCTGGGCCGATGGGCGATAGTCGGGGTCTTTGGCCAGGCAGTCGACGACGAGATCACGCAGCGGCCTCTCCAGACCGCCGAGGAAGGGCTCATGGGTCAGAATGCGGGAGGCGACGGCCTCGAGGGTGTCGTTGCCGAACGGCGGGTGCCCGCAGGCCGCGTAGGTGATGGTCGATGCCCAGGCGAAGATGTCGGTGGCGGTCGTGATGAGGCCGCCGCCCAGCTGCTCAGGCGCCATGTACGGCGGGGTGCCGACGATCCGGCCGGGCATCGTGGCGCCGGTGTTCAACGCGCGCGCGATGCCGAAATCGATCACCCGTGCCCCGTCCGGGCCGATCAGGACGTTGTGCGGTTTGAAATCGCGGTGCACGATCCCGGCGTCGTGGATGGCGACGAGCGCCGTCGCGGTCGCGATCGCCAGTCGCTCCAGGTCGGCGCCGTCCCGCGGCCCCTTCTCCGAGATCAGCCGCTGCAGGGACGGACCGTCGACGTACTCACTGACGATGTACGGACGGTCGCCGGTCACGTCGGCGTCCACCACCTGCGCCGTGCAGAAGCGAGCGACCTCCTTCGCCGCCGCGACCTCCCGTACGAAACGGGCGCGTGCCGCGTCGTCGATCGCCAGGTCCTGCCGGAGCACCTTCACCGCGAGGCGCTGCGGGGACTCCCCGGAGTCGTCGGCCCGTCTCGCCAGATAGACGACACCCTGACCGCCCGCCCCCAGACGCCCCATCAGCTCGTAGGGACCGAGGCGCCGTGGGTCGCCGGACAACAGAACTCGACTGGTCACCGCGCGATCCTCCACACCGCCGACACATCCTGCTCGATCGAGAAACCCGGTGAGCACCTCAAGCGCCCAAGATCGTTTCCCGCCGGTGAGTCTGACGCTGACTCGGTGAGGGCCGTTCGGACGCCTCCGATAACGAAATGATCTCTGGAGCTCGCCTCGAAGCGAAGCCGACCGCACCAAGAGGTTGTGGCACCGAGACGAACCCCCCTTCGAACTTCGGTGCCGGCGCGGTAGTGGTCATGCGCGGGTGCGGGTCAGGGTCGTCCAGTGTGGGTCGATATGGCCCAGCCATAGGTCCTGGTCATCGGCCAGCGGTTGTTCCAGTGGTAGCGGCAGGAATCGGCAGGCGAACGTCAGTCCCAGGTCGTCTCCGTCGCCCCGTACGGTGTGGTTCCAGGCGTCGGCCGTGGTCGGAGGCGCCTGAAGATGGAAGTAGGTGGTCCTGCGCGGCCGGCGGGTGTCGGGATGGGGTTTGTCCTCCACGGTGATCTGCTGGATCACGGAGACGGTGCGCAGTCCGGTCTCTTCGGCGACCTCGCGCAGGACGGCTTGCGGTAGTTCCTCGTCGGGATGGATGCCGCCGGCAGGAACCTGGGTGCCGGCTTGGGGCATACCGACGTGGTCGAAGACCAGGAGTTCGGGAACCCGCCGATGTCTGATCACGTAGGCGGCGACGCGGATTCTGGGTCGGGTCACCCAGGCGTCAGCTCCTCCATAAAGGCGCGGACCCCGCTAGCGTGCAGATGATTCGGTGGCTAGTTGGGCTTGATAAGTGGTGTTCTCGTCGATCAGCCGATCGAGCGCTGCGCGCGCGGTGAGAACCGTGTCGAGCACAGTCGAGAGACGCTCCCGTTCACGGCACATCACCGCCATCGAGTCCTGTGCGGCCCGCATCGTCGGCCTGGTCGTCATGCACGGGAGCATCTCGACGATCGTGCGGCTGGACAAGCCGGCCGCGAAGAACGACTGGATGAGCCTGACCCGCTGGACCTGATCTTCATCGTAATGGCGCTGATCACTCGGGGACCGGGTGCTCACGACGAGCCCTTGGTCCTCGTAGTAGCGCAATGAGCGTCGGCTGACCCCGGTCCGCTCCGACAGCTCACCGATCCTCATCGACGCCCCTCTCCTCGTGCTGACGATTCCGGCTTGCCCCTCACACCGGTGTCACTGTTTACCGTAGTTCGCGCCGGTGAGGACGTCCGCATCGAGCGGCCGCACGGCGCATCAACGATTGGGCGACACTGTGATCAAGTTCGCGTACCTGATTAATCGGATCGAAGGCATGACCCTCGACGAGTTCGTCGAGTACCACCGCGACCGTCACGCACCGCTGTTCACCTCGATCCCCGAAGCGAAGCAGTACGTCAAGAAGTACACGGTCTCGCACCCGGTGCCGGCTGAGAACTACCCGGCCCCCGCGTACGACGGGCTTACCGAGATCTGGTTCGACAGCTGGGCGGATCACGACGCGTTCTTCGCCTCCGAGAACTACCGGGTGCGGGTCAACCCTGACGAGGCGAAGTTCATCGACCAGGACTCGATCGGCGTGATGGTCACGGAGGAGACGATCGTCGTCTGACACCGGCAATGGACTGCACGGGCGGGTGGCCGTGAAAGGCCATCACGCCCGGGACAGCTGCCACTGGGCCGGATGGTCAACGATCCGCCTGTACCACTACAGCAGCGGCAAGTACCGCATCGCCGGATACAGCGGCACCTACTGGAGCAAATTCACCGGCAGGTCCGTCTCCGCCAAGTGCGCCCGCGGTAACCACTGGTACGTCGCCGGGCAGCGCTTCCACTGGTGGTCGAACGCGGCCTGGCTCCGCGGCTGCTGAACCAGGCACCACAAAGCCGCGCGTCGACAGCTGACCCGTGGCGCGCGTGGCAGGCCCGGCCGACGTCCTCGACCGGGCCCGCCCCGGGTCGCCATCGAGACCGGCGCTGACTCCTACCGGCTCCCCCACGCCCGCGCCCAGCAACTCGATGTTCCGGCCTGACCAAAGAGGAAGGCGGGCGGTCAGCGGCTGGTGCGTCCATGGTCAGCGGGTGCGGACAGAGTGCTGTTCATCGAGACAGACACCTGACGGAGGATCGATCATGAACGGCACCGGCGTCACCGCAATCCGCGGCGAGCTCCACATCGACGGCCGCCGACTGTCCTACCTGGACTTCGGTGGACCGGGCCGGCCGCTGCTGGCCCTGCACGGCCACCTCTACGAGGGCCAGACCTGGGCACAGCTGGCCGAGGCACTGGCGCCGCAGTGGCGGGTCATCGCACCCGACCAGCGCGGGCACGGCGACTCCGACCGGGCCGCCTCCTACACCCGCGACGACTACGTCGCCGACGCGATCGCCCTCCTGGACCACCTCGGGATCGAGCAGGCCGTGACGCTCGGCCACTCCGGCGGTGCCATCACCGCCTACCAGATCGCCGCCCGGCACCCCGAGCGTGTTTCGGCCATCGTCAGCGTCGAGGGCCCGGTCTGCGATCTCGACGACGGCCCCAGCGCACTGTCGTTCGTCCTGTCGATGCCCTACACCGCCCCCGACCGGCAGACGCTCCTGGCCGCCATCGGCCCGCTCGCCCCGATGCTCGGCGACAAGCTGCGCCCCACCGCCGACGGCGGCTGGCGCCTGCCGTTCCACCCGCAGGACACCATCACCTCGGAGCAGGGAACGCACGGCGACCACTGGGCCGACTGGACCTCCACCGAGTGCCCCGCCCTGTTCGTGCTGGCCCGCAACAGCCAGGTCATCACCCCCGGGGAAGGCCGGGAGATCGTCGCCCGCCGCGCCAACACCCGCCTCGCCGAACTCGACGGCGACCACTTCGCCCACACCACCGACCCGGACGGCTTCGCCGCCGCCGTCAAGGACTTCCTGGACACCCTCGGCTGACCGCACCGTGGGGATCGGCAGCACCCTGCCGATCCCCTCTCAGGCGCGAAGTTCGTCCGGTCCTTCGTACTTGAACGTGTGCAGTGGGGCGGTGCTGAGGGTCTGCTCCGCGCCGAACTGCTCGAAGGTGTCGACAGGGTGAAAGCCGAGGCGGGCGGCGAGTTTGAGCGCGCGCTCGTTGGCCGTCTGGGTCACGACCAGGACCGGCTGGTCGGGGAGTTCGTCGGCGGCGGCGCGCAACGCCACCGTCGCGGCCTCGAAGGCGAGCCCGGCGCCCCACGCGCCGCGCCGCAGAACATAGGACAGTTCCAGTTCCTCGCCGTCCTCGGTGAGGTGCCCGGGCCGATCAGCGGACCGACGGTCGAGCCCCAGGATTCCGAGGAGCCGGTGCGTCGGGTTGTCCGCGACGATGAAGCTGCCGGGCTCGGAGGTCGTGTTCGCGGTGCCGAACGCGTCGAGGAACTTCTCCATCTCGCTGCGGGCCATCGGACCACCGAGGTACGCCCGGACCTCGGGATCGGTGAAGATCTCGATGAGCCCTTCGCGGTCGGTGTCGCGCGCCTTGCGCAGCACGAGTCGGTCCGAGGTGACTTCCGTGGCGGACAGCGTGCGCAATCGGCTCATGGGCCACCATGATGGCCGAGCGTCCAGCCGAGACGCCCGGCCTCACGGCGGTTCGCGACGAGCGGCTTCCGGCTCGCCTCCTCGGTCAGGACCGGCCGGGATCGCCGGCCTCGACCACGCGGAAGCGCTCGGCGACGACGAGCGTGTCATCGTCGATGACGGGAGTGTGCCCCAGGTACTCGCTCACTCCGTCGCTCTGGAAGAACTCCTCATGCGCCGCCCGCCACTCCGTGGCGTCGGCGTACCCACGCCCTTCCGCCAGCGCGTAGTCGTCGTCGATCTCCTTGATGGGAACGACACGCACCTCGACGAGCTCGATCACGACCGCCGTCCGCCCGTCGGAGTCCAGCACGGCGAACCGCTGCCCGACCTCCGGCACCGCCTCCCCAGCGTGCTTGTAGATCTCAAGAAGCCCGGTGAGCGCCGTCTTCTGCCCGTCCAGGATCGCCGCCACCCCACTGTCCCGCAGCGGTCCGGGCAGCGCGAGCTCGAGCGTCGGAAGATCGTCGTGTTCCATCGTGCGAGCGTACGACCCGGATCAAGACCCCGGCGCCGGGTCCGTCAGGTAGACGTCGGCGAGCCATCCCGCGTCGTAACCGTCCAGCTCACTAGGCTCCCCGCGCAGCACATGCAGTTGCCAGACTCAGCGAACCTCCCACAGATTGTGGAACCGGCCATGGAGGCGGATATGACGCTCCCCCCGAACCCTCGGCACCAACGGCACATGCCCCAGAGCCGGGCCGGCCTGACCACCGCCGTAACCATCGGCGGGGAGCGATTTTCCCTGACCGCCAGCAGCCGCCAGGACGGCACGCTCGGTGAGGTGTTCATCCAGTGGGGCAAGCAAGGCCAGACCCAGGCCGGGCTTATGGACATCTACGCCGTCGCGCTCTCGGTCGGGCTTCAGCACGGCGTCCCGCTGGCAGACCTCATCCGCCAGGGCCTGGACCTGTACTTCGCACCCAACGGCCACACCGACGATCCTCAGATTCCGCTGGTCCGGTCGGCGGTGGACTGGGTGGCCCGGCGGCTGGCGATCGACTGGCTGCCGTATGAGGTCCGCGCCGCCGAAGGCATCTTCACGATCCAGGAACGTGAAACCGCCGCCGCAGACTGGCTCGCCGCCGAGATCACTTCCTCGACATTGGCGTCGCGAAGCCGAACCAACGCGGTAGAAGTGCTATGACCCCGCTAGGGGCTGTCTCGAAGTGCGGCTTGTGTCCGGGATGACGGCGTGTCGTGATCGATAAGTAGCGAGGCCTCCGGTAGGTGGTTCAGCGACCAAGCAGAACCTGTAACCGGAGGCCTCGTGGCCACCCTAGCGGTGACGAGGCGGTT
>NZ_JBFAUM010000061.1:0-11746 GCF_040679195.1 Actinoallomurus sp. NPDC052308 | reverse complement strand
TCAGCGACCAGAAGATCCGCCGCGGCGCCCACAAGAGCGTCCAAGCCCTGGAAGCCGACATCCGCGACTGGATCACCGACTGGAACACCCACCCCGGCCGTTCGTATGGACCAAGACCGCCGAAGAGATCCTCGAATCACTAGCACGATTTTGCCGACGAATTTCAGACGCAGCACACTAGCAACATCGCGCCGGCGGCGGTCACTGCCCGATCCGGTTCCGTTGCGTGGGCTGTGACCACTTCAGTACCGA
Source organism: Actinoallomurus sp. NPDC052308 (assembly GCF_040679195.1). Classification (NCBI taxonomy): domain Bacteria; kingdom Bacillati; phylum Actinomycetota; class Actinomycetes; order Streptosporangiales; family Thermomonosporaceae; genus Actinoallomurus; species Actinoallomurus sp. NPDC052308. The sequence continues at coordinate 11,494 of NZ_JBFAUM010000061.1, read as the reverse complement.
CGTGTCCTACCTCCCGGATCTGGAGGCTTACCTCGCCGACCTGATCCGCAACCGGGAACGCATCGCCGCCATGGCCACCGCGGACGAGTGGGCCAAACGCGAGTCCATGCCCTCTGAGGAGGAGATCAGCAAGGTCCGCCGCCTTATCCACCGGGTCAAGGACAACCTCGCCGATCTCACCGACGCCGAACGCCAGCACCTGGAGGAGGCCACCAAGCTCGTCCGCCGAAGCCGCCAGGTGCTGCTCGGCATGCCCCACATCCGCCAGCCCCTGCCCGACGTCCGCCCGGAGCGTACCGCATGACCCCCACCAACAGCACCCCCACTGCCGCGGCGAACAAGACACTGGTCGATGGCCGCCGGGCCGACACCGCCCGCCGCCGCCAACGCGCCCTCAAGGCCATCAACGACGCGATCGCTGCAGGTGAGGAGGTCAGCGTGTCGGCGATCGCCCGCAAAGCCGGCATCGACCGGTCGTTCTTCTATCGAAGCCAGCACAAGGACCTGCTCGCCCAGATCCACACGGCCGGAGCCGAACCACCCATCAGGGCGGGCGTCGGGCCGACGGTGACTCGCGCCTCGCTGAAAGCCGACCTAGCCAACTGCCAGGAACGCTGCGCCCGTCTGGCGGCACGGGTCCAGCAGCTGGAAAAGCGGCTATCGCGCGCGCTCGGCGAACAGACCTGGCGCGAGGCGGGCCTGGGCGCACCCGACGACATCGAAAACCTTAAGCAGAAGATCATCATCCTCGACGCGTAATCCGGTGACGCCTTCTTCGACTTCTTGGTGTTCGTGTCCCGAGAAGAAAGGAGGTGGCGTGGACGAGCAAGAGGCCCGATTCACCCGCCTCTACGAGACGTACTACCGCAACGTCTTCGGCTACGTCGTGCCGCGGGTCCCGCCCCAGGCGGCCGAGGACGTCACCAACGAGGTGTTCACGATCGCGTGGCGCAAGGTCGACGAGATCCCCGAGCGGGCGCTGCCGTGGCTGCTGGCCGTGGCCAGGAACCTCGTCCGCCAGTCCCATGGCGCCGCCGGACACGCGCGCCGCCTGGTCGACCGGCTGGCCGGCCTGACCACCGACGCGGACCTGCACGCCTGGGATGCCGCCGACCACGTCATTGCCCGTGACCAGGCGCTGGCGGCCCTGCGCACCCTGTCCCCCAAAGAGGTCGAAGCGGTCACCTTGACCGCCTGGCACGGGCTCGAGCCCGCCGATGCGGCCCGGGTCGCCGGCTGCTCCCGCGCCGCCCTCACCGTCCGGCTGCACCGCGGACGCCGACGGCTGGCCAGGGCACTGGAGGCGTCCCGCGAACCCGGCACGCGAACTTCCGCACCCGTCTCGCACGACCGAGTCATCCCGGAGAAGCTGTGAAGCAGAACGAACTCGACAGCGTGATCAACGCCCTGAGGCCCGCGGTGGTCGATGAACTCGCCAACGCGGCCTATGAACGACGTCCCGACACGTCACTGATCCGCGCGAGCACCGGCACGGCCACCGTGAGCCGGAATCTGGTCCCACGGCGGCGGCCGGTCCGGCGGCTGGCCTTCGCCACCGCCGCGACCGCGCTGGTGGCGGCCACGACGGTGCTGGCCACGGGCGCGCTGTCGCCAGGTCACCATGGCGGCACTCCCGGCAACGGCACCACCGGCCAGAACGCAGCGATCAACACCCGTACGTTCCTGCTGGCCAGCGCGGAGACGGCCGCCAAGCAGCCCGCCACCCATGGGACGTGCTGGTACAGCCGGACGCGCAGGTGGGATGACCACCTGGCGCCCTTCCAAAAGCCCACCCCGGGCGTCAGCCCGGTCCCCCAGAGCGCCCCGAGCCCTGGGAGCAGCCCGAACCCGCGGGTCAAGCCGCCCAAGCTTCCCCCGGTCAAGCCCCAGACGTTCCAGGCGCGGGGCGCCAGCAGCGACGAGAGCTGGGCGTGCACCCTGCCGGGCGGATCCGGCATGCGGTTCCGATCGCGCCTGCCGCTGGACGTCCAGGTCACCTTCCCCACCAAGAAGGACGAGGCGGCCTGGCGGGCAGCGGGTTCACCGCCTCTCAACGTCAACGGCTTCACGACCGCGTCCAAGCCGGTCACGACCACGTACGACAAGGGCTCGCACCTGGTCAACCCCGACATCGGCCACCACGAGATCGAGTGGAAGACCATCCCGAAGCTGCCCGCGACCAAGACCGGCCTGGAGGCCTACCTGCGGAAGCTGTGGCAGCAGGACACCAAGGGCAGATTCGATTTCGGGAAATACGTCTTCGTCAGCGCCCAGGACCTCCTCAGGACTCCGACCACCCCCGGCACCCGCGCGGCGCTCTACCGGATCCTCGCGGACTCCCCGTCCGTCCACGTCACCGGACGGATCAAGGACCGAGAGGGCAGGTCCGGCGTGGCCATCTCCGCTCACGTCACCGACGGCGTGGACACCCGACTGATCGTGGACCCGGCGACCGCCCAGCTCCTCGACTACGAGCTGCCCGGCACCGGCACCGGCAAGAACAGCCCCGACGAGTACATCGCCTACGAACACCAGGGCTGGGTGAACACGATCGGCGCTGTCCCCGCCTCCTGACCGGTCACCGGCGATGACCGGCGCAGGCGTCCCCTGACGCCCTCGCGGACAGCGCTGCTGCCGGTACAGAGATTCTCGGTGCAGCGGCCCCAATAGGGGTGTGCTGAAGAACCCATCCACGGACCGATCGGGTCGAAGCGGTTTGTCCGCCTGGTCGACCGTTCGATGAGAAAGAGACGATTTCTTATGCGTAATGGAAGCATCAACGCTGCTCGAAGCCGCGGCGCCCGGGCCGCGCTGGCGATAGGGGCGGTCACGATGTCGCTGTCCCCCGTGATGGTGGCGCCGGCCGGCGCGACGGCGAAGCCGACCGAGTCCTCGGGCTGGAAGCAGGTCGCCCTGCCCGACCTGGGTTCGGCGACTCTCTTCAGCATCACCGCGCCGGACCGCGATCACGCCTGGGTCGGAGGCGGCGTAGACGCGAACGGAAACAGAAACGCGAGCGCGGCCGTCCGAGGCGACCGTGCCGGCCTGCCGCGACTCCGCACTCGTTCACCGAACGACACCGCGCAATGCAACACCAACGAAGTCTTCAGTTCGGCGGTCCTGCGTTTTAACGGCGTCAAATGGACACGCGTCACCGTTCCCGACGTCGGCGGCGTTGGCTCCATCGCGAGTGTGAGCCCCGACAATGTCTGGGCCGGCGGCGAATGCGGGTCTCTCCACTGGGACGGCCGTTCCTGGACCGCCACGCCATATGCACCGATCCCCGGCCTGTCGAGCCTGACGAACGTGCATTTCTCGTCCGACGGCCGAGCCGATGCCTGGATCGTCGATACCGAATTCGGTGACACGGTCAAGAACTATGCCGAACGATGGGACGGCTCGGCATGGCGGACGGTAGCGCTGCCGGAACTCGATGACGAGACCATCCTGTGGAGCATCTCGGTAGTAGGGCCGGATGACACATGGATATCAGGAGCGGATGCTGGCAATCAGCCCTTCTTCCTGCACTGGGACGGCCGTTCATGGAGGCGGGAGGCCGCACCTCAGATCGATCACCAGGGGGCTTATCTGCCCAGCATGCACGTCTTGGCGCCCAACGACATCTGGGCCAGCGGGACCGGCGTCGATAAGGGAGCCGACGGTTGGGACATCTTCTCCCCATTGATCATGCATTGGGATGGGCACCGCTGGACGAACACTCCGATCTCGGCAAAGCAGCCCAACGGCGTCATTTATGACGTGACCGCCGATCGAGGCCATTTGTGGGCGGCGGGCAACACCTCCAGTCCGGGCCTCCCGTCCTATGGGATGGCCGTCCTGAACTGGACCGGAAGCGAATGGAGCGCCGACCCAACGCCGATTACGGGAGAAGGGACTGTCAACGCACTCGCCTCAATCGCCGGAGGCGGGCTGTGGGGCGTCGGCTACGCCGCCAACACCGACGGCACTCTCACGCCGGTGATGGTCCGGCACGAATGACGTAGCCCTGAGGTCGCCCAGTCCGGAAGTAGTGTAACCCGGGGCCACGGCCTCCGCAGTACGACAAGTCAAGAAGCACGCCCAGTGGAGGGCCGGTGCCCTAACAACGGCACCGGCCCTCCACCATTCATGCGTTCTACCGGCCCGGGCCGGCGCGCCGAGACGGACGCATGGTGGACGAGACGCCGTGGCTGGCGAGGCGGCGCCGCTGACACCTTGCGGCTGGCCGCAGCCAGGTTGAGACGGGCGAACCCCGGAGCTCACAAGAGCTCCTTGCGCCACACATGTTGCGCCCACTAGCGTTATCACTGAGCGCTGCTGAGCTGCGAAGACGACGGGATGCGTCCGCCTCGGGGCTGCTGGACCCCCAGAGAATCCCGATGTCGGCCGATTAATCAAGGTCATAAAGCGGAGCGGAGGCCGCGCTTCACCTCGCGGGGGACATTTCGGTTAGCCCGCTCGAGGGACAAATCCGCAGGAGGATCCAGAGAAGGTTCAGGCTGCGGTCGCTGCGGCGGAGATCTCACGCCGGCGGATCTGGCCGGCTCGCCGGGCCTTGGTAGGCGAAGACCACCGCTTGCACACGGTCGCGCAGGCCGAGCTTGGTCAGGATGCGCGAGACGTGCGTTTTGACGGTCTCGTGGCTGATCACGAAGGCGTCGGCGATCTCGGCGTTGGACAGTCCGCGCGCGATCAGCATCAGCACCTCACGCTCCCGGTCGGTCAGTGGCTTGGCCGGGTCCTCCCATTCACGTTCCGCGACGCGGACCCGCGAGCCGAACCGGCCGATCAGCCGGCGGGTCACGGCCGGTGCCAGCAACGCCTCACCGGCCGGCCGCTATGGTGCGTACGGCCGCCACCAGTTCGTGCGGCCGCGAGTCCTTGAGCAGAAAGCCGCTGGCCCCGGCGCGGAGCGCGTCGTAGACGTACTCGTCGAGGTTGAACGTCGTCACGACCAGCACCTTCACCGCGTCGTCCACGTCCGGGCCGGCCAGCAGCCGGGTCGCTGCGATGCCGTCCAGCAGCGGCATCCGGATGTCCGTCACCATCACGTCCGGGCGCAGCCGCTGGGCGAGTTCGACCCCGGTCCGGCCGTCCTCGGCCTGACCGACCACCTCCAGGTCGGGCTGGGCGTCGATGATCGTGACGTAGCCGGCCCGAGCGATGCTCTGATCGTCGCAGACGGCCATCCGCGCATGTTAACCGTGCCCGTCCCACCGGCACCATCGCCGGGACCGTACGGTCGATCTCGACACGCCCGGTGGTCTACGTCCACGCGACCGAAGTCGAGCGCCCGAACTGCCCCAGTACGGTGAACAGGCCGGGCCGGTGTTGATGGCCTTGGGCGGTGCGGAGACTTCCAAGCGGGAAGGGATGCCGCGCTGCCGGAGGCCTAGTCGGGCAACCATTCGCTTACGGAGTCGTACGGTCGTCCAGGAATGCTTGCATCTTTCCCTGTAGTTCGCCGTCGGGTTCGGCTGCCGCGGCAGCGCTGATCCAGTCCTGGATCTGGCTCAGCCGGCCCTCTGCCGGCCAGGTCGTCAACGTCCGAAGAGCATGGTGCCGTATCCGAACCACTGGATTGGACAGAGCGACCCGAAACAGGTCGAGACCGATCCCGGGATGCTTGTCCAGGCCGTTGATGACGGCCTCGAGCGCGCGGTCGGGTGCGTGTTCGGGCCCGAAACCTTGGCTGTTGGCGGGGCCACTGGCGAGCGCGTCGAGCGGGAGTACTCGCATGGCCAGGGTGACCACGGAAGTGATGGTTTCGCTGTCGGAGTGGTTGACCCCCCATTGCCAGGCATAGGCGTTGAACGGTTCTCGTTCCAGATGGTCGAGCACCTGGGGAAGCACCGGCATGTCAAGACGGCCGGCGCAGGACAGCGCGACGTTGAAGCCGTACGGGCCGGTGCCGCATGGATCGCTCAGGTGCGCGAGCACCAGTTCCCGCCAGACAGGTCGGGCCAGCAGCGCCTCGTAGCGGCGTGCCAGGCGTTCGGGCTCACCCTCGGGCCAGGCGACGTCCATGTCAGAGCTCAACGCACAGCGTCTGACGGTGAGCAGGTGATCCAGCATGCCCAGCGTTGGCTCGGCTGTGCTGACGAGTTCGGCGTAGCGGTGCATGGCGGGCACGCCGTCGTCGTAGTCGGTCATGTCCTTGGCCGGACCGCCGAGGGCGAGCGCGGCGAGAATGCCGCCGGCGCCCTCGAGTAGGGCCTTGTCCACGTCGGGTTCGAGGAGGGCGGTGTAGAGATCCCCGGTTGTCGCGGCGAGGTGAGCGAGGTACTCGTCCATGACGTCGTTGCGGAATCCCTCGCGGAGCAGCCATGCCTTGATCTCAGCATCGTCGCTGCCCTCCAGGCGTTCCACCGCATGAATCCGCCCCCAGCCCTTCACCCGTCGCGCCAGTTCGTAGGCGGCGCGCTGCCGGTCGGGTCGGGTCTTCACGAGGGCCACGACGGCATACAGGGTGAGCTCTTCGATCGCGCCGAGCAGAAGCAGCAGCTCACGGTCGCGTTCGTCTCCGCATTCCCCCAGCACCACGATGCCCAGCTTGACGGTGTTGCGTGCCGAGCCGTACTCCGTCAGATGCCGCGCCACCCAATGCAGAGGTTCCTGGGGCAGAGCTCGTGCTCGAAGCTCTTTGACCAGGTCGTCCGCGAGGTCGACCGCGGACTGTCGGGCGAGGACCTCATGCAGCCGAGCCAGGGACGCCGGACTGGGTGACGCGGACACGATCGCTTCAAGGAGATCGCCCACTTCTCTGGGCGCCGCCGGTTCTGACGCGATGCCGAAATGGTGGGTCCGGACGCCATCGAGCACGACGCTCGTCATGAGGGGCCGGTCGTTGCCGCTGTGGCGAGGCGGTTCGTCGGGGAGTGGATAGCCGCCATCCGGCCAGGGGCCAGGGCCGTGAAGTGCATTCAGAGCAAGAGCGTGGGCCAGGAAGGTAGTCCGGTCATCAACGGGACCACAGTCCAGCTCCCACTCGCCGGGCTTCACCGGCTGGGGCGCAGGACGCCCTTTCCGCAGAAGATCATGTACCGATCATGGCACCCGCCCAGCAGAACCGCAAAATGGCATCGGGTGCGAGGCCTCACGAGTAGGTGCGATGCATAGCTATCCAGTCCAACGGTCGGCTTGGGTGCTCCGTGGGGTGCTCGTACGTCGCGGTACTGCCCGGCAGCACCCGGTACGCCGTCGGGCTGATATGCCGTGAAGCGAATGGCGAACGCCGATGAAACGGGTCCTCACCCGGCTCCAGGCGCGGGCGGACGCACACGGCTTGATCACCTGGGACGTCAGCGTGGACTCCACGATTGCCCGCGCGCATCAACACGCCGCTGGGGCACGGAAAAGGGGGATCTGCAGCGGGAGCCGCCGGGCGGTGTAGAGGTCGAGCCTACCGACCACGGGCTCGAGCGGTCCCGAGGCGGCCTGACCACCAAGGTCCATCTGGCGGTCGAGCAGGGCCAAAAGCCGCTGTCGTTGGTCATCACCGCCGGTCAGCGGGGTGATTCCCCGCAGTTCCAGGCCGTGCTCGGCCGTATCAGCGTCCCGCGCATCGGCCGGGGCCGACCACGCACCCGACCCGACAAGGTACGTGCCGATAAGGCCTACGGTTCTCGCGCCAACCGTGCCTACCTACGGCGCCGTGGCATCCGCTGCACCATTCCAGAAAAGGCCGACCAGGTCCGCAACCGCAAGAACCGCGGGACTCGCGGCGGTCGGCCGCCGAAGTTCTCCAAGATCGACTACCGGGAACGTCACGCCGTGGAGTGCGGGATCAACCGCCTCAAACGCCACCGGGCCGTGGCGACTCGCTATGACAAGCTGGCCGTCCGCTACGAGGCCACCGTCACCATCGCCACGATCAACGAGTGGCTGTGAGCGTCAGGTCTCGGGTCAGGCGACCGTGCGGATGTTTTGCCCGGTCGCCTGGTGCAGCGCCGCCGCCAGCCGGTCGCGTGCCTCAGTCTGGGCGGCGATGCGTTCGTCGAGGACCGCGAGACGATCCAACGCGATCTGGATACCCTTGTCCGACGGCGACGCGGCTACCACGTCGCCGTCCAGACAGGGCAGAAACGCGCGGATGTCTTCGAGCGTGAGGCCGGCGGCCAACAGGTAGCGGATGTTACGGATCCGCACAACGACGCCCTTGTCATAGATCCGGTAGCCGTTGTGCGCCCGCCGGGAGGTGATCAGCCCTGCTTCTTCATAGTGCCGCAGCGCACGCGGTGTCGTTCCCGTGACCTGCGCCAACTCGCCGATCCGCAACGGCTCCACCTCCACCGCCCGTCCTATCACGCGACGACGGCCCCACCATCGACCGGGAGCACCACTCCTGTCACGAACGATGCCTGCGGCGAGGCCAGCTGCGTGATCGCCCATGCCACCTCCTCGGGGCGGCCGATCCGCCCCAGTGGCGTGTGGGCCATCTGCCACTCTCGGACCGCCGCCATCCGCTCCGGTGACAACCCCTGGTGCTTCCCGATCGGAGTGTCGATCGCTCCAGGGGCCACCGCGACAACCCGAACCCCGCGAGGGGCCAGCTCCACCGCCCAACTGCGCGTGAGGAGTTCCAGGGCGGCTTTCGTCGCGGCATAAACCGCGTTGCCCGGCCAGGCCCGCTGCCCGACCGACGTAGTGACGTTCACGATCACCCCGCCGCTGGTCTCCAACGCGGGCAACGCGGCCTGCGCCAGCATGACTGGCGCAACCAGGTTGGTCGCCAGTTGCGGTTCGATTAGATCCTGGCTGATCGTCCCCAGCGTCCCGCTGCCGACGATCCCCGCATTGTTGACCAGCACGTCCAGCCGGCCATACGACTCCAAGACGGCACGCATGATCTCCTCAGCAGCGCCCTCGGCAGCGACGTCGGCGGTCAGCGGATCGATGCCGTCATAACTGGCAGCGGTTTCCGCCAGCGGCTCCGCTCGGCGGCCTACGGCCACCACCTGCGCGCCCATCCCAGCGAACATGCGCGCTGTCGCACGGCCTATGCCCGTGCCCGCTCCGGTAACAACAACCACTTTGTCCCGCATTGAGCTGTCCATGCAGGCAATCCTCAAACCCTGCCGCCAACGACAAGGTCAAACCAGCCGACGTCCGCCAACCGCCAACATCGCGCAAGTTTTGAAACGCGACCTAGGCCGCAGGCACCATGGCGGACCGTCTGCGCTGTTCCGGTCCAACGTCCCCGACGAGGTGTCCCGTCTCGCGAAGGGTCCGGTCCTCATCGTGTCCTGACATGCATCCCTCCAACCGCCGGCACCATGCGGTCTCGTTCCTGCGTCGCCGTGGTCTTTTTGGCGGCCACGTTCTCAACAGATGCGTACGGGCCAGGACGCTGATGACCCAGATGTCTGACCCGTCGGTGTCGGAGCGATCGTTGGCGGGTTAGTCGGGTGTAGGGACTGCCGGGCTCCTGGGGCCCGGCCCGGGGGCGTGCTTCATGAACGAGAAAATCTACTGTGACTGGAGTAGACATTCGCTGCTGGACTGGGTAGTGTTCCCCATGTTGCAAGCGAAGAGAACATCGCACAGACACGGGAGATGACGAACTACCCGTGAGGTGAAGAGCATGACGTCAGGTGCGCTGGGGCTGATCAAGGGACGTGGCTCCGGGCGGTGGCGATCAGGCCGTCGGGCGCGCTGGGGCGAGGTTCGCAGGTCCCAGAAGGTCACGGTCGGCAAGGAAAGGTAAGAGCAAGATCAGAGGAGAAGGGGAGGGTCATACGCCGTCGGATCGCCCGCCATTGGGCGTGTTTCGCCGGGCGGGTACCGCAGTCCCATCAGAACGAGAGGTGGTCTTCGGTCACGCTTACGCGATCCCCGCACTATCTGCCCTTTCGGGCCATTGGTGCGGATACGACAAGCCGGCGTCATCGCCGGTAGATGGTGTTGATTCCTAAACCCTGGGCCCCGGTGCTACGGCACCGGGGCCCTCATGATGTGGAAGGTGCGATGGATCCAGCCCGGCAGCCCATATCCGACAAGATGGCCGACAAATTCGATGACGATGACTACCCCGCCTACACCATGGGCCGTGCCGCGGAGATGCTCGGCACGACGCCGGGATTCCTGCGCAGCCTGGACGAGGCGAAACTGATCACGCCGCAACGCTCGGCCGGTGGTCACCGCCGCTACTCCCGCTACCAGCTCCGCCTGGCCGCCCGCGCCCGCGAACTTCTTGATGAGGGCATCGGCCTGGACGCCGCCTGCCGCATCATCATCCTCGAAGACCAACTCCAAGAAGCACAACGGCTCAACGCCGAGATGCGCCGAGACCACTGAGCACACCGAGGTCCGCCACCAGACCGCGACCTCCGATCTGTTGCGCGCCGAACGGCGCGGCGGCCCTGCCCCCGGGCTGCGAGGGTTCGCAGCCCGGATCGGCGTCCCGGCCATCGTGCCGGCGGAGACCGGTCCGCGCCACGCGGCCGCTCGCTTGTTGCGATCTTTCCCGGGGAGCGCTCCTCCGTGGTTCGGGGACGAGCGTCAGCAGTGAGCGACTCCGCCACGGCGTTCCTAGCGAGAGGTTGCTTGCTTCATCTATCGATGGTACGGTACGTAAAGTTGCAGTTGTGTTCCCATAGACTTTATGTGCGCCTGCTGGTGATTACCTCAGGCGCATTTTTTGTTTCACCGGAGCGTTTCGGGTGGGGTCATTACGGCGACGCGTGGCTCGCAGAGTGCGGGTTCCGCCAATGCCCCGGAAGGAACAGATATGGCTACCGGCACCGTGAAGTGGTTCAACGCGGAAAAGGGCTTCGGCTTCATCGAGCAGGACGGCGGCGGCGCCGACGTCTTCGCCCACTACTCCAACATCGCGGCTCAGGGTTTCCGTGAGCTCCAAGAGGGCCAGAAGGTCGAGTTCGACATCACGCAGGGCCAGAAGGGTCTCCAGGCGGAGAACATCATTCCGGCCTGAAAATCACGTGGTATGCGCAGGGCTCGTACGCGAAGGTTCGGGCCCTGCGTGCTCGTCCGGGATTCCGTTCCCAGGGGTGACGACGACTGCGTCCAGGGCGCGGCCCTTCGGCGGAGATCCGCCACATGGCCCCCTGTCTCCGGCCCCAGGCCGGTTGCATCCCATCTGATTTCGGCCCTCAGCCGCCGGCCCTTCGACGAGGGGCATCGGCCGCCTCAACGCCGCGCCTCTTCCGCTTTTTGCGCTGCTTCGCGGCTCACTTCGGTTCGTTCTTGCGATTGCTTCAAGCCATGGGCTGCGGAGTCCTCCTCGAAACGTGCCGCTTCAGGAAGGCTTACGCATGACCCGTCCCATCCGTCCGTCTCACAGTCGCTCCTCCCACTCCCGTACCGCGCCTTCGCGTCGCACGGCCGTTCGACCGCAGAGCGACTTCGCACCGCCCGTGAGCTCCACCCCGCCTCTTCCTCCGGCCGCGTCGTTCGCCGAGCTGGAGATGCCGGCGGCCCTGCTGTCCACATTGACCCGGCAGGGCGTGACGGAGCCGTTCCCCATCCAGGCCTC
>NZ_JBFAUM010000060.1:0-11950 GCF_040679195.1 Actinoallomurus sp. NPDC052308 | reverse complement strand
GTAGAGCGCTCGGTCGACCATCAGGCCGGTCTGCTCGTACATCCGGCCGGGGTCGGCGGTCTTCAGGTTGAAGGACGTGTCGACGACCAGCGTCTTGCCTCCGGACGACGAGGACGACGAGGAGGATCCGCCGCCGGAGCATGCGGTCAGGCTGATCGCGGACGCCACGAGGACGGGCAGGATCGCCCGCCGGGGCGCGGAGCGCAGGCTCGGCATGTACAGCCTCCGAGGGTTTCGGTCAGGGGGAAATGCGGTATTTGCCCACATCTAGACGATTAGGTACTGATAGTGCAGTGTTGTCGCCAGGGTGTCCACGGCCACCCCGAAAGTCGAGATGAACTGCTTCAGGAGCCTGCACCCATGGACGAAACGTCGGACGGATCGCCGACTGAAGAGTGGCGGCCTGGACGAATCCCCGCCGACCTGGACGCCACCAACCTGCGAATACTGGACGTTCTGCGCGAGGACGGCAGGATTTCGATCTCCGCCCTCGCGCAGCGGGTGGGCATCTCCCGCGCCAACGCCTACACCCGGTTCGAGGCGCTGCGCGCGAACGGCGTGATCGTCCGGTTCACAGCTCAGGTCGACCCGGTCCGCGCCGGGCTGGGCGTCTGCGCGCTGATCTTCGTCACCGTCCGCCAGCAGATGTGGCGGCAGTTCCGTAACCAGTTGGCGCTGATGCCCGAGGTGGAGTACTGCGCGATCACCACCGGCCAGCACGACGCGATGATCCAGATCAGGGTCCGCGACGTGGCCACGGTGCACCACCTGGTCACCCATCGGCTGGCGAGCATCCCCGCGGTCAAGGCGACCGAGACGGTCTTCATCCTCGACGAGGTGCTGCGCCGCCCCTTCATCCTGCCGTCGGACGAACGACCGCTGCCCGCCCCTCAGCCCGCCGCCGAGATCGGCCCTTCGCCGCTGGGCAGCATGCGGTTCGTCCGCGCGAACGCCGGACGCGCCGACCTCGGCGGGCAGTAGGACCGGCCTCAGGCCGCACGACCGGCCTCGGACCGCAGGGCCGGCCTCGGACCGCAGGGCCGGTCTCAGGAGTCCGCTCGACGGGTCTCCTCCTGGACGGGGAATTCCTCGCACACGCTGACCTGCGGTGTGTCGTCTCCCTCGAACTGGAACTCCTCGACCAGCTTGAGCCGCCCGTCCGGCAGCGCCTCGATGCGGCTCGTGCTGCGCCCGGCCACCGGGCTCGGGCCGCCCTTGGTCAGGTGAACGTAGTTGAGCTCGATCTGGTCGTCCCGCCGCGTCCCGACGAACCGGCCGTGCGCGACCGTGTCGCCGTCGTAGCTGCCCCAGATCACGCCGTCCGCCTCCTGGTAGACGAACTGCGTGGGCGAATCAGGGTCCACCCGGCTCGCGGTGGAGCTCACCATGACGAACCGTCGGCCGTCCAAATTGTGATGCTTCGTCTCGTTCACGGGTGCATCGTGCCGGTTTTCGCGTCATGCGCAACCCGCGCTGAACATTTCGGCCGATCCCGCGTGCCCGCATGGACGAACAGGATGGCGCGGCGCGGACGCCCTTCCAAACGTCTCGGGTACCGGCCGGCGGGTGCACCGCGCCGTGACCGCCGCCGGCCGCCGCGCGCTCGGCGCCCGAACGGGACGACGACGGTCCCGGGGAGTCCGGCGGCCGCCGCCCCCGAAATCGGGCGGCCCCCGAACAGAACGGCGCGCCACTCGCGGCGGCGGGCTCGGTGACGCCCCGGCCGGCGTTCCCGCCGGCCGGGACGCCGGGTCACCCGGTCGCCGCGTCGAAGAACCAGGCCACGGTGAGCGCCCCCGGGTCGACGACGCCGCGGGCGTGCTCGCCGACATAGCTGGCCCTGCCGCGCCGGGCCAGCAGGTCCTCGGTGGACGCGGCGCCCTCATGGGCGGCCGTCGCGGCCTCGCGCAGGGCGGTCGCGACGTCCGTGTCCCGCTCCGCCGCCTCGGCCAGCGCCCGTGCCGCGGGGACCATGGCGTCGACCATGGTCTTGTGCCCGACCTCGGCCTTGCCGAGCCGCTGCACGACCGCCGCCGCGTTGCCCGCCGCCTCGCTCAGCGCCTTCGTGGTGACCTCCGCGCCGAGGGCCTTGGCGAACTCCCGGAACCACATGCCGAACAGCGGGCCGCTGGTGCCGCCGGTGTTCAGGAAGGCGTTGGAGACGGCCGTGAAGACCGCGCCCGGCGTGTCCGCGCCGTCCGCCTCGAGGTTGGCGGCGGCCCGGCGCACGGCGGAGCCGAGATTCGTCCCGTAGTCCCCGTCGCCGGCCCGGCGGTCGAGCTCGGTCAGCTCGGCGCCGCGCCGCTCGATCTCGGCGATGAACCGCTCGGCCCAGGCCCGCGCGTCGATGGTGGTGGCGTCCATGCCCGTACTCCCGTCTGTCACCAGGTCAGCGCCGGCGTGCGGACCGGCGCGTCCCACAACTCGACCAGCTCGTCATCGGCGCGCAGCAACGTGATCGAACAGCCGCGCATGTCCAGCGACGTCACGTACGAGCCGACGAGCGACCGGGCCACGTCGACGCCAAGGTCGTCCAGGATCGCGGTGAGCTCGCCGTGGACGGCGGCCAGCTCCAGGTCGTGCGTCGATCCGAGGCCGTTGACGATGGCGATCACCGAGTCGCCGTGACCGAGCTCCAGCGTCTTGACGATCGGCCGCGTGAGCTCGCCGACGAGGTCGCGGACCGGGCCGTACGGCCGGCGCGCCACGCCGTGCTCACCGTGGATGCCGACGCCGAACTCGATCTCGTCGTCGGCCAGGTCGAACGACGGCCGGTCCTGCCCAGGCTGGGTGCAGGAGGCCAGCGCGAGGGCCAGGGTGCGGGCCGAACGGGTCACCCGCTCGCCCAGTGCGAGCAGGTCGTCGAGGGACGCTCCGCGTTCGGCGGCGGCGCCGCAGATCTTCTCCACCGCGACGACCGCGGCCGTGCCCCGGCGTCCGGGGCCGCCCTCGTCCTGCCCGTCCGTGGCCAGGTCGTCGTCCACGAGGACGGTGCGGGTCTCGATGCCGTCATCGGCGGCCAGTTCGGCGGCGATCTGGAAGTTGAGGACGTCACCGGTGTAGTTCTTGACGATCAGGAGCACGCCCTGACCGCGGTCGGCGGCCTCGATCGCCGCCTTGATCTGGTACGCGGTCGGGCTGGCGAAGACCGCGCCCGGTACCGCCGCGTCGAGCATGCCCTCGCCGACGAAGCCGACGTGCAGGGGCTCGTGACCGGAACCGCCGCCCGAGACGAGGGCGACCTTGGCCCCCTCCTGCCAGGCGCGGACCACGAACGCCGGGTCCTCGTTGTGGCGGACCAGCGCGGGATGGGCCCGCGCGAACCCCCGCAGCGCCTCCGGCACGAGGTCGGCCGGATCGTTCACCAGCTGTCGTACGGGCATGGCTCCTCCTTCACACGTCGGGTCGGCAGGGAGACACCCGAAGCACTTCGGCATGACCGCATAAGATTCGATAATGCCGAATGGCCTGAATTTAGGACGTCGGCCCGCTGTTGTAAAGTGCGATCGGCAGGCGGGCCGGAGGACGACCGGAAGAGGGCGCGGATGATCCAGTCCGTCGATCGGGCGATCCGGGTCCTGGGCGTCCTACAGGCCGAGCGCCACCTGAGCCTGTCGGAGATCGCGGCCCGGCTGGAGCTCGCGCCGTCCACCGTCCACGGCATCATCAAGACCCTGCAGGCGCACGGCCTGGTGCTCCAGGAACAGGGCTCCGCCCGCTACCGCCTCGGCCCGGCGGTGCTGAAGCTCGGCAACGTCTACCTCGACACGCTGGAGCTCCGCTCCCGGAGTCTCACCTGGGCCGGCGAGCTCGCCCGAAGCACCGGCCACGCCGTACGCACCGGGGTGCTGCTCCCGGACGAGGTCATGATCGTTCATCACGAGCCACGACCCGACGGGTCCCGGCAGATGCCGGAGGTCGGCATCGTGATCCCCGCCCACGCGAGCGCGCTCGGCAAGGCGATCCTGGCCTACGCGCCCGACCAGGCCCGAGCGCTCGAGGCCGGCGGTCCGCTGCGCAGCATGACGCGGGACACGGTGACCGACCCGGCCGAGTTCCGCGCGGAGCTCGACCGGGTACGCGCCGACGCCCTCGCCGTCGAACAGGAGGAGGCCGTCATCGGCGAGTGCGGCCTGGCGGCCCCCATCTTCGACAGCTCCCGGACGGTCGTCGGCGCCATCGGCGTGGTGATCCCCATGCTCGAATGGCCCGCGCCCGACGCCGCCGCCGGCGCCGTACGGGAGGCCGCCCGCGCCATCTCCCGCGAGCTCGGCGCGCCCGGCTGGCCCGTATCGCCCGGGCGGTGACGCCCCCGGCCGCGCGCCGTCGTGCCGGAGACGGAGCGGCTCAGGACTCGGCGGCGACGACGTCGAGGGCGTGCGCCAGATCGTCCGGGTAGGGACTGTCGAACTCCACCCACCGGCCCTCGGTCGGGTGCTCGAACCCGAGGCGTACGGCGTGCAGCCACTGCCGGGACAGCCCGAGCCGGGCGGACAGGGTCGGGTCGGCGCCGTACAGGAAGTCGCCGACGCAGGGGTGGCGGACCGCCGACATGTGCACGCGGATCTGGTGGGTGCGCCCGGTCTCCAGCTTGATGTCCAGCAGGCTCGCGGCCCGAAAGGCCTCGATCGTGTCGTAGTGGGTCACCGAGGGCCGGCCACCCGCCACCACGGCGAACCGGCCGTCCCCGGAGGGGTGCCGGTCGATGGGCGCGTCGATGGTGCCGCGCAGCGGGTCGGGATGCCCCTGGACGAGCGCGTGGTACCGCTTGTCGACGGTCCGTTCCTTGAACGCGCGCTTCAGCCGGGAGTACGCGATCTCGCTCTTGGCCACGACCATCGCCCCGGTGGTGTTGGCGTCGAGGCGGTGGACGATGCCCTGGCGTTCGGCGGCGCCGCTCGTGGCGATCGTGTGGCCGGCGCCGAGGAGGCCGCCCAGCACGGTCTGCCCGGTCCAGCCGGTGGTGGGGTGGGCGGCGACGCCGATCGGCTTGCTCACCACGACGATGTCGGCGTCCTCGTACAGGATCGACATGCCGGGGACCGGCTCGGGCTCGGGCAGCGGCGCGGACGGCGGCGCCGGCAGCGTCACCTCGAGCCACGTGCCCGCCTGCATGCGGTCGGACTTGGCGGCCGCCCTTCCGTCGACGAGGACGTCACCGGCCGCGATGACCTCCGCGGCTCGGCTGCGCGACAGCCCGAAGAGCCGGGCCAGGGCGGCGTCGAGCCGCTCCCCCTCCAGGCCGTCGGGCACGGGCAGGCTGCGGTGCTCGCCCATCAGTGCTTCGCGTCCGGGACGGAGGACGATCCCTTGCCGGCCGGGCCGGAGGATGGTCCCTTGGCAGCCGGGCCAGAGGGTGAACCCTCGGCAGC
Organism: Actinoallomurus sp. NPDC052308; assembly: GCF_040679195.1. Lineage (NCBI taxonomy): Bacteria > Bacillati > Actinomycetota > Actinomycetes > Streptosporangiales > Thermomonosporaceae > Actinoallomurus > Actinoallomurus sp. NPDC052308. The sequence goes on along the minus strand of NZ_JBFAUM010000060.1, from coordinate 6,578 downwards.
CGGGCCGTCGCCTTCCGGCGTGCCGGCGTCGGCGGTCCGGCCGGGGTCGGCGGCCGGGCCTCCCTCCGAGGCCGGAGCGGCCTCGCCGCCGGGCGCGCGGCCCGACGGGGTGTCACTAACGGCCTCGTCGGCCTGAGGGGCGTCGGTCTTCGCCGGGGCGGCGTCCTTCGCGGCGTCGTCCTTGTCGTCCCCGTCGCGGTAGACGGTGCCGTCCACCTGCAGGCCGCGGGAGGCCAGCAGCACGGCCAGCGCGCCGCCGCACACGATCGCCGAGTCGGCCAGGTTGAACGTCGGCCAGTGCGGCAGCTCGATCCAGTCCACGACGTGGCCGCGCAGCGGTCCCGGCGACCGCAGCATCCGGTCGGCGAGGTTGCCCAGCGCACCGCCGAGGAGGAGGCCGAGGGTGACGGCCCACGGCAGGCTGCGCAGCCGCCGGGCGTACCGCAGGATCGCCACGACGACCCCGGTGGCGATCACGGTGAAGACATAGGTCATGCCGTTGCCGATGCTGAACGCCGCCCCGCTGTTGCGGATCACCCGCAGGGTCAGCAGCCCGCCGGCCAGCCGGATGGGGTCGTGGTCCTGCAGCAGCGCCACGACGATGACCTTGCTGACCACGTCGAGGGCGAGGGCGACCGCCGCGACGGCGATGAGCACGCCGATGCGCCGTGGCCGTGCCGCGACTTCTTCTTCTGGGTTCATGGCGTCGCTCAGCGACGCTCCTCGCGCTGTTTGCATCTCACACATAGGGTCGCACGCGGAAAGGCCTGCAGGCGCGCCTTGCCGATCGCCTGCCCGCACGACTCGCACACGCCGTAGGTGCCCTGGTCGATCCGGACGATGGCGCGTTCGTTCTGGGCGAGCAGATCACGGGCGTTGTAGGTGAGCGCCATCGCCTGTTCACGCTCGAACGTCTTCGCTCCGGCGTCGGCCTGGTCGTCGCCGGCGCCCTCGGCGGCGTCGTGGATGCGCTCGGCGATCTGCGACTCGGCCGTCGCGATCTCGGCGGTCAGCTCCCCCATCTCCGTCTGCAACCGGTCACGGACCTCGGACAGCTCGGTCCTGGTCCACAGGTCCTCCCCCTCGCGGACCGGAAGCCGTTCCGCGGTGGCCGTGGAGATCTGCTGAGCCTTGGCCGACCGGCGTCGCGGCGCGGTGCGCGATGTACGGGGTGCCTCCGCTGTGCGATTCTTATCTTCCGCACCAGTGGTACCGTCCATATGGGCCCCCTCGCGCTGATCTTGTTTTCCAGCAGTGCGGGCAGCATAGGTCGCGGTTCGCCGGACGGCAAATGACCAGGGGTTGTCACACTCCGCATATCGCCCATTACGCCGCCATCGCGTCACTCCTCCCTGGCGTGTCATTGCCCGCGCTTGACCCCCCGAGGCCGCCCGAAACCTCCTCGTGCCCGCCTCCGCTCCGTATTCGGGAAGAAGTCACCCGCCCCCGTGCGTTATCGTCGCTATCGGCAAGGCGTTTGATGGGGACACCTGCCGCCGTACGCAGCCATGAGCGACCCGGAGACGGTGCGAGTCCGGGGGTGGGCGCGGCGGTCTGATCACCCCGTAGCCGCCGGCAGAACGGCCGTCAGGCCCAGTAGATCCGGCAGCCGACCGCAATGAGCGGGTCGTTCCCTGGTTTCGCGGAGCGGCCAAGGAGGGTGGTACCGCGGGGCTCACCGCCTCGTCCCTCCGGTCCACATGCTGTGTTGTGACGCCGGAGGTGCACCCGAATGCCCGACGAGCCGCAGGTCACGCCCGAGAGCGGGCGCGGCAGGCTGCGTACCCTTCCCACGCAGGTCGACCTTCCCGCCCTGGAGCGCGAGGTCCTCACCCGGTGGCGGCAGGGCAAGGTCTTCCAGCGGTCCCTGGAGCAGACCGAGGCCGGTCCGCAGTGGGTCTTCTACGAGGGACCGCCGACCGCGAACGGCATGCCCGGCGTGCACCACGTCGAGGCCCGCGTGTTCAAGGACCTGTTCCCGCGGTTCAAGACGATGAAGGGCTACAGCGTCCGCCGCAAGGCCGGCTGGGACTGCCACGGCCTGCCCGTCGAGGTCGCCGTGGAGAAAGAGCTCGGCATCTCCGGCAAGCGCGACATCGAGTCGTACGGCGTCGCGGAGTTCAACGCCCGCTGCCGCGAGTCCGTGCTGCGCCACGTCGACGCCTTCGAGGCGATGACCGAGCGCATGGGCTATTGGGTCGACCTCGCCCAGGCCTACCGGACGATGGACCCCGAGTACGTCGAGGCGGTCTGGTGGTCCCTCAAGGTCGTCTTCGACAAGGGCCTACTCGTCCGCGACCACCGCATCAGCCCGTACTGCCCGCGCTGCGGCACCCCGCTGTCCGACCACGAGCTCGGCCAGCCGGGCGGGTACGAGACGGTCACCGACCCGTCGGTGACGGTGCGGTTCCCGATCGCCGAGGGGCCGCTCGAGGGCGCCGACCTCCTCATCTGGACGACCACCCCCTGGACGCTGGTGTCCAACACCGCCGTCGCCGTGCACCCGGACGTCACGTACGTCGTCGCCGCCCGGTCCGGCGAGCCGGGCCGCGTCGTGGTCGCCGAGCCGCTGTTCGCCCGCGTCCTCGGCGAGGGCTGGCACATCCTGTCCCGCGTCCAGGGCGCCGACCTGGTCGGCACGCCGTACCGCCGGCCCTTCGACCTCGTCGAGATCCCCGACGCGCACCGGGTGCTGGGCGCCGAGTTCGTCACCACCGAGGACGGCACCGGCCTGGTGCACCTGGCCCCCGCCTTCGGCGCCGACGACTTCGCGACCTGCCGGGCGGCCGGCATGCCCGTCGTCAACCCGGTCAACCCGGACGGCCGGTTCGAACAGTCGGTACCGCTCGTGGGCGGGACCTTCTTCAAGGACGCCGACGCGCGGCTCGTCGAGAACCTGCGCGAACGCGGCCTGCTCTTCCGCGTCGAACGGTACGAGCACAGCTACCCGCACTGCTGGCGGTGCCACACGCCGCTGCTCTACTACGCGCTGCCCGCCTGGTACATCAGGACCACCGCCATCAAGGACCGGCTCCTGGCGGAGAACGAGGGCACCAACTGGTTCCCGGCCACGATCAAGGAGGGCCGGTACGGCGAGTGGCTGCGGAACAACGTCGACTGGTCGCTGTCGCGCAGCCGCTACTGGGGCACCCCGCTCCCGATCTGGCTGTGCGAGGACGACCACGCCACCTGCGTCGGCTCCCTCAAGGAGCTGGGTGAGCTCGCCGGGCAGGACCTGAGTGCGCTCGACCCGCACCGCCCGTACGTCGACGACGTCGCCTTCGCCTGCCCGGAGTGCGGCAAGGAGGCCCGCCGCGTCCCCGACGTGATCGACGCCTGGTACGACTCCGGCTCCATGCCGTTCGCCCAGTGGGGCGCGCCGCACCGGCGGCAGGAGGTCTTCGAGGCGTCCTACCCGGCGCAGTACATCTGCGAGGCCATCGACCAGACCCGCGGCTGGTTCTACTCGCTGATGGCCGTCGGCACGCTGGTCTTCGACCGCTCGTCGTACGAGAACGTCGTCTGCCTCGGCCACATCCTCGCCGAGGACGGCCGGAAGATGAGCAAGCACCTCGGCAACGTCCTCGAGCCGATCCCGCTCATGGACAAGCACGGCGCCGACGCCCTGCGCTGGTACATGGCCGCGGGCGGTCAGCCGTGGGCGGCCCGCCGGGTCGGCGACGCCTCGCTCGAGGAGATCGTCCGCAAGATCCTCCTCACCTACTGGAACACCGCGTCGTTCTTCGCGCTGTACGCCAACGCCGCGGGCTGGACGCCGGACGCGGCCGCCCCCGCGCACGCCGACCGGCCGCTGCTGGACCGGTGGGTGCTGGCCGAACTGCACCGCACGGTCCGCGAGGTGGACACCGCCCTCGAGGGCTTCGACACGGCCGCCGCCGGGCGTCGTCTCGCCGACTTCATCGACGACCTGTCGAACTGGTACGTCCGCCGCTCCCGGCGCCGCTTCTGGGAGGGACCGGAGCAGGACGGCGCCGGTGAGAACGCCGCGGCGTTCGCCACCCTGTACGAGTGCCTGGAGACGCTGACGCGGCTGATGGCGCCGATCGCCCCGTTCGTCACCGACTATGTGTGGGACGTCCTGCGGCGCGACGGAGACGCGGACTCGGTGCACCTGGCCGCCTGGCCGGAGGTGGACGAGACGGTCCTCGACCCGGAGCTGTCCGCCCGGATGGCCCTCGTCCGGCGCCTCGTGGAGCTCGGCCGGTCCGCCCGTGCCGCGTCGGGCGTCCGCACCCGCCAGCCGCTCGGCCGCGCGCTGGTCGGCGCCGCGGGCTGGGCGTCGCTCCCGGACGAGCTGCGCGCCCAGATCGCCGACGAGCTCAACGTCCAGGGCTTCGACACGCTCGCCTCGATCGGCGGCGAGCTCGTCGAGTACCAGGTCAAGCCGAACTTCCGCGAGCTGGGCAAGCGGTTCGGCAAGCAGACGCCGAAGGTCGCGGCGGCCGTCACCTCGGCCGACCCGGCCGGCCTCGTCCACGGCCTGCGCGACTCCGGCACGGTGACCGTCGACGCGGCCGAGGTCGGGAAGGTGGACCTGACGCCCGACGAGGTGATCGTCACCGAGCGGCCGCGCAGCGGCTGGGCGGTGGAGAGCGCCGCCGGGGAGACGGTCGCGCTCGACCTGACCGTCACGCCGGAGCTCCGCCGCGCCGGGCTCGCCCGCGAGGTCATCCGGCTCGTCCAGGACGCCCGCAAGAACAGCGGCCTGGACATCTCCGACCGGATCGACCTGTGGTGGCGCACGAGCGACGCCGAACTCGCCGCCACACTGCGTGAGCACGGCGACGAGGTGGCCGGCGAGGTGCTCGCGAACACCTGGCAGGACAGCGAGCCCGACTCGGACCTGCCGGCCTTCCGGGACGAGGAACTGCGGCTGACCTTCTGGCTGCGCCGATCCGCCTGACCGGCCCCCCGGTCGTCGCTCCGGGACCGCCGCCCCGCCCACCACGGAACGGACGGCGGTCCCGAACGCGCCGTGACGCGTCCCCGGTCCCGCGACCGGGCCACGGCCGGCCTCGCCCTGAGCCGACGCGGAGACCACCGGTTCGCCCCTGTCCGGGCCGGCGCGACCGGCCTCGTCCAGGCCGATACGGATGACCATTCCTCATCCCCACCCGCGCCGGTACGGGCGACCACGTCCGGCCTCCGGCGCGGACCGCGGCGATCCGACGAGCCGGTGGTGAGCCTGCTCGACGGGCCCGACCACGTCGCGGCCGGCGCGCCGCAGCCGGACCTGCTCCGGTCACAATGAGACACGTCTCCGTCCGCGCCGGTACGGGCCGCCACGTCTGGCCTCTGTCGGGCCGGTGCGGAATGATGCTGGCGTGGACGTACCCGACAAGCCCGTTGAGGTAGACCCGAGCCTGATGCGCGCCTCGGACGCCGACCGTGACCGGATCGCGGACCGGCTGCGCGAGGCCCTCGCCGAGGGCCGGCTCACGGCGGAGGAGCACGCCGAGCGGCTCGACGTCGTCTATCAGGCGAAGACGTACGCCGAGCTGGCACCGATCGTCGCCGATCTCCCGGGTGCCGGCGGCCCCATGCCCGCGGCTCCACAGGTGGTGCGCGACGACCTGCCGGCCCCGCAGGCGAGCTCGCCGAACCTGGTCGCCATCTTGGGCGGCGCCGAGCGCAAGGGCCGCTGGCTGGTCGAGCCGCACACCAACGTGGTCGCCGTGCTCGGCGGCGTCGAGCTCGATCTCCGCCAGGCCGTGCTCGCCCAGCGCGAGGTCACCATCAACATCACGACCATCATGGGCGGCGTGTCCATCACCGTTCCACCCGGCGTGCGCGTGGTGAACTCCGTGACCTCCGTCATGGGCGGCTGCTCACTGCCGTCCGACGACACGGTAGGCCCGGACGCCCCGGTGATCCGGCTCACGGGCATGGCGTTGCTCGGCGGGATCGACGTCAAACGGCTGAACGTCGACCAGGGCGCTGAGCCTGCGGCGGTCGACGGCGGTGACTTCCACGCGCGGCAGCGGAGCCTGCACCGTGAGTTCCGGGAGAAGCAGCGCGCGGTGCACCGGGAGTTCCGTGAGCAGCAACGGGAGCTGCGCCGGCACCGGCGAGCCCGCTGACGCGGCCGTCCGGGGACCTACACCGTATCGGCCGAGCGAGTCGGCCTCCGCGACCTGATCACCGGCGTCCACTGCGTTCTAGCAGCAGCATCCACCAGTGATCTGTGAGTGTTCAGGTGGCGCTTGTGGGTGAAGTGCTGTCAGGCTCGGTGCCCGGCGATTTTGGTTGGCTCTCCCGTGATCACCGCGGACGAGGCCGCCCTGAGTTTCCCTGCCGTCGGCGTTGACGGCCGATGACCGGTTCGCCCCGTCCGGCACGTCGATGCCGACGGCAAGGTGACTGATTCGTCCGCCCGATGGCTCGCGGTTCCGGGAGGTGGGGCGGTAATGCCGCTAGAGGCACTCTGGGGGTCATGCAGCCGGGCGGAGATCCCTCGGACGCGACCTGGGCCCGGCCGCCCGCGGCGGGCGCCCCGGGGGGAGGACCGCCCCCCCAGGAGCCCGGCCTGTCATCATGGTGGTTGGTAAGAAAGTGGT
>NZ_JBFAUM010000059.1:0-13627 GCF_040679195.1 Actinoallomurus sp. NPDC052308 | reverse complement strand
CCCCGGCCCGCGCGGTGGACCCCCCCGCGTCCCCCCGGCGCGTCGGCCGGGCGTACGACCGGGCCGGTGGCTCAGACCGTGGCGATCGCCGGGTCGCTGGTGCTCGGGCGTCCGCTCTCGACGTGACCGGCCAGCCGCCGGAGGAACCTCTCATCGTCGGACACGACCGACAGGTCGTACCAGCCGTGGCGGCGACGGGCGGACGCGATGTGCACGGCGCGCCCGCCCGGCCGCAGCCGGTACGTCACCGGCCGCTCGTCGCCGTAGGCGTCCTTGACCGTCAGCCGTACGGGCTGCTCGCCATCGTTGGTCAGCACCAGGCGAACCCGGTCGGCGCTCCCGTCGTGGCGTGCCGCCACCTCCGGGCCGGCGCCGCCGCTTCCCGCGAGCCGCCGGAAGAAGCCGTTCGGGCCGTGCACCTCGAAGTCGTACGCGCCCGGACCCCACGTCCCGGAGAGCCGCGCGCCGCGCCCGACGGTGTAGGTCCAGGGCCCGCCCGCGTGAGTCGCGGAGGTGACCTGGAGGGCGGCGGCCGCCGCACCGTGCTCGGCGAACTCGATCACCAGACCGCCGGCGCTCGCGCGACCGTCCGCCGTCAGGTCGTACGGGAGCGGCCGGGCGGGGCGCAGTCCGCGTTCCTGACGGGGCAGTGCCGGGTGTGCCGGCGGCTTCGGCACGTAGTCGGGGTGCCGGTCGCGGTCGGGCGGAAGGTACCCGCTGGTGTCGGGGAGGGCGGGCATCGCGGTGGCCGTCCGGCCGAAGTCGAACGCCGAGGTCAGGTCGCCGCAGACCGCTCGGCGCCAGGCCGAGATGTTCGGCTCCCGGACCCTGAAGCGCTGCTCCATGAAGCGGATGATCGAGGTGTGGTCGAAGGTCTCCGAGCACACCCAGCCGCCCTTGCTCCACGGCGAGACCACGAACATCGGGACGCGCTGCCCGAGGCCGTACGGGCCCGCGACGTCACCGCCGGGCCCCGCCGGGTGGTAGACCTCGCCGGTCACGTCCACCGTCGAACGTCCCTGCGCGGGAGATGACGGAGGGTACGGCGGCACCGCGTGGTCGAAGAAGCCGTCGTTCTCGTCGTAGGTGATGAACAGCGCGGTCCTGCCCCACACGTCCGGGTCGGCGGTCAGCGCGTCCAGGACCTGGGCGATGTACCAGGCGCCGTAGTTGGCGGGCCAGTTCGGGTGCTCGGTGAACGCCTCGGGAGCCGCGATCCAGGAGACCTGCGGCAGTCTCCCCGCCTTGACGTCGGCGCGGAGGACGTCGAAGAGCCCCTGCCCGTGCTTGGCGTCGGTGCCGGTGCGCGCCCGGTCGTACAGCGGGTCCCCGGGCTCGGCGTTCCGGTACTGCGTGAAGTACAGCAGCGAGTTGTCGCCGTAATTGCCGATGTAGGCGTCCCCGGTCCAGCCCCAGTAGCCCTTCGCGTCGAGGCCGTCGCCCACGTCCTGGTAGATCTTCCAGGAGATCCCGGCCTTCTCCAGGCGCTCGGGGTAGGTGGTCCAGGAGTATCCCGCCTCGTCGTTGCCGAGGACCGGACCGCCGCCCTTGCCGTCATTGCCGGTGTAGCCGGTCCACATGTAGTAACGGTTCGGGTCGGTCGGCCCCATCATCGAGCAGTGGTAGGCGTCGCAGATCGTGAAGGCGTCGGCCAGCGCGTAGTGGAACGGGATGTCCTCGCGGGTGAGGTAGGCCATCGTGGTGGCGGTCTTGGCCGGCACCCAGCGGTCGTACGCGCCGTTGTTCCAGGCCGCGTGCCCGCCGTTCCAGCTGTGGTCGAGGTCCTGGAGGAAGCGCAGGCCGAGGTCGGTGGCGTCCGGCCGGAAGGGAAGGACGTCCTTGGTCCCGTCGGACTGGTACCAGACCGGCTTGCCGCCGGGTAGCGTCATGGGACGCGGATCGCCGAAGCCGCGTACGCCGCGCAGCGTGCCGAAGTAGTGGTCGAAGGACCGGTTCTCCTGCATGAGCACCACGATGTGCTCGATGTCGCGCAGGGTGCCGCTGCGGCGGGCGGCGGGGATCTCCGCGGCGCGGGCGATGCTCGTGGACAGCGCGGTCATCGCGGCCGTACCACCGGCGAGCTGCAGGAATCGTCGACGGTCGATGCTCATGAGGTCCTGCCTCGGAGTTCGGGGTCATCGGGGCAGGACAGTGATCTCAAGCGATTCGCAACTCATCACGGCCGACGGGATAAATCCGGACGAAGCCTTGGCCAACCCGGACCGCCGCGCCCGTTCCCGGGCCCGGGAACGGGAGGCACCTCGGCGCGTCGGCGGCACTCGCTCCGGGTGCCGCCTGAGCGCGAGGCGCCCGCCCGCGTTGCTCGGGGAACCGCCGGGCGCGTCAGCCCACGCCGAGTCTCCGGAGCGGCTTGCGCTTGGCGGCCTTCTTCACCGCGGCCGGCAGGTCCCGCAGCGGGCGTTCCCGGTCGCGCTCCTCCCGCTCGCTGAGCCGGCCGAGGGCGAACGCCTCGATGGCCGGCGTCCCGGGTCGGCGGGCCAGCTCACCGAGTCGCTCGGCGGCGACGACGCCGTCGTGATGGGCGCCGAGCAGCTCCTGCAACCGCTCGGCCCGGCGGGACAGCTTCTTGGCGGGTGAGCCCAGGGCGGGCGCGGCGGCCTCGGCGGTGTAGCGGGCGCGCTTGGCGGCCTTCCTCGTCCGGTGCAGTGCCGCGTCGCGTGCGGGACCGGCGGGCAGGCCGGCCGCGTGGGCATGGCGGCGCAGCATCTTCCGCCAGGCCTTGGCGACGGCCTTGGCCGTCTCCGGCCGAGCGGCTCGGCCGGCGCGGCGGTCGAGGAGAGGCGGGGCGGCGAGGAAGGCATCGACGCTGTCGAGGAGGGCGAGGTAGCGCGGCGTCGACAGCGCATCCCGGAGCCGGTCGCGGCCACGGAGCTCCTCCGCCGCCATTCCGGCGAGCCAGCTCGGCTCCTGGTCGGCATCCGGCAACTGCGCCAGGCGCCGCTCGAACCGCGCCCGGAGGACCTCCAGGTCGCGGACCTCGCCCAGGGCGTCGGCCAGCCACTTCAGCTCGGTCTCCAGGCCGGCGGCGCGAGCCGGCTCGATCAGGCGCCGGTGGGTGCGCAGGAGGCTGCGCATCCGCCGGGCGGCCACCCGCATCTTGTGCACCGAGTCGTCGTCGTGGTCGGCCAGCCGGACCAGGGGGTCGTACGCCAGCATCTTCGCGAAGTGCCTACCCAGGTAGGTCACCAGCACGTCGCCGGCGGTGCCGGTGGCCGGCGGCCGCGCCGTGGCGGGGACCGTCTCCAGGGTCCGTGCCAGCTTGGACCGGGCGGCCGCCTCGCGGGCGCCGGCGTCGAGCAGGTGGTCGCCGACGGCGGCCAGGAAGTCGTCCGAGGCGGTGACGGCCTCGATCTCGATCTCCCGCCACGCCATCAGGCGGACCTCGCCGCCGTTTCGCCCGAACGGGTGCGCGTGCACCGTGTCGTCGGCGAGTTTCGCCAGCACCCGGCCGTCCTCGTCCAGCAGCGGGCGTTCGACCCGGCGGGTCTCCACCTCGGCCACGGGGATCAGCGGCCGGCCACGGGTGTGGGCGGTGACGAGCGTGACCAGCTCCGCCGGAACGTCCTGCGCGCTCTCGGCGAGCGGCAGCCGGATCTCACGCTTGGTGTTCTTGCCGGCCGGCAGCTTCAGATGCCATCCGGCGTCGTCGCCGCCCTGGCGGCGGCGCAGGGTGATCCCGCGTGCGGCGAGGCGCAGGTCCTCGGTGTCGAAGTAGCGGGCCTGGAGGGTGTGCGTCGCGGGGGCGCCGACCCGCACCTCCAGGTCTGGAAGCACGAAGTCGGCGTCGGCGTCGTACTTTCGCTCGAGCTCCGTATGGCGAGCCACGTCTTTCTCCTTAAACAGCGCTATATCGAGGCAAACGACATACCCAGATCGCGGCCGTCGAAGAATCGTCGTGGCGGGAGAGTGGCCGTCCGAGGAGCGGAGACGGTGATCAGTGCGCCTTCTGGGCGGCGGAGATCAGTGCGCCTTCTGGAACGCGGTGACGGTGGTGCCGCCCTTGGTGCAGTCGGCGCCGCGGCCGTTCTGCTGGATCTGGTCGGACGGGTAGATCACGCATGACCAGCCCTGGACCGCGAGCCCGCCTCCGCTGCCCTGCCCGGGCGCCTTGCCCTCGGCGACCGCGGCGAAGAACGCCTTGTAGACCGAGACCGCATCCCTGCACGGGGCCGAGCCCTTGGTGACCTTGAGGTATGCGGAGGCGCCGCCGGCGGCGTCGATCTGACCGCAGTCCACCGCGCCGGCCATCACCGTTTTCGTGGCCTTCGGCGTGCCGCCCGAACCGCAGGCGGCGGCGAGGAGCAGGACGGCCAGCGGCGGCGAGAGCACGGCGATGCGGCGCATGGAGGGACACTAGCGTCTTCTCGGATGCCGGGACGGCGGTTGCATGATGATGCAGGGAAATGCATACTTAACGCATCGGCGGAGGAGGAGATGATGGGTACGCGTGCGGCGGTCGCCGGAGCGAGCGGCTATGCGGGCGGTGAGCTGCTGCGCGTTCTGTCCGGCCACCCCGAGTTCGAGATCGGCGCACTGACCGCCGCGTCCAGTGCCGGCACTCTCCTCGGGGCCCACCAGCCGCACCTGTACCCCCTTGCGGACCGAATACTCACGGAAACGACATCCGAGACCCTGGCCGGCCATGACGTGGTCTTCCTGGCCCTGCCGCACGGGCAGTCCGGGCCGATCGCGGAGGGGCTCGGCGACGACGTGCTCGTCGTCGACTGCGGCGCGGACTTCAGGCTCTCCGACGCGGCCGAGTGGGAGCACTACTACGGCGGCACGCACGCCGGCACGTGGCCGTACGGCCTGCCGGAGCTGCCCGGCAACCGCGAGCGGCTCCGCGAGACCCGGCGCATCGCGGTGCCGGGCTGCTACCCGACCGTGTCGCTGCTGGCGCTGTTCCCCGCGTACGCCGCCGGGCTGGCCGAGCCCGACGCCGTGATCGTGGCCGCCTCCGGCACCTCCGGTGCGGGCCGGGCGCCCAAGCCCAACCTGCTCGGCAGCGAGGTCATGGGCTCCATGAGCGCGTACGGCGTGGGCGGCGCCCACCGCCACACCCCGGAGATCACCCAGCAGCTCTCCGCGGTGGCCGGCCACCCGGTCACCGTGTCGTTCACGCCGACCCTCGCGCCGATGAGCCGGGGGATCCTCGCCACCTGCTCGGCCAGGGCCGCGCCGGGCGTCACCGCGCAGCGCCTGCGCGAGGCGTACGCCCAGGCGTACGCCGACGAACCGTTCGTCCGCCTGCTGCCCGCGGGGCAGTGGCCCGCGACCGCCATGACGCTCGGCGCCAACACCGCCGTCGTCCAGGTCGCGCTCGACGAGCGGGCCGGCCGTGTCGTCGCGGTGGCCGCCATCGACAACCTGACCAAGGGCACCGCCGGCGGGGCCGTGCAGAGCGCGAACCTCGCCCTCGGTCTGCCCGAACAACTGGGTCTCACCACGATCGGAGTCGCCCCGTGAGCGTCACCGCCCCTCTCGGCTTCAGAGCGGCCGGCCTGGCCGCCGGCATCAAGAAGGGCGGTGAACGCGACCTCGCCCTCGTCGTCAACGACGGCCCGTCCCGCGCGGCGGCCGGTGTCTTCACCCGCAACCGCGTGAAGGCGGCGCCGGTGCTGTGGTCGGAGCAGGTACTGCGCGGCGGGCGGGTGCGCGCCGTCGTGCTGAACTCCGGCGGGGCCAACGCCTGCACCGGCCCGGCGGGCTTCCAGGACACGCACCAGACCGCGGAGAAGGTCGCCGCCGTCCTCGACGACTCGGCCGGCGAGATCGCGGTCTGCTCCACCGGCCTGATCGGTGAGCGGCTGCCCATGGACACGCTGCTGGCCGGCGTCGAGGAGGCGGCCCGCGAGCTGTCCCGCGACGGCGGCCTCCCGGCGGCCGACGCGATCCGGACCACGGACACCGTCGCCAAGATCGCCTTCCGCCGGGCGACCGACGGCTACACGGTCGGGGGCATGGCCAAGGGCGCGGGCATGCTCGCGCCGGCCCTCGCCACCATGCTCTGCGTCATCACGACCGACGCCGACGTCGACGCGGCGACCCTCGACCGGATCCTGCGGCGGGCGTGCGCGGTGACCTTCGACCGGCTCGACACCGACGGCTGCATGTCCACCAACGACACCGTCCTGCTGCTGGCCAGCGGCGCGAGCGGGGTGACCCCGTCCGAGGACGAGCTCGCCCAGACGGTCACCGACATCTGCGCCGACCTGGCCCGGCAGCTGCTGCTCGACGCCGAGGGCGCGACCAAGGCGATCGCGATCGAGGTCGTCGGCGCGGCCGACGACGAGGACGCGGTCCTCGTCGGGCGCGCGGTGGCCCGCAGCAACCTGCTCAAGTGCGCGATCCACGGCGAGGATCCGAACTGGGGCCGCGTGCTGGCCGCCGTCGGCACGACCGACGCCGTGTTCGATCCGGACCGGCTCAACGTCGCGATCAACGGCGTCTGGGTGTGCCGTAACGGCTCCGTCGGCGACGACCGCGCCAAGGTCGACATGCGGCCGCGGGACGTGACCATCACGGTCGACCTCGGCTCCGGCGCCCACACCGCGACCGTGCACACCACCGACCTGACCGCCGACTACGTCCACGAGAACTCCGCGTACTCCTCATGACGACGAAACCGCGCATACGTACGCAGGCGAGCGCCGCCGCCCTGCAGAAGGCGGCCACGCTCATCGAGGCGCTGCCCTGGCTCGAGGAGTTCCACGGCACGACCGTCGTGATCAAGTACGGCGGCCACGCCATGATCGACGACGAGCTGCGGCTCGCCTTCGCCCGCGACGTCGCCTTCCTCCGGTACGCCGGGCTCCGCCCGGTCGTGGTGCACGGCGGAGGCCCGCAGATCAACGCCCAGCTCGACCGGCTCGGGCTGGAGAGCACCTTCACGGCCGGGCTCCGGGTGACCACGGCGGAGACGATGGACGTCGTCCGCATGGTGCTGGTCGGCCAGGTCGGGCCCGACGTCGTCGGGCTGCTCAACCAGCACGGCGCGTTCGGCGTCGGCATGTCGGGGGAGGACGCCCGGCTCTTCACCGCCGAGCGGAAGACCGCGGTCGTGGACGGCCGGGAGGTCGACCTCGGGATGGTCGGTGAGATCGTCGACGTCGACACCGGCGCGGTCCGCAGCCTCCTCGACGACGGCCGCATCCCGGTGATCTCCAGCATCGCCCGCGGCGAGGACGGCGAGGTCTACAACGTCAACGCCGACACCGCGGCGGGTGCGCTGGCCGTCGCCCTGCAGGCCGGCAAGCTGATCGTGCTGACGGACGTCGAGGGCCTCTACTCCGACTGGCCGGCCGACGGCTCCACGGACGCCTCCGAGGTGATCGACCAGATCACCGCCGACGACCTGGAGACGCTGCTGCCCGACCTGTCGGCGGGCATGGTGCCGAAGATGGGGGCCTGCCTGCGCGCGGTACGCGGCGGGGTGCCGCGCGCCCACGTCCTCGACGGCCGGGTCCCGCACGCGCTGCTGCTGGAGGTCTTCACCGACGAGGGGATCGGAACGATGGTGGTGCCGTCATGAACGACCTGCGGAAGCGGTTCGAAGCCGCGCTGATGCCCAACTACGGCGTCCCGCCGGTCGCGCTCGCCCGCGGCGAGGGCTGCCGGGTCTGGGACACCGACGGCGCCTCCTACCTCGACCTGATCGGCGGCATCGCGGTCTCCTCGCTCGGCCATGCCCACCCGGCGCTCGTGCAGGCGGTGTCCGCGCAGGTCGCCACCCTCGCGCACACCTCGAACCTGTTCCTGCACGAGCCCGAGGTGCTCCTCGCCGAGCGGCTTCTCGGCCTGCTCGGCGGCGACGGGCGCGTGTTCTTCACCAACTCCGGCACCGAGGCCAACGAGGCGGCCTACAAGCTCGTCCGGCGGCACGCCGGCCCCGGCAGGAGCTACGTCGTCGCGGCCGAGAGCGGCTTCCACGGCCGGACGATGGGCTCCCTCGCGCTGACCGGCAAGGCGGCGATCCGCGAGCCGTTCGGCCCGTTCCCCGCGGACGTGCGTTTCGTGACGTACGGCTCGGTCGACGAGCTGCGGGCCGCCGTCACCGGCGACTGCGCGGCCGTCTTCCTCGAGCCGACCCAGGGCGAGGCCGGGGTCGTCCCTCCGCCGGAGGGCTACCTCACGGCCGCGCGGGCGATCTGCGACGAGGCCGGCGCGGCGCTCGTCCTCGACGAGATCCAGAGCGGCATCGGCCGGACCGGGACCTGGTTCCAGCACCAGCACGAGGGCGTCCGGCCCGACGTCATCACGCTGGCGAAGGGGCTCGGCGGCGGACTGCCCATCGGCGCCTGTGTCGGCTTCGGCCCGTACGCCACCGCGTTCGGCAAGGGCGACCACGGCTCGACGTTCGGCGGCAACCCGGTGGCCTGCGCCGCCGCGCTCGCCGTGCTCGACACCATCGAACGCGACGGGCTCCTCGACCACGTCACCAAGGTCGGCGACCGGCTCGCCGCCGGCATCGAAGCGGTCGACCACCCGCTCCTCGCGGGCGTACGCGGCGGGGGGCTGTGGCGCGCGATCGTCCTCACCGAGCCGAAGTCCGCGGCCGTCGAGGCCGCCGCCCGCGACGCCGGCTTCCTCGTCAACGCCGTCGCGCCGCAGGCCGTCCGGCTCGCCCCGCCACTGATCATCACGGCGGACGAAGTGGACTCCTTCATCGCGGCTCTGCCGGGCATACTAGGGGCGACATGACCACGCCCCTGACCAAGACGGCTCGGCAGTCGCGGATCATCGAACTGCTCGGCCGCAACGCCGTGCACTCCCAGAGCGAACTGGCCCGGCTGCTCGCCGACGCCGGTGTCGACGTCACGCAGGCCACCCTGTCGCGCGACCTCGTCGACATCGGCGCGGTCAAGCTGCGGGCCGAGGACGGCTCACTGATCTACGCGGTGCCCGGGGAGGGCGGCGAGCGCATCCGCCGCGCCCGGACCGGCGCCGCCGAGACGTTCGGCGGCCGCCTCGCCCGGCTCGCCCAGGAGCTGCTCGTCTCGGCCGAGGCCTCCGCCAACCTCGTCATCGTACGGACGCCGGCCGGCGCCGCGCAGTTCCTCGCCTCGGCCATCGACCACGCCGACTGGCCGAACGTGCTCGGCACGGTCGCCGGCGACGACACCGTCCTCGTGATCGCACGGGATCCCTCCGGCGGCGCCGACCTCGCGGCCGCCCTGCTCGCGCTGACCGAACGGCGCCCGGACGAACGCGCCGTGCGCGGTCCGCGTGACGTCGGCGGCCCCGCCGACCAGACATGGGAGCCCGTCGGTGCGGACGACCCCGGCGCCCGAGGCGTCGGCGCGCCGACGCTCCGGGAGCACGCCGAACGACGACCGTAGGGGGCGTCCGGCGCCACCGGACACCCCCTGAGGGCACCGCCCGGCGCGGCGCCCGACCGATGCTCCGGCCCGGAGCACACCCCGGCACCCGCCGGGAACACCTTCATGATCGAGCTTTTCGGCCGCCTACGGACGGCCGCCGACACGGCCCGCCTGACATGCAGTAGTTTCGCATCGGCGGCCGGTCAAGGACGCCTGCCAACAGCTTCCCAGGGAGAAGAACAGCGTGACGGACGACCAGCAGCGCAAGACACCGACCAGGCTGTGGGGCGGCCGGTTCGAGGGCGGTCCGTCCGAGGCCCTCGCCCGGCTGTCGGTCAGCGTGCAGTTCGACTGGCGGCTCGCCCCGTACGACCTGCTGGGGTCGCGCGCCCACGCGCGGGTCCTGCACCGGGCGGGCCTGCTCACCGAGGACGAGCTGCGCCGCATGCTCGACGCGCTCGACGATCTCGACGACGCCTGCCGCTCCGGTGAGTTCCGGCCGGCCGTCGCCGACGAGGACGTCCACACCGCGCTCGAACGCGGCCTCCTCGAGCGCCTCGGCGCCCTCGGCGGCAAGCTGCGCGCCGGGCGCAGCCGTAACGACCAGGTCGCCACCGATCTGCGGCTCTACCTGCGGGACCACGTCCGGCAGATCGTCTCCCGGCTCGTGGAGCTGGAGACCGCGCTGATCGCGCAGGCCGACCACAACCTCGGAGTCGCCGCACCGGGGATGACCCACCTGCAGCACGCCCAGCCGGTGCTCTTCTCCCACCAGCTCCTGGCGCACGTGCACGCGTTCGCCCGCGACGTCGACCGGCTGCGGGACTGGGACAAACGGGCCGCGATCAGCCCGCTCGGCTCCGGCGCGCTCGCCGGGTCCTCCCTGCCCCTCGACCCGGAGGCCGTCGCCGAGGAGCTCGGCTTCGCCGCGGCCGCCCCCAACTCGATGGACGCCGTCAGCGACCGCGACTACGCCGTCGAGTTCCTCGCCGCGGCCGCCCTGATCGGCGTGCACCTGTCGCGGCTGGGGGAGGAGGTCGTCCTCTGGGCGTCCCAAGAGTTCCGCTGGATCGAGATGGACGACACGTACGCCACCGGGTCGTCGATCATGCCGCAGAAGAAGAACCCGGACGTCGCCGAGCTCGCCCGCGGCAAGTCCGGCCGGCTCATCGGCCACCTCACCGCCCTGCTGACCACCCTCAAGGGCCTGCCGCTCACGTACAACCGTGACCTCCAGGAGGACAAGGAGGGCGTGTTCGACGCCGTCGACACCCTCCTGCTCGTCCTGCCCGCCGTGTCCGGTCTGATCGCCACCATGCGCGTCAACACCGAGCGTCTGGAGGCCCTCGCGCCCCAGGGCTTCGCGCTCGCCACCGACGTCGCCGAGCTGCTCGTCCGTAAGGGCGTGGCGTTCCGCGAGGCGCACGAGGTCGTCGGTCACCTCGTCGTCTGGTGCCAGGTCAACGACAAGGACTTCGGCGACCTCAGCGACGATGAGCTCGCCAAGGTCTCCCCGCACCTGACCCCGGACGTCCGCGACGTGTTCTCCGTGCAGGGCGCGCTGGCGGCGCGGAAGGCGTACGGCGGCACCTCCCCGGAGCGCGTCGCCGAGCAGCTCACGACGCTCCGCTCCCTCGTCGACGGCCACGCCTCCTGGGCGGCCTCGGGGGCCTGATGAGCGCTCCGCTCCCGCGCGCGTTCTTCGACCGGCTGCCCGAAGAGGTGGCGCCCGACCTGCTCGGGTGCGTCCTCGAGCGTTCCTCCCCCCAGGGCACGGTCGCCGTGCGCCTGACGGAGGTGGAGGCGTACGCCGGGCCCCTCGATCCGGCCTCGCACGCGTACCGGGGCCGGACGGACCGCAACGCCGTCATGTTCGGTCCGCCCGGCCACGCGTACGTGTACTTCACGTACGGCATGCACTACTGCGTGAACCTCGTGTGCCTGGAGGAGGGCACCGCCGCGGCCGTACTGATCCGGGCGGGGGAGATCGTCGAGGGCCGCGAGCTGGCCATGGCGCGCCGGCCGCGCTCCTCGGAGCGCGACCTGGCCCGCGGTCCGGCCCGGCTCTGCGAGGCCCTGGCGATCGACCGCGCCCTGTACGGCGCCGACGTGTGCGACCCGGAGAGCCCTCTGCGCGTCCTGCCGGGCGCGTCGGCCGCCGAGGTGCGCACCGGCCCCCGTACGGGCGTGACCAGTGCCAAGGACGTGCCCTGGCGGTTCTGGATCGACGGGGACCCGAGCGTCTCCGCCTACCGTCTGCACACCCCTCGCCGACGGGGCCCGGAGGCGCGCCGCTAGATCCGCGAGACCGGCCGTGCCGGAGGGTCCGTCCGCGGTCGGCCGTGCTCAGCGGGAGAAATCGGTGGGAGACCCGCCGGACGCCCCGTTACCTTGATGTCGAACCGGTCCGGCATCCTTGGTAGAGACCGGACGTACGTACGAGACGAGGAAGAACGTGGCCGACATACTGGACGATCTCGCCTGGCGGGGCCTGATCACACAGTCCACCGACCTGGACGATCTGCGGGCGATGCTCGCCTCGGGGCCGGTCACGCTCTATTGCGGTTTCGACCCGACCGCGCCCTCTCTCCACGTGGGGAGCCTGGTGCAGTTGCTGACGCTGCGCCGGTTCCAGCACGCGGGCCACCGGACGATCGGGCTGGTCGGCGGCGCGACCGGGCTGATCGGCGATCCGAGCGGCAAGAGCGCCGAGCGCACGCTGAACTCCGAGGAGGTCGTCGCCGGCTGGGTCGAGCGCATCCGGGCGCAGGTGTCGCGATTCCTCGACCTGACCGGTGACCGCGGCCTGATCGTCAGCAACCTCGACTGGACCGGCCCCATGTCGGCCATCGAGTTCCTGCGCGACATCGGCAAGCACTTCCCGGTCAACCGCATGCTCGCGCGGGAGACGGTGAAGTCGCGGCTCGACACCACCGGCCTGAGCTACACCGAGTTCAGCTACGTGCTGCTGCAGTCCATGGACTTCCTGGAGCTGTTCCGCCGGTACGACTGCCGGCTCCAGACCGGCGGCAACGACCAGTGGGGGAACCTCACGGCGGGCGTCGACCTCATCCGGCGAGTGGAAGGGGGCAGCGCGCACGCGCTGACGACCCCGCTCGTCACCCGCGCCGACGGCACGAAGTTCGGCAAGACGGCCGGCGGCGAGACGTACTGGCTGGATCCCGAGCTGACCTCGCCGTACGCCTTCTACCAGTTCTGGCTCAACGCGGACGACCGCGATGTCTCGACGTACCTGAGGTACTTCAGCTTCCGGAGCCGTGAGGAGATCGAGGAGCTGGAGAAGGCGACGAGCGAGCGCCCGGCCGCCCGAGCGGCGCAGCGAGCCCTCGCCGAGGAGCTCACCACGCTCGTCCACGGAGCCGATGAGACGCAACGCGTCATCGCCGCGTCTCGTGCGCTGTTCGGCCAGGGCGACCTGGGCGAGCTGGACGAGCGCACGCTGGGCAGCGCGCTCGCCGAGGTGCCGTCCACGACCGTGTCCGGGCCGCTGCCTCCGGTCGTCGACCTGCTGGTGGCGACCGGGCTGGTGGGCAGCAAGTCCGAGGCCCGCCGTACGGTCGCGCAGGGCGGGGCGTACGTCAACAACGTCAAGGTCACCGATGAGGCGGCCGTACCCGACCAGGGCGACCTCCTGCACGGCCGCTTCCTCGTGCTGCGGCGTGGCAAGCGGAACATCGGCGGAGTGACGGTCGCCTCCGAGTGACCTCACCGGGCGGCGCCCCTACCGGGGTGCCGCCCGGCCCGAGCACGCACGGACGGTCCGCGAGCCGGGACCGCGTCGCGACGCGTCCGGTCGGCCGTAGGGGTGGGAGAGGCCGCCGTCGATCGTCCGCACGTACGGTCTCCTTCGGGCCTCCTGGTTTTCGAGGTCACGAGTCGAGACTCAGACGGATCCCGGTGATCAGCGCAGATGCGATCACGTAGCGCCGATTTGACGGGTTATCCAGGTGGACGTAATGTTCTCTTCGCCCCAAGGGGAGCGGGACGCCGGAAGGCGGCCGGCCCGGGGGAAACCCACACGGAGTGTTGTTCTGGTCCGGGCGTTGTCCGGGCCGGGGTAGCATGGTGTGGTCGCCCCGAGACGGGATGCGGAACATCGCTGAGACGGTGGTCGGCCTGTGGGGAACTTCTGGATGGTGCTGCTGCGGCCGGTTCGCCGGTCGGGGTTGCTGCTGTCTGGAGGGGGCGTTCCGGCTGTGTGTGTCGGTCCCATAAAGATCTACGGATCGGGGTTGACAAACGGAGCGGGGGCGCTAAGATAGAAG
>NZ_JBFAUM010000058.1:0-15002 GCF_040679195.1 Actinoallomurus sp. NPDC052308 | reverse complement strand
CGTTCTGCCGCGCCCCCAGCGACGGCAGATTCAGCTCACTCAGGCCCCATCCTTCCTGAGCGCAGCCACGGTGACGATCCTCCCAGGGCGGACCGCCCACGACGCCGGGGCGCGCCGGAGGGCCGGGCACAGGTCGCGGCACCGCCCTGGGAGGATCGTCACCGTGGCTGCGCTCAGGAAGGATGGGGCATGAGTGAGCTGAATCTGCCGTCGCTGGGGGCGCGGCAGAACGTTCGCGACCAGATCGCGCAGGCGCTGCGTGCCTCGCTCGTCGCCGGGGAGATGCGGCCCGGCGTCATCTACTCCGCGCCCGCGCTGGCCGAGCGGTTCGGCGTCTCGCCCACCCCTGTCCGTGAGGCGATGCTGGACCTGGTCAAGGAGGGCCTGGTCACCGTCGTCCGGAACAAGGGCTTCCGGGTCACCGAGCTGTCCGACCGGGACCTCGACGACATCACCGAAGTCCGCGCGCTCATCGAGGTGCCGACCGTCGGCCGGGTCGCGGCCTCGCCCGGCGGGGTCGAGAGGCTGCGGCCGATGGCGCAGGCCATCGTGGACGCCGCCGAACGCCGCGACATCCTCGCCTACATCGAGGCCGACCAGACCTTCCACCTGGAGCTGCTGGCCCTGGCCGGCAACGCCCAGCTCGTCGAGGTGGTGCGCGAGCTGCGGCACCGCTCCCGGCTGTACGGAGTGCCGAAGCTCGCCGAGCGCGGCGAACTGCTGCCCTCGGCACGGGAGCACCTGACCCTGCTCGACGTCATCGCCCGTGGCGACGTCGAGGGCGCCGAGAAACTGATGCGCCACCACCTGCGGCACGTCCGCGGCATCTGGGCCGGCTCCGCCAAGGCCACCGGAGACTGACGGAGCATCGCGGTCAGCCGCCGGGGGCGGGAACGCCGGATGTGGTCACCCGGGTGATCGCGCGGTCGAGTGTCCGCCCTGCGGGCGCGCGGCTGCCAGGAGCCGGTCCGCGGCGGCGCGTGCGTCGGCGCCGGCGTCCGTCGTATCGTCGATCGAGACGACCACGCTCGCGCCCTCGATGAGCAGCAGCAACTGCCTCGCCAACCGCGGCGCGTCGGTGAGGCCGGCCTCCTGGATCCGGGATTCGAGCAGCCGCCGGTACCGCGCCAGGTGACGACGGGCGATGGCGGCGATGGCAGGATCGGCGCGGGTGTCGGTGACGGTGTTCACGACCGTGCAGCCGTGGTAACCGGGCTGGGCGAACCAGTCGATCAGCAGATCGAACACCGAGAGGACGCGCTCCGGCCCGGCCGGGGCGTCGGCGGTCTTGCGGACGAGCCAATCGTGGATCCGGTCGCTGTGCTCGGTGAGCATCGCCGCGACGAGCCGCTCCTTGGACGGGAAGTAGCGGTAGAGACTGAGCTTGGACGCCTTCGCCTCGGCGGCGATCTCGTTGACGCCCACCGCGTGAACCCCCCGCTCGTAGAAGAGCCGTGCCGCCGTATCGAGGATCTTGGCGCGTGTGGCCTGCTGCGAAGGGCTGAGCGTTTCGGTCATCACGTTCCCGAGCGTAGCCGCCCGCGCGACTGACAATACCGACTTGTACTGTCACAGTACTGATCGGTACTGTCGCGTCGTGACAAATGGCGATCGGGTGCCGGTCGCGCGACTCTGGCTGGCCGTCCTCTGCGGCTACCTCGCGCTCGGCGCCACCCTCCAAGAGCTGCCGATCTATGTGTCCGATCGCTTCCACCAGCCTGCGTTCACCGTGGGCATCGTCGTCGGGCTCGCCTTCGCTGGGACGGCCGTCGCCCGGCCGTTCGCGGGGCGCGCGGCCGACTCCGGCCGGTCCCGCCCGATCGTGATGGCGGGCGGTGTGCTGACCACGGTCGCCGGAGTGGGACACCTGCTAGCGCCCGACGTCGGGACACTTCTGCTGGCACGCCTGGTGATGGGCGTCGGCGAGGCGGCGCTGTTCTCCGGTTGCCTGCCCTGGGTCCTGACCGGGGTCGACGCCTCGCGCCGTGCGCGGATCGCCGGCTGGTTCGGTCTGTCCATGTGGGGCGGCCTTTCGGCCGGCCCTCTGCTGGCCGCCGCCGCGGCGTCGGCCGGTGGGACGGCCGCAGTGTGGTCGGCCGTGGTCGCGTTGCCGATCGTCTCGACCCTGCTGGTCGCCTCGACGCGCCGCCCGTCCGGCCCCAAGGCGCCCCTGTCCATCCGCGGGCGGCGCGACCTCATCCCGGCCGGCGTCGGCGGACCCGGCGCGATGCTCGGGCTCGCCGCGTACGGATACGGCACTCTCACGGCGCTGCTCGTACTGTTCCTGGCCACTCCCGGCGTCGGTGGCAGGGAAGCCGGTCTGGCGGTGTTCTCCGTCTCGTTCCTCCTGACGCGTGCGGTCGGCAGCCCGCTGATCGACCGGTACGGGGGGCTGGCCGCCGCACGCTGTGTGCTGCTGGTCGAGGCGGGCGGCCTGGTCCTGCTCGCCAATGCCGCATCGGAGATCGTCGCGCTGCTCGCCGTGGCCGTCACCGGCGTCGGCCTCGGGCTGATCTATCCCGCGACGACGAAGCTGACGCTGCATCGGGCCGGGGCGCTGACGCCCGGAGCGGCGGTCGGGGCCATGACCTCGTTCTGGGACCTCGGCATCCTCGCCGCCGGACCCGTGGGCGGACTGATCGCGGGGCACGCGGGTTTCCGCCCGGCCTTCGCGGTCGGCGCCGGTGCGGCCGCGCTCGCGTTCGCCCTCACCGTGACGGGAACGAGGTCGCGCTCGTCCCGAGAAGCGTCTTCGGCACGAGAAGACGCGTCGCGGGCCTGATCTCCCTCAACGCCGGCGCCGGGTCGGGGCGAGCCGTTCGGTCAGGACCGCCTGGAAATGGGGGCAGTGGGTGAAGTCCTCGTGGTCGCAGTCGAGGGCCGCCTCGATCATCCGCAGGGACGCCCGCTCCCGGGCGATGCGCTCGGCCAGCTCACGCCGGTGTCCCTCCAGGATCGCCCGTCGTTCGGCCGGTCGCCGCACGGCCAGCATCCGGCGGATGTCCTCTAGGCCCAGCCCCGCCTCCTTGGCGCGCAGGATGATCGCGACCCGGTACAGGTCGTCCGTCGTGTAGCGGCGGCGCCCGCCCGCCGCCCGAGCGGGTTCGAGCAGGCCCATCGACTCCCAGTGCCGCAGGACGTGCGTCGCCAGGCCGAAGCGTTCGGCGAGCTCACCGATGCTCATCGTGCCACTTGACTTCATGTCGACATTAAGTCGCAGCATGGCGCGCATGTCCACGAATCAGATCGATGACATCGACGCCCTCATCCGCGCCCTCGACACCGCCGACGCCCTGCCCGGCGCCGCCGACCTGCGGACCCGCTCGTACGAGCTGCTCGACCTGGACCCGGGCGCCTCCGTGGTCGACGTGGGGTGCGGCGCGGGCCGTGCCGTCGCGGAGTTGCGCGAGCGCGGGGCGGACGCGATCGGCGTCGACGTGAGCGAGCGGATGCTCGCCGCCCGGGCGGCCGGCGCCGCCGGAGTCGTCACCGGCGAGCAGGCCGACGCCTGGTACGCGGAGCAGGCCGGTCGCGCGGCGGCGGACCGGCTGTTCCTCGCCGTCCCCATCTTCGTCGCGGCGGCGTCGGCGCGCTGAGGCTCACATCTGCTTAACGCGGTGCGCCCAGGGTGATCGAGGCTCTGGTCAGAGATCGGCGCTGGGTCGTCGGATCCGCACCGGTCCGGGGCCGCGGCCCCGGAGGGCGTCGTCGGGGTTGAGAAGCAGGCATGCCTTCATCGACAGGCAGCCGCAGCCGATGCAGCCGGTGAGCTCGTGTTCGAGGCTTTCGATGACGCGACGGCGCTCCTCCAGTTGTTTCTTCCAGCGCCGGGAGACCCGCTGCCAGTCCTTGTGGGTGGGCGCGCGATCGGTGGGGAGGCCGGCGAAGACCTCGGCGACGTCCGACAGCGGGATGTGGAGGCGTTTGGCCACGATGATCAAGGAGATCCGGCGGAGCATGTGCCGGGAGAAGATTCGCTGATTGCCGCTGGTGCGTTCGCTGAAGATCAGGCCCTTGCGTTCGTAGAAGTGGAGTGCGGAGGCGGGCACGCCAGTCCGGCGGATGACCTCACCGATCGGAAGTTCGTCGTCCGGACTGGCGTGCACGACGCTGCTCCTCGCTTGATTCAGGGCACTGGTGGTCAGGTGGTGCGGCGGGAGGTCGCGGCGCGGCTGTGAATCAGGACGGCAACGGTGATCGATAGGACGAGACAGAGCAGGCCGACACCGAGCTGGGTCACCTGCCAGGACCAGGTGAAGGCGTCCAGCTCCACGCTTTCGGCTCCATCGGTGAGGCGTCCGGCGCCGACTGCGGCGGCGCGGGTGGTGTCACCGAGCCTGGCCGCGAGGAGGCCGGCGAGGGAGGCGCTGTAGGCGGCGATCACGAGAGCCTCGGCCGCTCCCCGCAGGGTGTTGAGGAAGCCCGCCGCCATGCCGACGGCGTCGGCATCGACCAGGGCCATGGCCTGCCCGTCGGTGATGCCGAAGGACGCTCCCATGCCGACGCCGATCATTACCAGCGGCGCCGCGACGGCAACGACCGTGTCGTCGGCGGTCAACCTCACCAGCCACAGGTTCCCGGCCGCGACCAGCACCAGGGCGATCATGATCAGCAGACGGGCCGGAACACCCTTGTTCACCAGAGCCGCGGCGACCATGGGCATGACAAGCACGGGCGCGGTCAGCAGCAGCATCGTCACCCCCGCCGCCGCAGGGGAGAGACCGTCCGCCGCCTGCAGGTACGTCGGCAGGAAGACCAGGACGCCGAGGAACCCGATGGAGGTGGTCAGTGTCGCCAGACTCCAACCCAGGAATCCACGATTGGCGACCAGGGCGGGCGCCAGCACCGGAGCGGCGCTGCGCCGCTGAAGGACGCCGAAGATGCCCAGAACGACCAGACCGGCGATCCCGGTGAACAGGACGACCGGGTGCGACCAGCCGAGCGCGGGCGCCTCCAGGAGCGCGAACATCAGCAGTGCCAGTGCCGCGACGAACAAGACACTGCCCGCCCAGTCGATTCGGTCCACACCAGCCGCTCGGGACTCGCGGGTACGGGTCCCGCCCGCAGCGACCAGCAGGCCGACCACGGTGAAGACCGCGAAGCTCCCCCGCCATCCAGCCGTGCTGATCAGCAGGCCCGACAACGTGGGACCGACGGCGATCCCGACCCCGGCCATGCTGCCCATCAGCGCGAAGGCGCGGTTGCGGGCCGCGCCGTCGTAACCGGACGCCAGGATCGCGCCGCCGGCCGCCATGATCCCGGCGCCGCCGACACCGGAGACGATGCGGGCGATGTCGGTGACGAGGAACGCCGGGCTCAGCGCCGTCCCGAGAAATCCGGCCGCGAAGATCAGCGCGGAGACGACGAACACCCGCCGGCGGCCGATCCGGTCGGCGGTCGATCCCGCGATGAGCGTCATGGCCGCGAAGGCCAGGTTGTAGCCGGCGACGACCCAGTTCAACGGGGACCCGGAGGCATCGAGATCACGACCGATGCTCGGCAGCGCCACCGCGGTCCCCGAGATCGACATCGCCACCAGGACGACGCCGGCCAGGACCACCGGAAGCGTCAACGAAGACGGCCGATCCGCCGGGGCCGATTGCGGAGGGCTCTCCGTGACCGTGCTGTTCGTGTCGTTCGCCATTGCTGTTCGCTTTCTCCGATCCTGAGGCGGACGGCGAACAGCCCACCAGCTCAACCGCAGTTAAGGTCAAATGTGCTGGTAGAGGCATGCCGGTGCGAGGTCGTTGCGGCAGTCAGAGCCGGAGCGGTCCCCTGGAAGCAGACCGGAGCAGGCCGGCTGCGCGGTTGCGGACCGGCTGTTCCTCGCCGTGCCCATCGTCCTCGCGGCCGCCTCGGTCCGCTGAGGCTCACATCGGACCGTACAAGGACAGGTCGAGCACGATCGCCAGCATGACGATCAGGGTGCGGGCCGGCTCGGGTGCCGGGCCGGTGAACTCGACCTTGTAGTGGTCGGACGGGGTGAGCCATTCCTTGACCGGCCCCGCCCAGGTCTTGCTGATGCGCGCGATCCGGTTCTTGGGGGGCGTGGTCACCTGGAAATGCTTGAGCGACAGCTCGCCGACGACGGTCGCCACGACCTGGCCCTGGTCGTCGGTGAGCGAGTAGTGACGGGTCGTCCCGGTCGCGCGCATCCGGCCGACCAGACCGCCGTCCGGCCGGTGGACCTCGGCGAGCCGCCCATCCGGATGCCGGGTCAGCACCAGGATCGCCTGATCGTCGGTGCCCGTGACCGTGAGGATCCGGGCGTCCGGCGGCGGCGCGGTGGGCAGGGTCGCCTTCAGCATTTGCACACGCGTGCGCCGGTCGGTCTCCTCGGCGAACGCCAGGCGCTTTCGCTTGTCGTCGAGAATCTCGTACTTCGCCTGGGTGGGGAGAATCTTGCCGGGTTGTCGCACCCGCACGACGGGGGAATCGAAGAGCACGTCCACACTCACTGAGTATGCCTTCTGTAATTGCGTTTCGTACCGATGGCCAGGCCGCCTGTCAGAAAAGGGTCGGCGGTTCGGCGGGCGCCCGGGCCGGCTCCGGCAGCGGCTCGACCTCCGGCAGCCGGGCCCGTACGTCGTCGTGGAACCGGCGGGCGAGCAGCAGCGCGTCCGCGTTGTCCGGCGTGTGGATGAAGACCGTCGGCGAACGACCTTCCCGTAGCCACTCGGCGACCCGGCCGACCCATCCCCGCCAGCCCTCGATGGTCTCGTCCGTGGAGTCCCGGCCCAGGTAACGGACGATCGGCCGGTCGGTGAGGGCGACGGTCCGCCGCGCCACCCGCGGTTTCTTCGTCCACGCGTCCCGTTCCATGTCGGTCGTGGGCGGGCTCTGGAACAGCGTCGTGGTGTCGAACGGGATCCACTCCGCCCCGACGCTCGCGAGCGCCCTTTCCAGGAGCCGCGCCGATCGCCCGTCCTCGAAGAACGCCCGGTGACGGACCTCGACGGCGTACCGGTAGGAGGGCGGGAGCCGGCGCAGGAAACCCGCCAGGACCTCGACGTCGGCCGGCGCGAACGCCGCCGGAAGCTGGATCCACAGCGCATGGGCGCGCGGCCCGAGTGGCTCGATCGCGTCCAGGAAGGTGCGCACCTCCGCGCCGACGTCTCCGAGGCGGCGCTCATGGGTGATGGACTTGGGCAGCTTCAGGACGAAGCGGAATTCCGGGTCGGTCTTCAGTGCCCAGGTCTCGACCGTGTCCCGTGCCGGAACGGCGTAGAAGGTGGTGTTCCCCTCGACCGCGTTGCACCACGTCGCGTACGCCCGCAGCCGCTCCTGAGGAGCAAGCGGGTGGGGCAGGAAACGCTTTTGCCATGGCGCATGGGTCCACATCGCGCATCCCACGTGAAGCCGCACGCACGTGACGTTACCCAAACCCGGTGCGCGACGGCGCCCGGCCCGCCTCCGAGGCCGGCCGCGGACCGAGGCTCATCGCCTGCGGTATCCGCCCGCGAGTCCTGGGTGGGGCTTCGCGCGAGGCTCCTGCGGGATCGTCCTTATTCGGGGGAGTCCGAATCAGCTTGAGCGCCGATCACGACGCCTGAAGAGTGCTCCTAGTTCGCCGTTTCCTCGGATGGCGCGCGTGGCTCATCGCCGTTCGGCCGATTGGCTCGGTCGGCGGCGGAAAGGAGAATCTCCAATGTTCGGTAAGTCGCTTGTGATCGGGGCGATGTCGCTCACACTGATGACGGCGTTCGCCTCGACGGCGTCGGCCGCCGAGAACACCGGTGCGGTGCATTCGGCCAGTCTGCCCAGCAAGGACTCCTGGGGTCCCTGGTTCAAGCCTCCGCAGAAGTACACCGGGTACAAGACCGATCGCTGCCGAACGTACGCGAGCGTCACCGCCGGCTCGAAGATAAGATTCCGCGCCTATGTGGAATGCAAGCACATCCATGCCCTGACGGTCTGGGTCAACGGCTCGATGAATGGGCAGATCACGAAATCCAAGGGGCGGGCCTGCAACCTGAACAGGAACTGGTGCGACATCGTATACAAGGTCAACAACAAGAAGGGCAAGCAGAAATGGTGCGGGGTCGTCGGCTCCGTCACCATCAACGGCTACTGGCCGGGCCCCAAGGTGACACCGCGCAAGCCCTGCATCTACTACTGATCGGTCGCACCGCCGTGCCGGCGGGCGGGGCCTCTCCCGCCTGCCGGCACATCAGGCATGGCGGGGGTGTCGATCGGGTGATCGAGAAAGGGCGTTTCCGGAGCGGCCGTCCGTCTGGAAACCTTAGGCATCATGAGCACACGGAGAACGGACGGCAGCGCCGGGGACGCGGACTACGGCACGATCGGGGCGGGCTACACCGACTACCGCAGGCCCGACGACCGGATCGCGCGGTTCATCGCCGACGCGCTCGGCGACGCGCGAACGGTGATCAACGTGGGCGCGGGCGCCGGGTCGTACGAGTCCGTGGCTCCGAGCGTCACCGCGGTCGAGCCGTCGGCGTCCATGCGCGCCCAGCGGCCCGTCCACCTGCCGTCCGCCGTGGACGCCATGGCGGAGGACCTGCCGTTCCCCGATGACGGCTTCGACGCCGCGATGACCACGTTCAGTGTGCACCAGTGGAGCGACCTGAAGGCCGGTCTGCGGGAGATGCGGCGCGTCGCGCGCGGGCCCGTCGTCATCCTCACCTGCGACCCGGACCGGGTCCGCGACTTCTGGCTGTATGAGTACGCGCCGCTCGTCCTGGACACCGAGGCCCGGCGGTACCCGCCGGTCGGTGAGATCACCGAGGTGCTGGGCGGCGAGGCGTCGGTGCGCCCGGTGCCCATCCCGGCCGACTGCACCGACGGTTTCAACGAGGCGTACTACGCGCGCCCGGAACGCCTGCTCGATCCCGGGGCGCGGCAGGCCTGCTCGGCGTGGAGCTTCGTCGAGCCGGCGCTGGGCGAGCAGTACGTGGAGCGCCTCCGGAACGACCTGGAGTCCGGGGCCTGGGACGAGCGCCACGGCGCCCTGCGCCGGCAGCCGTACCTCGACGGATCACTGGTCCTCATCCGCGCCACCCCGGCCTGACCCGGCCGTCCGTTCGATGTTCAGCCGAGCGCTGGGAGAGGACGCGGAGCTACGCCCGCTGGAGCCGTGGCAGGCGGCCGAGTTCGCCGCGCACGTCCATCGGGTTCGCGACGCGCTCAAGCCGTGGATCCCATTCGCCTACACCGTCGTGGACGAGGAGTCGGCCCGCGCCCACCTGCAGGTCTACGCCGATCGTCAGGCCGCCGACGCTGGACGGATCTTCGGCGTCTACGTGGCAGGCGTGCTGCGGGGTGGTGTCATCTACCGCGCCTTCGACGCGGCACAGCGCGTCTGCGAGATCGGCGTCTGGCTGGAGCCGGAGGTGCGTGGCCGGGGCCTGATCACCCGCGCCTGCCGCGTGCTCATCGACTGGGCGGTCGACGTGCGCGGGATGGTCCGCGTCGAGTGGCGGTGCGACCCCCGCAACGAGGCCAGCATCGCCGTCGCCCGCCGCCTCGGCTTCACCCTCGAGGGCACCCACCGGAAGGCCTTCCACCTCGAGGGAGAGCACCGCGACGTCCAGGTCTGGGCCATCGTCGCCTGACGCCTGTCGTCAGGCCCTCACCGCCACTTCGCCGGTCCACCGCCGAATCTCCGCGAGTCAGTCGACGCGGTCCACGTCGTGGTGCGCCGCGATGAAGCGACGAGCCGGAGCCCTCTCGTCCCAGTACCGTCCGCCGGGCACGGCAGGCCGGACGAACACTTCGCAGCCGACCGCGTCGGTGAGGAAGACGACCTCCTTTGATCAGGCGCGCAGGTTACCGCTCGGCATGGCGGCCGCTCCGACCGGGTGTTCCGTGGGGACGCGATGAATCGACCTCCAGCGCGGACCCTCCTCCGCGCAAAGATCGGCCAATCGCGACGGCGGATCCGTTCGCCGCCGTCGCCGACATGATTCGCTCTCCTCGATTCATGCCGGCCGGACCGCCGACGTCACCCATGCAGGAATGACCGTCGGCCTGGAGACACCGGCCGGATCACGACGTTTCCGCATAATCGACGGAAGGCTGTCATGTCGACGAAGTCCTTGCGCTTTCTGCCCGTGGGCCTTGCGGCCGGCTCGCTGCTGGCCGCCATGACCCTGGCCGCCACGGCTCCCGCGTCCGCCTCCCCGGTCGCGAAGCGGCAGACCACGGTCACCGCGCTCGGCTACAACAGCACCGACTGGACGTACCTGCAGGTGCCCCCGGCGGCGAACCAGCCCCTCTTCGCCGACCGGAGCTTCGACGACAGCGGCTGGCCCTCCGGCCAGGAGGGCTTCGGGACCGTCAACGGCACGTGCAAGTGGAACAACCCGACGGACGTCAAGACCCACTGGGCCGTCAACACGGACATCCTCGTACGCCACTGGGTGCACATCCCGCGGGACGCCCAACAGGTCCGCATCCAGGGAACCGTGGACAACGACGCGAGCGTTTATCTCAACGGTCATCTCCTCCAGACCGTCAAGAGCGGCAACTGCAACGCCGGCGCCATCAACGTCGTCGTTCCGGCCAATTACCTGGACTGCTGCAACCTGCTCGCCATCCGCGGCCACGACTATGGCCTCGCGACCTACCTCAACGTCGCGGTGACCTACGTCAAACCGACTCCCGCCGCCTGACCGGCCACCCGCCGCACTCAGCCAGGTACGGCACGGCGGGCTTCGTGTTCGGCGGCCGCCGACAGGTTACGCTTCGTCGACCTTGTCGGTGGCCGCCGAGGTCGGCCGCCGCGCGGTGTCCCGATACCAGCGTCCCCACCGGTCCAGGGTGTTCGTGATCTCCTCCAGGCTTCGGCCGGTGTCGGTCAGCGTGTACTCCACCTTCGGCGGCACCTCGCGGTACACCGTGCGTATGAGCAGCCCGTCGGCCTCCAACTCCCGGAGCTGGCGGGTGAGCATCCGCTGGGTGATCCCGGGCATGGCGCGCTTCAGCTCACCGAAGCGATGAGTGCCGCCCATGAGCTGCTTGAGGATCGCCAGCTTCCACCGGCCACCGAGAACCTCCATCGCTATCTCGACCGCGCAGTGGTCCGCGGTCGCGTCGATGTCGCCGCGCATCGCCACACCCTCCATTGGTATACAGAACGACACTACGTCACAGAAAAGACCGTACTTTTCCGCCGACGCACTAGACACCCATAGTGCTGCCATGAGCCTGAACGGGGTGCTGGGAACCGCGTCGAGCGGGAGCGACGGTGCGGCCATCGCGCATCGGCGGCGCTGGATGATCCTGGCGGTGGCCTGCACGAGCCTGCTGCTGTGCGGGATCGACCTGACCGTGCTGCACGTGAGCGTGCCGGAGATGACACGGCATGTGCATCCCAGCGGCGTGCAACTCCTATGGATCGTCGACGTCTACTCGCTGACGGTGGCGGCGCTCCTGGTGACCTGCGGCACGTTGGGGGACCGCATCGGTCGCAGACGCCTGCTGCTGGGCGGATTCGCGCTGTTCGGCATGGCATCGGCCACCGCCGCCTTCTCCACGACCGCCGTCGAGCTGATTCTCGCGCGGGCGCTCCTCGGCGTGGGGGCAGCGATGATCATGGCTTCCACCGTGGCCGTCATCAGGGTCGTCTTCTCCGATGACCGTGAACGGACGCTCGCGATCGGGATCTGGACCTCCGCGCACAGCGTCGGCGCGACCGTCGGGCCGCTGCTGGGCGGGGCGCTGGTCGAGCGATGGTGGTGGGGCGCGGTCTTCCTGGTGAACGTCCCGATCGTCGTGGTCATCATCATCGTGGGGGCGCTCGTCCTGCCGGAGTCGAGGGATCCCGCGCCACGCCGCTGGGACCTGTCCAGCGTCGCGCTGTCGGTCGCCGGCCTGGCCGGGGTGGTGTACGCGCTGAAGCAGGTCGGCGAGCATCTGCGAGTCGGCGTGGGTGTCGCGGTCATCGGAGCCGCCGGGGTGTCGCTGCTGACGACGTTCGTCGTGCGGCAGCGGCGGCTGGCCCAGCCGCTACTGGATCTCTCGCTGCTGTCCGACCGGCGTGTCGCCGCCGCCACCATCTGCGTGATCAGCTGTTTCGGCGGCTACACCGCCATGTTGTTCTTCTTCACCCAGTGGTTGCAGTGGGTGGGCGGCTACTCGCCGCTGAGGGCCGGTCTCGCGCTGGTGCCGCTGGCCGGATCCAACGCGGTGGGCGCCGTGCTGGCGCCCTGGGCCGCGCGTCGTGTCGGCGCCCGGTGGGCCGTCTCCGGCGCGCTCGCCCTGTTCGCGGCCGCGCTCGCGACGTTGGCCCTCCTGGCGGGCTCGGGACCGGCGGCGTACGGCGCGGTCATGGTCACCATGATCGCGGCGGGCACGGGTGCGGGGGTCATCATGACGCTCGGCGCGGACCTGATCACGGCCGCCGCGGACCCACGACGCGCCGGTGAGGCGGCCGCCATCCAGGAGACCTCGTTCGAGTTGGGAGCGGGCATGGGAGTCGCCGTTCTCGGAACCGTCCTGGCCGCGACGTATCGGACCGTGCTGCCACCGGTCCCCGGACTGTCCACGGGCGAGCAGCGTACGGCCCGTGAGTCGATCGGGGCCGCGGTCGAGGTCGCCGGCCGGCTGGACGCCACGACAGGGGAGGTCCTGCGCCGCGCCGCGCGCGACGCCTATGGTCAGGGTTTCACGACCGTCGCCGCCACCGCGGCCGTGATCCTGGGCCTGACCTCGTTCCTTGCCGTGGCGCTGCTGCGTCCGACCACCCGTGTCGAGGCAGGACGGTGATCAGTCCTCCGCCCGAGGCCACGCCGCCAGTGCCAGTTCGGCGGTCTCGGTGAGCTCCGCCGCCGTGGCGCCGTCCCGGGCGCGTTGCGACATGCCCTGGATGACCGCGGCGAAGTACGCCGCGAGGGCGCGCGGATCGGCCACGGCGGACAGTTCGCCGTCGCGCTGTGCGGTTCTGAGGCGAGCTTCGAAGGTGGCCAGGTTCGCGTTGCGCAGGTCCCGCAGGAACGCCGCCACCTCCGCGTCCTGGACGGTGACGTTGGTCGCGGCGCTGATGGTCAGGCAGCCGGCCGGGTGCGACGGATCGGGATAGACGGCCGCCGCCTCGCGCAGGATGCGGCGGAACGCCCCACGCGCCGTGGGCTCCTCTTCCAGCGCGGTGCCCATGAACGCGCCGACGGGGGAGCGCCCGTAGGTCCGCACCACCTCCTTGAACAGGCTCTTCTTATCGCCGAAGGCCGCGTACAGGCTTCCGGGTCGCATGCCCATCGCCTTGGTCAGCTCGCCGATGGAGGTCGCCTCGTAGCCGTGCTCCCAGAACAACCGGGTGGCGGCCGCCAGGGCCTCCGTACGGTCGAACGCCGGCGGTCGTCCGCGCTTCGCGCCTGCTCCACTCACGCGCTCATTTTAGAGCGATCACTCAACAAGCCGTGCTAAGGTTTCTTTGTTGAGTGATCCCTCAAAAAAGGAAGGGTGTATCCAGCCATGGCGGTACGAGCGCTTGAGGGCAAGGTCGCGCTGGTGACCGGAGGCAGCCGGGGCATCGGCCGGGCCATCGCGGAACGGCTCGCCCGCGACGGCGCGACCGTCGCCGTCGCCTACGCCCGCGACGAGACGGCGGCGAGTGAGACCGTCGAGCGCATCCGGAAGGACGGCGGCCGGGCCTTCGCGCTGCGGGCGGAGCTGGGACGGCACGGCGACGCGGCCCGTCTGTGGGCCGCCTTCGACGCCGAGGGCGGGGACCACGCGCCCGACGGCAGACTCGACATCATCGTCAACAACGCCGGCATCGGACGCAGCGCGCCGCTGGCCGCGCTGACCGAGGACGAGTTCGACGAGGTGTTCGCCGTGAACGTGCGCGCGCCGTTCTTCATCGTGCAGCAGGGACTGACCCGCCTGCGCGACGGCGGCCGGATCATCAACATCTCCAGCGGCGCGGCCGCCCTCGCCATGCCGGAGATCATCGCCTACGGCGCCACCAAGGGCGCGCTCGACACCTTCACCCTCAACCTCGCCAAGGAGCTCGGTCCCCGCGGCATCACGGCGAACTCGGTGGCGCCCGGAATCGTCGACACCGACGTCAACGCCTCCTGGCTTCGCGGCAACCCACAGGCCGAGGCGCACGCCGCGTCCCCGGCCGCCCTGGGCCGGGTCGGTCAGCCCGACGACATCGCCGACATCGTGGCCTTCCTCGCCTCGGACGACGCGCGCTGGGTGACCGGACGGGTCATCGACGCGACCGGCGGCGCCGGCCTGTGAGCGCTCGCCGCCGGCGCTTCCCGGCGTGGCCCGGCCTCATGCTCTCCGACCGCCGGCAGGCGGAAAAGCGTTGGAGGAGCCGCGTCCGTGCGGGCATCCTGTCCGCATGCTGATCAGGGAAGCCGCCACGGACGACTGGCCTGCCATCTGGCCCTTCTTTCACTCGATCGTCGCCGCAGGTGAGAGCTTCACCTATCCGACGGATCTCGCCGAGGACCAGGGGCGTGACTGGTGGCTCCTACCGGCTCCCGACCGGACGGTCGTCGCGGTGGACGACTCGGGCGCCATCGTCGGTACGGCGAAGATGAATCGCAATCACCTGGGGAACGCGTCGCATATCGCGAGTGCGAGCTACATGGTCGATCCTGCGCATGCCGGGCGGGGTGTGGGACGCGCGCTGTGTGAGTACACGTTGGAGTGGGCGCGTGCGGCAGGCTACCGCGCGATGCAGTTCAACGCGGTCGTGGAGACGAACGTGCGTGCGGTGAAGCTGTACCGGGCCCTCGGCTTCGAAGTACTGGGCACATTGCCCGAGGGCTTCCGGCACCCGGCGAAGGGTTATGTCGGACTGCACATCATGTACCGCGCGATCTGACACCCTCTTCGCCGGCAACGGGATGCCGTACGCTACAGCCGCGGCGCAGAGGCGCCACGCCGCCGGGAGCGCCCACTCGCCGAGCACCTGGCACGGCCGTCGCTAGGGCGTGTCTCGAACCGGGAGAGGGCCCGGACCGGCGCCCGCTCAGACGGTCACTTGATGGACGGGCAGCAGGGGAAGGTGCTGCAGACGGTGC
>NZ_JBFAUM010000057.1:0-15570 GCF_040679195.1 Actinoallomurus sp. NPDC052308 | reverse complement strand
GGAAGGCACCGCCCCAGGTGTCCTTGGCGAAGGTCTGAAGCTTGGCAGAGGCCACCTGGGTGGGGGTCGGGAACTTCCAGTCCTCGTAGTCGCCCCGGTTCCCAGCGGTGATGGGGCACGAAGAAAATCTGGACACCGACCCGCCGCGCCGTGTCCACGATGGTGCGCAGATGTAGCAGATCGATGTGCCGGCGGCGGACGAGGATCATCGCGTCAGGAGCGGACCCCGGCCGGCTCACCGCGCTCGGCGGCGTCGGCCTCGAGCTCGCGTACGAGCGGCAGCACCCGTTTGCCGAAGTACTCGACATCCTCGAGGTAGTGCAGGAAGCCCAGGAGGAAGAGGTTCACGCCGAGGCGCTTGTAGGCGACGATGCGCTCGGCGATCTGCTCGGGGGTGCCGATCAGCCCGGTACGGAAGCCGTCGTTGTACTGGACCAGGTCGGCGAACTCCGAGTTCTCCCACATGCCCTTGCCGTTCGACGCGGACCGTCCGGCCTGCTTCACCGCGGTGCCGAAGCCCTCGACCGCCTCTTTGTCGGCCTTGGCGATGATCTCCCGGAGCACCTCCCGCGCCTCGGCCTCGGTGTCGCGCGCGATCATGAAGCCGTTCAGCCCGAAGCGCACCCGCCGGCCGTGCACCGCCGCCTCGGCGTTCACGTCGGCGAGCTGCTCGGCCACGCCGTCGAAGTCCCGGCCGTTGCTGAAGTACCAGTCCGACACTCGGCCGGCCATCGCGCGGGCGCTGGTCGAGTTGCCGCCCTGGAAGATCTCCGGGTGCGGCCGGTCCGGGCCGGCGATGGGCTTGGGCCGCAGGTCGAAGTCGTGCAGGCGGTAGAAGTCACCGCCGAACTCCGCATGCTCGGACGTCCAGATCTCACGCAGTACCCGGATGAACTCCTCGCTGCGCCGGTACCGCTCGTCGTGCTCCAGCCAAGGCTCACCGAGCTTGGTGAACTCGTCCTTGAACCAGCCGCTGACCACGTTGACCGCCGCCCGGCCGCCGGACAGCTGGTCCGCCGTCGCGATGAACTTGGCGAGCACGCCGGGGTGCCACAGCCCCGGGTGGACGGCCGCGATGACCTTGAGCCGCTCGGTCGCGAGCAGCAGCGCCAGGCTGAAGCCCGTCGACTCGTGCTGATACGCCGCGCCGTAGGAGGCGATGTAGCGAACCTGGCTCAGCGCGTACTCGAAGCCGTTGTTCTCGGCCAGCACGGCCAGGCGCCTGTTGTAGTCATAGCCCCAGTCGGTGCGCTGCTCGATCTTGCTGACGACCAGGCCGCCGCTGACGTTCGGCACCCAGTAGGCGAACTTCAGCGGCTCATCAGGCCGAGGCTCGGTCACGGACACGGAATTCTCAGCATTGCCTACTGACATAGTATGGATTCTGCAACGGTTCGCGCCGCTGGACAATGAGGCAATCGCGGCCGGGCGATAGGGAGAACCTTTCAGCGAGGCAGGCTCATGCGGATCGAACAGCTCGAATACGTCGCGGCCGTCACTCGTCTCGGCTCGATGCGCCGTGCCAGCGAGGCGCTGCACATCTCCCAGCCGGCGCTCAGTCAGACCATCAACAACCTCGAACGCGAGCTCGGCGTCACCCTGCTCGACCGCCACCGCGCGGGTGCGCGCGTCAGCACAGGCGGCCGCGAGCTGCTGCCCTTGCTCGCCGAGGTCCTCGACGCGATCGACCGGCTGCGTGCCGCCGCCGACGACCAGGCCCGATCACGACGGATGATCCGCGTCGGCACGGTCAACACCGCGACCGTCCCCCTCGTCACCCCGGCGATGCGAGAGTTCCACACCGCCCACCCGAAGACCCGGGTGGAGCTCGTGACGGCGCAACAGGCCGACATCCACGAGGCGCTGCTCGGCGGCGGCCTCGATCTCGGCCTCGTCAACATCCTCGACGGCGACGATGCCCCGCCTGACCTGTCGACCGTCGAGCTGCTGCGCGGGAGGGCCGTCGTCTGCTGCCGCGCCGACAGCCCGCTCGCCCAGATGCGCTCGGTGCCGGTCGGCCGGATGCTCGGCGAACCGTTCGTCGCGATGCGCTCGGGCTACCTCATGCACCGCTATGTCCACCGGCTCCTGGACGGCCGCGAACCGGCGTTCGCCTACTCGGTCGACGGCGCGGAGATGGGAAAGGCGATGGTCGCCGAGGGACTCGGCATCACCCTCCTGCCGGACTACAGCGTCGCCGACGACCCACTCGAACGGCACGGCATCATCACCTATCGTCCTCTCGACGCCGACGGCCCGGACGTCCTGCTCGTCGCCCAGTACGTCAAGACCCGCCATCTGTCCGCCCCCGTCCGCAGGCTCGTCCGGCTCCTCAAGGCTCAGGCCGCGCACTGGCGCCCGGATGCGTGATCTTCACGCTCGCAAAGACGCGCACTGGGAGATCGAGCAGTACCTAAGACATCAGGCATCGCCTGGCCGCTTCTTCAACCGAGCGGCGTCATGCAGAACTTTCTCACCGGGGCCGGTTCGTTCACCACAGGCGGGAATCTGATCGGCTCCTACAGAGACGCTCCGGTCTCCTACATCGATTGCGAGGGCCACACCGAGTCGGCGTCATCCGGGTCGTCGTCAGCGCGATCACCACGCCCGCGAGTATCCGTGGCGATGGCCGGCCCGCCGTCTGCGCGGCCTTGGTGATCCCCGGGACGAGGTGCTCGGCGATCGCCCGTGCGCCGGTCCAGGTGGTGACCGTGCCGTCCGCCAGCTCGCCCGCCAGGCACAGCATCACCGGGCCGAGTGCCGAGATGATCAATGCGGGGGACATGAGGTCCGGGACGTCCAACCGGCCCGCGGCGGTCAGGGTCTCACCTCGGTAGGCGACCTCATCGCCATTCAGCAGCGGATGCAGCGCTGTCAGGTATTCGCGGACATGGCGGGCCGGGCGGTCGCCGGGTCGGCGTGGGCACCCTCTACCGACACTTCCCTGCCCGCGCGACGCTCGCCGACCGCTGACCAAGGTGACACTCGACGGCCCACGTGCCTAATCGGAGGGCAGTTGCCGCCACGCGCAGCCGGCACCCCGACCGCACTTACCAAGAGTGGTCAGGGCTGGGGGTTCTCAGGTTCGCCGCGTGGGTTCGGGCTGAGGTTGCCGTGGCACGGTCGCCTCTGACCTCGGCTACCGCGGCGTGTTTGAGCCAGTTGAAGGGGCTGGTCGGGCGAAGATTGAGGCGTTCGCTGACCAGGACGCGGGCCAGGTCGGCGTTTGCCGATCTGATCGCCGACTCCAGGAGCGTGCGCTGGACGACATCACGTTGGGCGTGGCTGCCGCCGAACTCGTTGAGGTGATGCCTGACCGGGTACAGCAGGTCGACGACCTTGTCGTGTTCGCCACGTACGAAGCCCACCAGGGCGCGGCATACCGGCAGGCCGACGCGGGCGGTCATGGTCTGGTTGGTAACCCCAGGCCGGTCTTCGGCCAGGTAGGTCTCGCGGTCGGCGATCAATTGCTCGGCTTCGGCGATGCGGCCGGAGGCCGCGAAGGCCATGACGGCGTGCATGTCGTTGAACGCATAGAACGCCTCCCCCGCCTTGGGGGCCCAGTCGTCGGCCAGCGCCCGCCAGCGTACGGTCTGGTCATCGCCCTCCAGCAGAAGGCGCCATAGGAGGGCCGCCGCGTCCAGCAACTCCAGTGCGACACCGGTGCGGTCCGGGCCGTGCAGAACGGTGTCGTAGATGTGCAGGGCACCGGCGGTGTCCCCGGCCTCCAGCGCGTACAGGGCGTAGTGCCACCAGGTGTGGACATTGAAGAACGTACCCGTCGACCAGACGTCCAAGCGGTCGTCAAGGTAGCGGATGCCGCGCTGGAAGCGTCCCTGCATCTCGTAGGTGTGCACGACCGCGTGGATGCCCCACACGTCCCTGGGATTGAGTTCCACCGCGCGCAGGGCGACGGCTTCGGATCGGTCGTAGTGGCCGGCCTCTTCCAGGCCGAACGCGTACATGCCCAGGATGTTGCCGAAGTGCCGGTCGTCGCCGTGCCAAGCCGACAGGGCACCACCGATCCGGTCGCGCAGGGACCGGGCGTCGCCGGTGAAGAAGTCGATCTGATGGCCCGCGACCAGAGCGAGGGCATCACGCGGGTACTCCTCGGTAATGCGTGCCAGCAGGGCCCCGCAGGTGGTGAAGTCGCCGTTCAGCAGGTACTCGACCGCCTCAACATGGGCCCTCTCCCGGGGCAGCAGGCGAGACGTGTCCAGGCTCGCGCGGAACGGCGCGAAGCGCTCGCGCGCGGCACGAGCGTCGTCGGCCTCGGTGGTCAGCAGGCCGAGATACGCCGACAGGACATGGCCGAGCGGGAAGTCCGGATCCTCGTCAAGGGCAAGTCGGGCCTCACCGACGACCTCCGCGCGGAAGTGCAGGAGTTCGTGGATCGCGTTGTCGTAGTGCCGGACGGCGGCCGGGCTCGCGGATCCGATTGTCAGGCCATGCTCGTCGATCGACACCATGCCCTCGGCTGGAGGTACTCGTTTTCTCGAACGAGTCTACGTCCGGCGCGCGCCGGTTCCTCGTCGGTGCGGGCCCAGAACGCCATCCAGCTCAGGCCGACCGCGCTGGTGGAGAAGATCTTGCGCCCGGTCAGGGACCAGTGGTCGCCGTCGCAGGAAGCGCTGGTTCACCCGCCGCATTGCGCCGGCCCGCTCCGTGAGCTGTTCACCGAGCTGATCGGCGTCTCTGAGATCAACCGGTACCTGGTCGAGATGGTGATGGGGCTCGACGTCCGATACCCGGCAGGTGGGGACTCCGGCGACGGTCCGGTGGGCGGGCGGCTGCCCCACGTCCCGCTGGGCTCGGCCGCCGGAGAGACGAGTGGGGCGGCGGTACTGCGGAACGGGCGTGGCGTCTTCCTCGATCTCTCCGGTGAACCCGCGGACTCATCCGGTGGGCCGCACCCGGCCGCCGCGTGGGCGGACCGCGGCGACGTCGTCGTAGCCGAGCCTGTGCCGCAGATTCGGGCGGCTGCGCTGTTGGTCCGCCCGGACGGGCACGTCGCCTGGAGCGGGAAGCTCACAGAGGACGGGGCCGGGCCGGTCGAGGCGCTGAGGAACTGGTTCAGCCCAGCCACGGTCGCCACGTCCCCGACATCGCGGCGACCAGAGTAATCCGGACGAGCCCCGGGAAGAACCGTCAGCCGGTCGTGGCGAGACCGTCTCCGAGCAGGCCCAGGATCCGCTCGGCCCGCTTGCGGCCGGAGTATTCGGCCACCCAGCCCACCGCGGCGGCCGCGGCGAACAACTCCTCGGCGTCCACGTCCTTGCGGATCTCGCCCGCCTCCTGGGCCCGCGCGAGCAACCGGGTCGCGGCCTCCATCATTGCGGCCGACGAGGCGTGCAGCTCGGACTGTTCGTCGACCAGGGCGTTCAGGACCGAAGCAGGGAAACCGCGGCATGCCCCGGAGCGCTCCGAGAAGCGCTGCAGCCACGCGATGAGAGCCTCGCGCGGAGAGCTGGCCTCCAGCGCTTCGTCCGCCGCCGCGCGCATGTTCTCCAACCCGTTGCGGAGCACAGCCTCCAGCAACGCGTCACGCGTGGGGAAGTGCCGGTACAGCGTGCCGATCCCCACGCCCGCCCGGCGCGCGACATCGCGGAGCGAGGCTTCGGTGCCCTGCTGGTCGAACACCTCCCGGGCCACGGCCAAAATGTTCTCTCGGTTCCTGCGGGCGTCGGCTCGCATCTCGGCGCCCGCGGTGGGTTCGACCATGCGGCCCCTCCATCTCCGGTCAACACTTCCATCTTGCTATTCGGAGCAGTGCTCCGTATATTCCGGAGCAGTGCTCCGAATGGTACCCCGGAGGCGGCCTACGCCTCGACACGGAAAGAGAGCTCACCATGACGGCGGAAACCAACAAGAACCCACCGCCGGCGGCGGCCGCCCCGCCGACACGCTTCTCGCCACTGCTGCGCAACGTGGTCCTCGTGACCACTCTCGGCTCCTTCATGGCGTTCCTCGACTCGACGATCGTCAACGTCGCGCTCCGGACGCTGTCGGTCGAGACCAAGTCCTCGCTGGCCACCATCCAATGGGTGGTCACGGCCTACCTGCTGGCGATGGCCGCGGTGATCCCGGCCGCCGGCTGGTTCGCGACACGGCTGGGCGGCAAGCGGGTCTACATCATCGCGGTGCTGGTCTTCACCGTCGCGTCGCTGGCCTGCGGGCTGGCCCAGAACATCGAGCAGCTGATCGCCTTCCGGGTGGTCCAAGGCGCCGCAGGCGGCCTACTTCTGCCCGTCTCACAAATGATCACCATGCGGACCGCAGGCCCCGCGCTCATGGCCAAGGTGATGGCCGTCAGCGGAGTGCCCACCCTCCTCGCCCCGGTCATCGGCCCCACGATCGGCGGCCTGCTCCTGCAGCACGCCGGATGGCGCTGGATCTTCTTCGTCAACATCCCGCTCGGCCTGCTCACCGCGCTCCTGTCGGTGCGGTTCCTGCCCGCCGACGATCGCACGAACGGCGGGCGCCTGGACCTGCCCGGCCTCGCCCTCATCACCGCCGGCAGCGTCGCCATCACGTACGGCCTGGCCGAGATCGGCACGACCGGCCACGTGGGCGACCCCAAGGTCGTGGTCTCGCTCATCGCCGGCGTGATGCTCGTCGCCGGGTTCATCCTTTACGCCCTGCGTGCGGCCAATCCCCTCGTCGACCTGCGGCTTTACAAGAACAAGATGTACGCGGCCGCCTCGATCACCAACATCAGCCTGGGCGCCACGGTCTTCGGCGCCATCATCCTGATGCCGCTGTACTTCCAGATCGTCCGGCACGAGAACGCCGTCCACACCGGGCTGCTGCTCATCCCGCAGGGCCTCGGCGCGGCGATCGCCATCAGCCTCGCCGCCAAGCTGACCGACCGGTTCGGCAGCGGCCGGGCCTCCCTCGCCGGCGGCTTGGTGGGCGTGATCGGAACGCTCCCCTTCGTCTTCATCCACGCGGACACGTCCTACTCGTTCCTCGGCGTCATGATGTTCGTCCGCGGGTTCGGTATCGGCGCCTGCTCGGTGCCCGCGATCGCCGCCGCCTACCGTGCCATCTCCCCCATGAAGATCCCGGACGCGACCGTCCAGCTCAACGTCGGACAGCGCATCGGCGGATCCGCCGGCACCGCGCTATTCGCCGTCATCCTGCAGAACAGGCTGGAGAAGGCCTCCGGGCCGGTCGCCCAGGCGGCCGGATTCGGCACCGCCTTCTGGTGGGTGCTGGCGATCGCGATCCTGGCCACCGCTCCGACACTGGGCCTGATCGCCCTGGAGCGCAGCGCGAAGCGGGCCGAGGCCGCCTCGCCGCCCGCGCCGGCCGTCCCTGCCGACACCAACTGAGGACCAGTCCGGACCGACAGTGCTCCCGGAATGCTTCTCATCCGTGCTCCCGTGCTCCCTCCGGGAGCGGGGAGCATCGGGAGCACGCATGGTCGCTGAACTGTCCTGAACCGACGTCAGGGAGCGTCACTGATACCCGCTGACCTGCCATTTCTCGAAAAGCCGCAGGTCAACGGCGGCCAAACCGGTGATCGAGAAGTGGTCCGGCCGACTGGGCGGTGTGGAGACACTCGGAGTGAACCACACTCACGATGTACCACAGCCTCCGCCTGGACGGGAACGTCAAGCCGCACGTGGTGTTCTTTCCCCCACCGAAGGCAGCGTCGACCACGCTCACGTCCACGAGCACTGACGAAGAGCCGGCCGGCGGCGCACAGCGCAAGAGAATCGGATTCAACGGAGGCTCGATGCCCATCCCCGAACTCACTCGTGTCGATCACATCGGAATCACCGTTCCCGACCTGGACCAGGCGCGCCTCGCTCTCGGTCGGGCCGGGAGCCAGGGCGTTGACGCGGACACCGTCAGCGGCCAGCTCCAGGGCCCAGCTACAGGGCCCAGCTACGCGTGAGCTGTTCCAGCGCGGCCTTCGACGCGGCGTAGTGCGCCATGCCGGGGAGGGGCCGATGGCCGTACGTGCTGGAGACGTTGACGATCGACCCCTTGGTCCGCCGTAGGTGCGGCAGGGCGGCGTGGGCGAGCACGCTCGGTGCGGTGACGTTGAGGTCGAACAGGTCGGCGATTCCGTCGGCGGTGGTCTCGGCCAGCGGCATCACCCTGGTGGCACCGGCGCCGTTGACCAGCACGTCCAGGCGTCCCCACCGGCCAGTGGCCTCGTCGATCACTCGTCCGGGGGTGTCCGGAGCGCATACGTCGGCGGGACACGCGACGATCTCCGGGTGCCCGGTGGCGGTTTCGGCCAGGGCGTCATCGCGACGGCCGACACCGAGTACGCGCGCGCCGGCACGGGCGAAGGCTCGGGCGGCGGCGCGGCCGATGCCCGAGCCGGCGCCGGTCATGATGACGACCTTGCCGCTGAAGTCTTCATGAAGCTGGACGGTCACGCGCTTTCCTTTCGTCGCACAGCTACGGTTCCGGACTGCCGGGAGCCGTAACTCAGGGCACCCCGGCGACGTCGGTGACCGGAGCGAGGTGAAGGGCGATGTGCGACGGCGGAATCCGCTCGTCCCCGACCGGGGCTCCGGCGCAGGACGACCCGACACCACGGATCGGCTGCCGGTTCAAGCCCGGTGCTGTCACAAACGCGGTCGCCGTCCGGTCCTAGCTGGTGTCGGTTTCCCGGAGGCTCACCCAGGAGGAGATGGTGAAGGTCGCGGCGCGAGACGCGGATCGGCCGGCCACGATCGCCCAGAACGGGCCGAACCTCCAGCCGGCGTCGGAGCCAGGCGCGCACCCCTGGTGCGCGCCACCCCGGGCAGGTCGCGAAGAGCCCCCGGCCGCGACCTGCCAGGCGCGCACGAGGTTCCCCGTGCGCGTCCCCCGGCAGGCCGCGGCACCGATCCCCCGGGCCCCCGCCGCGGCCTGCCTCGAACCTGCCATGACGCGCCGCGTCACGGTCCGCCGCTCTCAGGCGCGGCGGCCGGACCAGGCGCAGCCTGTTCTTCCAAGAAGGGATGACGAACGATGACGTCTCACGGTGACCTGCCCGTACCTGAGCACGGCCTCCTCCTCACGCACTTCCTGACCGTACGCGACGTCGCGATCTCGAGGCGCTTCTATGCCGACGTCTTCGGCGGCGAGGTCGTGATGGAGGAGAACCCGGCGATCGTGAAGGTCGCCAACAGCTGGATCATCATGAACCCCGGCGGCGGACCCACCCCCGACAAGCCGGACGTCACCTTGGACGTACCCCAGAGCGGCGAGCGAGTGTCCGGCTTCCTGAACGTGCGCGTGGCCGACATGGACGCCTTCTACGCGCATGCCGTCGCGAAGGGCGCCCGCTTCCTCACCGAGCCCCTCGACCGCGTCTCGGAACTGCGCTGCTACCTACGCGACCCCGACGGCTACCTCATCGAGGTGGGCCAGTCCACCGGCCTGCTCAAGGGAATCCTGGCCGATGCGCCCGCGGAATCCCCACCGGGGCGTTCCCGCACGTTGGGGGCGTAGCCCGGGCGCATCGTGAGGTCGGCGTCCACACGACGGAGCCAGGGCGATGGTGTGGAGTAGAGACAACCTGCAGCTCATGGAGCCGGGCGAGCGCGCCGCGTTGATGCGGGCACTCGTCGAGCTGGCCGAGGAGGATCCGCTGGACGATCCGGGTCATCGCAAGAGGCACCGGCTCTTCCTCGCGCTGGCGGCCGGGACGTGTGCGTGGATG
The DNA here is from genome assembly GCF_040679195.1 of Actinoallomurus sp. NPDC052308. Classification (NCBI taxonomy): domain Bacteria; kingdom Bacillati; phylum Actinomycetota; class Actinomycetes; order Streptosporangiales; family Thermomonosporaceae; genus Actinoallomurus; species Actinoallomurus sp. NPDC052308. The sequence goes on along the minus strand of NZ_JBFAUM010000057.1, from coordinate 5,900 downwards.
ATTCCCTGGATCGTCTACCTGGCGTCGACCCTGCCCGGTGACTACACGGTCGGCCAGTGGTCCGCGACGTGGACCGGCTTCGACATCGCCCTGCTGGCGACGCTGGCCGGTACCGCGCTGGCGATCCGGGGCAAGCGGCAGGTGGCGATCATCGGCATGCTCGTCACCGCCACGCTGCTGACGTGCGACGCATGGTTCGACGTCATGTTGTCGTACGGTGCGGACGAGTTCCCGCTCAGTGTCGTGACCGCGCTCGGCGGCGAGTTGCCGTTGGCGGCGGTCTGCTTCCATGCGGCCCACCGGTTGATCCGGCTCACCGTGCACGAGGCGTGGATCCGCCGCGGCCTCATCGAGGCGGAGCCGCCGCTGACCCGCATCCGGCTCTTCACACTCATCGAACCCGGGCAGGGCCGCCCGTCCGGGCGGATCCTCTCCGGCGACGCCCAGGATTCGGCGAGCGCAGTGGTCAGGAGGCGGGTACGGGGAGGCCGGCGGCGAGGTGGTCGAAGGCCTGGTCGATGAGCGCTTGCAGACCCTCGATCCCCGTCTCCGGTTTCCAGCCGGTGAAGGCCGCGCGGAAGGCCGACCCGGTCGCCGCCGGTGCCGCCGTCACGCTGTTCATCATGCTCAGCGTGCCCTCCAGCGGCCTCACCGTCCCCGTCGACCTGCTCCGGGGCTTCTTCCGCTTCCTCCACCCCGTCCTGCCGATGGGCAATGCCGCGGACGCCCTGCGCGATGTCGACTACTTCGACGACCGGCAACTGGGCCGGCCCACCGCGGTGCTCTGCGCCTGGATCGCGGCGGGCGCCGCTCTCATCGTGCTCGGATACGTCAAGCAACTACGCCGACTCGTGCGCGAAGCACGGGCCGGCATGGCGGAAAACGTCCCCGTACCCCCCGCGGAGGACCCCACCGTGGAACTCCCCGAGCCGGTCGCACTCCCCCGCGCCAGCACCATTTCGGCGTGCAACCGCCGATACTGACCGGGCAGGTCAGCGGTATCGCCGGAGAACCGCTGCCGGGCGTCGCCATCACGGTCACCGACCCGCGCGGACACCAACTCCTGCATACCCGTACGGACAAGAACGGCGAGTACGCGGCCACGGGCTTCCACGACGGTTTCGCCATCGTCGTCGCCGGCGCCCCGGCCGGCAACCGGTCGCCACGCGGCTGCACCTCAGCAACGCCACACCGGTGAAACAGGACTTCACCCTGATGCCCGGCCGGCAGGCCGTTCCGGAAGGCAGAGGCAGCCACCGAGCGACCACGATCGCCCACGATCAGGGCAACGCCGGTCGCACACTCTGACGTCCGGCGTCCGGGTGGCGCTGGGGAAGGCCGGTGGTCCGCCGTGGGACGGAACGGCCCGCGGCGGGCAGCCCCTCCAGGCTCACGGTCGTCGCCGCCGAGAACTCGCCGGGCACCCGCACCCGGGTACGCGACGCCTCCCGCCGCCCCCCGAGCCGGTCTTCGCGCACGCCAACGCCGCGCCGGGATACGTCCGGCGCGGCGAAGGTCGTGTCTGTGTGGGGTCGGTGGTACTCGCCTACTGGATCTGGTCGGTCGGGCGGATGAGGATCTCGTTGACCGCGACGTGCTCCGGCTGGCCGACCGCGTACACGACGGCGTCCGCGATGTCCTCGGGCCGCAGAGTGCGCATGGAGGCGGCCAGGTTCTGTGCGGCCGCCTGCATGGTCGGGTCCGTGATGTGGTCGGTCAGTTCGGTGGCGACGAAGCCGGGCTCGATGATCACGACCCGCACGCCCTGGGCGGTGACCTCCTGCCGCAGTGACTCGGAGAAGGCGGTGATGCCGAACTTCGTCGCGGCGTACACGCCGCTGTAGGCCGACGCGATCCGGCCCGCGGTCGAGGAGACCTGCAGGATCGTGCCCTTGCGCTGCAGCAGGTGCGGCAACGCCGCGTGGACCGTGTACATCGACCCGAGCAGGTTGGTCTCGATCATGCGCGTCCATTCTGTGGTGTCCGCACCCACGATCGGCCCGTTGAGCATCACCCCCGCGTTGTTCACCAGGACGTCCAGGGCGCCGAAGCGCTCAACGGTCGCCGCGACCGCGGCCCGTACCGACTCCTGGTCGGTCACGTCCAGTTGGAGGGCCAGCATCTCGTCGGCCGCCTTGCGTGCGAGAGCCTCCAGCCGGTCGGCGCGCCTGGCGCCGATCGCGACACGGGCACCCTCCGCCGAGAGGGCCAGCGCCGTGGCCTCGCCGATGCCTGACGACGCTCCAGTGACGAGGACGACCTTTCCGTCCAAGGTGGTGCTCACGTACTTTCCATCCCGTCTATTCCTTCTCGCTGGGGCGCTGCTCGGTGGTGATCCGGTCTTCGGCCGGGCCGGTTCCCGTATCCTGCGACTCCTCGCGGAAGTCGATCTTCCGGTGGGTTCCGTCGCACAGCGGTTTGCCGGCGGAGTGGCCGCAGCGGCACAGCGTCATCCGGTTCCGGGTCTCCAGCGGCCGTCCGTCAGCGCGCTGGACGGGTACGCCGCCGGTGACCCACAGCGCGCTGGCCAGGCCGTTCTCCTCTTCGAGGACGGAGATGGCCTGCGGGAGGTCGGGCTCGATCGTCTCGCCGCCGCGTTCCAGGGCGTAGCTGTAGGAGCCCGACGGGCAGTGGTCGATGCGGCCCATGATGTCGGAGCGGACGTCGCTGTCCCCCGTGTCGGCGAGCATGTCGGCGATGGGCCGGGTGCGCCCGATGCAGAACGCGGCGTGGATGCAGAGTTCGCCGACCCGCTGGGCCGAGATGCCCACGCCGTCGTGCACGTGCTGCCGTTCCTCGTACGGCCGGACGTCGGCGGCCTCGGTGCCGTCGAACCCGATCCGGGCGTGCGTCCCGTCGCAGAACGGCTTGGCGGACGAGTGGCCGCAGCGGCACAGCGCATAGGTGTCCTCGGTGGCCAGCGTCTCGCCGGTCTTCCAGGTCAGTGCCGCGTTGTTCTCGGGAGCGACGATCTTGCGTTTGCGCTTGAGCGGAACTCCGCCGTACACGAGGTACGGGCCGTCGGGGAGCACGACGATCCGTTGCCCGTCGCCGGCGCTCCACCGGCGGTGCTCGGGCGGGACGTACTCGAAGGTCGGGCCGGCCGTCGTACCCTCACCGTCGGGCATCCGCATCAGAGCCTGGGCCTGGGCCTTGAGCCGGTACATGGTGGCGGTGGCGACCGCGAGCAGCCTCGGGCTGCCGTTGAACGCCTGTTCCAGCAGGTGCAGCAGGAGACAGTACGTGTCGTTGAACTCCTCCTGGGCCGTGCGGATCGCGCTGCCCGGAGCATGATCGGCGATCCGGGGGTTGGGCCTCATCGGGAGGACGCCCAGGAGATCCACGGTGATCGGCTCGCCGGTGGGTCCGGAGCGCGGGGTGTCGCCGCGCCGGTAGCGCCGGCCGGTTTTGAGTTCCTGGAAGCGGTAGTAGTGGGCGACCTCGTCCCGGTCGGGGTGGTGGACGTCCGGGTCGCCGTCCCAGACCGCGCCGCGGGAGGTGCCCTCGCCCTCCTCGACGATCTCCTCCAGCGCGGCCAGCGCCGAGGCCAGGTCGTCGACGACGACCATCCGTCCGGCGGTGTTCCGGAAGTGCCCGGCGTGCAGCTGGCGGGCCGGATCGCCGGTGAAGACCTCCCGCTCGCCGAGCCGGTCGCACAGGTGGCGCAGCCCGTCCTCGATCGCGTCGTAGAACTGCCCGATCGTCTCGTAGGCGTCGCCCTCCGGTGGGGCGCCGGGCGGGGCCGGCTGTTCGAGCCGGAGGAACATGTCGAGTGCCTCGGCGCCGAACGGAAGCAGCGACAGTCCCAGGGAGGGGTCTCCGTGCGGCAGCCGCCGGGGATGCGCCGGCAGCGTCCGCGGCATGTCCAGCCGCGGTCGCCCGCCGACGGCGTTGAGCAGGTTCGCGGCCAGCGCCAGGTGGAGCATCTCCTCGATGAAGACTCCGGCCACCGCCTCGACGGCTTCGGGATTGCGCTCCGGGTCCAGGGAGTAGAGCGCGCACAGGTACGGCGGCAGCGTCGCGTGTTCCAGCTCGATCGCCCACTGCAGGTGCTCGCGGAGATCGTCGATCGTGGCGATCCGCCCGGGCGCGGCGGAGGCGGCGGCATGCTGTTGCTGCACTGGATGGTTCACGGTGTCTCGTTTCGACTGTCGAACGGGGATCTCACCGGCGTCGTATTCGCCGGTGTTCACAGATCAGGTGTCCTCGCCGGCGCTGCGCCGGCGAAGGCGGCGGTCGGCTTCCAGCTCCTCGACCGCACCGAGAAGGTTGCGGAGTCCGACGTCTTCGCGCTCGGCGTCGGCCGGGTCGAACAGCCACTCCGAAACCGGCCGGCCGGCCGCCTCCTCCGGGCGGCTGGACTCGGACATCCTCAGTTCCGCCTCGACTTCGACCTCGAGTTCGATCTCGAAGTCGTTGTCGCCGGTCGGCTTGTTCATCTCTCCTCCACACGTGGCTTGGACGGGCGCCTGGCGGGCCGGGCGTTTGACGGCATGGATCAGTTGCATCGAGACCTGTCCGGAGGCGAACAGGCGGGTGAAGCTCTCACTCTGGCGGGCCGCCAGCGCGAAGCCGCGGTCGTCGCGGTGCTCGGTGGCGACGACCGCGGCGACCTGCTCGGCGCGCCGCGACCATGACAGCGGCGCGCCGTCGGGCCGGTCCACCTGCTCGACCAGCTCGAATCCCGCATCGGCGAGCAGCTCCACGAGCTCCCACTGGGTGGGGAAGAGGTTGCCGTCCGGCACCGGGAACACCCGCGGCCGCCGGGCGACGACCACCAGAAGACCCAGCGGGGAGCCCGGCGTCAGCACCCGATGGATCTCGCGGAGCAGGGTGGCCTTGTCCCGGACGGTGCACAGCACTCCCAGGCACCAGGCGGCGTCGACCGACTCCGCGCGGAGCGGGATCCGTTCGCCGCTCCCCTGGATGACCGGCAGCCCGAACAGCCGGGCGGCGGCGCGGCACGCGGCCGGCATCGGCTCCAGCAGGACCGGCCGGACCCCGAACCGCCTGGCCGCCCAGGCCGCCGGACCGCCGGCACCGGCGCCGACGTCCAGCAGCCTGGCCCCGGCCGACAGCTCGCAGGCCTCCGCCAGCCAGGCCAGGGCGGCCGGATTCGCGCTGCCGCGGCAGGCGGCCGGGATCGCGTACCGCTCCCCCAGCCGCGTGACGGCGTCGGCGGTCCAGCCGGCGACGTCATCGAACTCGGCGACCATCGCCGAAGAGGTCACAGCGGATCTCCCGTCCGGTCGGCGGCGCCGATTCCGCCGGCGGGCCGCCTGGTGTCGTGGTGCGGTGGTGAGTCAGGAATCGCGAGCGACCCGGAGGTGCTCGCGCTGGGCGAGTTCCGCCTCGTCCACCAGGGTGACCATGGGCTTGCCGGGTTCGCAGAGCATCACGACCACGAACCGGAGCGGCACGTCGTCACGGTTGTTGCCGTCGTGGTAGTGGATGACGTCGCCGCCGGGCTCCCAGAACGCCTCCCCCGCGGGGACGGGTCGCGGCGGCTGCCCCTCGACTTCCAGCAGCATCTCGCCTTCCAGCACGTACCCGAACGCCGGGCCCGGGTGCCGGTGCGGCGGCGCGCCGGGGTCGCCGGGCGGGTACTCGACGATCACCGTCATCGCGTGCGCTCCCGCCGGGATGAAGGGCGGCTCGACCTCCTGGATGGTGCTGAAAGCGGTCTGCCACGCGGACGACCTGGCCTTCGGCTCGCTGACCGGATCAGTGCCGGACATCGGACCAACCTTTCTGACTCGTGGGTACAGGGCAGGCCGGGAACTATTTCCCGGCGTCGCTCGCCAGCCAGTCGGCGTACTTGAGCTCGCCGAGGGTCGCGCCGTCGCCCGGCACGAGATCGCTCTCCCGCATCTCGGCGCCGAAGTAGTGCGCGTGCGGGT
>NZ_JBFAUM010000056.1:0-16245 GCF_040679195.1 Actinoallomurus sp. NPDC052308 | reverse complement strand
ACCCGCCGGTACCGGCACTACAGGTTCGACGTCGTCGTGACCCTGACCGGCCGCCGCGGGACTCTCCGGGTGCCCGTCTCCGGCGGCATGTACGGAATGCTGCCGCTGGAACAGGGACCGGACGATGCCTACCGGCTGGCCGATGACCTGGAGAACGCCCTGCTGCACCTGTTCGGCTCCCGTCCCGCCGACGCTCCGGTGCCCGTCCCGTTCCCTCCGCTGTCGGAGCCCGCCCCTATTCGGTGGCAGGGCAGCAGTTACAGCACACCCGATGAGAATGGGATAACGGCCTGCGTTGAGGTCTCCGCCATTTCAGTGCTTCATGTGGCCGACGGCGGTGTGCCCGCGATGCCGAGCGGGGCTCATGGGGACACCGGAAAGGGGGACTGGAGGCCGCGGTTTCCCACGGCAAGAATGGCCGGGCTCGATCGCGAACCTTAAGGGGTGCCTCTTTCGTGGATGAGCACTGCCGGATCACCGTCGTGGGTGAGCGACGCCAGGTCGACCTCGCGGTACCCGCCGACGCGCCGATCACCAGCTACGTCAACACGCTGGCCGAGTTGTGCGCCCGGCCAGAGACCGACGTCATGCCGGCCGCCTGGTCGTCGGTGCTGCCCACCGGCGAGCCGTACGCGCCCGGGCACCGAAGCCGCCGGACGGCCTGAGAAGGTTCGGGCGAGCCATGTCGATCGTGGCCGGCGCATCGGCGGAGGACGGGCGAATCGGGTGGCGCTCGTCACGCCACAGCACGGCCGGCCACGGTAGGACCGGTGCTGGGGCGGCGTGTGTACAGGTCGCGCGGGGGTGGCGCCATGCCGATGGGGCGATCGCGCTGGAGGCCGGGACCCGGGGGCCGGTCCTTTCGCAGCCCACCATGGGCGTGGCCGGGGGTCAGGGCGTCGCTGGATCGGTGCCGGCGTCGGGGCTGAACGCCTGGCGGGGGGAAGTGGCCCGCCGGATGGGGCTCCCTGCCGTGATGCGCACCGATGTCGTGCCGGTTGTGAACGGGGCGGTCGGTGGGGAGGTGGCCGGCCGGTCGGGTGATGTGGTCGGCGGACGGTCTGTCGCGGGCGGTGTGTTGTCGGCGCGGGAGATCGAGGACCATGCCGCTGCGGTCGCCGAGGAGGCCAGGAGGGCTGACAAGTCTCGGCCCGGCGGTGCGGGCCTGCCGGCCGGACCGGATTCGGGTAGCGAGTATTGCCGGTCGGTGCTTACTGGTTTGTCGGGTCGGTGGCCTGTGACGCCGCTGCCGGATATGAAACCGGCAGCGTTGACCGCGTGGGAGGATCTGCTTGTTTCTCTGGTGCGGGCCGAGCCTGGCGCGCACGCTTATGTCTGGTTCCGCCGTGGCTGGGTGAATCACGGGATCGTTCTGTATCACAGTGGTGATGTGGGTCTTGTGCTGGTCGATCCTGATCAGCACGAAGAGGCCGGTTACACGATTACGGCCGGTACCAGGAAGGTGAGCGACTGGCTCACTGATCGGTTCGGCACGCGGGAAGGCTCTCCGCCGGTCGGTGAGGTGCTCTCCCTTGATACGCAAGGTCAGGTGGTCCCCGCTCTTGCGGAGCTGTCGGCGTCGGAGCGGGCGGCGGCGTTGGAGTTGTTCCAACTCGCCCTGGAGAAGCCGCCGGGCCACGCTGCTCCGCCCGCGCCGTCGGATCTGCGGCCGGCGGCGAGTGTTCCGGGGGCACACGGGTTCGCCGCCGCGCCGCCGTCGGCCGGCGAAGGCGACGCGGAGACGGTCGCGGCGGCACCGATCCATCAGGTCGTGAACCGGCCGGACGAGGGCCCACGACACCCCGCCCCGCCCGCGCCGTCGCCGGGGGCGCTCACACCGGAGCAGGGCGACTCGTCCGCCCGGCCGGAGTCCGTGACGAGCCGGCCTGTGTCATCCGCGGAGGAGGCGGCGCGGCTGGCGGGCCTGTCGCCGGATGAGCGGATGTCGGAGCTGCAGGCTATGTCCGCCGACGATCGGGAGGCGCTGGGTTCGGATCGCGAGTTCATCAGTGAGTTGAAAAAGTTGTCTCGGGAGGACTTCGCGTCCGCGGTGGCGCAGCTGATGATCCGGGTGCCGTCCGGGGTGGAGCAGCCCGCGACGGCCCGGCAGCAGTTGCATGCGATCCTGACGCGGATGCTGAGCCATAACCCGGATGTGGCGGAGAAACTGATCACTGCGGGTGGCAGGGTGTTCATCATCCCGCGGACCGTCTCGCTGACCTCGCTTGAGCCCTGGCGTCAGGTCGTCGGCCACGACCGCACGCGCGGTATTACGAACCGTGACACGGCGTTCGCTGCGGTGCCGGAGGAAAATCTTGTCGGCGAGATCTCTACGGTGCACGATCCGTACCCGACCGGCTTTTCTGTGGTTACGCATGAGATCGCTCACCTGATCCACCTTCACGGGCTCGGTGTCGAGGATAGAAAGCTCATCTCGCAGCGCTATAAGAGTAAGCTGGAATTTGCAAAGTCGGGGTTCAATGTGCAATGGCCGGATGGGCCATTGACCACGCGCCAGGGGGAGACGGCCTACAACTATTCAGCTAAGAATGAGACCGAATACTTCGCGCAACTGACGAACGCATATCTGGGGACGAACGCCGGAATCGACTTGACGACTCAATGGCCGAGGAACAACGGTACGGACTGGGTCGTTCGGCATGAGAATGTGGCGATTGTTCGTCTTCTGGAGAAGATCTACGGTCCGGTTGTTGAAGGTCTCCGCGCCAATCCTCTCTGGCAGACGCAGGCGGAGAATCGTATGTACCGGGCCTTCCGGGAATTCAACGGTGAGCCGGGTGGGGATGTCGTAGAGCCGGCGAGGGATGCTGGGGCTGATCCTTGGGCAATTTTCGGTGAGTTCAACCCTAAGGCTTTTACGTTCATCTTCGGCGGTGGTTCGCGGAGTCCGGAGCAGGTGGCGCGCTGGGTGGCTCGTAACACGGACCACAGGCTGGGTGATTCCGTGACGCTGGTGCCTCTCAATGCTGAGGAGCCGGGCGAAGACTGGGACTCCTGGGAGGATGAGGTCGGCTTCGGCGACTTCGCCGAGGCGCTGGCCACGCATCTCGGTGGACTTGTCGCCGTGGCTGATCCGGTCGGCCAGACCAAGACCACGTATCGACCGCAGTTTTGGCACTTGTCCGCGGATCAGCGGGAGGCGCTGGCTTCGGATCGGGATTTCGTGCACCAGATGCGTGTGTCGTTGCGTGCGGCGGAGTTCGCGGCCGCGGTGGCGGATTTGATGATTCGGATGCCGCCGGGAGTGGAACAGACCATGACGGCCCAGCAGCGGTTGCGTTCGATCATCATGACGATGCTGAGCAACGACCCGGAGATCGCGGAGAAGGTGATCAACGCGGGTGGCAGGGTGTCCATCATCCCGCGGGCCGAGTCGTTGACCTCGCTCGGGCCCTGGCGTGCGTTCGCTGGGAAGGAGCTTGCCGGAGGCAGACCCGCCGACCGGGAGCGCAGTATCCGTACCGGCGCACTGGCCGCGGTTTCCGAGGAGGATCTTCTCGGCGATAGGTCTTCTTTGGGCGTGTCCTCTCCGGCCGGCCATTCCGATGCCGTGCATGTGTTCGCGCAGTTGCTCTACGCCTATGGTCTGAATGTCAAAGCGAAGAGCAAAATCCTAGCCTCTTACAATAAAAAGCGGCAGCAGTCGGATGCGATATGGCCCGGCGGCTCGTCGCGCCTTCCTGACGGCTCCGATCGCCCTGCCGACCCAGGCGAGTACTTCGCGGCCCTCACGAACTTCTATCTGGAGGCGCACGCCGCCCATAGCCACTATACCGATAAGGGGAGTCTCACTGGTTGGTCCGCTGTTCAGCGGCATGACGAGGACATGCACGGTCTTCTGCTGGCCATCTATGGCAGGAACGCCAAAATAGCGGAGGTCGATCCGCCGGGGCAGGAGGACGACCCGGTGGAAGAAAAGGCGGAATCGTCCGCCGGGGCCGTGTCGGCAGAATCCGGGTCTGCGGCAGGCACGGCCGCCGTACCGCGTGAGCCGGAGCGGAACGAGGAGCAGGGGACCCTGCCACGGCTGTCAGCAGCGCCGGCACCGGCGCCGGCACCCACGGGCGATGGCGTGGCAGCTTCTGCTGCGGATGCACAGGCCGCCGTTGAGACGAGCGTGGCTGCGACCGATACGCCGGCGGCACCCCGGCCGCTGCCGCCCTGGTATGCGGCGAACGGTGGGCTCGGTGACGGGCACGTGTCGTCGGTGACGGACGTGGTCGCCAGGTCGGTGCCGGGGGGCAAGGTCGCCGAGCCGGTCGACGATTGGATCAACTCGGTGACCGCCGGGTTGGACCCGTCGGTCGCGGGCTCGGTGCGCACGGAGATCCTCGCGCTGTTGACCGACAGTGATCCCAAGACCTGGGAGAAGCTGCTGCGTCACGGCAGGCTGATCGTCGTCAGGGGCGTACGGGTCAAGCTCACGTTCTCCGCCGAGGAACTGGACTATGAGCCGCCGGCCGACGCGCCGGTCGATCCGGGCTACCAGGAGTACTTCAGCAAGTACGGCGACACGTCGTTCTCCGAGGGCGATTCGCGTCATGTGCGGTCGGCGAGGAGCGGCAGGCTCGAGCCGATCTTCTTCCTGGCGGTGCAAGGGGGGACGCAGGCCGCGTTGTCGCATGCGGGGCCGACGGGGAAGATCACGGTGGAGCGTGGGTACTCCTCCGGGCACAGCATCGCGATGGAGGTGCAGTCGGGGAACCGGGTCATCGCCAATGCCACGCACTCCTACTCGGCCCGGATCCGGATCCGGGCCACCGTGAACCGCGAGTTCCGGCCGAGCGTGGCACTGCCCGGCAAGGCGCGGCTGGCCTATCCGCAGGCGTACTCCTCCGCCGCGGAGACACCGGCCATGACGGAGACCGTGGAAGACGGCGGGCATCCCGTCGTGCGCGTGGCGGATCCGGAGGTCCTGCACGGGCTGGACTACGCGGTCAACGCGGCGCTGCCCGAGGAACTGCTGGTCGGGCTGGCCGAGACGCTGGAGAACGAGTTCGGCCTTTCGGCCGAGGACGCCGACGTGATCGTCCAGGACGCGGCCGAGGAGTACTTCAACGAAAAGACGATCAAGGACCGTAGCCAGTGGTGGCTGACCGACAGCTGGGTGTCGGGGGTGCTGGCGAAAAAGGTGCAGTGGGTCTTCGGTAAGAAGGTGATGGGCGAACTCGCCAAGAGGGTGCCCCGCCTCTCGGAGTTCCAGGGGCATCTGGAGATCAGCGGGCAGCCGCACACGGTGCGTTATGTCACGACCACCGATGATCCGGTGCTGCTCCGTAACGACATCGCGGACACGGCGCTCATCCGGGACGGTGAGACACACGACAGCGGTGCGAGCGTCACCCCGGGGGTCGCGCTGGGGATCGAGCTCGGTGAGCACCTGACCACCCCGACCGTCGACATACCGAAGGTGGGGTCTTCTCGCGGCCACGGGTACACCGTCGGCCGCGAGGGGCAGGCCAAGATCGCGGTCATGCGGAAGGACCGTCTGGTCCGTTACCGGACCGAGTACCGGTTCACGGTCGCCATCAAGTCCAACCTGGGCGACGCGGCCTTCACCGTGCCGGTGGTGGGCGAGTTGGGCATCGGCCGCGGGCACGCCAAGGAGTTCGAGCGCCGGGCTCTCGGCGGAGTACTCACCGGCTCCGGACTGGTGACGGCCGAGGAGTTCGAGGCGCCGGTCGCGCGGTCGGCGGTGGCGCCGGAGCTGCCGGCCGGTCCCCGGACCTGGTTCGTATCGCGGCTGATGTCCGGGTTCGCCGGTAGTACGGCACCGCCCGAGCCGTTCGGCGAGGACGGCGTACGGGACGTGGAGGACCTGCACGGGCTGGCCGACCAGCGGCCCGTCGAGATCGCGATACCCGGTGAGCTGTACGACACCCTGATGCCCGAGTTGTCGTCGGAGACCTGGCGGGGACTGTTCGGGCACGACAACGTCACCTGGGTGCTGATGGACGCCGACCGGTCGACTCTTGTCTCGCGCGCCGAGGAGCCGGGTACGGCGCCGTGGCGGTACGTGCTGGACGACCAGGCCCGGGTCAGCGGTGCCCTTTTCATGCATGAGCAGCCGGGCGGTGCGCGGGAGCCGCGGGGATGGGTGCCCAACCCGGCGGCGACGTCGCCGCTTGCGGTGGTGGAGACCCACGCCTGGCACGAACCTCTGGAGCGGCCGCTGCGTGCGGCCGGCATGGGCTCCATCGCCCGCTTCTTGAAGGACGGTGGGATCCCGCAGGTCCAGCTCACCGAGGCGTTGCGACTGCGGCTGGGGAACTCCGCCGAACCCGCTGCGAAGAGCGCGGACCCGGTGATCCAGGCCGTGCGCATGATGATGGCGACGCGGATCCCGGTGATAGCCGCGGACGGCCGGCGGCTGGGAGGCGGACAGGACGGCGCGCACGAGCCGGAGAAGCGGTTCGTCGTCGATGAGTACGGCAGGGTCCGCGCGGGTCTGCGGCCCTGGCGTCACGTGGTGCATCCGCGTGAGCCGCTCGCGCTGGCCGCCCGGAAGGGACTGGGCAAGGGCATCGTGCGGGAGACGCCCGGGCTGGAAGAGATCTACCCGCAGGTGACGAAGGCCCTGGCGCATCAGATGCGCTCGGCCGGCGTCAAGCTCTCGGCGGACGAACGCCAGCACCTGGCACGGGTGCTGGCCACGAAGTTCGGTGTTCCGGGGCTGCGGGGCGAGTACCCGGGTCTGATCGATGTCGGTGTGAGCCACCAGGCGGAGGCCGACGGCTACATCTTCACCGCCTCGCTGGACGGCGAGTTGCGGGCCCTGCGCCGGGACCCGGTCGCCGAAAGCGATGTCACCCTGGATTCGCAGCGCAAGGGCGTCGCGTCGCTGGACGTCGAGGAAGAGAAGGGGCTGTCCGTCAGCGGCGGCTTCAACATCCGGTTCCGGCTCAAGCTGAAGAATCTGTTCAGCATCGACCTGGACGTTCTCAGCCTCTTCGCCAAGCGCGGCTGGACGCACAAGATCATCGACAGCACCGGCGTCAAGGAGTACCGCCGGGACAAGACCTCCGGCGACGTCACTCGTTTCGAGTACGAGGCCGTCTACACGCTGGCCGTCACCGCCCGCCGGCCGTCCGAAGGCGTCGTGTCGGCCCAGGTCCGTGAGTTCTCCGGCGACCGGTACTGGACGGCGGTGACCGTCTCGGACGAGTATCTGCCGGACAAGCCGGTCCCTGCCGACGAGGTGGCCACCTTCGGCGAGGCCACCGTGGTGAGAGGCCCTCTGGACGAGGACGGCATCAAGCGGCTGGCCGGCTCGCCCGGCTCACAGCCGGGTACCGAGTTCGACCTGAACAAGCAGGGCATGTCCGGTATCCGGGTCACCCTCTCCGGCCTGGCGGAGATATCGACGAACCTCGCGCAGCTGGTGGCGGCGCACAACAAGACGTCGTGGGTCGGGACGAAGGCCGATCCGTTCCAGCAGGTGCTCGCCAAGATCGTGCCGTCCGGCCGCAGGTACGGCGTGGCGCAGCGGATCCTGCGTAGCGGCACGCAGACGTTCATGGAGGCCGGTGCCCCGGCCATGCTGCGTAAGCGCGGCCTGGCGATCCCGCTGCCGCCGACCAAGGACGGCTGGAACCAGGAAGTGCGGATCCGGCTCCGTACCTTCAACGTCCGCTACGAGAAGACCGTCCACGGCGCCACCCTGGAGCAGTACACCGAGACGGACCCGCGTTTCGCCGAGGAGGACGGCGCGGAGAACTCGCTCGAGGGCGGCGGCGGGCCCGGCGGTGTCATCCGCCTGGGCATTCCCAAGGCGGAACAGGCGGAAGGCGGCCGGACGACCAGCCAGAAGACGAGCAACCAGCTGTCGGCCGGCGTCAGCGGCAGCGGCGAGATGTCCCGGGGCGCGCACCAGGGCGATCAAGGTGGTGCCCTGGATCTGAACCTGGGCACGTATTCAGGAGACAGCGAGCAGTTCCGCGCCGAGCCGGTGTACACGATGGAATATCGGCGCTGGCGCGGCGGGCGCCGTAGAGGCTGGCGCCGGGCCGCGCACTGGGGCTCCGCCCCGCGAGCCTCCTACCGTGCCGTGCGGCACGCGAAGATCTCCGGAGGGTCCGAGTTCCTCGTCCCCCATGTTCGCGCGGTCGACCACGGCCTCTCCGTCCGCAGCGATGTCCCGGTCAAGCCGGACGAACGCCGACATGTCCACCCGGACCTCGCCATGGCGGCCGCGTATGTCGAGAAGGTCAACGCCGAAGACCTCGTCGACGTCATCGAGAACCTTCTCGGCGGCGACCTCGAACCGGAGATGCTGCGCGCGGTGGAGGCGGGCTTCTCCGAAGACGCCGTCCGCGCCCAGTTCCCGACCGAGCGCAGGGCCGCGATCCACCAGATCTTCAAGAGCCCCGCGACGTTCTGGCGTAAGCGCAGCCTCTGGGAGTACCTGAAGATCCCCGCGCAGCTGGAAGGCACGCTGCACACCGGAATCCGGGTGACATTCGAGGAGGAGTCACTCACCTACGAGCGGCCCCGGCCCGACGTCAGGGTGACCACGGGCGGGCAGGGCTTCGTGCAGAGGGGCAAGGGCCGCAGCCGCGGCCGCGCCTACCAGGGAGGTGTTTTCGTCCACGGGCGGTGGGCCACCGCGCCGAAGGGCTTCCGGCCGGCCGGTGGCGGCACCATCGAGTACGCACGCAGACGCAAGACAACGGTCGGGGCGACCCGGGTCACACGCGACATCCGCCGTGCCACCGCCAAGGACACCTCCCAGGAGTTCGCCCACACCGGCACCTTTCGCGTGGAGGTCTTCCACCACTACTCCTCGAACGAGCTCTTCCGCCGGGCCGGGCAGCTCATCGGGCTCGCACCGCGCCTCGTGGAGGTCTTCACTCACGGGGAAAGCCGGCGCCTGTGGCAGCGCGTGTTCCCGCCGACCCGCCCATCGGCCGCGACGGCCGAGATCCCCGGCCGGGCGGCGGTCCTCGTGCCCACCCATCTGACCACCACCGCCCCATCGGCCGCCCCGTCCGTTCCGGCCGGGCCGGTACGGACGGCCATCACGCGCACGCCGGCTCCGCCCGTCTCTCCGCTCGCCGAAGCGCTCGCCGAGCACGTACAGGCGCTGTCGATGCCCGGCGCCGACCAGTTGCCGCTGTGGGCTCCGGCCGCCGCGATCCCCGGGCGCCGGATCGACCAGGACGCGCTGGCAGGCGGCATCCCGCCGATCGTCGATGAATTCGAGCCGACCCGGCAGGACGGTCTCACCGCGGACATCGCCCTCTCCGAGGAGAACCTCAAGGCCAACATCGCCCCGCTCCTGCGCGCCGCGTTCCGCTCGCCACTGC
Source organism: Actinoallomurus sp. NPDC052308 (assembly GCF_040679195.1). Taxonomy (NCBI): domain Bacteria; kingdom Bacillati; phylum Actinomycetota; class Actinomycetes; order Streptosporangiales; family Thermomonosporaceae; genus Actinoallomurus; species Actinoallomurus sp. NPDC052308. Next base: position 6,919 of record NZ_JBFAUM010000056.1, on the reverse strand, counting down.
TGAACCGCGAACACCTGACCGTTCAACTGGTGCCCACCCGGGGACGCTGGGTGCACCGCGGCGGGTACACCGCGCTCAACTTTCCCGAGGAGGCCGAGGAGCCGGAGCGCGAGACCGAGATGAGCGGCGGCTTGACCCGCGGTCTGGAGTTCGACCTCGGCCACAGGATCGGCAGGCCGATACAGGAGGGCGCGGAACAGTCCTTGCTCGACCCCGGGGCGTCACGCGACCGGGGCCGCGAGAACGTTCGGGTCCAGAAGAACTCCACCGGCGACTACGTCGAGTCCAACCGGCAGCGCGACGGCGACTTCGACTACTACGTCTTCGACGCCGAGTACCACATCACGGGCCCGCACCGTCACCACGTCGTCGTCACCGTGCCGGACGGTTTCTTCGGCATGCTCCCGGCCACGGTGGTACGGCGACTGATCGACGCCCGGGCCCTGGACGTCGAGCCGCCTCCGCTGGACGACGATCTGCTCCCTGCCGAGTGGGCCCAGAACGGCACCCTCCCGCCCGAGGCCACCGCACACATCCTCGATCAGGCCGGCGGGGCGAGCGCGCTGCGCGACCGGACACTGCGGCTCTGGTCCAAGGCCGAGCATCTGACGTCGGCCACCACGGCGGCACGGCGGCTGACCACCCAGACCGGAGTCCCGGTCGAGCTGCTCATCCACGAGGACGACGGCTCGATCAGCCGGCACCCGGTCATGAGAATCGCCGAGTCGCCCGGCGGCTATGCCACGAAGACGCCATACGTGCCACAGCAGGATCTCCGGACGTACGAGCAGCCGCCACCGGGTTTCACGCCGGTGTTCACCCAGAGCGTCTTCCATCATGGCTCGCGAGCCGAGACCAAATCCGACTACGGGGACCAGATCCTGGGGCTGTGGGAGGTGGCAGCCGGCGAAGGCGCTCTGACCCGGGACGGCGAGGCGTTCGGCCCGCAGGTACGGTCGCTGCGCGACGCGTTCACGGAGATCGGATACGGCAACCTCAGCGGCCGGGGCAGGCAGGAGTTGCGGGACGCCGCGGTGCGGATGCGTGAGCGACTCCCCGGACTGTTCACGAGGATCGCCGAGAATTCCGAGCGAATCGACGTCGTCAACTCGGGCAAAGGCCGCGCGGTCGAGAGCGGCAACGCCTTCACCGCCGCTCTCGCCGCCCGCGACCCGGCTCTGAAGCCCCTCCTAGGCTCGGCCAGGACCGACCCCGACCTGCTCCACTTCCACATGGCCGCGGGTGGTGCCGAGTACCGGAGCTACCTCGCGGGCGACGAGCGCCTCGCGGCCAAGCTCCAGGAGATCGAGCAGCAGCCGGCCATGCAGGAGGCGGCCCGCAGCGTACTGCTGAAGATCTTCACCCCGGCCTTCGTGGATCGGATCTTCGCCGGAGAGTTCGCTCCGATCGGTGCCCGTATCGGCACCGGTGTCGACGCGGCCCATGCGGTGTACCGGCTCCGCAGCTTCGCTCCGTTGATGAGCCATGAGGGCACCTGGGACCTGGAGCGTTACGTCACTGCGGATGACGCGTCCTGGTTGGCCTACCTGAGTGACGCGAAGACCTTCTACAGGAAGGGCCCGGGCTTCGAGGACAGCGACATCACGTACACGATGGCGAATGTCCTGCTCGACGACTTCTTCGCGAACATCGAGGCCAAGCGGGCGGGGACCAGCGACCTGGGGGCCGCACTGCGCTTCGCCCACGCCGAGGCGATCATTCCGTTCGCCGTTCTCCTGGGTCTGCCGGGCAGTGAGAAGACGGCGACACTCGCGTCGCCGGACACCCACGCCGACAACCCCTGGCGGGGCGAATCCGTGTCCCCGATGGCTGCGAACATCCAGTGGGACGTGTTCCAGAACGGCGACACGTACCTCGTGCGAATGCTCCACAACGAGAAGGAGACCCCCTTCGGACGGGGCGCCCAGCCGGTGTCGGAGAACAGCATGTTCTACGACCTGGACGAGTTGCTGCGTAGCTATGGACGCACGACGGTCCGCGCGCGGGGCGCCGAGGCCGGGACGACCGTCCCGCGGTGGTCACCGCCCAGGCTCGGTGGGGAGGCGACCAGGCGGGCGTATCCGTGGCTGCCGAAGATCAACCCCGCCAGGGGCGGCGACTCCCTGACGAACTGCCTGCTGACGGGGATCGGCGTGGACCTCACCTTCGAAGAGGCGCTGCTGCACCTGGGCGAGGACCCCGGAACCCTTCCTTACTACCAGGTCCCGCCGGACGCCGCCTCGCCGTACGAACACCTCGCCAGCTACGGCAAGGGCGACCCGCTCGACGTGCCCGGCTACAAGGCGATCTACGACGCGATGCACGCGGCCGGGCGGGGCGCGCGCGGCATGGTCCTGGTCGGCGTGCACGACACCGACGTCGACCACGTCTTCAACGTCGTCCACGACGACAACGGCGTCGTCTTCCTGGACGGGCAGAAGGGCCGGGAGGCGTACCTGCCGGGGGGCTTCCGCAGCCTGCGGTTCCTGCCCACCAGCGAAGGCTTCCCGCGCGAGGCCGTCGAGGTCGCCCCGGTACCGTGGCGGCACGGACGGTTCCTCGGCGCGGAACCCGGCCGCATCGTCACGCTCAGCGAGATCGCCGGCTCTCAGCCAGAGGCCGAGGCCGAGCCCGTGACGGATCCGTTCGCCGGTCCGGGACGGCGGCTGGGCGGGCGTGCGGATGTCGCGGGCTCGGGCAGTGAGATCCGTGCGCAGGCCGCAGAAGAGCGGGCCAGGCGCGAGCCACCAGCGGTCACGTCCCCGGATGCGAAGGCCGCGGACGAATCCGAGACGTCGGAGCGGTCTGCGTCCGCGGAGGCACAGGCCGCTTCCGGGCCCGCCGTCGAGGTGAGCCGGAGCCTCGCACGCCCGTCGAACACCGCGAACGCCGTCTCGGCGCCGCGTGCGCGCCGGTTGGGGGCCTGGACCGCCGTCGACCGTGCCCGTGCGACGTTGGACTCGCTGGCGGAGGAACGCCGGGCTCAGGTGATGAAGGAGGCGAGTGCGCTTTTCGGTGATCTGAGCGGTCGGGTGCCGTCGGTCATCGATTCGGGTGGTCGGGTGTCGCCGGTGGATCGGGCGCGTCTGCTGGTGGCGGCGGAGCTGGCCCGTGCGAGCCGGGCGGCCGGGGAGGGCCTGGCCCGGCGGCTGGCGCACGAGCTGGAAGAACCGCTGGTGCCGCGCGTTCCCATCGACAGCGCACGAGTGGACGTCGCCCGGACCACGCTGGAACGACTGCGGAACGATTCCGAGGAGCGATACGCGCAGATCCTCGACGAGGCGCGGCTGATCGTCCGGCAGCTGACCGGTGTCGCTCCGTCACCTGCCGGCGTACGGGGGCGGGCCCGCAGGCTGACCGCGGTCTGGTTGCTGACGGCGGCGGAGATACCGTGGGCCGGTCACCGTGCCGCCCAGGATCTGGCGGCCGACCTGATCGGCCTGCCGCGCCTGCCGGAGTCCGGGGTCGAGGCCGGTTTCGTGAACGGCCTCGCGAACGCCGCCCGGCACGATCCGGCACGGGCCCGTACGACGCTGGGTCTGCTGTCCCCCACTCGGCTGGAAGGACTGCTGAACCCGACGGACGGCATCATCCGTGAGGCGATCACCCGGCCGCGGACCGGGCAGCCCCGGTCCCGGGCGCCGCGCGAGTGGCGGCTCCTGGTCGCCGCCGAAATCGCCCGTTCCGGAGAACAGGCCGGCGAAGACCTCGCGCGGAACCTGGTCGCCGACAACCCGCCGCGCCCCGCCGACGCGACGACGACCACGACTCCGGCGGCCACGGCACAACCGCGCATGCCGATCGAGGACGTGCTCAAGCAGACGCGTGCGGTCGATGTCGACGGCCGTCCGGTGGCGGTCCTGCTGCCCGGAGCGCTGGAGGAGGCCGGGCTGGAGTCGCTCGGCGCCAGGATGAGGGGTCTGGCCGCCGTGCTGCCCGAGGGGGGCGTGTTCGTCTTCGGGACCGTGCGGGACGGCCTGGTGATGGCCGGCGAGCACGAGGTCACGGTGGAGGCGACGGCGGCGGCGATCACCCAGTCGGCGCCGGGCCTGAGCCCGTACTTGCTGATCGACGGTGGTGCTGGTGTGGCACAGCCGTTGTCGCGCGTGTTGGACGGACCGGTCGTGGCCACTCCGTATCGGGTGGAGTTCGATCCGGTCACCGGTGACGTGACCTCGGTGCGCTCAGGTGACACCCCGTCGGGCTCGAGTCCTCGGGACGAGTGGTTCCGCGTGTTCTCCCTCCTGGGCGCGGTGGAGGGCGAGCCGATCGTCCCGGCGCTGTTCGGCCGGGGGCGTCGAGACGGCCTCGTCTCGGATACGGAGCCGAGCCCCGAGCCGGATCCGGGCTCCTCGTTCCCCTCCGCCGGGGAGCAGCCGCTGGAACTGCCCGGACTGCCGGAGCCCTCTGCTCCGCCGAAGGCACCCGCTCCGCCGGAGGAGGTGGCGACGCCGATCGACGCGGATCCGATGATCCGTTCGATCGGTGTGCCGCGTGCGGGCCTGCCGCAGATGCCGGCGCTGCTGCGGCGGATCCGGCAGGCGCTGGACGAGGCCGGGGTGAATTACACCGAGAACGAGTTGGCCCTGCTGACGCATCGTCTGCTGGCCAATTACCGGTATCTCGGCATGAACGATGCGGCCGGGGAGACGGGTGACAGCGGCTTGCAGGTGCCGATCGGCGATGGCGAGTTGCTGGTCACCCTTGACGCCACCGATCCGCACGCCGTGCGCAACCCGGCCGGTTCTACGCTCACGCCGTCCGCTCTGCCTTCGGCGGAGGGGGAGCATCACGCCGTCGGCACCACCAACTCGGTGTTCGCGACCGGTGCGCACGCCCAGTCGCAGAGCGGGCAGACGGGTGCGACGCGTGGCGCGCTCTCGTTGACCTTCGGTGTCCCCGTGGCGCCCGGTGTGATCATGCGGTTCGGCGGTTCGCTTTCCGGCACGGCCAACCAGTCGAACCGGTCCGACACGCACATCGCCGATGCCGAGGGCGGTCATGTCGAGGACAACCGCACCGAGCACAAGCTGATCGCCTACACGGCGAAGTGGTCGTTCAAGGTGCGTACGGACCCGGAGCGAAGCTGGAACCGGACGCCCGTCCACCGGCTCGACGAGCCGACCGGCGAGCGTCTCCTGCTGTGGATTCCGGATCACTATCTGGAGAAGGCCCCGTCGGATCAGGTGACCGCGACGGGGGAGACGGTCAAGACCACGAAGCTGCCGTCGTACTTCTTCGCCTCTGGTCTGACGAACCTGCCCCGGTTGTTCGACGAGATCGCGGTGAGCCTGCGGGAGAGCGGGTTGAAGCTGCCGATGGGCAGTTCGATCCGGCAGGAGTTGCTGCAGAAGCTGTGGAACCTGGACATGCACCTGGACGCGGCGGTCAACACCGCTCGTGGGTACCGGTTCAGGCTGCACAACAAGTACGGCCGGCCGGTGGCGACGGTGTCGGTGAAGTCCGAGCGGCTGACCGGCGCCCCGCGGGTCGGTGCGACCAGCGACAAGTCGCACATCGAGAACGTGCGGACCGCCATCGACGGCTGGAGCGGCGGTCACGCCATCACCAACAGCAGCGGCCTGACGTTCCCGAGCGTCGAGGTCGATCTGGGGGCGCCGGTATCGGGGTTGGAGAAGGCCGGCCTGGGCATCAGCACGTACCTGAGCATCAGGTCCTCGTCGAACACTGACGGGATCTCGGCCGGGCGGACCGGTCTGCACGTGTTGGTGCCGCGCGACACCTCGTACACCAACGCGTACGACATGTCGTTCACGCACCGGGCGACGGTCGGCGTCCGCGGCAAGCGAGCGCCGAGGACGACCCGGCCGGTCCCCGGCAGGGCGCTGGTCCGGGTGCCGGAGGCGGCCGCGTACGAGCACGGTCTGCCGGTCGACCGGGAGGCGCTGAAGAATCCACCCGCCCACGGCGGCACCCGCCCGTACGAGGCGGACGCGATCCGCGGTACCGGCAGGCGCGACGACGACCCGGAAACCAAACCGGTGCCGCGCTACGTCGCGGAGGGCAAGGGCGTCGGAATGGGCTTGGTCATGGTGGCCGACGCGACCGTCGAGCGGATCCGGGGAGAGCTCATAGCCGAGCTGCGCAAGACCGGGTTCCTGTCGGCCCGGGAGGACGACCCGTTCGCGGGATACGAGTGGTACGGGCACGGCAACAAGCTCGACAGCCTGGTCGACAGCGAAGAGCTGTTCGACAAGATGGTTTCCAGCCGTGGCCTGGACTCCCACTATGACCAGATCCACCAGGACGGCATGACGTTCACGCTCCGCAAGCGCCGCGGTGGCATGGGCGTGGACTGGGACGTCGATTCGGCGAAGGTCACCATCAAGGCGCGGAAGAACCCCGCACACCCGCCGGAGTTCAAGCGCAGTACGGACGAGTTCCACACGGTCAACCTGGCGATGGGCATGGACAGCGCCGGGATGTCCGTCAGCCACTCGCGCAAGATCGCCTTGGGTCTCAAGTTCAAGGGGCTCTTCCAAGCGCTCAGGGCGGCGATGATGGGTGTCGAGTTCCAGCGGAGCGTCGGTGCCGCCGACGCGGTGGGCTTCCTCAACAACCGTCCCGAACTGCTGGAGTACCCCGGCAAGGTCGATGAGTTCGCGCTGACCAGCGACTATGAGATCACTGTTGAGTACCAGCACTCCGGTGTGCAGGGCAGGGTCCGCAAGAGCGTCCGCGACCCGGACCCGATCACGGTCGAGAACCAGACCGCCCTGGCGTACCTGCTGCCGCTCGGCACCGAGGACGGCCCGATATTGCAGGGCCCGACGCCGGCCGAGGTCCTCGAACAGGGCGTCGTGTACTTCGTGGACACCACCGGCGTCCGGGGCGCCGTCACGGCGCTGGGGCGGATGACGGATCCGGCCGGTACGGCGTCCGCGGCCCGGGACACCTT
>NZ_JBFAUM010000055.1:3741-17060 GCF_040679195.1 Actinoallomurus sp. NPDC052308 | reverse complement strand
GATGACCGAACATGCTGCTCACGGCCTTCTCGCCATCAGGCGCAGAACCGATCATGCGCTCCCCTCAGGACACCGGAATCCGCCCAGTGTCCCACGCGCAGTGACGGATACAAGCCTCAAAGTAGCGTCGGCCCGTCGAAACCGCGTAGAACGTCGAGCCCGGCATCCGCTCGCCCGGATGCCGATGTGACCCCTGAGAACCGATGGGACCGGGGATGCCCCCGGGCCCCCCCGCGCGAACTGCGCGGCGACGGGATTCGGCCGCCGGCGCGGCGTTCGACGGGCGGCCGGCCCGACGCATTGCCCGCAGCAGGCTTTTACTTTCCACCCTGACCACATCCGGCCAAAACTACCGATCCCGACATAGGCCGCAGGCGATCGGCGCCGCCTCGCCGTGCGACCGGTAAACGACGAGCAACAGGCCGTCCATATCCCCTCCAGGTTCCGATCGCTCGAATACAGAGCAAGATCACTTGATTACAGTGCGTGACAGGTGAATTCGATCGGGCGTTGCCAATGCCCATTCCGGCCAATCGATACGCCGCGTACAGACCACGCCGAGACCAGGAGAAAAGCATGGCGGTTTCATTGACCCTCAGCCCACGCGTCAGGCGGATGATCAACGCGCTTCCGGCGGCGGCCACCCTCACCCTGTGCGTGACCGCCGCCCAGTCCGCCCACGCTCAGAACACCGCGGTGCCGCCCTTCTCCAACGGCGGCTTCGAGAACCCGGTCGTCCCCGCGAACTCCTTCACGACGTTCAACGCCGGGGCCGAGATCGGGTCCTGGAGGGTCGCCGATGGAAACGTCGACCTGATCGGCTCGGGCTTCTGGCAGGCCGCGGAGGGGAACCAGTCCATCGACCTCGACGGGAACACCGCCGGAACGGTCGAGCAGTCCGTCCCGACCCATTTCGGCGGCTGCTACAACGTCACGTTCTCCCTCGCCGGGAATCCGGACGGCGGGCCGGCGGTCAAGCGCGGATTCCTGCGAGTGACGCAGCACGGCATGGGCCACCCGGCGAACCAGCGGAACTTCGCCTTCGACACGTCCGGCAAGACGCGGGCGGACATGGGATACGTACCGCAGCGGTTCAGGTTCCGCGCCCTCGGCCCTGCGGTCACCCTCGCCTTCGGGAGCGCCACGGCCGGCGCCTTCGGCCCGGTGATCGACGCCGTCTCGGTCAGCCCGACGCACCCGATGGACTGCCGCTTCGGCCACATCTGATTCTCATCGACCGACGCCTCGCGGCGGCCTTGCACCCGACGGCCACCGCGAGGCGTCCGCCTTGGGAAGCAGGCTTCCGCCGAGGCGGAGGCGTCTCGCGTGGCCTCCCCGCGGACCGGCGCGCGCGAAACCGGTCCGCGCGCGGCGCGGACGCGGTGCGGGCCTGCGTGCGTATCTGCTGCGTGTCGTCTGTGGCGGACGGCGTGGAGTCCGTGCGGGCCTGCTCCGGAGCAGCGCGGCGTTCGGCGGCCCTCTCGTAGGCGACCATGACGGCCTCGGTGATCTTCTGGCGGATCGTCACGATCGCCTCGGCGGCGCAGAACACGATCGCCACGGGCGCCGAGTGCTGCAGGATCTGCGCCGGGTTCAGCGCCGCCCACGCCGACCAGGTGTTCATCGCGTACGTGCCGCTGAGCGCGACCCACTTGGTGGTCCGGACCCACCCGCCGGCCTCCGGCTCGTGGTCCACTGCGGCGTCCACAGAGTGAGCCGTTTCCATCCTCAGTCTGAGCTGGCCGGGTTCAGGGTAAGGACAGCTTGGACGATGTCGGAGATCCCGGGTCGTTGAGCAGCGGAGTTCGCGGAGCGGCCGCGAGGGCCTGAGGGCGACTTGTTCGAACAGTGCCCTGATTTTTGCGTGGGACTGGTCGACTGCTTACCGGCCGGCGGACTCCGTCCGCCGGCGAGATGCCCGCCACGTCCAGGAACGGCCGGTCCAGCGGTCGCCGGACAGCGCCACGTACACAAGGAAACTCCGCGCTGAGGCCCTCTTTGCTTCGAGCGGAGCAGGCGGCGCGACCGAGCCGCATTCACACGGGCCGATGCGGCTGCAGGAATTCGGAGGTCAGACGATGCCGTTCTCGAAGCCGACCAATGGTTTCCGTCTGCACTACCTGCGCTCTGGAGAAGGTCGGCCGGTAGTCCTCGTACACGGTAATCCAGGCGACAACAAGGAGTACTCCAAGCTGCTGCCCCTGCTGACACCCTCCGCTGACGTGGTCGTCCCCGACCTGAGAGGCTACGGCAAGTCGGACAAGCACCTAAAGGACGTCGGTAACGCCTACGCCCTGTCCGGGCAGGTGGACGGCGTCATCGCTCTGATCGACGAACTCGGCATCGGCAACGCGGTCTTGTGCGGATACGACGTGGGCAGCTTCACGGTCCAGACGATCGCGGTGAAGCGCCCCGACCTCGCTAGATCCCTGGTAGTCGCGCCACCGACGATGGGGGTTGGCCGACGGATTCTGGAGGAGGAGGCGGTCAACGCCTTCCTCCACGCGATCCTCTACAAGACGACGCTGGTAGAGGATCTCATCGACGGCAAGCCGGATGCCGTCCGCGCTGCGCTGAAGGAGCACCTGCAGAACTGGTCGGCTCCAGGCTCCACGGTCGTGGACGAACTGCTGGACCATCTGACCGAGAACCACTCTGCCCCGGGTGCTTTCGTGGCCGGCATCATGTGGTTCCGCTTCCCGGAGGGGAACCCCATCACCTATTACGCCAACGAGAAGAAGCCGGATCCCGCTGACAGGTTCTCCAAGCCCATCACCATCCTCTGGCCTGACAAGGATCCGCTTTTTCCGCAGGAATGGAGCGACAACCTGTCCGACTTCTACAGTGACTACACACTCCATTTTATGAAGAACGTCGGGCACTTCAGCCCGCTGGAAGCGCCTGACGTCTGGGCAGAGCATATCTTGGAGCGCGTGCGCGAAGCCTAGGAAACGTAAAACCGAGCGTGTGGTCAGATCGGCGAATTAAGCACACCCGAGGTAGGTTTCCGCCAGGAGGTGCACAATGCAGGGGCTCTACCACAATATGTTCGAGCGCGCGGACGTCCGGATCCACTACGTGACCGCGGGCACGCCGCCGAGCGATGGCGAGGATGGTCGAACGATCCTGTTGTTGCATGGTTGGCCTCAGACCTGGTGGGAGTGGCGTCTCATCATGGAGCCTCTCCGTTCCGAGGGCTGGTTCGTCGTGGCTCCCGACTATCGAGGGGCCGGCGGGTCGTCGAAGCCCGAGAGCGGCTATGACAAGCAAACGATGGCAAGCGACGTGAGAGCGTTGCTCCATCATCTCGGCGTAAATAACCCGATCACCCTTGTCGGTCACGACCTCGGGATGTTGGTCGCCTACGCCTTCGCCTCCCTCTATCCGAATGACGTTGAGCGTCTCGTGCTCATGGAGGCTCCGATCCCGGGCACCGAAGCATATGAGAGCGTGCTGGCGACGACCAGGTTCAGCGAGGCCAAGCTTTGGCACTTCCACTTCCACGGCGCACCAGAAAATGTCGCCGAGACGCTTATCGCTGGCAGCGAGTTCCCCTATCTGCACAGTTTCTACGTCAAGCTGAGTGCGAATCCCGATGCCATTTCCATGTCGGACGTGGAACGATATGTCGCCGCCTACACGGCTCCCGGAGCCATGCGAGCAGGCCTCGAGCTCTTTCGGGCTTTCGAGAAGGACGCAGATGACAATCGGCACATCCTCTCAGACAAGGGTAAGCTGAAGATGCCCGTGCTCGGACTCGGAGGGACCGCGAGCTTCTTTCTTCCAGTGGCCGAGGAGATGCTCTCGGAGGTCGCCGAAAGTGTCACTGTCCGACCGATCAAAGATTCGGGTCATTGGATCGCCGAAGAACAGCCAGAGACGCTCCTGAAGCGCCTGCGCGAATTCATTCAGGCGACCGCATGAGACCATGATGCTTTTTCAGAGTGATTTCAATGCCGGGATAGTAGGGGTTCGTCCGCAACGGCGCTCCCACGCCGCGCCGACTGCTCAGCATTCGTTCATGTAGCGGGTGGCGACAGCGCGGTGGCGTTGGAGCCGGTTGATGCCGCACTGCCGACGCTGGCACGGCGTGGCACGAGGTGTCAGCGAACAACGGCGGATACCCGCAGGTCAGCAGGATGATCGGACTGCTTGAGCGAGTGGGGCGGGTGGGACTCGAACCCACGACCAAGGGATTATGAGTCCCCTGCTCTAACCGGCTGAGCTACCGCCCCGAGGGTAGCGAGCATCAAGCCCCACTACCTTGCCTGCCCACGAACGCCCGCGCAACTCGAACACGGTCGAGTCGCGCGGGCGTTCAACGGCCAGGGTGAGTCAGGCGTTCGCGGGGGCGGGCGTCGCCGTGTCTCCCGGCGCGGCCGGCGGGGGGACGGCGCCGGGCTCGGCGGAAGGCCGGTCGTCCAGGAGGGTCGTCTCGTCGAACGGCACCTGCCCGGCGAGGACCTCGCGGGCGCGGTCGCGGTCGAACTCCCTGGTGACCGTTCCGATGATGACGGTCGCGACCGCGTTGCCGGCGAAGTTGGTGACGGCCCGGGCCTCCGACATGAAGCGGTCGATGCCGACGATGAGGCCGACGCCGTCGACGAGGTCGGGCCGGTGGGACTGCAGGCCGCCGGCGAGGGTGGCCAGACCAGCACCGGTGACCCCGGCGGCGCCCTTGGAGGCCACGACCATGAAGACGAGCAGCGATATCTGCTGGCCGACCGACATGGGCGCGCCGGTCGCGTTGGCGATGAAGAGGGACGCCATCGTGAGGTAGATGGCGGTGCCGTCGAGGTTGAAGGAGTAGCCGGTCGAGACGGTGAGACCGGAGACGGACCGGCTCACGCCGAGATGCTCCATCTTCGCGATGAGGCGCGGGAGCGCGGTCTCGGAGGACGAGGTGGAGACGATGAGCAGGAACTCACGGCCGAGGTAGCGCAGCAGGGCGAAGACGTTGATCCGCGCGACGAGCCGCAGCACCGCGCCCAGGACGACGAAGACGAAGATCGCACAGGTGACGTAGAAGCCGATCATGATGACGGCAAGGCTCTTGAGCGCGTCGAGGCCGGTGGCGCCGACGACGGCCGCCATCGCGCCGAACGCTCCGATCGGGGCGGCCCACATCACGATCGCCAGGATCCGGAACACCAGGCGCTGAATGTGCTCGACGCCTCGGAGGACCGGCGCGCCGGCGCGGCCCATCGACTGGAGGGCGAAGCCGGTGAGCAGCGCGACCAACAGCGTCTGCAGGACCTGGCCCTCGGTGAAGGCGGACACGAGGGTCTTGGGGATGACGCCGAGCAGGAAGTCGACGGCTCCCTCACTCGCGTCGGACGCCTGCGCGTGACCGGACTGGCGCAGCGCCTGGGTGAGGTGCAGGCCCGCTCCGGGGTGGAGCAGGTTGCCGACGACGAGCCCGATCGCCAGCGCGACGGTGGACGTCAGGAGGAAGTAGCCGAGGGCGAGGCCGCCGACCGCACCGACCTTGGCGGCCTTGGCGACCGAGCCGACACCGAGCACGATCGTGCAGAAGATGATCGGACTGATCATCATCTTGATGAGGTTGACGAAGCCGGTCCCCAGCGGCTTGAGCTCGACCGCGAACCCGGGTGCGGTGAGACCGACGACGACACCGGCGATCACCGCCGCGATCACCATCAGATAGAGGAGATGGGTGCGTTCGCGGCGTCGTCCAGGCGCACGGTCTTGGGGCTCGGCAGACATGTCCGCCTCCTTCGTAGCGGGGGAAATCTGCCTGGACTATGCGCAGATCCGGCGCCTCAGTCACCGTTGCGTTCATTTCGTTCGTGAAACACCGGTTCACGGCACCGAAACACAGCGTGCACACTTGCGTCCATGCGATGGGTCTTCCGGCCTGCCGGTCGGCGGCGTCAGAGCCTGGCCGGCCGGCTCTTCGTCATGCAGATCATCGTGGTCACCTCCGTCGTCGCGGGCGGCGCGGTGCTCGCCTACCTGTACGCCGCGGCGAGCACGGAGGACACGGCGCGGCGGCAGGTGTCGGCCGTCGCCGCCGGGGTCGCCGACGCGCCCACCGTGGCCGCCGCCGTGGAGGGTCCGGATCCGTCACGGGTGTTGCAGCCGTATGCCGAACAGGTACGGCGGGACGCCGGGGTGGCCTTCGTGACGATCATGAGCCCGACGGGCATCCGGTACACGCATCCCGACCCCCGGATGATCGGCCGGCCGTTCCTCGGCCACATCGAGCGGGCGCGGGCCGGGCGCGCCTTCACCGAGACCTTCACCGGAACCCTCGGGCCGTCGGTGCGACGCGTGGCCCCGGTGTTCGACCGGGAGCACCGGGTCGTCGCGCTGGTCAGCACGGGGATCACGGTCCGGATCCTCGACCGGCGGGTCCGGGACCAGCTGCTGGCGCTGGTGCTGCTCGCCCTGCTCGCACTGGGAGTGGGCGGCGCGGGGACCTATCTCGTCAACGCGCGGCTGCGTCGGCACACCCACGGGATGGACGCGACGCAGCTGAGCCGCATGTACGAGTACCACCACACGATCCTGCACACCGTACGGGAGGGGCTGCTGCTCCTCGATCCGCGCGCACGGGTGGCCCTCGCCAACGGCGCCGCGCGGGAGTTGCTCCGCCTGCCCGAGGACGTGGAGGGACGCGGGGTGGCCGAGCTGGCCCTGCCGGACAGCCTGCGTGACTCTCTCTCCTCCGACGGCCCGTGCGTGGACGAGATCCACCTGACGCGGGAACACGTCGTCGTGGTGAACAAATCGGCCGTCACCTCGGGCACGCGTGACCTCGGCAGCGTCGTGACCCTGCGGGACCACACGGAGCTGCAGGCGCTCAGTGGCGAGCTCGACTCCGTACGGGGCTTCGCCGAGTCGCTGCGATCCCAGACGCATGAGGCGGCCAACCGGCTGCACACCGTCGTGTCGCTCATCGAGCTCGGACGGCCGGAGGAGGCCATCGAGTTCGCGACGGCCGAACTGGAGCTCACCCAGCGCCTCACGGACCAGGTCGTGAGCGCGATCGCGGAGCCGGTGCTGGCGGCGCTGCTGCTCGGCAAGGCCGCCCAGGCGAACGAGCGCGGCGTCGAACTGGTCGTGACACCGGACACCGAGATCGACGACACGGCGATCCCGGAGACGCTCGGCTCCCGCGACCTGGTGACGATCCTGGGCAATCTGCTCGACAACGCCGTCGATGCCGCCGTGGAGGCCGGCGGCCGCTCCCCCCGGGTGTTCGTCACCGCCCGCCTCTCGGGCGATGAGCTGCTGCTGCGTGTCGCCGACACGGGCGGCGGCGTCGGCCCGGACTCCGTGGAGGAGATCTTCGAGCGCGGCTGGTCGACGAAGGAAGGGGCGCGCCCGTCCGGGCGCGGGCTGGGGCTGGCCCTCGTCGCCCAGGTCGCCCATCGCCATGGCGGGCGGATCGTGGTGGGCCGGGAGGTCGGCGCGGTGTTCACCGTGGCGCTGCCGCTGGCACGAGAGGCGACGGCGTGATCAGCGTCCTGGTGATCGAGGACGACCCGGTGGCCGCGGACGCGCACCGGATGTACGTCGAGCGGGTTCCCGGCTTCGAGGTCGCGGGCGTCGTGCACTCGGGCGCGGAGGCGTTCCGGGTGTTGGACCGGGGGCCGGTCGACCTCCTGCTTTTGGACTTCTACCTGCCGGACTGTCACGGGCTGCAGCTCTGCCGGCGGCTTCGCGCCGCCGGCCACCTGTCGGATGTGATCGCCGTGACCTCGGCACGCGACCTGACCACCGTACGAGCGGCGGTCTCGATCGGCGTCGTGCAGTACCTCCTCAAGCCGTTCACCTTCGCCACGCTCCGTGCCAAGCTCGAACGCTACGCGCACTTCCACGCGACCGTCGCCGGATCCGGCGAGGCGGCCGACCAGCAGGAGGTCGACCGGGCGCTCGCCACGCTCCGCAGTGCGGACCGGCCCGCCCTGCCCAAGGGGATGAGCGCCTCGACGCTGGACACGGTGACGACCGCGCTGCGGACCGCCGGGGAAGGGTTGACGGCCGGTGCGGTCGCGGCCGCCACCGGGTTGTCGCGCGTCACCGCACGCCGCTACCTGGAGTACCTCGTCGACGCCGGGCGGGCGGCCCGGGCCCCGCGGTACGGCCAGGTCGGCCGCCCCGAGCTGTACTACCGCTGGGTTACGGGGCCGGGTCGATGAGCCCGGACGGCGGGGGCCGGGGAGGCCGGTTCCCGCACGTCTCGTGAGTGCGATTGGGACGCGCATTTGCACGTGCATTTGATTGTGCATCAGTTCTTGCATCTGTTCGCGCTCCGGGGGAAGATAGCCGATCAAGCCCTACTCGGCCCGTCCGAGTCGTCTGGAGGCCGCCAGATGCCCCCTTATCGCACGAGCTGTACTTCTACCCGGCACGAACTCGCCGAGGAGCCCCCTTCCCCGACGGGCGTGCGCGACAGCGCGCACGTGCTGCCTCAGCTCGCTGCGTTCGGACCGGTGTTCGGCCACTCACAGGACGCCATGTGCCCGCTGCGGGCCAACGGCGCCGCTCCCGGCGTCGCCCGCGAGTTCACCATCGGCACGCTGCGGGCCTGGGGACTGGCCGACCTGGCGGACGACGCGACGGTCATCGTCTCCGAGCTCGTCACCAACGCCCTGCGCTACGGTCTGCCCGCCGGCTTCGTGACCACCGACGACCGGCCGATCAGGCTGACGCTCGTACGCCACGGCGCCCTCGTCGTGTGCGTCGTCGCGGACGCCAGCCGCCAGGAACCCCTCGTACGCGACCCCTGCGACATCGCCGAGAACGGCCGCGGACTGCACGTCATCGAGGCCCTGAGCCGTACGTGGGGCTGGACGCCTCTTCCCCGGGCCGGCAAGGCGGTATGGGCCGCCCTCGCCGTCCCGCAGGCGTGAACCTTTCCCACGGCGACATGCTTCCCGGAGTAACAATCTGATTACCTGCGTCCTGACACGCGGCTGACCAGGTACGACCTGAAAGACCACGCGGACGCGAAAAGCCGTGTCTCGGTAAACTGCCGCTGACGACCTCTTGGGTCGGAGAAGGGCCGCGAAGCACCTCCACCGCAAGGGAACGGTATGGATCGTCGTGTCGGCGGGACGACCGGCGCATCGTCGACCGCGGGCGCGACGGGAGAAGTCGATCCCCCGCTGGTCGGACGCCGCGACGTCCTCGAGGGCTTCGGGCGGCTTCTCGACACCGCCGCCGACGGCACCTTCAGGTTCGTCGGCCTGGCGGGCGACCCCGGCGCGGGGAAGACGCGGCTGCTCGACGAGCTGGCCGCCGAGGCCGCCCGACGCCGGCTGCCCGCCCTGTCGGGCCGGGCCACCGAGTTCGAGGAGATGCCGTTCGGCGCCGTGCTCGACGCGCTGGACGACCGCCTGGAGACGATAGCGAAGGAGCTGCCCGAACGGCTCGGCGCACCGGCGGCCGGGCTGCTCGCCACCGTCTTCCCCGCGCTCTCCGTGGCCGCGCCCGGTGACGTCGGCACGATGGCGCCGGCCACCAACCGGTACCACCTGTACCGCGCCGTCCGGCGGCTGCTGGAGGAGCTGGCCGCTTCCGACGGGCTCGTGCTGGTCCTCGACGACGTGCACTGGGCGGACGAGTCGACGGTCGAGCTGCTGGACCACCTGACCCGTCATCCGCCGCGCGGCCGGATGCTCGTCGCCGTGGCCTACCGGCCGGCCCAGGCCTCGCCCAGGCTGGCCGCGCTGATGGAGACCGCGACGCGGATCCCCGTGGACCCGCTCAGCGAGGCGGAGGTCGGCGAGCTCCTCGGCCCGGAGGTCAGCCGGGCGCGCCGCAGTGCGCTGTACGAGGCCAGCGGCGGAAATCCCTTCTACCTCGACGCGCTCGCTCGCATGGGCACCGGCGTCGGGACGCCCGACGGCACGGGCGAACCGACCGAGATCGGCGAACTGCCCCACGCCGTACGCGCGGCCCTGGGCATGGAGCTGAGCGGCCTGTCCGCCACCGCGCTGCTCGTCGCGCGGGCCGCCGCCGTCGCCGCGGACGAGTTCGAACCCGCCCTGGTCGCGATGACGGCCGAGACGTCCGAGGACGACACTCTCCAGGCGATCAACGAGCTGGTCGCACGGGACGTCGTACGGCCGGCGGCGCCGGGCCGGTTCCGGTTCCGGCATCCGCTCGTGCGGCACGCGGCGTACGAGTCGGCGGCGGCGGGCTGGCGGCACGCCGTGCACGCCCGGATCGCCGCCCGGCTGGCGGACCTGCGCGCCCCGGCGACGGCGCGTGCCCCCCACGTCGAGCGGTCCGCCAGGATCGGCGATCAGACGGCCATCGCGACGCTCGTCGAGGCGGCCCGCTCGGTCGCCGCGCAGGCTCCCGCGACCGCCGCGCACTGGCTGCAGGAGGCCCTCCGGCTCGTTCCGGACACCCCGGACATGCGAATCGCGCTGCTGCTGGAGCTCGCGCGGGCGCAGGCGGTCAGCGGCCGGATCGCCGAGGGGAAGGACACCGCGCGGGAGCTGCTGCGCCTCTTGCCGCCCGACGACTTCGCACGCCGCGCCCGTGCCGCCCGGCTGTGCGGCATCATGGAGCGCCAGCTCGACCGGCCGCACGAGGCCCGCGCGCTCCTCCTCGACGAGCTGCGGCGGATCCCCGACACCCAGGCCCCGGCCGCCGTCGAGCTCCGCGTGCGGCTGGTGACCGAGAGCCTGATGCGCAGCGACTTCCGCGCCGCCCAGGCCGTCCTCGACCTGATGCCGGAGAACGCCGACGGCTGGGAGCCCAGTCTGGTGCTGGCCGTCGCCGCCGTGCGCCCGATGCCGGCCTACGCCGCCGGGCTGATCGACGACGCCGCCCGCTACGCGACGGTGGCCGCCGGCATCATGGCGGTCTCGCCGGACGACCACCTCGCCGACTGGCTCGACACCGACATCTGGCTCGGTTGGCTGGAGCTGATGATGGGCCGGTACGCCGACGCCCTGCAGCACTTCGGCCGTTTCCTGACGGTGGCCCGCAACACCGGGCAGAGCTCGATGCTGCCGCACATCATGGCCGGTCAGGCGCAGACGCTCACCATGCTCGGCCGGCTGGAGGAGGCGGCGGCCGCCGCCGAGGAGGCCACGGAGGTCGCCCGCCTCCTGCGTTCGAGCGAGTCGCTGGGCTTCGCGATGACGCAGCAGTGCCTGGCGGCGAGCTGGTCCGGCGACCACGAGTCGGCCGTACGGCTCGGCGAGGAGCTCGTCGGCCTGCGGCTCGGCCGCGGAGAGTGGTGGGCCGCCATGGCCCGGTACGCCCGCGGGATGGCGCTGATCCACGCCGGGCGCCTGGACGAGGGCGCGGAGCAGCTCATCGCCGCCTGCGGTGACTTCAACGATCCCCAGCTCGATCCCGGCACGCTGGTGGCCTGCTGTGAGACGCTCGCCGACGTGGACGCCACGCGGGAACGGCCGCGGGACGCCACGGGCTGGGCCGACCGCGCCGACGTGCTCGCCCGGCCCGGTCTGGAGACGAACGGCGGCTTCGCCATGCTGGCCCGCGCGCACGCGCTGACGGCCTCCGATCCGGACCTGGCGGCCGAACAGGCCCAGGCCGCGGCCGCCATCCTCGACAAGGGCGGCATGCGGATCCACGCCGGACGGGCGAGGCTCCGGGCCGGGATCGCCTACACGGCGGCCGGCGAACGCGCTCAGGCCCGGGCCGAGCTCGGCGCCGCCGCGGAGACCTTCGCCGCGTGCGGCGCCCGCACCCTGCACGCCCAGGCCGTACGGGCGCAGCGCAAGGTCGGCGTGCGCGTGCCGGGCGCGACCGGCCGGGCGGCCGGCCCGCACGGCCTGTCGCGGCGGGAGTTCGAGGTGGCGACGCTGGTCGCCGAGGGGTGCACGAACCAGCAGATCGCCGAACGGCTGTTCCTCAGCATCCGGACGGTCGAGACGCACCTGTCGCACATCTTCGCCAAGCTCGGTGTGTCGTCCCGGGTCGGTATCGTCAGCGCGCTGAACCAGAACCCTTAGTCGCCCTAGGGCGGAATCAGGGTTTACCACGATGATGCGCGCGCACTTGCGCCTGCCATTGTGTGTCCGGAGGCAGGGAGGTGAGAGTCATGGAGCGACGTGTCCCGGCGCGATACACCCTCGAGGGCGTGTCCGGAGCCGAGGTGTCCGTGCATCCGTTCGCGACGCAGGACGGTCTCGGGCTCAACCTGACCCGGTTCCGGCGTGGCGACTGCGGCGACGTCGTGCTCCTGCTGCACGGCCTCACGGCGTCCATCGACATGTTCATCATGCCCGAGCACCGCAACCTGGTGAGCGCCCTGCTGGACAACGGGTTCACCGACGTCTGGGCGCTCGACTTCCGCATGAGCTCCCGGCTGCCGTACGACGCCGAGACGCATCGCTACACGCTGGACGACATCGCGGCCTGGGACCATCCGGCCGCCCTGGCGGAGCTGCGCCGGCACGTCGGCGACCGGCGGGTGCACGTGATCGCGCACTGCCTGGGGTCGCTGTCATTCTCCATGAGCCTCTTCGGCGGCGCCCTCGACGGCATCACGAGCTTCGTGAGCAACAGCGTCTCGCTGGTCCCCCGGGTCCCGGCCTGGTCGCGGTGCAAGCTCACGGCCGGTCCCGGTCTGTCGGAGTACCTCATCGGCCTGTCCTTTCTGGACTCACGCTTCGGTGAGGCACCGCCGCTCACGCGGGGCTGGATGGTCTCCCGTCTCGTCTCGCTGTTCCACCGCGAGTGCGACGTTCGCGACTGCCACATGATCAGCTTCATGTGGGGCAGCGGTCATCCGGCCCTCTACGAGCACGACAACCTGCTGCCGGTCACCCACCAGCGGATCGCGGACCTGCTCGGCCCGACCGGAGTGCACTACTTCCGGCACATCCGCAAGATGGTGTCGGCCGGTCAGGCCGTCAAGTACCACCCGGGCGACCCGCGCCACGCCGCGCTGCCCGACGCCTACCTGACGCGGGCGAACGAGGTCACCACCCCGGTCCTCCTGCTGTCGGGCGATGCCAACCGCGTCTTCCCGGGCGCGAACGCGGCCTGTCACGCGGCGCTCGAGCGGGCCCGCCCCGGGTTGCAGGAGTTCGCCTCCCTTCCCGGCTACGGCCACATCGACCCCTTCATCGGCGAGAACGCGCACGTGGACGTCTTCCCGAAGATCCTCGACTTCCTGAAGCGGCACTCCTCGGAAGCGAGTGAGCCGATGAACGCAGCACCCTTGGTCACCCCTCCGACGAAGGAGGCCCCGCGATCGAGCGGAGCGAGTGAGCCGATGAACGCAGCACCCTTGGTCACCCCTCCGACGAAGGAGGCCCCGCGATCGAGCGGAGCGAGTGAGCCGATGAACGCAGCAC
>NZ_JBFAUM010000055.1:0-3643 GCF_040679195.1 Actinoallomurus sp. NPDC052308 | reverse complement strand
CTTGGTCACCCCTCCGACGAAGGAGGCCCCGCGATCGAGCGGAGCGAGTGAGCCGATGAACGCAGCACCTTTGGTCACCCCTCCGACGAAGGAGGCCCCGCGATCGAGCGGAGCGAGTGAGCCGATGAACGCAGCACCTTTGGTCACCCCTCCGACGAAGGAGGCCTCATGAACCGCGAACACACCGACGTCGTCGTGGTCGGTTCCGGCTTCGGCGGCTCCGTCGCCGCCTACCGCCTGGCCGAGGCGGGCCTGTCCGTGGTGGTCCTCGAACGGGGGCAGGACTACCCGCCGGGCACCTTCGCCCGTACGCCAGCGCAGATGAGCCGTGCGTTCTGGGACCCGGCGGAGGGGCTGTACGGGCTGTACGACGTCTGGGGGTTCCGCGGGTTCGACTCGGTCGTCTCCAGCGGCCTGGGCGGCGGTTCGCTGATCTACGCCAACGTCCTGCTACGCAAGGACGAGGAGTGGTTCGTCAAGGAAGAGGCGCTCCCCGAGGGCGGGTACGAGACCTGGCCGGTGAGCCGGCAGGAGCTGGATCCGCATTATGACGCGGTCGAGGGCATGCTCGGGGGCACGCCCTACCCGCTCGACCATCCGGCCTTCGCCACCACCGCCAAGGCCCATGCGATGCAGGACGCGGCGGCCGAGCTCGGGCTCGACTGGCAGCTGCCGTCACTGGCGGTCAGCTTCGCACCGACGCCGGGGGCCGAACCCGGGCTCGGGCTGCCGATCACCGACCCCAAGTACGGCAACCTGCACGGCGTGCAGCGCCGGAGCTGCCGGCTCTGCGGGGAGTGCTACCTGGGCTGCAACGACGGGGCGAAGAACAGCCTGGACCACACCTACCTGTCCGCCGCCCGGCACCACGGCGCGGACCTGCGCACCCTGCACGAGGTCCGTGAGATCAGGCCGCGGCCGGAGGGCGGCTACGAGGTCGACTACGTCCACCACGATCCCCTCACGAAGGCCCGCAAGCCGGAGTCCCGGACCATCTCCTGCGACCGTCTGGTGCTGGCCGCCGGCGCGTACGGCACGACCTACCTGCTGCTTCGGAACAAGGCGCGGTTCCCGGGACTGAGTGACGCGCTCGGCACGCGGTTCTCCGGCAACGGCGACCTGCTGACCTTCCTGCTGCGGGCCAAGGACCGGGACCGGCTCCGGCCGCTCGACGCCAGCCTGGGCCCCACGATCACCAGCGCGATCCGGCTCCCCGACGAGGTCGACGGCGTGCCGGGCGCGGGGCGCGGCGCGTACATCGAGGACGGCGGCTATCCGAACTTCGTCGGCTGGATGGTGGAGGAGGCCGACATCGCGCACGAGATCTCGCGGATCGTCCGCCTGATGCGCGAGCGGTTCGCGGCCTTCTTCTCCCATGCGCCGGACACCAACCTGTCCGGTGAGGTGTCCGAGCTGATCGGCGACGGGGCGCTGTCGGTCAGCTCGCTGCCGCTGCTCGGCATGGGCCGCGACGTCCCGGACGGCGTGCTGCGGCTGCGCGGCGGCCGGCTCGACGCCGACTGGACGACGAAGACGAGCGAGGAGTACTTCGCGCGGATGCGTTCCACGATGAAGCGGATCGCCGCCGTGCTCGGTGCGACTTACGCCGACAACCCGATCTGGTTCCGCAAGCGCATCATCACGGTGCACCCGGGGGGCGGGGCGCCGATGGGGCGGCACCCCGGTGAGGGGGTCTGCGACCCGTTCGGGGAGGTGCACGGGTTCCCCGGCCTGTACATCGCGGACGGGGCGGCACTGCCCGGCGCGGTGGGGCCGAACCCGTCACTGACGATCGCGGCACTGTCCGACCGGATGTGCACGCGGTTGCTGGAGGACACCGGGCGCGTACACGGGACGCGCCCGGTTGGAGGGGCGGTGAACGGCACGACGCGTGGTTCCGAGGTTCACAGGGGTGCCGAAGAGCGCACGTCGCTGTCGTTCACTGAGGAGATGAAGGGGTTCTTCGCCGAGGGTGAGCATGCTCCCGGGGCGGGAGAGCAGGCGGGCCGGGACCACGGGCATCGGCTCGGGTTCCGGCTCACCATCACCGTCGACGACGTGGACCGCTTCCTGGAGGAGCCCGAGCACACCGCACGGGCTGAGGGATGGATCGACGCCGCTGTCTGCGGGGGCCGGTGTCAGATCGAGCGGGGCTGGTTCAACCTGTTCTGTCCGGGGAGTGCGCCGGACCGCAAGCTCATGCGGTATCGCCTGCACTTCACCGACGCCGAGGGCCGGCCCCGCACCCTCTCCGGGTGGAAGGACATCCGCCACCGCGCGGCGACGCGCGTCTGGCCGGACACCACGACGCTGTTCTTCCGCATCTTCGAGGGGCACGTGATGGAGAGCGACGACGACGAGGCGGCCATCGCCGGCGCCGGCATCCTGCGCCTGGGGCTGGACGACTTCGCCCGGCAGCTCACCACGTTCCGCACGGAGGGGCCGAACGGCCTGGCCGCCCTGGAACGCTTCGGCCACTTCTTCCTGAGCGAGCTTTGGGACGTCTACCGCCCGAAGCTGTTCCACGGACACGCGCCGGACACCGTCGACGCCCCTCAGACCGCCGCCGGCTCCGCGGCCACCGCAACCGACCCGGAGGCCGCTGCGGGCTTCAAGAACGGCACGGCCCTGCGGGCCACCGGGGACGCGCAGGCCGTGGCCGACGCGCAGGCCGTCGGGGACTTCGAGGTCGTCGCGAACTCCGAGACCCTCGCGTTCCCAGAGTTGGTCGCTCCCTCGGAGGTCGCCACGGACTCTCAGGTCGCCGCGGACTCCGAGGCCGCGGCGGGCAACGAACCCAGCCCGGCCTAGCGGGCCCGCGCTGCGAAGGGACCCACGACGCGGCGGGCGGGATCCCGCGACGGGGAGTGTCGCTCGGGTCCCTCCGCCGCGTCGTGGCCGCCGGCCGCCGTCCCGTCACCCGGCCCGACCGGCGGGCGGGCCGGGTGACGGGCGAGCCGGCGGCCGGACGGGGGTGGAGACGGGTGCGGTGCGGACGGAGACGGGACCGTCCGCGCCGCGCCTCGCCCGACATGGCCGTCACCATTGACACGTTGCCGTCGGCGCGGCCGCCGAATGCCCAAAAGGCCGGATTCGTCGTGTCAACGGCGACGGCAACGTTCTCTGTTCCCCCTCCGGGGTGGCCGGGGAACGGAGCGCATATGCGCAAGGCTCGGACAACGCTTCTTTCCACCCGCCCCGCAAGGGAAGGAACGGGGCCGATACGGGCGGTCCTGGTGGCGTTTCCCGAGGGTTCGGCACCGGTGGCGCGGATGGTGTCGAACCACGGCACGGTAACTGCCGTCGCCTACGCCGCAATGTCTGCCGGTGCCAATACCGGGTCGAGCCGTTGGTTCACCGTCGCCGGTGCGCGCCGGTGCGCTCGGTCGAATCGTTCGGCTGGCCGGACGGACGGCTCAGGCGAAGACCTTACCGGGGGTCAGCTTCTTGGCCGTGAACGTTCGAGCTTGGGGCTCGGGTGTTCACGCCTTGTTGCGCTCCCCGTCGCGGCTGGGTGTCGTGCCGGGGTCGCATCTCCCCTCCCCCTTTGGGGGTGGGGACGGGCATGCTGACGAATGCCCACGCCACACGCGCCCGTTTCCGGATGTTGGTGGCGGCGATGACGTCGGCGGGGCCAGCGAAC
>NZ_JBFAUM010000054.1:0-17449 GCF_040679195.1 Actinoallomurus sp. NPDC052308 | reverse complement strand
GCCGAGAAGACCGAATCCCATTTCGCTTTCCTTCGCTTGCACGTTCGCCTGACGAAGCGCGGACGAGGTGAGATCACAGCGACCATCCCGATGAAGCGGGGATGGCGGAGGACAGAGCCGTCGATTCGGCGCCGCGGGGACACCTCGATGTGGCGGTGTGCCATCACCGGGCCAGGGACACCGGGACCCTTTTTGAAATGAGCGCGCCGAAATTGATCGCGCCAGAACTGATCGCGCGGTGCGGCCCTAGGGCGTGTCCGCCCTATCCGCGGTGCCGCCACGCCGCCTCGGCGAACGCCCACTCGTGACGGGCGCCGAGCAGGAACCGCTCGGCGAGCCGGTCCCGGTCGCGGGCCGAGCACCGGTCGCTCACCTCGTCGACCATGGTCAGGTAAGCCGCGACGTACTCCTGATAGCCGTCGCCCGGGCAGTACCGGTCGATCCAGGCGGCGTACCGGGAGCCCGGTGCCCGTCCTTGTCGCAGGTCGTCCGAGACCTGGAGATGGAACCAGGTCATGGGCAGCAGCCCGCCGATCGCGGCGGCGAACGAATCCGTGGCGACCGCGGTCATGAAGGAGGTGTGCGCGCGGCACGCCGGGTCGATCGGCGCGACGCCCTCCCCCGGTCCACCCAGGTCCCCGGGCCCCCCGGGCCCGCCCTGCGTGCCCGGTCCACCCGGCACTCCCGGCGTCCCCGGTCCGCCCTGCGGCCCCGGTCGGCCTGGATCCGCCGGTCCGCCCGGCTCCTCCGCGAGCTCGGTGAGCTCGCGGAGGAGCCGGGGAACCGACTCGAACGTCGCGTTCGCCGCCGCGCACAGCATCGCGGCATGGGCATGGCCGTCGGCGGTCGCCGCCACGCGGGCCAGCGCCCGGGCGTACGCGGGCACGACGTACCGAGCGTCCTGCTCGGCGAAGTACCGCAGCGAGGCCGTCGGTAGCGTGCCCGCGCGGACCCCGGCCCAGAACGGGTGGTCGGTGACCGCGGCGAGCACGGGCTTGGCGATCGTCGCCAGCTCGTCCCGCATCATCTCGTCATTCCCTTCCCGCGTCACGGGCTCCGTCAGCGGCCGGCCACGACCGGGCCGGCGGCCCCGGCGACCTGGGCGAGGACGTCTCCCAGCACACCGGCGGGGTCCGACCGGTCGCCGCTGCTCCGCCACGCCACGAAGGCGTCCGGCCGGACCAGGACGGCACCGCGCTCGGAGACGCCGTACGCCGCGGCCCAGTCACCGTCCACGGCGGCGTAGTCGCCGTCCGGGCCGATCCGGACCGCCCGCAGCGGCACCTCACTGCGCGCGGCGAGGGCGGCCGCCGCCTCGTGCCACCCGGCGCCCTGCGCCCCGGTGAGCAGGACGTACGAGTCGTAGAACAGGTCGATGGTGGAGATCCGTTCCTCGCCCCGGCGAAGCCAGACATGCGGGGCGCGGGTGCCGGGCTCACCGACCAGGCGCAGCGGCGCGGTCAGCACCGGCTTGGACTCCTCGGAGAGGATCGCCGAGGAACGGTACCGGTAGCCGAGCGTGATGATGATGTCGTCGACCATCTTCGCCCGGACCTGCTCGTCCGCGTGCCCGTGCCGGACCCGGTTGCGCACCATGGCCTGCTCGGCCATCGCGTTGCCGACCGCGTGCCGCTCGTCGTGGTAGGTGTCGAGCAGCTTCTCGTTGCCCCAGCCCTTCAGCGTGGCGGCGAGCTTCCACGCCAGGTTGTGCGCGTCGTGGATGCCGGTGTTCGCGCCGAACCCGCCGGCCGGCGGGTGGAGGTGGGCGGCGTCGCCGGCCAGGAAGACCCGGCCGACGCGGAAGCGCTCCGCCACGAGCTGGGCGCCCTCCCAGGGCACCTTCGCCATGATCTCGACCTGCATGTCCGGCCTGCCGGACGCCATCCGGACGATCTCGACACAGCGCTCGTCGGTGAAGTCCGCTGGCGACTCGCCCTTGTCGGGGTGGTACAGCGGGGCGGCCAGCCACGGATCCCGCCCGTGCAGCCGGGAGAGACCGATCATCGTGCCGCCGGCGGTGGCGTAGCACAGGATGAACGGCCGGTCCTGCAGGATCTTCTCCAGTTCGGGGGCGCGGAAGTAGATGCTGAGCGCGTTGAAGACGGTGCCCCGTCCGACGCGGGACACGCCCAGCATCCGGCGGACCGCGCTGCTCGCGCCGTCCGCGCCGACCACGTAACGGGCCCGGACGGTGCCGACCGTGCCGGTCCGTACGTCCTCGATCTCGGCGGTGACGCCGTCGTCGTCCTGGTCCAGGGACAGCAGGCGGCTGCCGAAGCGGACCTCCGCCCCGAACTCCCTGGCCTTCTCCGCGAGGACGACCTCGTACCGGTCCTGCCCGCAGCCCATGACGCGCTCGGGGCTGACCTCCGGGCCGTCCAGCGACGGCGCCTCCAGAACCTCGGCGTCCGCAATCTCGGAGTAGGTGTTGACCCGCAGGATCCCGCCCTCGAAGAAGGGGTGCGAGTCGCCGATCTCCAGCGCCCGCACCTCCTTGCCGAGCCCCGCCGCGCGGAACAGCTCCATCGTGCGCGCCTGCAGGCCCGGGGCCCGCGGCAGCAGGGAGGTGTCCGGCCGCTTCTCGACCAGCAGTGACCTGATGCCGTGCCGACCGAGGAAGACGGCGGTGGACAGCCCCACCGGCCCGCCGCCGACGATCAGAACCGGCACGCTCTCCTCGGCCATCAGATCCCTCCGTCCACGTTGATCGACACGCCGTTCACGAACCGCGACAGGTCGCTGGTCAGGAACGCCACGACGCCGGCGACGTCGTCCGGGGTGCCGAGCCGGCCCAGGGGGATGAGCTTCTGGTACCGCTCCAGCACCTGCGGCGGGGTGGGCTCCTCCGTCTGGATGGGCCCCGGCGCCACCACGTTCACGCGAACGCCGCGCCCGCCGAGTTCCTTGGACAGCGAGCGGGTGAGCCCGACCAGGCCCGCCTTGGTGGCGGTGTAGTGCGCGCGAAGTGGGATGCCGACCTCGGCCACCCGGGAGCCGATGAAGATGACCGACCCGCCGGAGGGGATCAGCGGCAGCGCCCGCTGCGTGACGAGGTACGGGCCGCCGAGGTTGTTGTCGACGATCCGCCGCCACTCCTCGAACGGCAGCTCGGCGAACGGTACGTGGCTGATGACGCCCGCGTTGTGCACGACCGCGTCCAGCCGTCCGAACGAGGTGCGGCAGGCCTCGACGAGCGCGTCGACCTCGGCCGGGACGCTCACGTCCGCCTTGACGAGGTGGTGCTCCCCGCCGGTCTCCTTCAGCTCCCGGGTGAGGGAGGCGACGGCCTCGCCGTCCGTCCGATAGCAGGTGACCACGTCGGCGCCCGCGCGGGCGAGGCCGAGGACGATGCCCCGCCCGACGCCGCGCGACCCGCCGGTCACCAGGACCTTCTTGCCTGACAGATTGATGTCCATCGTTCCTTCGCCGTCCGTGTGGGGTTCCGATGCGGTCACAGCAACACCGCCGCGCCCGCGAGGTTGGCGACCAGGGCGGTGATGCCGAGGCCGACCCGGATGTCGTTCCACCGCTTCCAGCTGGCCCGGGGATCGCGCTCGGGCCAGTCGTCCGGCTGGCTCGCCGGGTCCAGGCCCGTCACGTACTTGTTGATCGGGACGTTCTTGGTCACCGAGATCACCATGAGCACGCCGAGCAGCACGGCCGCGCCGATGAACAGATCGGACGCCTCCGTGCCGTCCCGCCGCCCGCCGGCCGTCACCGCCATCGCGATGTCCAGCCCGAACGCCAGGACGTTCAGGATGGGAACGAAGGGGTCGTACCGCGGCCACATGAACTTGATCAGCTCGACGTAGCGGGCGTACGGCAGGTGGAGCGCCATCGCGGCCGGCCCGATCGCGTTGCCGAGCATGACGCCGACCGCCACGCCGTTGGCGAACAGCGCCAGCGGGAGCAGCGCCGAGATCATCCCTCGGCCTGCCGGGTGGTCGCCGCCGCCACGTGGCCGGCCGCGGCCTCCTCCACCAGTCGTTTGATCCGGTCCATCTGGATCGCGGTGTTCCGGTTGAGGTGCTCGGTCATGGTGGCGTCGTCGACGGGCGCCTGCGGCTTCATGTGGAAGTCCTGCACCCAGCGCATGCGCACGCCGTCCGCGACCTCGCGGTACTCCCAGTGGATGTTCATGTGCTCGAACGGACCGGTCTCGATCCGGTGAGCGTTGACCTCACGACCGACCGGGTCGGCGGTCCGCTCGGAGACCCAGCTCCACACCTGGCCGTCCTCGTCGGGGTGCATCGTGAGCCGGAAGGTGACCGTGTCGCCGTCGCGTTTCAGGATCTCCGCGGCGGCGTACTCGCTGAACAGCGAAGGCCATGACGCGACATCGTTGGTCATGTCCCACACCAGGGCCATGGGCGCGTTGATGACGATCGCGTTGTCAGTGTGTCCTGCCATGAGTTCTTTCCTTGTCGGGCCGGTGGGCGTCCTTCGGCTGGTCAGGCCACCAGTCGGAGGTTGACGTAGTCGGTCAGGGCACGCGGCGTGGGCAACTGCTCGGTCGCGTCGTCGGGGATCACCACGCCGAGGTGGTTCTGCAGCTTCGCCGCCACCTCCAGCACGGCGAGCGAGTCGTAGCCGAGCTCCTCGAACGTGACGTCGGCGATGTCACTGTCGAGGTCGACGGACTCGGCGTCCCCCGCGCAGGTGCGCAGGATCTCTCTGAGATCGTCGAGGGTGAAGGATCCGGACTCTGCCATCTGTCACTCCGTTAGTCGGTCGCCGTCAGGACGATTGCCGCGTTGAAGCCGCCGTAGCCGCGGGCGAGCACCAGGGCGGCGCCGAGTGGCGCCTCTCTCGGCGCGTCGCGCACCAGGTCGATGTCGCAACCCGGCGCGAGTTCGGTGACGCCGACCGTGGGCGGGATGACGCCGTCGCGCATCGCGAGCAGGGCGGCGGCGACGTCCAGGGCCGCTCCACCCGCGTTGAGACGTCCGGTCATGGTCTTGGGCGCGGTGACCGGAACGCCGGCCGGACCGAAGACGGCGCTGATCGCCGCCGCCTCCTGCCGGTCGAGTTCCGGCACGCCGGCGGCGTCCGCGAAGACGACCCCGATCGCCTCGGGGGCGAGCCCGGCGTCCGTCAGGGCCAGTTCGATCGCCCGGCGCAGCCCGGGTTCGCGCGAGGATCCCGGCCGCGGGTCGAACGTCGCGGCGTAGCCGGCGATCGTCCCGTACAGCCGCGGCGCGGAACGGGCCCGTGCCTCGGCCGCGTCCTCCACGACGAGCATCGCGCCGCCCTCACCGGGGACGTAACCGGCCGCGGCGGCGTCGAAGGGCAGATACGCGCCGCCTGGATCGGCGCTCTCACTCAACCTGCCGTTGGCGTACTGCGCGGTCAGCCCATAGGGGCACAGCGACGCGTCCGTGCCGCCGGTGACCACCAGACGGGTCCCCTGCTGGACCAGCTGCCGCGCCTGCCCGGCCGCGTCCAGCGCCCCGGCCTGCTCGGCGCAGATCACCCCGCACGGGCCGCGCATCCCGTGCCGGATGGAGATCTGTCCGGTCGTCGCCGCGTAGAACCAGGCGATCGACTGGTACGCGCCGACCCATCGGGGTCCCTTCGACCACAGCCGCTCGATCTCGCGCTGACCGAACTCCGTGCCCCCGGACGAACTGGCGGTCACCACCGCCATGTCGTACTCGGGGAACGTCTGCGGGTCGGCGACCGCGTCCTCCAGCGCCCACGCCGCGGCGGTCAGACCGAGATGGGTCCAGTTGTCGGTCTGCGGGATCAGCCGGCCGGGCACGTGGTCGCGCGCGGTGAACTCCGTCACCTCTCCGGCCACCCGCACCGGATAGCCGGACGGGTCGAACCGTTCGATCGGCGCGAGGCCGCTACGTCCGTCGAGGGTCGCCGACCAGTAGGCCTCGGTCCCGAGGCCGTTCGGAGCCGTGACCCCGATCCCCGTGATGACCGCGGATCTGGTCATGCGGCCTCCTTCCTCGCCCGACCAACCCGCCCCGGCCGACCTCTCGGCGTCGGCGGAGCGACCGGAGGCACTGCGTTCATGATTCGCTCGCTGCGCTCGCTCATGTCCGGTCCCGCCTCATCACCACGGCGGTCTGGAAACCTCCGAAACCGCTTCCGACGCTGAGGACGGTGTCGATGGCGTGTTCGCGCGCGGTCAGCGGCACGTAGTCGAGATCGCACTCCGGATCGGCCTCGTGCAGGTTGGCCGTCGGCGGCACGACCTGGTGCTCGATGGCCAGCGCGCAGGCCGCCACCTCGATCGAGCCGATGGCGCCGAGCGAATGCCCGATCATCGACTTGATCGAGCTGACCGGCACCTCGTACGCGTGCCGGCCGAGGGAGCGCTTGAACGCGGCCGTCTCATGACGGTCGTTCTGCTTGGTCCCGGAACCGTGCGCGTTGATGTAGTCGATGTCGGTGGGATCCTGCCGGGCCAGGCGCAGCGCGTGCGTGATCGCCTCGGCCATCTCGCGGCCGTCGGGCTTGAGGCCGGTCATGTGGTAGGCGTTGCTGCGGTTCGCGAAGCCGGCCACCTCGGCGTAGACGTGCGCCCCGCGCCGGTGGGCGGCCTCGCGTTCCTCCAGTACGAAGACCGCCGCGCCCTCACCGAGGACGAACCCGTCCCGGCGCGCGTCGAACGGCCGGGAGGCGTGCGCCGGGTCGTCGTTGTTCGAGGAGGTCGCCTTGATCGCGTCGAAGCACGCCGAGGTGATCGGCGAGATCGGCGCGTCGGTCGCCCCGGCGATCACCACGTCGGAGCGGCCGCTGAGGATCAGGTTGCTGCCGGCGCAGACGGCGTCCAGCCCGGCCGTGCATCCGGTGGAGATCAGCGATACCGGGCCCTCGGCTCCGGCCACCCAGGCGACCTCGCACGCCATCGTGCTCGGCACCATGTGCCCGTAGAGATGAGGCACGGCGTAGGCCGGGTCGACGAGCCACCGGCGGCCGCCGTCGCTGAGGACGACGTACTCCTCCTCGAGGCCCATCGTGCAGCCGACGGCGCTGCCGATGGTGACGCCGATCCGCTCGGGCGGGATGTCGCCCTCCTCCAGGCCGCTGTCGGCCAGGGCCTCGCGGGCGCACACGACACCGAACTGCGCGGCGCGGTCCATCCGGCGGATCTCCTGCGGGCTCAGGCCCTCCGCGGCGGGATCGAAGTCGCACTCGGCGGCGATCCGCGAGCGGAAGCCGGCGGCGTCGAACAGGGTGATGGTGCGGGTCGCCGTACGGCCGGCGGTCAGCAGGTCCCAGTACGCCTTGGTGCCGATTCCGCCCGGCGCCACCACCCCCATCCCGGTGATGACGACCTGTCTGTCACTCATCCGCGCGGCCCCCGACGTCGAGCTGGGGCTGTCCGGCCCCGGACTGCGGCAGCGGCTCGGTGTCCACGTGGCCGAGGTCGGGCCGGGGCGCCAGCGGGCTGAGGTGGAAGACCGCGTGGGCCTCCTCGGTCCCGGAGTTCCAGACGCGGTGCCGCTGGCCGATGGGCACCATCAGGCCCTCGCCCGCGGACAGCTCGATGAGGGTCTCGCCCTCGATCCGCGCGGTGATCCGGCCCCGGACCACGAAGATGAACTCCTCCGAGTAGGGGTGGTAGTGCTCGGCCACGAACTCGTCGGGAGCGAGGGTCAGCGTGCCCATGAAACCGGACGTCGAGGCGACCGTCTTCGGGCTGAGGACGACCCGGATGTCGCCGCCGCGCCGGCGGTTCGGAGCCACGTCGCGGGCGGCGACCTTCACCGGAGCCGCGAGCTGCTGCGCTGAGTCACTCACCGTTCGCCTCCCAGACGTAGAAAGGAGACGCCATGGCGTCCTTGGGCTCTTTCCAGTTCGGGTCGTACGGTCGGATGTGGTGCGACAGCCGCTCGTTGATCTCCGAATAGAGCGGATGGCTGCGCGCCTTGTAGAGGCTCGGCGAGATATCGTCATCCGCCTCCACCAAGTGGAAATACAGGTCGTGGAAGCGGAACAGCGTACGTCGCGACACGCCGACCATCCGGGGCAGGTCGGTCGCGTCCGAGTCCGCGAATATTTGCGCCACGCTCTCTGCCTCGCCCGGCGCCATCCGAGCGACGATCAATGTCCGGTGCACCCCGGACCTCCTCTCGTGCTGTGCCGCCATGGTCATCCGACCGGGTCTGGTTCCGGTCGAACCTGGCTCGAAACACGCGGGGCCGCACGAGGCTCGAATGGGGGGAACGCCGAGCGCCGTTCTCAACACGTTCTCGAGCGGACGCGGTAGCGGGAAAAGCGCGGCGGCCGGGACCTCGCCGGTCCCGGCCGCCGCTTCGGCGCGTGTCGGGTCAGATCATCGGTGGTGACCGTCCGCGCAGGCAGGACCCTGGTAGGAGCCGATGTTCGGGGGCTGGTCGGCCTGCAGCCGGAAGCCGTAGAAGTCGCGGTCACCGGCGTCCGGAATCGCCACGCCCGCCCGGAAGGCCGGCGAACCGCAGGCGAGCCGGTAGCCGTCGGGTCCCTGGCCCGGACGTTTGAACAGCGGCTTGGCGGTGACCGAGTTCGTCGCGCCGGACGGCACCGATCCGATGCCGTCGTAGAGATTATGGTCATAGACTCCGGCGGAGTCGTTGATCGTCAGACCGGACGCCCCGCCGACGAATATGTTGTTCTTGAAGACATGCGGCGCGTCGCCGAAGAAGATGTTGATCAAAGAAGTGTTGTCCGCCACGTCGCTGTAGACGACATTGTTGTAGAAGGTGACGTTGCTATCCACGCTGCCAGGGCAGACGCTGATGAGCGGAATGATGAGAGAGCCCAGCGCGACGTTCCTGTCATTCTGGCTGATGTTGTAGCGCACCGTCGCGCCGTCGATGGGGTTGCCCGCGTCACCGCAGATATAGACGAACCCGCCGTGGTTGTCACTGCTGTAGTTGTACTGCAAGAGCGAGCGTGAACTCGCCGCCTCGATGCTGTAGGCGGGCGCGAACGGAGTGGCGTCGCCGTTCGTGACGCGGTTGTACTGCTCGACCGCGCCATCGGAGTTCCAGGCGTAGATGCCGCTGTGGGCGGTCGTCTCGTCCCGGGAGAAGCCGTCGACGTCGTTGCGCTCGATCAGTGGATCGACGCCGTTCTGCACCACGATCCCGGAGCCGCCGAGATCCTGGAGCCGGTTGCCCGCGACGTCGACGTGGCTCATGGGAACGAACGGGCCGACGCCGTCCGGGTGCTGCGGCCGGCGGCTCCACCGCGACGTCGTGCCGATCCCGAACCCGTGGACACGGGATACGGCGCTGTGGGAGACCTGGATGCCGTCGAAGCCGGTCGGCACGGCCGAACCGGCCGCCCTGAAGACCACGCCCCCACTGGGCTCGATCTCCGGATCCGTGCAGTCGCACCCGGTCACGTCGTGGACCGTCACGTCATCGACCACGTAGTGACCGCCGGTGCCGTAGTCCTCCAGCAGCACGTAGATCCCGGTGCGCGGGTTCCCGTCGCTCGTCACCGGATCGGAGACGTCCAGGTGGCGGATCTCCCAGCCCTGCACGTTGTGCAGGTACACGGCCGCCCGCGCGCCCGCCGCGTTGATCGCCGGCCGGGCGCCGCTGCCGTACGCGCCGACCACGATCGGGGCGGCGGAGGTCCCCGATCCCTGCGGGGCCAGCGTTCCGGCGCAGCTGGTCCCCCGGCGCAGCAGGATGGAGTCGCCGGGCTTGAACGTCGCCGTGTTGACGCGGCCCAGGGTCCGCCAGGCGGTGCCGGTCGTCGTGCCGGCGGAGGAGTCCTTACCGGCGGCGCAGTCGACGTAGTAGGTCCGGCCGCCGGACGCGCCGGGCGCGGCCAGTGCCGGCGCGCCGGTGGCGACGAGCGCGATGAGTCCGAAGACCGCGGCGGCGATCGACCGGTACGTCGGCCGGCGCGGTCCGCGGCCGGACCTCATGGGTGGCGGCTCTTGCGAGCGGCGTCTCTGGGGCATGGCGTCAACTCCGATGATCAAGCGCGGCATGAGGGTCGGCGGTGACTCGGCGCACCGAGGACCGCCTGGCATCGCGGCTGGTCATGCGGGGTTCCGCGATGTGTCGGCCAAGGTTGGACCCCCTACCTCGAGGGGCTCTCGACGCCGACTTGATCGTTTGCCCGTACCGTGCCGGCTTGATCGTTTGCCCGTACCGTCACGCCCTCCGCCACCCCGGCGCGGATCGCCCGCGGGCTACGCCATCTGCCGGGGCACCGAGAGCTGGGTGACGCTGCGCAGCATGCTCTTCTTGAAAGTCCGGACGAACCCGTCCACGGTGTCGGTGTCACGCGGGGCGTTGAGGTAGGGCTTGAGTTTCCGCTCCACCTCGCGGACGCCCGGCTGGGCGCCCATGTGCCGGGCCACCGCGTCCAGGTCTCCCTCGTATTCGATGAACCGCACCAGCAGGCCGTCCCGGATGAACACCGCGGTGGCGAGGATGCGTCCGGCCTGCCCGCCGTCGGCGCCGGGGACGACCGGGGACTTCGGCCGCTGGAAGTTCTGGAAGACCTCGGCGACCTCGTCCTCATGGCCGCTCTTGATGTCATAGGTGATCGCCACGAACGGCATTGACTCCTCCTGGTAGCTCTTTTCGCCTCAAACTCCACCGCCGGCCTCGGGGGCGGCTCGAACGCCTTGGGTCTAGCTCGACTCGAGCCGGTCGTGCGAGGTTCGGGGAAAGATGACCGGAGAGAGGGCTGACGTGACGGCATACGACGAGACCGCCCAAGTCCTGATCGTCGGCGGCGGATACGCGGGGCTGACATCGGCGCTGTTCTTGTCGCATCAGGGTGTGCGCACCGTGTTGGTGGACCGCCATCCGACCGTCTCGATCCAGGGCCGGGCGCGCGGGATCAACCAGCGGACCATGGAGATCTACCGGGCCTTCGGCGTGGAGCCGCCGATCGAGGACGCCGGACGACCGTTCGACACGGAGTCGGGAGTCGTCCGTTGCGAGCGGATCACCGGCGACTGGAACTGGGTCCTCGACGAGGAGACGCCGAGGGCGTTGCCCGACCTGACCGCCGGCCGGTTCGTGATGGCCGACCAGCGCAGCGTGGAACCCATCCTGATCGAGGCCGCCCGCCGCA
This sequence comes from Actinoallomurus sp. NPDC052308, assembly GCF_040679195.1. Lineage (NCBI taxonomy): Bacteria > Bacillati > Actinomycetota > Actinomycetes > Streptosporangiales > Thermomonosporaceae > Actinoallomurus > Actinoallomurus sp. NPDC052308. The sequence continues at coordinate 6,403 of NZ_JBFAUM010000054.1, read as the reverse complement.
ACGGCGCCGAGCTGCGGTTCAACACCCAGTGCGTCTCGGCCGACGCGTACGCCGACCATGTGACGGCGGTGACCGAGGATCGGGCGACCGGCCGACGCCGCACCATCCGGGCCGACCACCTCATCGCGGCCGACGGGTACCGTGGCACGATCCGGCAGCGCCTGGGCATCCCCCATACCGGACCGGGGATCATCCAGCACTGGGTCAGCTTCGTCATCCGGGCCGACCTGTCGGAGATCGTGAAGAAGCGGGCACTGCTCTGGATCGTCGTCAACCCGGAGGTCGGCCTCGGTTCGCTGCTCACCACCTCGGTGCCCGACCAGTGGACGGTCAGCGTCACCTATGACGGAGATAAGGAGTCGGCGGCCGACTTCACCATCGAACGGTGCGCCCGGCTGGCGAAGGCGGTGATCGGCCGGGACCTGCCCGTCGAGGTGCTCGACATCGCGGCCTGGGACGAAGCGGTGGGCGTCGCGGACCACTACCGCAGCGGCCGGGTCTTCCTCACCGGGGACACCGCTCACGTATGGCCGCCGACGGGGGCGATGGGCGCCAACGCGGCGGTGCAGGACGCCCACAACCTGGCCTGGAAGCTCGCCGCCTCGATCCGCGGCTGGGCGTCCGAGAGCCTGCTCGACACCTATGAGGCGGAACGGCGCCCGGTCGCGCGGGCCCTGGCCCAGATCACCGTCCGGCGCCAGGAGACGCGGTTCGGCAGCGAACCCGGCGACGAGGACGTGGACGACACCCTGTGCACGCTCGGCCAGCGGTACCGGTCCGCGGCGTTGCTCGACGCCGGCCACGAGTCCGTCTACGGCGACTCGCTGGAGCACCGGGCACGTCCCGGGCTCCGCGCACCGCACCTGTGGCTCGACCGCGGCGGCGACCGGATCGCCGTGCACGACCTGTTCCACGACGCCTTCGTCCTGCTGACCGGATCCGACGGGAAGCCGTGGCTCGACGCGGCGCGCGATGTCGCCGGTGCCACCGGCGTTCCACTGCGGGCCTACCGCGTCGGGCCGGCGTCGGCCGGCGTCGACCTGGTCGACGTGGACGACGCCTGGCGGGACCGCTACGACGTCGGCACCGTGGGGGCGGTGCTCGTACGGCCGGACGGCTACACGGCCTGGCGGTGCGACGCACCGGCCGGCGACGCCGCCGAACCGCTGGCCGGCGCCCTGAACGCGATCCTCGGCCGGGTGGCGCACCGGTGACGGCGGTCCCCCGAGGTACGGCGGAGTCCGCGGCGTTCGGACCGCCGGGCTCCGGAGCCGTCCCGCGCCGACCGACGGCGCGACGGCTCCCGGGTGCGTACGCGAGAATTCGGCAGCGGGGACCCGCTGCCGAATTCCACGGCTGAAGAGACGACGGGGAGTCGCCCTCGTCTTCCGGTCGCGGCGACGATCGGCCGGACGGCCGCCCGGCCGATCGCCGTACGCCTCAGCGCCGCCGGTAGATCGCCACCGCCAGGGCGCCGAACCCCACCATGAGCGCCGCCGTCCAGATCAGCGAGCGGATCATGAAGTACGACGCGTCGTGGCCGAGCAGCGCCTGGGCCCGGTCGCCCACCGTCAGCGCCCGCACGGTGTCGGCCATGAGGGTGACGGGCTGGTTGTCGGCGAACCCGCGAATCCACGACGGCATCGACGAGGACGGTACGTACGCGTTCGAGACGAACGTCAGTACGAAGACGATCAACGAGACGCCGTTGGCGGCCTGGGCGTTTCCGGCGAGCAGCCCGGCCGCGATGAACACCCAGCTGAAGGCCAGCCCGAACAGCAGGCAGACGCCGAAGGCGGCGATCCCCTGCGCGACGGTCCCGTGCAGGCGGAAGCCGATGGCGAACCCGACCGCCGTCGTGACGCCGAGGCTCCAGGTGAGGACGATCACGTCGGCCAGGACTCGTCCGATCAGCACGGACGACCGCGGCATGGGCAGTGAGCGCAGCCGGTCGATGAGCCCGCTCTGCAGGTCGTCGGCCATCGCGATGGCCGTGCCGAGGGTACTGAAGAGCACCCCGGCGGCGATGAAGCCCGGGACGGCGAAGTCGACGTACGGCAATCCCTGGCTGGTTCCGATCGCGCCGCCGAACACGTAGCGGAACGCGACGAGGAACCCCGCCATCTGGACGGTGCTGAGGACGACGAGCTGGGGGGTCCGCATGAAGGTGAGCAACGCTCGTTTCGCGACGAGCAGCGTGCTCATCGGCAGGTGGCTCCCTGCCTGGCGGGTGGTGGCGAGGGCGGTCATGGTCGTCTCCTGTCCTGCGCTCACTTAACCGTCTCGCCGGCCTTGCTGCCCTCGGTGGGCGGGCTCTCCAGTTCCCGTCCGGTGAGGGCGAGGAAGACCTCGTCGAGTTTCGGCTGGCGAAGGCTGATATCGGTCAATGCGGTGCCGACGTCGTCGACCGCGCGCAACCCACTGATCAGCTGCTCGGCCGTGGCGTCCGCGCCCACGCCCACGCTCACCCGCCGGGTCGCCTCATCGATCTGCGGTTCCGTCCAGCCGAGCCGGGCCAGGGCCGCGGCCACCGCCGGCGTGTCGGCGCGGTCCCGCACGTGGACCTCGAGCACGTTGCCGCCGACACGCTGCTTGAGCTCCGACGGCGGTCCGGAGGCGACCACGCGTCCGCGGTTGATGATCACCAGGTGGCTGGCGAGACGGTCGGCCTCGTCCAGATACTGGGTCGTGAGCAGGACGTCGGTTCCCTGGGCGGCGAGATCGTCGATGTTGTCCCACAGTTCCAGCCGGGCCCGGGGGTCGAGCCCGGTGGTCGGCTCGTCGAGCAGCAGCAGGCGCGGCGCGCTCACCAGGCTCGCGCCCAGGTCGAGCTTGCGGCGCATGCCGCCGGAGTAGGTGCGCACCAGCCGGTCGCCGTCGTCCGCGAGACCGAAGCGCTCCAGGACGCGGGTGGCGTTGGCCCGCGCCTCACCGGCCCGCTGACCGAACAGCCGGGCCACGAGCTCGAGGTTCTCCCGCCCGGTCATCGCCGGTTCGACGGCGGCGTACTGGCCGGCGAGCCCGATGGCCTTACGGACCTTCCCCGGCTCACGCCGGGCGTCGTGGCCGACCACGCGCAACACGCCGTCGTCGGGACGCAGAAGCGTGGACACGCAGCGGACAAAGGTGGTCTTCCCCGCGCCGTTGGGCCCGAGCACCGCCATGACCTGGCCGGACTCGACCTCCAGGTCAAGTCCGTCGAGAGCCGTCTTGCGACGGAAGCGCTTGACCAGCCCGTGCGCCTCAATCGTCGGAGTCACAGTCGCCTCTTCTCGCGAACATCGTTTGGTAACGATCGCCATTCTGCTGGCCGATCAGTGTTCGGTCAAGCTATATCGCATTTTCGAAGGGTGTTCGACGGCATGGGAGGCTCGCGGCGGTGTGGGACGACCTCCAGCAGGGTCCGCGCCGTCCGCCCCGAGGCCGGACGGTAGTCCGGCGCCCTCGCGGCGCGGTCGTGCGCGGCCGACCGATGACCGAGCTCCTGCTCCACGCGGACGCGTCGTCGACGCGGCGTCGAGCGTCCCTCACCACGTGGGGTCGAACGTCCGTCGAGGGGCCGACCGGCCGAGCATCCGGTGACCGGTCAGGCGGTGCTGCCGCCCTGCAGCCATCGGTACTCGCTCGCCACGCGCGCCTTCAGCCGGGGCACCCGATCGGCGACCCGCAGTCGCATGCGGGTCCCCGCGGCCAGCACCGGGCCGATCACCGGCTTGGTCGCCCGGGCCTGGCGGGTGAGGCACTTGGTGTACGCCGAGCTCGCGGCGCGACCGCATCGGTGCGTCGCCGCCTCATAGTCGTTGATCGCGCTGACGACCGGCCGTCCCCGGTCGACGGCCTCGGCGAGGAGGCGACACAGGATCCCGGCGGCGCGAAAGGCGGCGTTGGCTCCCTCGCCCGCGTCCGGCACCCTGCACACCAGGGCGTCTCCCAGCAGAGTGACGTTCGTCGCCTGCCACCGTGCGACCGAATCCGAGACCAGGGCAGGGGTCACCGCCGCCGTCGCCGGATCGGTCAGCTTCACCAGCGCGCGCAGCGCGGTGTGCCACGGCCTGGTGAGACCCATCACGGCGTCGATGAGCCTGTCGCCGGCAAGGCAGGCGGGTTCGGTCCGGCTGAACCACGAGGGGACCATGAGACCCCACAGCACGTGGTCCACGGTCCGGTCGTGCGAAAGGCCCGGCCAGGTCTTGATGAGCGCCGCGTCCAGGCAGCCGACGTGCGGTTTCGGCTCCCCCATCGCGTCCCACTTGAACTCCATCGGCTGGGTCATCAGCGATGACCCGTCGCGTCCCGACACCACCGACAGGCCCTCGAGCATCTTCCCCGGGAGTACCATCGCGGCGTCGGAGAGAGGCACCTGCCCGAACACCGCGGCGGGCCCGCATTCCAGCACGCCGGCGTGCGGAAGATACTGACGCCGCACTCGCGAACGCCGGCCGTCGGCCCCGACCAGGACGTCACCGACAGCGGAGCTGCCGTCCGCGAAGAACGCGGTTACCCGCCCGCCTGGCCGTTGTTCGTAATGAGTCAGCTCTTTTCCGAAATGAACGACGTCCTCAACTCCGGTCAGCATCAGTTGGCGCAGGGTCATCGCACTCGCGTAATGCATCCCGGTCGCGGATCCGTCTCCGCTTCCCGCCGACGCCGGCAGCCGGATGCTGAGCAGCTCGTCGAGTCCATCCGAATAAACGGCGAGATGCCGGGGCGGCGCCGCGCAGGTGGCGAGAAAAGTCTGATACAGATCCGGCGGAAGGGCATCACGCAAGGCCTTGGAACCCCGTGGCCCGATCGCCAGCCGACAGCCGAAGAAGCCGTCGCCCCTGGCGGCTCCCCGCTCATAGACGGCCACGCTGAGTCCCGCTCTCTTCAGACCATGCGCGAGACAGGTGCCACTCAGACCCGCACCGATGATCAAGACATGGACTGGCCGTTCGGACACTTGGAGCACCTTCCTCACCACATCGGCCGGCACGAAGCCGCGGACCCCGCCAAGATCACCTATGTCTCCGGTCGGGTGCCCGGCATTCCGGATTACCCCGCGTCGCCCTACGGCGGGAGAATCTCTACATACGTCAACCGACGATGAACGTCTTCCGTAATTCAGATACTGTCGGTGTTTACTCTACATAACTCGCGATACATCTCGTATACCAAAGAAATCTCCAGGGGGCAAGTTTGCCCGGGTGGGCTTCGGCACGCTCGCCTTCGGCGCGTCGGGAATGCCCGTACGGCCGGTTCGGCCGGCAGACCGGAAAGCAGCAGGCCGAGCCGCCTGGCGGTCGAAGGGAACTGTCCGTGAACACCGTCCACCGCCGCGTCGCCCCGCATGCGAGCGCCGCCGCGACGGTCGAACGACCGTATGACCGTGACTACAAACTTTTCGACTCGTCAAGTCGTCGATAACATGCTTTCGACGGTTCGGGTAATGACCACGTCGCCCATGCCGCGAACAAGCGCACGACCGTCGTTTCGCGCCACCGGCCGCGGCGCGAAGAACACGGGCCCGGCCGATCCGGCCGCCCTCTCGCCGGCAGTGGCGGGCGGGGCCCTGCCCCACCGCACACCGCCGCCACGACTCGGTCGCGGACCGGGGATCGGCACCGCCCCCGCCGTTCCGTGAACCGTCCGCACACCCCGGCCGCCTCTGTCGAATCCGGTGAGCGACGGCCCGCAAACGCAGCGCAGCCGGATATATCCCCCACGGCCGATCGCGCCGGCCGGGACCCCGAGGGGACCTCCCACGCGCATTCACCCGGCACTCGCACGCCCCGGGCCCGAACCGAGACCCGATGCCGGGCCGGGCGATTCCCGCCCGCGGACCGGCACGCCGCCATCCAGGTCAGCGGCCGCCGGACCGGCCCCCGCGGCACCGCGCAACCTGACAGAAGCACTTGCTTACCGCTCGGTCTTGGCACGTCAAGACACCTGTCGACGTTTCGTCCCAACTGATCATCTTCTGCTCGTCGAACCTGACCAAAGAGCCACTTAGACCGCATCTTGAAAGCCAGAAAAAACATGCAACAATGCGTCTGTGCTAGACGCCCGGTGCAACCTGATCACCTACTCAATATGGTTATCATTCGACTACGCAGCGTGTACTTGACCGTTCACGGATTTCCCGAGGAGACGTACTCGATAGGCATGTAAGCCATGCGTAGCCCAGGCCAGCCGTAGGTGGCCTAAAAACAAATGCTGGAGACGGGGGGCACCGTGGCCCATGCAAAAGAGATCAACCGCGTCTCGAGTCTGCTTCTAGGGGCTGGAGTTATCCTGGGCCGCGCTGGCCCAGCCGGACATTTAACGTCCGAGCATCGTCTCCGGCCCCGCTAGCTCGATCTGTGAGTACCGGAAATCTCCGATGCGATCGGGGGAAGGCAAGATGGGGTTCAGCATTTTGGGA
>NZ_JBFAUM010000053.1:0-19657 GCF_040679195.1 Actinoallomurus sp. NPDC052308 | reverse complement strand
GTCGACCCGCCCAACGACCACAAGGACTACCTGCACCGGGGCGGCCGCACCGCCCGCGCCGGCGAATCCGGTACGGTCGTCACCTTGGTCCTGCCCAACCAGCGCCGCGAAATGGACCGGATGATGGCCACCGCCGGCATCACGCCCCACTCCACGCGCGTGCGGTCCGGCGATGCCGAACTCAGCCGCATCACCGGCGCCCGCACGCCCTCCGGCATCCCCGTCACCGTGCCCTCTCCGGCCGCAGGCCCCCGAAACGGCGGCACCGGGTCGGTCCGTCGCCGCGCGCAGAACCGCCGCTCCTCGCCGCGACTCGCGGCAACCCGCACCGTCGGCGCCTAAAGACCGGCTGGTCAGCCACATGTGCAGCCACTGCCCGGTGGTCAGCAACCGACCGCGCGGATCACTGCCATGACGCCATCCGGTGGTGCTCCGCCGGACCGATTTCCGTCGGCAGCCTGGAGCGCTTCGCAGGTCCCCAGTGCGTGAGGCGGCGGACGGAGTGCGTCGGCGGGTTCGGTGAGCCGGTTCCGCTCGCCGGCGCTCACCGGCACTGCTCGGGAGGCCAAGGCGCCGATCGTCTGTTCGACGGCGTATTCCATTCCCCGGTCGCCGCAGCTTCGGTGACGCACAGCGAAGTGCGCTACGGCAGCCGCTCGGCAGCGTGCACCCGCGTGTGCCCCTCCCACCTGGCCGAGACGCGAATGCGGTGAGTCAGAGGGCGACGAAGGTGAGGCCGCGTTGTTTCAGCGCGGGGATGACCGTCCGCAGCGCGCGGATGGTCTCGGAGCGGTCGCCGCCGCCGTCGTGGCAGAGCAGGATGTCGCCCGCTTGGGCGCGTAGCAGCCGGTCGGTGATGGTGGTTCCGGGGCGGGCCCAGTCGCGTGGGTCGACCTGCCAGTCGATGCAGATCATGTCGTGTTCGGTGGCGACGTCGAGGATCCGCTGGGACCATGCGCCGCCCAGGGAGCGGAAGAATTTGGGGGCCACGCCGGAGATCTGCGCGATCCGGTCGTGGGCACCGCCGATCTCCTCACGGATTTTGGCGTCGGCGAGCGCGGGGAGGTTCAGCGGGTGCGTCACGGTGTGGTCGGAGACCTGGTGCCCGCTGTCCACTTCCTCATATCGATCCCCACCCGCCGAACGACCGTCGATCCATCAGCTAGGACTCTCGGGTTCATCGAGAAGTTCGGATCCTTGTTTCCGGCTATCGGTCTCCGAAGCGGGTGCGGAGGTGAGGGAGGACCTCGGTGCCGAGTCGTGTGATGTTCTCGCGGGTCCGGTTCGGGGATCCGGTGCCTTCCACCATGAGGATCAGGTGGCGGATGCCGGTGCGTTCGACCGTGGCGGGGTGTCGAGGCAGTGTTCGGCGGTGCCGATCGGGTGGATGCGGCATAGCAGTTCGGCGTAGGCGTCCGGGTCGCGTGGGGTGTGGGGCCGGTCGTCGACCGGCACGTATCCGGCGAGCCCCGGCCGCAGCCAGCGTGGGAGTTCGGCGCGCAGCAGCCCCTGGGCCTCGGCCCGGGTGTCCGCGAGGTAGGCCATGACGGCGGCCACGTGCTCCTGGTGCGCGTTCCCGGCTGTGGCGGTGTACGCGTCGACCATCCGCCGCCTGCCCTCGTCGTCGAGGTGCAGGCCGAGCAGCATCGGCAGGCCGCGTTCGGCGGCCAGCGCGGCGGTGTCGGCCGAGGTGCAGGCGACCACGACCGGTGGATACGGGCGGGTCCGTGGGCGCGGCACCATCGGCACCTCGCGGAAGGTGAAGGTCGGCCCGGTCGCTGACAGCCGGGAACGGCTCAGCCCGGCCAGCAGCAGGTCGAGGCTCTCGGTGAAACCGGACTCGTATCGAGCGAGGCCCATGCCGAACACCTCCAGGTCGACCCAGGGGCCGCCTCGCCCGACTCCGAGCCGGAACCGGCCGGCGGAGACCTGGTCCAACAGTGCCGCCTGTTCGGCGAGTGCGACGGGGTGGGCGGTGGACAGCACGCTCACCGCGGTGCCCACCGCGATCCGGTTCGTACGGCCCAGGACGTAGGCGGCGAGCGTGGCCGCCGACGGGCAGATCCCGTACGACATGAAGTGGTGTTCGGCGAACCACACGTCGTCGAACCCCGCCTGCTCGGCGGCGACGGCCGCCTCGACCGTGGCGGACAGCACCTCACCGTCGCTCTGCCCGGGGAACTGCGCTGCCAGCAAGAAGATGCCCACCCGCATGCCCCCACTTTGCCGGACGGCGCGGGGCGGACGTCAGCGATCGTTTGGGTGGCGTGCGGTGTTCAGTGCTCGTCCCAGTGGTCCTCGTGGGCGGCGTGCCGGCATCCGTCGTGGACGTAGTCGACGTGGTCGCTGTGTGGCACGCTGACGTGGCCACAGCCCGCGCCGTGCTGGTGCGGGTGGCCGTCATGTCGCGTGTGGCCGGTGGCCTCGCATTCGTCGACGTGTCCGTCGTGCGGGCGGTGCAGGTGCCTGTCGTGGGCGTAGTCGACGTGGTCGCCGTGCGGTACGGCCACATGGCCGCATCCCGGCCCGTGAGCATGATCGTGAGCGGCATGCTGGCGGTGCTGTGTCATCGCTGTCATCGGTGAACCCCCCCTCGGTCTCCTTCTGCCCGGCGAACGCACCAGTGAACAGTGGCAACCGTGGCAGCGGCACCACCCGTCGTGGACCTGCGGCGTTATACGGCGTACGGCCGCTGGTCACGCCTCCTCGAGGACCGTCGCCACGGCCGCGGCCACGGCCCGGGGGTCGGCGGGCACGGGCACCCCGTCGACCATGACGGTCGGCGTCGCCCCGACGCCGCGCCGGCCGGCGGCGAAGGTCACATAGGCCGCCCAGCCCAGGTAGGCACCGCCGAGCACGCAGCGGGCGAAGCCGGGATCGGTCAGCCCCACGGACCGGCCTCTCTCGATCAGCTCTTCGTCGGTCAGGCCGGGCCCGCCCTCGGGCGGCTGCACCGCGAACAGCGCCCGGGCGTACTCCCGGAACCGTCCGCCGTCGGCCGCACAGCCCGACGACGACGCGGCGCGCGACGAGTAATGATTGGTCGACAGGCGGTCCAGGAACGACATCGGGTGGTAGCCGAGGTTGATCAGCTGGTCGGCTACGAGCCGGTCCAGGGTCGGCCCGGCGACCTCTTCGAACCGCTTGCAGTACGGGCACTGGAAGTCGATGTAGGCGTCGACGGTGACGGGACCGGCACCGACCACGACGCCGTCTCCGCCGGCCGACGCACCGGCCGGAACGCGGTCCGGTGCGGGGGCCATGGGCATCCATGTGGTCACGAGGCCTCCTAAGTCCGATTCGGACGGGCCGACCGGGTTCTGGCATCGCACCTGGTCAAAGGCCCATAATGGCCTGACTCTGCCCTGACGGCGTGACCTAAACACCGGCGGCGCCTTTGCCGGGCTGTGCCGGCGCCCATGAGGCGTGAAGCCTGGCTCAAGTCTTGCCAGGCGGTTTGGCCCCCGCCGGAAGACGAAGTCCCGTGGAAGAAGACGGGCATCGCGCTCGGAGTGGGGGAACGCATGAGCGAACGAGATCGTCATGGGAACGATGGCCAGAGCCGGTCCATGAACGGGGGGTTGCGATGACGATGTTGGTCGACGTCGCCGTCGAGCGCTACAGGTTCGTCTGCGGACGCTGCGGCCACACCTGGACCGCCGACTACGACGTGCAGTACGTGACCGACGACGTCGGCGCCACGTTCGCGTTCTACCGGCTCGACGGTGTGCCGGTGCCGCCGCCGACCGGAGGAGAGGTGACCTGCCCGAACTGCGGCGCCATGGGCGTCGCCGTGATCCCCGACGGGCGGCGCGACAGCCCGCCCGCGCGCCTGGACAGCGACGAGCCGCGGGAGCGCGTCACCACCACCGCCGAGCAACGCCGGGCGTCCGTGCCGCACCTGCCGGGGCTCGTCGGCGAGAGCGGAGGACGGGCCGGCGGCCGGCCCTAGCGGGCCGGCGGCCGGCCCTAGCGGGCCGGCGGCCGGCCCTAGCGGGCCGTCGGACCGGCCGCCGGGCGATCGGCGCCCGGCAGCGGTTCGGATCGGTCTGGCGGCCGGCCCTCCGCGTCGTTCACGGGGGCGCGTCGATCGGGACGACGTCGATGAGCTTCTTGTTGACGAACTCCTGTATGCCGAGCGCGGACAGCTCCCGGCCGTAGCCGGAGTCCTTGGTGCCGCCGAACGGCAGCTCGGGCGAGGTCCAGGTCGGATGGTTGACGAACACCATCCCGCTGTCGATGTGCCGGGCGATCTCCCGACCGCGTTCCTCGTCGCCGGTGAACACCGAAGCCCCGAGCCCATAGCGGGTGTCGTTGGCGACGGCGATCGCCTCGGCCTCGTCCCCGACCCGGAAGAACATTGCGACCGGGCCGAACAGCTCCTCACCGTAGATCGGGTTGTCCTTCGCCACCTCGGTGAGGATCGTCGGCTGCACGAACGCTCCGGTCGTGGGCACGGGATCGCCGACCTCGGTCGCCCGCGCGCCGTGCTCGACCGCCTCGGCGACCTGCGCCCGGAGTCTCTCGGCGGCGGTTCGCGACGACAGCGGCGGCAGCGTGGTCCGCTCGTCCATCGGGTCGCCCGCGGTAAGGGTGCCGAGCGCCGCCGTGAACTCCTCGAGGAACTTGTCGGCGATCTGCTCGTGGACGAGCAGTCGCTTGCTTGCCACGCAGCTCTGGCCGCAGTTGTGCATCCGGCCCCACACGGCCCAGTGCACCGTCGCGCCCAGGTCGGCGTCGGGCAGGACGATCAGCGGGTCGCTGCCGCCCAGTTCCAGGGTGGTCTTCTTCACCACCTTGCCGGCGCGCGTCGCGATGGCGGCGCCCGCCTCCGTGCTGCCGGTCAGCGCCACGCCCCTGACGCGTGGGTCGTCGATCACCGTCGCGGCCTGCTCCTTGGTGATGAACAGGTTGGTGTAGACCCCGTCGGGCGCGCCTGCCTCGCGGTACAGCCGCTCGAAGGCCAGCGCGGACTGGGGCACGCTCGACGAGTGCTTGACCATGACGACGTTGCCCGCCATCACGTTCGGGGCCGCGAAGCGGACCAGCTGGTAGTACGGGAAGTTCCACGGCTGCACCGCGAACAGCACACCCAGCGGGCTGTGGACGACGACGGCGTCCCCCCTACGTGCGTTGAGGTGGACCGGTCTCAGGAAGTCCTCCGCGTTGTCGGCGTAGTAGTCGAAGATGTCGGCCGTCAGGAGGACCTCCTCGATGCTCTCGCCGATCACCTTGCCCATCTCCAGGGTCATGAGGCGGGCGAACTCCTCCCGCCGTTCGCGCAGGATGCGTGCGGCGCGCCGGGTGACGGCCGCGCGCTCGTCGAAGCCGCGTTCGCGCCAGGTCTCGTACGTCGACCGGGCACGCGCCAGAGCGCTCTCCAGTTCCGCTGCGTCGAGTTCGTCGAAGGTGGCGAGCACCTCATCGCTGTAAGGATTCACCGATTGGTAGGGCATCTCTCTCAACCCTTTCGCCGACGGCTCACCGTGCTGCGGACGGATTGGGCCACGACGTGTGCAAGCCCGATCAGGGGCGTAGGGATTTGGCGCGCCTTTCTCGGCGGCGCCGGGAGCCAGTCGTCGTCGACGCGGGCGTAAGGCCGCCCGGTCTGGCGGCGACCTTGAATCAGCATCCCCGGCGCGGTCGCATGTCAAACCGCCGGGTCGTCGCGCCGGGAGAGGTGCGCGGGACGCGGCTCCGAGAGCGAGAGCTCCGGGACCCGGGTCAAGAGACGGCCACGATTCTCCAGGCCGCGCTCAACTCTGATACCCGTCCCTTTCACCCGAGACCGCCGGAAAGGTCCGGTAGAAGAAGACGCACGTACGAAGGGGAGCCGTGACATTGCCGATGAGGCGCTAGGAGCGGTCGGCTGTACGGAGGTGGAACCGACCGCCGCGGTGCTGCGACGGGATCCGTTCGCCGATGTACAGGAACTGCTCGGCCGGGCCGGTCTCGACGTCGCGGCTGATCAAGTGGCGGAGCAGCCTCATGGAATATCGCGAGTTCATCCGCACGGTACAGAGCGGCGCCGGTCTCGACGCTGACGCGGCTGAACGTGCGGCACGGGCGACGCTCACAACGTTGGCCGAGCGGCTTTCCCCAGGGGAGGCGCGGGATCTCCTGGAAGAACTTCCGGCCGAGATGAAACCCTGGGTCTACACCGAGTCCGCCGCCGAACGCTTCGACATCGATGAGTTCCTGCGCCGCGTGGCCGAACGCGCCGACGTGGATGTCGAGACCGCCGAGCGGCATGCACGCGCCGTCTTCTTCGCACTGGGGCGGGCCGTACGCGCCGACGAGATCGACGACATCGCGGCGGAGTTGCCCCAGGATTTCGAACCCCTCATCGCCGAGGCGCGGCATCGGTTCTTCCCGGTGATGCCGGCCGAGGAGTTCCTGTCCCGGGTGGCGGAGCGAACCGGTCTCGACATCGATGGAGCGCGACGCGCCACCGAGGCCGTCTTGACGGCGCTCGCCCAGCGAATCGCGGGCGGCGAGGTCGACGACCTCATCCCGCGGCTCCCACTGTCGCTGCACGATCCACTCCGGCGCGGCAGGGCGGCTGCGGGCGGCACGGCGCGGCGGATGAGCCTGGACAGGTTCCTCCAGATCATCGCCGATCGGGAGGGAACCGACCGGTTCACAGCGAGCGAGCACGCCCGGGCGGTCTTCGCCACCTTGCGCGAGGCGGTCGGCGACGAGGAGTACTTCGACGTGACCGTCCAGTTGCCGCCGGACTACTCGGTGCTGCTGCCCGTGCCGTGACGTCCAGGCGCGTCCGGCGCGCCTTGCCAGCAGCGAGACCTCGCTGTACCGGCCGCCCTCATGTTCCAGCAGCAGGCCGATCCAGCCGCGCGGATCGCCGTGCGCGCGGGCCGGCGCCGTGTGGCCGAGGGCGGCGTCGAGGAGGTCCACGACGTCAACCCCTACGTCCATGAGCACGCCCCGGCCAGTTCCTCCGCCCCGGCCAGGTCGCCGGCGATCGGCCTGCTCAGCAGTAGGGCCACGTGCCGTCCCTCGCCCGCCCCGGCGGCGAGGGACGGCTGGGCGGCGGGCGGCACGGCGAACGCGACGGCGTCGCAGTGGTCGAGCATCTCGGCGAAGCTGCCGAAGGCGGGGACCGAACATCGCGCGGCGAGGCCCTGCGCCGGCCGTGCCGTACTGGGAGACGTGAGGTGCCGGTCCGGGTCGTGTGCCTTAGCCGACCGCGGCTCCGGCACCGTGGTGGGTAGGCGTGAACGACGTGGGGTAAGGGGCGGAGACCGCTGCCACGTCGCCGGGGGAGCAGACCGTGTCATCGCTGTTGTGGCTGCGCCGGGCGTTCGCCACGTTCGAGGGCGGCGCGGCGCCGGTCTATGGGCTGGTGACCGCGGCCGGCGTGTGTGTCCCGCTGGTGGCGGGCCTAATGACCGGGCGTGTCGCCGAGAGCCAGCTCGTCGCCCTGGGGGCCTTCTACGTCGGGGTCATCGCACCGCAGGGGCCCCAGGGCGCCCGTGCCCGCTCGATGATCATCAGGGTCGCCGTCGTGACGCTGTTCTCCTGGCTCGGCGGCCTGGTCAGCGGCCATGACTGGCTGATGGTGGTGGTCACATCCGCAGTCGCAGCGTTCGGCGCGGCGATTCCCGAGTTGGGACCGATGGCGGCGCTGTGCACGCTGGTCGCGGCGCTGCGACCGGCGGCCAGCCCGGTGCTGTACAACGGACTGCTGGAGACGCTGGGCGGTGCGTGGATCTGTGTGCTGCTGTTGGCGCCGTGGGTCGTACGGAGGCTCCGGCCGCTGCGCGCCGGTATCGCCGCTGCCGCATGTTCGGTCGCCGACACGCTCGACGATCTGGCGGGCCTTGACCTGGACCCGGACGAGTGGTCTCGTCGGCGCGCCAGGGCTTATTCGGACCTTCGTTCCGCCCGGATCGTCTACGGCCTTTACCGCTCGGGCGGCTTTGAGGAACAGCGGCGACCGGCTCGGATCATTGCGGCGATCGATCAGGTGATGGGCGAGGCAGCCGTCCTGGGCGCGCTGCGCCTGGAAAGTCGGCCGTATCCGACGGAATGGCAGGCCGAATTCGGTGGCGCCCTCACCGGCGTCGCCGTCCGGTTGCGCACGCTCGGCAGGGCGATCGAGACGGATACGGACGTGCCGCCCGACACTGTGGCGGCGGGCTCGGTCCTGATGCGCCGGTTGAGCGAACACGACAGCCGGGGTATCGCCGGGCGGGCAGGCCTGCCCACCGTCGCACTGCGCCTCCACGCCGACCGGATCATCGGCCGGATGGACGCGTCGGCCGACACGGTGTGCCGGGTCCTAGCGCAAGAGCGGCGCATCGCCGAGCGACGACTGCCCGGGATCCGTGCCTGGTGGGCCCGGTGCGTCGAAGCGGTCAGGACCCGATCACCCCGGTTCCGGCACGCCGCACGCATGGGTACGGCGCTGGCGCTGACCATGATCCTGGCCGTCGGACTGCACCTGTCTCACCCGCACTGGCTGATCGTGACCGTACTGTTCAGCCTGCGCGACTCGTACACCGACACGGTGCGGATGGTCCTGCAACAGGCCATCGGCACCACGGTCGGCGCCATGGCCGCCGCCGTTGCCCTGGCACTCGCGCCCGGGCGGATCACCCTACTCGCCCTGATTTTCATCAGCGGCGCGCTCGGGTTCACGCTCAAACCGGTGAACACGGGCTATTGGATAACGCTCGGCACGCCGATGACCATGCTCCTCATCGACTTCACCGCGCCGCTGAATTGGCGGGCCGGGATCCTGCGCGTCGTACTCAGTCTCGCGGGCGCCCTGCTCGCGATGCTCTTCGCACAACTGCTGTTTCCGGCCGGGATCCAGCGGCGGATGGCCGAGCGGCTGGCCCGGTTGCTGCACACCCATGCCGTTCTCGCGCGTGCGGTCGCCGAACCGTCCAGGCGGCGCGAGGCCCGGATCCGCGGCGCGTTCCGGACGGCGGCGTCGGCCGCCGCCACGCTCGAAGCGGTCGGCACCAGGCTCAGGCGGAAGGCCGCGTCATCCGACGAACAGATCTCGCGCATCGGTGAGACGGGCAGAGCCGCACGGGGGCTACGAGAACGCCTGACATCGCCGGCGTCCTTCGCCGCCGTCCCGGTCGGTGCCATCGCTACCGCCGCGCGTGAAGTCGCCGACCATCTTGACCAGGACGCCGACGAGGTTCTCGCCTTTCCCTACCCGGGTTCGGCAACGCCTCGGGCCGAAGTCGGCATCCGCGATCAACGCTCACCGGAGCCGCCCGGACGGCGCCGGGCCGGACTCGTCGGCCACCTCGCCCCCCGTGCGACTTCGGCGGAGCCTGCGGGTGCCGCAGGCACTCGCGACATGGTGTACGGGCTGATCGCTGACGCCGAGCGACTCAGGGAACTCAGCCGCGCGACGGTGACCGGCCGGCCCGGCGGAGGGTGACCGCGCGACGCATGGGCGGCTGCTCATCGCGGTGGGCACGGCGCACGCCGCCGCCCACGGATTCGCCGCCGAGGCGCGAACCGATCACCGGAGCCATGCCGAAGTAAAGCTTTCTCGTCTCCATTGACACCGGTACGAGAGGTGGGACCCTCGAAATAGGGGCATTGGCCTGCGGATATCCCTATTTTCGGCAGGCGTTGGGTGATTGTTGGGGGTCGCCGACAGTCGGCGACATTGCCTGGCAGCCGATATTCCATTGATCGACTAGATCGAGGTATTCGCCATGAGAGCCGTTGTCTACGAGGGACCGCGCACGGTCAGGGTCGAGGAGGTGCCGGACGCGAGGATCGAACGGGCCACAGACGCGCTGGTGAGGATCACCACGACCAACATCTGCGGTTCGGACCTGCACATGTACGAGGGTCGTACGGACCTGGAGACCGGTCGCGTGCTCGGCCACGAGAACCTCGGTGAGGTGGTGGAGGTCGGCGAGGCCGTGGACCAGGTCAAGGTCGGCGATCTGGTGTGCATGCCCTTCAACGTCAGCTGTGGCTTCTGCGAGAACTGTGAGAAGGGGCTCACCGCCTTCTGCCTCATCGCGAACCCGGATCCGAACATAGCGGGGGCCGCGTACGGCTTCGCGGACATGGGGCCCTACAACGGCGGCCAGGCCGAACTGCTCCGCGTTCCCTACGCCGACTTCAACTGCCTCATCCTGCCGCCGGAGGCGGAGGAGCGGCAGACGGACTACGTCATGCTGGCCGACATCTTCCCGACGGGCTGGCACGCTACCGAGCTCGCCCGCGTACGGGCCGGCGAGACGGTCGCCATCTACGGTGCCGGGCCGGTCGGCCTGATGGCGGCCCTGTCATCGACGCTCAAGAGCGCGAGCAAGGTCTTCGTCGTCGACCGGCATCCGGACCGGCTCAAGCTCGCCGAGGAGATCGGCGCCATTCCCATCGACGACTCGAAGGTGTCACCCGTCGAGGCGATCATCGACCAGACCGACGGCATGGGCGCCGACCGTGGCTGCGAGTGCGTCGGCTACCAGGCTCATGACCCGGAGGGACATGAGCACCCGAACATGACGCTGAACAACCTGGTCAGGTCCGTACGCTTCGCCGGTTCCATCGGCGTCGTCGGCGTGTACGTGCCGCAGGACCCGAAGAGTCCCGACCCGCTCTACAAGGAGGGCGAGGTCGCCTTCGACTATGGCCTGTTCTGGTTCAAGGGCCAGAGCATCGGAAACGGCCAGTGCAACGTCAAGGCCTACAACCGCGAACTCATGCGCCTCATCCGTACGGGCCGGGCCCGGCCGTCGTGGGTCGTCTCGCACGAGCTCCCGCTGGGGGAGGCGCCGGAGGGCTATGAGCACTTCGATCACCGGGACCCCGGCTGGACGAAGGTCGTTCTACATCCGAACGGGCAGCCGCGCTGAACCGCCCGCCATGTCATCGAGCGCCGGGCCAAGGCCGGCGGAGGGGCAGGCGCGATGCATAGTCATCCAAGCCCAACGGCTGGTTCGGGTGCTCGGCGGGTGCTCGTACGTCGCGGTACCGTCCGGCACCACCCGGTACCCCCTCGGGCTGGTATGCCGTGAAGCAAATGGCCAACGCGGACCGAATGCCATGTAGTGGCACTGCGAAACAGGATGCGGTAGCGCGTCGCGCCTGGATGATCCGCGCGAGCCGCTCCGTACCACCCCGGCCCACCCCGTCGTACGCGGATTCCGCGGCCGCGGCCACCACCGGCGACGGCCTACCCGGGACGGTGCGCAGTCGGGATCGAGTGGTTGAACGGTGCGCTGATCGCTCCCTCGTGGCAGACCGTGGACGCCTCGGCTATGGGGCCGCGTGCGACGACCGTCGCTGCGCAGCCCAAGATGGCGGTGGCAAGGCCGAGGGTGAGCGTTTTCCGCCGGTACCTCATCGAGGAGATCCCGCCGGCTCCCCGACATCGACGTACGCCTCCACGTCCGCGTCGTCGGCCTGCACGGCGAGGGCCACCTCGAGTCGATCGAGCTGCTCGACGACGTCACCGGTGAGGTCACGACAGAGCCGGCGGTCACGGCGCGCGTGCCTCCCGGAGGGTCCTCTCTCCTCCAGGAGGCACGCCTTCGTGCGCTCTGTCTCCCGATCAGCGGTTCACCGCGGCCACGGAGGCCCGATTCACCGGACGAAGGTCCACAGGTGGTCGTCCTGGAGGCTGCACGGGAAGGTGGTCAGCTTGGCGTCCTGCCCGCCGGAGCCGTTCAGGCCGGACACGTCGAGGCACTGGTCGCCCGGGGTCTTGACGTTCCGGATCCAGTACCCGCCCGACGACTTGCGCTCCAGGTACCACATCTGGTTGTCGCCGGAGCCCGGGTCGCAGTACCACTCGGTCACGTCGCCCTTGTCCACGGTCCCGTAGTCCGGCAGGTCGAGGCAGTAGCCGTCCTTGGTGTTACGGATGGTGAACAGGTCGGCGCCGTTCGGGCCGGCGCCCTTCTGACCGACGACCAGGTCCCACCGCTGGTTGTCGGCGGACGATCCGTCGCATGTGTGCTGCTGCACCTTTCCGTCGATCGTTCCCTTGCCGAAGTCGGGGAGGTCGACGCACATCCCGGTCATCACGTTCTTGAGCAGAACGCCGGAGGCCGCCGAGGACCTCGCGTTGTTCGGGAGCGCCGCCGCGTTGCCGGGGGCCGTACGGGGCGTGCTGCGCCTCGAGTGGACGGCCTTAGGAGACGCCGACGTCGGCGACGGAGCGCTGCTCTTCGCCGGCCGCGGCGCGATGTACGGGGCCGTCTCGCCGCCCTGCTGCGCGGCCAGAAGCTGAAGTCTCCGTGCCGATCGGTCGTCCGACGGCGCGGCGTTCGCGGCGGCGGTGGCGCCGGGGGCCGTGGCCGTCGGCACCGACGCCGCTGGCGAAGCGGCGGCGTTCTTCGCGCCTGTCGGGTCCTTACCGGCCGACTCCTTCTTCACCGGTCCGGCGGCGGCCTGGGGAAGCGCGTTGTGCGCGGTCTGCCGGCCCGGCTTGGTCTCGCCGCTCTGCTGCGGCGCGGCGGTCTGTTGCGGAGTGCTGCCCTGCGGGGCGACCGTCTGGGCCGTCTCGCCGACGGCCCGGTTCTGCGCGGCCGGGTTCTGGCTCGTCGAGAGGGCAACCTGCCGCGCGTGTTCCTCGGCGGCCTTCTTGTGGCTGTAGGAGCTCAACGCCCCGATGCCGAACACGGTCCCGGCGACGACGATCAGCGCGGCGCCTCCCGCCAGGACGCGCGGAGCGAGCTGGGGCTGCTCGCTGGGCTGCCACGCGCGCTTGTTGAAGGCGCTGACGAGCTTCGCGCGCTCCTGGCGCTGCCGCTCCGTTTCGTTCTGCTCGCTCATCTACTCTTCCTTGCTCACTGTTACTTGGGGGATCCCGTAGAGGGCGGTCATCTCACCGGACAACCGGTTCTCCGCATTCCAAAGCACCTCCTCGACTCTCGCCATCGTCGCCGGGAACTCCGACATCAGCGCCATGAACCGGTCCGGCGCCTCCACCGGCGCAGAGATGTCCATGAATCCCTGCAATATCCTTTCCATATCCGCGAGTCGCGGCAGAAGTGTCTGCACGATCTGCGGCAATGGCCCGGCCTTGATCTCATGAAGGCTTTCCCGTGAACCCGTCAGGTGACCTGTAACGATCAATCGCCATTCCTTGGCGGTCAGTTGCGGGCCGCGCTTCGTCATCAGTTCCTGGAAACCGGAAAGCTCCGTCCACACCTGATTGAGCCGGTCGGCGGACTCGACGGCGAGAGGCTGTGGCCAGGAGGCGAAGCGATCGGGAATCAGTGACGGGTTGTAGTGCGTTGCATGCGCGTATTCCCGGGCCACGGCGTAGGCCATCCGATTGTTCAACGGTATGGAGTCGGGACGATAGGGAGCTCCGCGAACCTCGAACAGCACCATGCCGTTCTCCTCGTCCACCCCCATCGCGCCCATGCCGTAGTCGGAGTCCAGATCGCCGGAGTGAAGGGGGTGGCCCGGAGGAGGGGACAACAGATCCTTCCTCAGCACGCCCTCGTCGCGACCGCGAACGATCGAGGCCAGCCAGTCGATCATCCGAGGCCCGTCCGCCTTGGCCTTCGTTCGGGTGTTCACCACGTAGGGCTTCGTGAAGACCGGATCCGAAGCGCTGTACCCGAGCGCCGCCATGAGCCCTGGAACATCCTGATTCGACTGCCTGAGTAGAAGTCGGGACATCTCTTGCCGGTCGGACGAATCGAGCAACTTTTCGAAGATGGAGGCGAAGTCGCTCCGGGCCATCAACCTGAAGAGGACATGGACGGTCCCCCCGAAGGTTCCCCCCTTCGCGCGCTCGAGGTACATCGCGATCAGCGTGATGAACCCACGCGACCTGTCCGACAGCGACCTGGAATATCTGCGCTCATAGAACTCGTGCACCGAGTGAGCCGCCCGCCGTATGGCCGTCGCCTGTTTGGCACTGAGCACTTGACCGATGGCCTCGTCGAGATCCGCCAAGCGTATGCCGTAGGTGGCCTGGAGCCGCACGTTGAAATGCACGTCCTCCGCCGATACGTCCGTCTCCTTCCGGAGAGCGACAGGCGAAGCCGATCCGCCCGACGCGGCCGAGAGCGGAAAGGTCCTCGTCGGCGCGCTCAACGCGAGCTCTCTCATCTTCGCGACCACGCCGACGATTTGGAGGATCGCGGTCATGACATCGCGCAGGTCCACCATCGGGGCCAGCACGAATTCGAGACTGGAGCGGCTGGAGCCCGGAACGCGATCGGTCTCCAACCGCCACCCATCGCCTTCGAGCAGGACCTCGCCCCGGGAGTACAGCGGAACCGTGACCCGCAGCAACTCCAGTTCCAGCCCGAACTTGGCGCTCAGCGAGGGAGAAAGCGGCGGTTCGCCGGCCGGGCCGGTGGCCGACGCCGGCTGGATCGGTCGGGCCGGTCTCGACGTGGGGGTCTCGTCACCGGAGTGTCGGCCACCGTGGGCCCTCTGGTGGACCTCCGCCCCGATGGGATCGACGCCGAGATTGGCGACCGGCGCCCCGCCGTCACCCGTACGGGAACCTCCGTCAGGCGGCGCGGACGAATGCTCCGCGCGACCTGCCGCCGCCGGCGTCGCCGGGACCTGCGTTCGCGGCGGTGCGGGCCGTACGTCCGGTGTCCGCGCCGGCGGCGCCTGGGCCGATGCCGGACCGGGGCCCGCGACCGGTTCGGTCGCCGCCCAGGACCCGGTGTGCGGGCCCGGTGCCGCGAGCCGTACGAGCACGACCCGCCGACCGGACGACGGACCCAACTCGAGGGGGACGCCGTCCGGCGGCACGACGGTGATGCGCAGCCCCAGGACGACGGCCGCCGCGGCGAGCATCAGGCCGGCCGCCTCGTCCGTGCCGTCCGGTGCGGTGATCCCGGTCGTCGCGGCGCGGCGCCGATCGTCCGTCGGGCCGTGGCCGCCATGGGCGGGCCCGGCTCCGTCGGCCGCTCCCGCCTCGCGCGGAACCGAGAGGTGTGCGTCGAGCGCCGGCCAGAACCGCCGTTCCCCTGGGGCCTGCCGGAGGTCGGCGGTGAGCGCGTCCGCGAGGTGAGCCCGCAGCTCTCCCGGCGTCGGCGGCCTGCCGTTACCGACGGCGGCGGTCTCGGCGGCCGCCACGGCGCCCAGGGCGTTGACGAGTTCGTCGCCCATCGCGGCCACGGGGATCACGTTCAGCCCCATCCGTGTGAGCGTCATCGCCTGAGGGGCGGTGAGTCCCCCCTCCTCCGCCTCGGGGACGGCCACCGTTTCGCCCCAGGCCACCGTTTCGCTCCGGGCCACCGTTTCGCTGCGGGCCACCGTTTCGCTGCGGGCCACCGTTTCGCTCCGGGCCGCCGTTTCGCTCCGGGCCACCGGGCCATCGGTCGCCGGGGGCTCCGGCTCAGCGGGCTCGGGAGCCGAAGATGTCACCGGAGGAGCGTCCGCCGGGGCGGTCGCCGTCGGAGAACCGATCTCTCCGAGCCGCACCGTGTCATCCGGTGGCCGCGCCGGGTCGGCGAGGCGCCGGTCCGGCGGTGTCGCCGGGGTGGGAGGCGCGGCCGGGGTGGGAGGCGCGGCCGGGGTGGGAGGCGCGGCCGGGGCCATCTGGTCGAGCCGAGTGGCGATCGCGCGTACGTCGTCCTCGGTCCAGGTCCGGCCGGCGGGTCCGCCGCGCGCAGCGTCCCGGAGCCAGCCCAGGATCTGCGCGGCGCTCTCCTCGTTCCACTGTGCGCGGCGTACCTGCTCGGACAGGTACAGGACCGCGCCGAACGGATCCTCGTCGTTCCGGCGTCGCCGCAGCCCCTCCGCCTCCTGGCGTGAGAAGGCGTGGGCCTCGGCGGCGCGACGCAGGAGCCCCGGCAGCGCCGGGTGCAGCGAGGCCAGTCGCCGGGAGCGCTCGGCGATCTCGGCGTTGAACGCCTGCTCGAACGTCTGCCACCGGCCGTGCGCGGTCCGGTACAGCCGCCCCAGGTCGTTGTAGGTGAGGCCGTGGACGTCCGACTCGGCGCGCTGGACCGGCGTGAGCAGGTCGTTCGCGTCGGCCACGGCCGCGGTGAAGAACCGGCGCCGGGAGGTCATGGGGGCGAACGTCCACACCGCTTCTTCGGTGCCGGGGTCCGTACGCGTCGAGGCCGGGTCGAAGGAGGACGTCCGCCCGTCGGGGGCGATCCACGTCTGCCGTACGGTGCCGTCGAGGCGGATCACGTCGACCCGTACCCGCGCGTCCAGCGCGAGGGCGACGTCGCGCCCCACGGTCACCGGGTCCAGGGCCTGCACCGCGGCTTCCGGGGGAAGGTTCGCGGGCGCGCCGGTCGGGTTGTCCGCCCGCTGGGCGTGCAGAGCGTTGACGGTGTTGATGATCCCGGTGGTGGCCTGCCGGACGGACTCGACCGGGCCGGTGATGGGGCGGCCGAGCCGGAGTTCGTAGTGCTCGAGGGCGCGGGGCGTTTCCACGGTCGGGTCGGTCCGCCGAATCGCGGCCAGGTCGGCGTTCATGGTCCGTACGGCCCAGCGCAGCACCGCCTGGTGGGTCTGGACGGCCTGGGCCTTCTCGTCGGTCGTGAGAACGACCGGCCGGCCGCCGCCGGTCCGCTGCCGGATGTGGCGGATGACGCCCTGGTGAGCGCGTGCGACGCCGAGGTGGCTGCCGGCCGCGTCGACCAGGAGCGGGACGAGGTCGAACCGGGGAGCCTGGTCCACACGCCGCGCGGTGGGCGGCCACGGGCGTACCTCCGGCTCGGCCCTGTCCTCGACGTCCGCGACCGGGCTCTCGGGCATCGCCTCGGCATCGATCAGCGACTCGATGGCCCGCAGATACCGCTGCGGCATCGGCTGAGACGGGTCGAAGACGCCGCCGGCCATGATCCCGTCTGCGTCGCCCCGCCCGGACGAAGACGGGTCCCCATGCTCATACGGCAGTCCCAGGCGATTGAGGACCAGGCTGAGGAGGGCCGCCGTGAGATCCTTCGTTCCCCAATGCAGCGCGTCCGGTCCGCGCAGGTCCAGGTCGGGAGCGTCGCTGGTCCGGCCGGGCCGCAGCTCGACGGCCTCCGGGTGCTCCGGATCGATGACCAGTTCCACCTCGACGTGCAACTGGTCCTTGGACTCCGGGAGCTCATACCCCTGGTTGACGTACCGGTCCAGCGCCCGCTGCAGGGAGGCCTCGATCTCCGTGACCTCCTCCGCCGGGACCCCGAACAACGGCCGTACGGGAGGCACCACCGTGTGGTGGCGCACCCACTGGCCGTTGCCGGCCTGAATGCGCCGCACATTCACCCGGGTCCGGGTCTCCGTCCCGTCCGGGGCGAACCGCTCCTCGGCGATCCGCAGCACCGGCGCCTCGGACCGGCGATGCGCCCACTGGTCCGGAGTCGCCGGAGTGGCGACCCGCCTGCCCGGCTCGGCGACAGGCGTCGCCTGGACGGTCGCCGGAGCGACGGCGGCGGCGAGGTCTCCGCGCGCGGTACCGCCGGCGAGGTCCGAGCCCGCCCACGCCGGTGCGACCGACTCGATTCGCACGTCCGAATCGAAGTTCTCGAGCAGCAGTTCCGCCAGGGAGACCGGCTGCAGATGGTCGGGCCATACCTTGACGTGATAGGGGTCCGGTCTTCCTGCCGTGCCGGACTCCTCCTCGTACAGATCCTCCGCCGATTCGCCCAGTGGGGGATGTTCCCAATGGCTCAGGACGACCTGGCGGCCCTGCTCGTCACGTGCCGCGGATCCGAGCGCGACATGCTTGGAACCATCGAAGAGCACCCAATGACCCGGAGGGATCTCGGGCTCCACGAGCCCGGTGTCCGGGTCGAATCGGTGTTGCCGGATGGACGACGGGTCACCGACGAGCTCGAAGAGGGTCCGGGAGTAAACATCCTGGCCGCCGCTTACTGCGACATGCTCATCGAGCCCGTACTCGAGCGCGTCGAAGTATGCGTCTTCCGCCGCCCGGGCCGCCTTCTGGTGCACGTCTTCCAGCCACTTCTTGTCGACGGCACCGGTCCAGTACGCGGTGAAGAGGTGCGACTCCCAGCAATTCATCGTGCTGTCCGACTTCGGTACGGGGCCGTTCCCGCGAAGCCACCGGGCGAAGTCGTTGGGCAGTCCCTTGTTGTTGAATTCGGCGATGCCCCATCCACCGTCGGCATCGGCGGTGACGTTCGAGTCTCCTCTCCACCAGTAGAATCCGGCCGATCCCTCGGCGGCCAGCATCACCCGGGTGACCAGATCCCGCGGCACTGCGGGATTCACCGGGTGAACGTCCTCGGGGGCCGTCCCGGACGCCGGTACGAGATCCAGAGGGGCGCTGGGCACTCGACGAGCAGGCGCGTCGCCCCGTCGATCGGTTCTCCGATGTTCGGCGACACCTGTCGTCGCGAGGTGCGCCGGAACGAGAGCGACCTGGACACACGCCTTGCCATTCTCATGGGGCATGCTGCGGCTGCTGTCCCGCCACTGGATGGGGACGGTGGACGGGGCCAGCGGAGCGAACGGAGCGTCGGCGGGCCGGGAGCCGAACAGGTGCGGCAGGGTGTTCTCCAGGTCATCGGCCAGCCGGTAGGCATCGTCCGGGCCCTGTTCCAGCGGCAGCATCCCGTACATGCCGCCGGAGACGGGCACCCGGAGAGTCCCGCGGCGGCCGGTCAGGGTCACGACGACGTCGAACCTGTAGTGCCGGTACCGGCGGGTGGCCTCCTTGTTCCTCTCGTCGGTGCCGCCGAGCTCCCCTTCCTGCTCCTCTGCCTCGTCCCGGCCGTACTCGAACGCGCCGATCCCCAGTTGCTCGGCGTCGCCGACCTCACCGCCGCCCTCCGGGCCGAACCGGACGCGGAAGCCCTTCGACCTGCCCGTCTTCTCCTTTGCGGCCTCGCTCTCCTGGGTGTAGATCCGGCCCTTGAACGGCGTGCCGTCCAGCGGCCCGATCGGCTCGGCCCCGGTGATCTCCAGGCCGGCGATCGTCTTCCGCGAGCCGACCGGGACCTCGTAGGCGTTCTTCAGCGACTCCTTGATGTACGGGCGGATCAGCTCCTGACTGGTGAAGTGCAGGTACCGCAGGCCCGCGATGGTCGTGAAGTCCAGACCGGGGACGTTCCAGGCACCGGGGGCGCTCAGGTCGTCGGGGAGCCGGTACGGCGACGCGGGCAGCGCCGCCCAGCGCTCGACCGCGGCGGCGAACGGGACGCCCCAGGGATGCAGGTTCCGCGCGAGGGCGTCGACCGCCTCTTCGGGCTGTCCCTCCCACGGCGGGCGGGTGTCCCAGGCCGGGGTGTCGCCGAGGGCGGGCTCGCGGCCCGCGGGCGGCGTGTCGAGGATCGCGATGCTCTGCGGGACCAGTAGCCGGACGTCACCGGTCGCTCCGTCGGGGGCGTCCGGCTCGATCACGGTGTGCCAGACGAACGGCCGGTGGGAGTACCACCGGTCACCGGCCTTCGGGTCGGCCGCCAGCCGGCCGAGGCCGATGACCGCCTCCCGCAGGCCGCGCACCGGTACGTTCAGCAGCTCGGGCAGCTCGGTGTTGAGCCCGACCTCGATCCTGAACGACAGCGGGTGTTCGAACTCCAGGGAGCCTTCGCGGGTGCCGGCCCGGTAGATCTCCAGGGTCTTCTCGTGCGCCTCCGTCCCGTGGGAGGACTCGGCGGTGAAGTCGACACCGGCCTCGACGCCGCCGTGGCCTTCCCCGTGGCCCTTGCGCCCGACCCTGCCGCGGACGTCCACTCCGCCGCCGTACGTGAACGCG
>NZ_JBFAUM010000052.1:0-20579 GCF_040679195.1 Actinoallomurus sp. NPDC052308 | reverse complement strand
ACCTCCCGCGCCAACCGCGCTCACCTGCGCCGCCGCGGGATCAAAGCCACCATCCCCAGCAAGGCCGACCAGGACGCAGCCCGGCGCCGCAAAGGGTCCAACGGTGGCCGGCCGCCCGCCTTCGACGCGGTCGCCTACCGGCAACGTCACGCGGTCGAGTGCGGAATCAACCGGCTCAAACGCAACCGCGCCGTCGCGACCAGGTACGACTGTGAGGATCAAGGGGTGCCACCTCGGCAGCAGCCTGACCCGAGGTACGACTGACCGACGTGTCTTTAGTTTGATCTGTCGGCTGCTGCCCGAGGCGGTGCTTGCTGCCGCCGGACCGATGGGGCGTGTCCCGATAGGGGCCTTGCCGTGCTGCGCATCATCACAGTCCTGACCGCCTGATCGGCCCGGCGACGGCCAGCCCCGTTCCCGATCCGACCAGGAGACACCCGACCGTGCCCGGCGCCCCTGACCTCGCATCCGTCCTTCCGGCCACCGACGGCCAGGAGGTGATCATGGGAGTCGACACCCACAAGGACTTCCACGTCGCCGCCGTCATTACCGGGATGGGCGCGCTGTTGGGCAGCAAGACCTTTCCCACCACCCGAGCTGGATATCGGGCCTTGCTGAAGTGGGCTCGTGGCTTCGGCACCGTGCAGCGTGCGGGAGTCGAGTGCACCGGCTCCTACGGGGCCGCGCTCGCCCGTCACCTCACCGCTGCCCAGATCGAGGTCTTCGAGGTGAACCAGCCTGACAAGGCCAACCGCCGACGCCGCGGCAAGAACGACACCATCGACGCCGAAGCTGCCGCCCGCGCCGTGCTGAACGGACAAGCCACCGCCCTGGCCAAGACCGGTGACGGGCCCGTGGAGATGCTGCGCATGTTCAAGCTGGCCAAGGCCTCGGCGGTCAAATCGCGCTCCCAGGCCATCAACCAGCTCAAAGCCGTCCTGGTATCGGCCGACCCGAAGCTGCGGGACGAACTGCGCGGCCTCAGCACCATCAAGCTCGTGCGACACCTCGCCGGATCGACGCCCACGACACCCAATGACGGCACCTCGGCCGCTCTCTACACCCTGCATCTACTCGCCCGCCGCATCGACCAGCTCAACCACGAGATCGTCGACCTCGACGCCCAGCTCACCGCGGTCCTGGCCGACCACAACCCCTCCCTGCTCAACACTTACGGAGCCGGCCCTGATACCGCAGCGGCCCTGCTCATCGCCGCTGGCGACAACCCCGAACGTTTGCGCACCGAGGCATCCTTCGCCGCACTCTGCGGAGCAAGCCCAGTGGAGGCATCCTCCGGCAAGACCGAACGTCACCGGCTCAACCGCGGCGGCGACCGCCAGGCCAACTGCGCCCTGCACACCATCGTGCTGGCGCGCCTGCGCTGGGACCAGCGCACGCGCGACTACGTCGGCCGGCGCGTCACAGAAGGCAAGACCCGGCGCGAGGCCATCCGATGCCTCAAACGCTACGTCGCTCGCGAGATCTACCGCCTCATCACCTCGCCGCGCGCCACAGTTCAAGCAGCGGCTTGACGTCCATAGGGGCATCAAGCTCGCCGTCCGCTACGAGGCCACCATCTACATCACCGCCATCAACGAATGGCTCCACTCACTTCGAGACAGGCCCTAGTGGCCTTGAACTTCTTCGACCACCGCCCGTACCGGTCGGTGGTCACCGTCGCCGCCGTGGTCAGCGGGGCCTTCAGGCCGGGCCTGAACTCGATCTTCACCTTGGCGCCCTTCACCGGGTGCCAGGTCCTCCCGTGCCACTGCAGGGTTCCGTGGACCGTCAGCGCCCGGCCCTTCTTCACCGGCTCCGGCCCGGCGTTGAAGCCGATGATCCGGGTCCGGTAAGAAGTCTTGGGAGCGGTGGTGGACTGCGTCCGGGCGGACGCCGCGTCGGCCGTGCCGGAAAAGGTGAGCGCGGCCAGTGCGAGGCCGGCGGCGATCGCCAGCGATCTGCGCATGCGGTCTTCCTTCGATGAGATGTCTCAAGTCCGCACATCATCGGGTACGGGCGAATACAAGATCAATGGCGGCGCCGGGCGGACAGCCGGGCCAGCACGTCGTCGTGCAGGAGTCCGTTCGTGACGACGGCGCAGTCCTGGTCGAGGCGCGGCGCGCCCGTCAGATCGCTGAACCGTCCCCCGGCCCCTTCGACGATCACCTGGATCGGGGCGTTATCCCAGATCTTGCCGCGCGGGTTGAGGCTGACATCGCAGCGACCCTCCGCGACCAGCATCTGGCCCCAGAAACACGCCGAGGCGAACTCGTAGCGCGCGGCCTTCGACAGTTCGAGCAGGCCGGGGACGAGGCCGCGTTCCTCCCAGCGGTCCAGCGCGGCGTACGAGAGGTGGACGTCCGCCAGGTCGTCGACCACCGACACCCGGATCCGCCTGCCGTCGCGCGCGGCCTCGGGGGCGTCGAGCCAGGGCGGCCCGCTGGTGTACGCGCCGTGGTCCCGCGCGGCCCACCAGCGCCGGCCCATCGCGGGCGCCGACACCACGCCGACCGTGATCCGCCCGTGCTCCTCCAGCGCGATGAGCGTCGCGAAGACCTCGATGCCCCGCGTGTAGTTGTCGGTGTGGTCGACGGGGTCGAGGATCCAGCGGCGACCTTCTCCCGGCGTCTCGTCGAGTTCCTCGCCGAGGACGCCGTCTTCCGGCCGGTGCTCGGCGATCAGCGCCCGCAGTTCCCGTTCGGTGGCGAGGTCCGCCTCCGTCACCGCGCTCCGGTCCGGCTTGGTTCGCACGTCGAGGTCGGCGCGCCGGAACCGGCTCATCGTGACGGCGTCCGCCCGGTCGGCCAGGAAGAGCGCGAATGAGAGATCGTCCATGCCCGTGACTCTGTCATCCGAGGCCGCGTCATCCCCTACGGCCGTAGGCGGCCAGGCGCGGCGCGACGGTGATGTGCGCGGCCGGGTCCTGTGATCGGCCGCGCCGGTCGTGATAGAGCACTGATCTATGCCTAGCCTGGCCGTCCTCCGTGCTGCGCGACCGCTCCCGGCCGGTATCGGCTTCCGGACGATCGGTTATCCGGTCGGCTCCGGGACGGACCGGGCGGTAGCCTCGTCTCTGTGATTGACCTGCGAGCCCTTCGAAATGATCCCGACCGGCTGCGCGCGAGCCAGCGCGCCCGGGGCGAGGACGAGGCCGTCGTCGATGAGCTGCTCGACCTGGACGAGCGGCGCCGATCCGCGCTGAGCGCCTTCGAGTCGCTGCGCGCGGAGCAGAAGAGCTTCGGCAAGTCGGTCTCGAAGGCGCAGGGTGACGAGCGGCAGAAGCTGCTGGACCGGGCCAAGGAGCTGGCCCAGCAGGTGAAGGAGGCCGACGCGGAGTCCCAGCGGCTCGAGCAGGACCTGCAGACCCTCCTGCGGACCGTGCCGAACATCGTGGAGGAGGGCGCGCCCGCCGGCGGCGAGGAGGACTACGTCGTCCTGGAGACGGTCGGCGCGCCGCCCGCCTTCGACTTCGAGCCGAAGGACCACCTGGAGCTCGGCGAGCGGCTCGGCGCGATCGACATGGAGCGCGGCGCGAAGGTCTCGGGCGCCCGGTTCTACTTCCTGACCGGCGTCGGGGCGCAGTTGCAGATGGCGCTGCTCAACCTGGCGATGGAGCAGGCGATCCAGGCCGGGTTCATCCCGATGATCCCGCCGGTCCTGGTCAAGCCGGAGTCCATGGAGGGCACCGGGTTCCTCGGCGCGCACGCCTCGGAGGTCTACCACCTGCCCGAGGACGACCTGTACCTCGTGGGCACCTCCGAGGTGCCGCTCGCGTCGTACCACCGCGACGAGATCATCGACGCGTTGCCCCGGCGCTACGTCGGCTGGTCCTCCTGCTTCCGGCGGGAGGCCGGGTCGTACGGCAAGGACACCCGCGGCATCATCCGGGTGCACCAGTTCGACAAGGTCGAGATGTTCTCGTACTGCGACCCCGAGGACGCGCACGAGGAGCACCTTCGCCTGCTCAACTGGGAGAAGGAGATGCTCGCCAAGGTCGAGCTGCCCTACCGCGTGATCGACGTCGCCGCGGGCGACCTGGGGACCAGCGCAGCCCGCAAGTACGACTGCGAGGCCTGGGTGCCGACGCAGAGCCGCTACCGGGAGCTGACCTCGACCTCCAACTGCACCGAGTTCCAGGCGCGCCGGCTGTCCGTACGTCACCGCGACGGCGAGGGCCGGACCCGCCCGGTGGCGACGCTGAACGGCACGCTCGCCACGACCCGGTGGATCGTCGCGATCCTGGAGAACCACCAGCAGGCCGACGGGTCGGTGCGCGTTCCGGAGGCGTTGCGCAAGTACCTCGGCCGTGAGGTGCTCGAGCCCGTCGCGCGATGACTCCCCGGGTGGTCGCCACGGACCTGGACGGCACCGTCGTCCGCAGTGACTACACGGTGTCCGAGCGCACCGTGGCGGCCTTCGCCCGTGTCGAGCGGGCGGGCGCCATGCTCGTCCTCGTCACGGGCCGCCCGCCGCGCTGGATGCGGTCCGTCGCGCACGCGGTCGCGCACCGGGGCCTGGCGATCTGCGCGAACGGCGCGATCACCTACGACCTGCACACCGAGCAGGTCGTCGACACGCATCTCATTCCCGTGGACCGACTGCGCACGGCGGTCGCGGTGCTGGGCGAGGCGCTGCCGGGGCTCGGCTTCGCGGTCGAGCGCGGCGACGGGATGGCGTACGCGCACGGCTTCGAGCTGTCCTACTGGGACTCCCAGACGACTCCGCCGCCGAGCCCGATCGAGGTTCTCCTGTCCCGGCCGGCCGCCAAACTCCTGGCCCGCCACCCCGAGCTGGAGGCCGACGCCCTGCTGGACGAGGCGCGGCGGCTCGTGGGCGACCTCGTGCTGCCCACCCATTCGAACGGCGACCGCCTGATCGAGATCAGTGCGCCGGGGGTGTCCAAGGCCAGCACGCTCGCGGAGCTGTGCGCCCGGCACGGCATCGACGCCGACGACGTCGTGGCCTTCGGCGACATGCCGAACGACCTGCCGATGCTGGCCTGGGCGGGCCGGTCGTACGCCGTGGCGAACGCCCATCCCGAGGTGCTGGCCGCCGTGCACCACAAGGTTCCGGGCAACGACGAGGACGGCGTGGCCCGCACGCTCGAGGAGCTCTTCCCCGCCTGAGCCGGACCCGCCGGCCGCGAGGACGAGGATCGGCGCGGGGCCGGGGCGTCGTCGCCCGGTCCCCGCGCCGCCTGAACCGCTAGAGGTACGGGCCGGACGAGCGGCCGTGACCCGGCTCGTCCTGCTGCGGGATAACGCCCGGCGGAAGGGCGCGCCGCATCTGCTCGAGCTGGGCGCGGGCCGCCATCTGCTGGGCGAACAGTGTGGTCTGGATGCCGTGGAACAGCCCCTCGAGCCAGCCGACGAGCTGCGCCTGGGCGACGCGAAGCTCGGCCTCGCTCGGAGTGACGCCGGTATTGGTGAACGGCAGCGAGATCCGCTCCAGCTCATCGATCAGCTCGGGCGCGAGGCCGTCCTCGAGCTCCTTGATCGAACGCTGGTGGATCTCCGCCAGGCGCGCCCGGCTGGCCTCGTCGAGCGGCGCCGCCCGCACCTCCTCGAGCAGCTGGCGGATCATGCTGCCGATGCGCATGACCTTGGCGGGCTGTTCGACCATCTCGGTGACCGGTCGTTCCTCCGACTCGCCGTCGCCCTTGGGCTCCCCGGGGATGATGGGCATGCCGTTCGGCCCGACGACGACGACCTGCGGGTCTTCGCTGTTCAGTGGATTGTTCATAGATATCCCAGTCTCACACCGTTAGTACGATCTTGCCGACGTGCGTACTCTCCTCCATCACGCGGTGCGCCGCGGCGGCGTCCGTCATGGGAAGCGTACGGTCCACGATCGGGCGTACGGTCCCGGACTCGAGCAGCGGCCACACGTGCTCGCGCACGGCGGTCACGACTTCGGCCTTCTCCTCCAACGGCCGGGCGCGCAAGGAGGTTGCGTGGACCGAGGCCCGTTTCGTGAGCAGCCTGCCCAGATCGAGCTCACCCACCCCGCCGCCCTGCAGCCCGATGACCACGAGCCGGCCGCCGGTGCCGAGCGCGTCGACGTTGCGCGGGAGGTACTTGGCGCCGATGTTGTCGAGGATCACGTCGACGGGGCGGGCGGCCTCGACGAAGTCCTCCGTGCGGTAGTTGATCGCGACGTCGGCGCCGAGCTCCCGGCAGCGCTCCAGCTTCTCCTCGGTGCCGGCCGTGCACAGCACCCGCGCTCCGTGCGCCTTGGCGAGCTGGATCGCCATGGTCCCGATCCCGCTCGAGCCGCCGTGCACGAGGAACGACTCGCCCGGGCGGAGCCGGGCCAGCATGAACACGTTGGACCAGACGGTGCAGGCGACCTCCGGCAGCGAGGCCGCCTCGACCA
Source organism: Actinoallomurus sp. NPDC052308 (assembly GCF_040679195.1). Taxonomy (NCBI): domain Bacteria; kingdom Bacillati; phylum Actinomycetota; class Actinomycetes; order Streptosporangiales; family Thermomonosporaceae; genus Actinoallomurus; species Actinoallomurus sp. NPDC052308. Next base: position 14,204 of record NZ_JBFAUM010000052.1, on the reverse strand, counting down.
GGCTCAGGCCGCGGGGGATCGGCAGGAGCTGACCCGCGGGCACGGCGACGCGGGTGGCGTATCCGCCTCCGCTGAGGAGCGCGCACGCCTCGTCGCCGACCTTCCACCCGGTGACGCCGTCGCCCACCGCGGCGACGCGCCCGGCCGCTTCGAGGCCCGGATACTCGGGCGCGCCCTCCGGAGGTGGATAAAATCCACGTCGTTGCATGATATCGGCGCGGTTGACACCCGCCGCAACGACGTCGAGCAACACCTCGTCATGACCGATGACGGGGTCGGGTACTTCAGCCCAGCGCAATACGTCTGGATCGCCCGGTTTTTCGATGACGATGGCATGCATGGGCTTCACGGTAGCCGGGGATGCTGAAGCGACACGGTATTGGTCAATGCCTGTGGTGGCTTAGGCTGCGGATGAACATATCGTGCTGATTCATCCACTGCGCGTCCGCGAGGGGGACCTGGTGGCCAAGAACGATCAGGATAAAACGGGCCGTTCTCTTGAAGAGCAGCTCGCGTCTCTTGATGCCATGAACAGCGAGTCCGCCGAGCCGCGGGACGAGACCGCGGAGGAGACCGGGCCGCCGCCCAACCCGTGGACGAACACCCCTCCGGCACCGATGTTCCCCGCGCCGCCGGCCGACCCGGCGGGTGAGGGACAGTCGGCCGGTGAGGGGCAACCGCCGTACGCCTTCGGAGCGCCGGGGTATCCGCCGCCGCCGGAGTTCGGGGTGCCTCCGCAGTTCCCGGGCGCCCCGGCCCAGGAGTACGGCCCCGGCTTCGTTCCCTTCCCGCCGCAGGGCTTCGGCCCCGCGCAGGAGTCGCAGGACGACGAGGCGGCCGGGCAGCGGGAGGGCGCTCAGCCCACGCAGGAGGTCCGCCGGGAGCAGGAGCCCGCCCAGCCGTATGACGCCGGGCCCGCGGACCCCGACGACGGCGCCGCGCCGTACGACGTGCAGCAGCCGTCCCAGCCCGTCGACTCCGCGGACGACCGAGAGCAGGAGTTCGACGAGGCCGAGCAGACGCGGTTCGAGCCCCGCGCCGCCGAGGTCACCCACGCGGACGGCTTCGAGATGTACGGCGACGGCGGTTACACCGGCTATCCCCAGTACTCCGCTCCGGCGTTCGGCGGCCCGCCGCCCTATTCGCCGCCACCGGCCGGTTACCCGGCGGCCGAGCAGGGCCAGCCCTACGGGGCGGCTCCGGACTATTCGGCGCAGTACCCCGGCACACCCGACTACGGCGCCCAGCAGTACCCCGGCCCGCCCGCCGAGCAGCAGGGCTACCGGCCGCCCGTCGAACAGCCCGGCCGGCCCTACGCCGCGCCGCAGTTCGGCGGCCGGCCCGAGGCCGCGCCGTACGGCCGGCAGCAGGAGGCGCCCCCCTTCCCGCAGCAGGACGGGCCCCCCTTCCCGCAGCAGGAGGGACCGCCGTTCCCGCAGCAGGAGGCGCCGGCGTACGCCCAGCCGGAGGACGGCCCGCCGTTCCAGCCGCTGCCGGAGGCGTACGCCCAGCAGCAGGCCGGCGCGCAGACCGCCGACAGCCTCAGCGCCGACACGCTGCTGCGCGGCCGTCGGCAGGCGCCCGCGAACGGCTGGCGCCGCGCGCTCTACAAGGCGTCCGGCGGAGTGATCCACCCCGGTGAGTCCCCGGCCGAGATGCGCCGCCGCGAGCTGCTGGCCCGTGCACGTACGCCGGTGGCCGGCGGCCACCACCGGGTCGCGGTGATGAGCCTCAAGGGCGGGGTCGGCAAGACCACGACCACCGTCGGGCTGGGCGCCACGCTCGCGTCGCTGCGCGGCGACCGCGTGATCGCGGTGGACGCCAACCCCGACCGGGGCACGCTGTCGGACAAGGTGCGGCTGGAGACGGCGACGACCGTCCGCGACCTGCTCAACGAGCACGAGCAGATCCAGCGGTACGCCGACGTGCGCGCCTACACCTCGCAGGCCTCGTCGCGGCTCGAGGTGCTCGCCTCCGACCGCGACCCGGCGGTGTCCGAGGCGTTCAGCGAGCAGGACTACCGCACGGTCGCGCACGTCCTGGAGCACTTCTACTCGATCTGCCTCACCGACTGCGGCACCGGCCTGCTGCACTCGGCGATGGCGGGCGTCCTCGGCATGGCCAACCAGCTCGTGCTGGTCAGCTCCCCGTCGGTGGACGGCGCCCGGTCGGCCTCGGCGACGCTCGACTGGCTGGAGGCCCACCACTACGGCGAGCTGGTGCGCAACGGCGTCGTCGTGCTGTCCATGGTGCGGTCCCGCAGCAGGAGCACCGTCGACCTCGACCGGCTGCAGGCGCACTTCGAGAGCCGCTGCCGCGCGGTCGTCCGCATCCCGTACGACCCGCACCTGGAGGAGGGCGCGGAGGTCGAGCTGGAGCAGCTGTCCCCCGCGACGAGGGATGCCTACCTCGTCCTGGCCGCGACGGTCGGCGACGGCTTCGCCTGGCCGCGCTGAGGGAGAACATACGCGAGAGGCCGCCGCCCGGGACGGGCGGCGGCCTCGTTCGGTCGCCGGTGGGTGTGGTGTCCGGTTTCAGAAGATCGGGACGCGGGCCGTGTCAATCCCGACGTTGCGCAAGATCGCCTACCACGCACAGTTCTGACTGAAGACGCGTCGGTCGCCCAAAGGAACCGACGGTCGCGCAACGAGAGGACAATCACCATGCTGCAGTTCCAGGTCGCGCCGCTGGGTGTCATGGACCCCCCGAAGCCGAAGCCGAACACAAAGCCGAGGCCGACGGGGCCGCGGCCGGCGGACCGGTGAGCAACCCGGAGTAAGGGATCCCGCGTCGGCGGGTCTCTGATCAACTGATCCCGGTTGGGGGTGGTGCTGCACCACCCCCACCGGGATCTTTCCATCTCTGACCGTCAAAGGCCGTACCTCCGAGCCCGTAAGGTTCGGAGGGTTTTCGATGTCCTGTGACATCACGTGGCGGAGGGTGTGGGATTCGAACCCACGAGGACTGTCCCCAGCCCTGGGCGCTTTCAAGGCGCCTGCACTAGTCCACTATGCGAACCCTCCAAGTGGTGACCACCTTAGCGGGCCGGGCGCGGACCCGTGCGCCGGACGCCGGTCGCCGTTTCCGCGCGGGCCGGGCGTCAGCCGACGCGTCGGTGGATGCGTCGCAGGTCCTCCTCGGGCAGCGCCTCGGCCACCAGCAGCTTGGGGAGCAGGTCGGGCTCGGCGGTCAGGGCGCGAAAGGCCAGCGCGACCGTGACATCGTGCACCGGACGGTCCTCGACCGTGATCGGGTCTCCGGTCTGGATCTCACCGGGTTCGATCACCCGGAGGTACGCGCCCGGCAGCGCGGCCCGGGTGAAGCGCTTGATCCAGCCCTGCTCCTCCATCCAGCCCTGGAAGGTGCCGCAGGGGATGCGCGGGCAGGACACCTCCAGCAGCACCTGTTCGCCGATGCGCCAGCGCTCCCCGATCAGCGCCCCATTGACGTCGAGGCCGGACGTGGTGAGATTCTCCCCGAAGACGCCGTCCGGAAGCTCGCGCCCGAGCTCCGCCGCCCAGCGGTCCAGGTCCTCGCGGGCGTAGGCGTACACCGCCTGGTCGGCGCCGCCGTGGTGTTTGACGTCGTACACGCGGTCTCCGGCGAGGCCGACCGCGCCGGTGCCCTTGGGGCCCGGCGCGGTGACGGCGACCGGTCCGTCCACGGAGCGCTTGTCGATGCCCGTGGTCCCCGTGTCCTTCCACGGGTTCGGGCGTGGCCTGCCGACGTTGACCGAGACGAGGAGTGCCATGGTCGAACGGTAAGCGCATGGAATGCCGACCGCGACCGATTTGTGTTCCGACGGGCCGCCACCCGGGGCGATGGGGCGGCCGTACCCGGGCCCGTCATCCGTGGGCGGCGCCGTTATCCGTACGCGGGGCCGTCATCCGTAGGCGGCGCCGTCATTCGTACGCGGGGCCGTCATCCGTCCGGGGCCAGTGCCGCCAGTCGAACCCGTCCCGCCACCCCGGGGCGTCGGCCGCCCAGGCGGTGAGGACCTCGTGGACCTGCCAGAGGTCGGCGGCGACGGCCTCGAAGTGGCGGTCCGCCGCGCCTTCCCGGTACTCCACGGCGAACGTCCCGTCGACCTCCAGGTACACCTGCATGTAGTGGCCGGGGCCGGGCGCGTCGAGCCGGTCCACGATGAGGTACTGGTTGCCCGGACCGAGTTCGTCGAGCAGGCGGAGGAGGAGCGCGCCGGAGGGGGCGTCGTACGCCGCGCCATGCGCTGTTTCAGCGCGCAATTCCGATCCGCCCATGCGTGTCACGTTATGTGACGCTTCCTGGCTTTAAAAGCCACGGTGTCGACGGCCTGGTTCCCGGTGCCGCGCCGGGCTTCGCCGGATGTCGCGAAGAACCGGTGACCTCGGCGTATCTCCACTATCTTCACTTGCATGCCGAAAAACGAACAGGATCCTGCGGGCAGCACCCAGCAGTTCCGGGCGTTCGCCAACCGGGGGGACGCGTCACCGTCCCGCCCCAACACCGGGCTGATCATCGGCGGTGCGGCCGTCCTGCTGGTGGTCATCGTCGTGGTGGCGCTGCTCGTCGTCTGACGGCGGCCGCACCCCGACCGGTCAGTGGCCGTTCGCGGAGAAGTGCTGGAAGTCCCAGGGGCCGCCCCACGAGCCGCCCCAGCCCCAGCCGATCGAGCGGAAGGCCCGGACGACCTTGTCGCCCGCGTGGATCACGCCGGGATCCTTGCGCTTGCGGTTGCCGTACTTCACGCAGCGCGGATGCTCGATGTGGCCGTTCGAGTGCACGTAGGGGTTCTCGCACGTGTTGAGGTCGACGGCGAGTCCGTACGCGTGCTGGGACCAGCTGCTGGACCCTGTCGCGTTGCGGCAGTTGAACGCCGAGGTGTTGTCGGCCTCGATCGAGTCGAAGTCGCTGCCCTTGTACTTGTCCACGAGTTCCATGCGCCGGATCGGATAGCGCTGGTCGTACAGCTTGTGGAAGACACCGACGATCTTGGAGGCCACGTGGGCGTTGACCACCATCTCGCCCTCGTGTGGCTTGTGGTCCATGCCCCAGTACGTCATCCGGATCAGCCGGAGGCCGTCGAGGCCGACCGGGCAGCCGGCGTGCCAGGAGTACTTGACCGTCGCGCGCGACGGAATCTTCGAAATCTTTGCGGTGAAGGCCTGCGGTCTCGCCGAGGCGGTGGCGGACGGCGAGGGGGTCGGGGTGGCTGAGCCTGGAGTGGTGGCGGCCGGCGACGTCGCCGCCGGCGCGGCCGGCGGGCGGGCCGTGTCCGACGATCCCCCGCCACAGGCCGAAAGAGCCAGAGCCGCGCCACCCAGGACGGCGGCCAGGGTCAGGCGTTCCATAACGGAAGGATTACATGCGGTCGCCGATGCTTCGTCCCGAATCGGCGGGCGAACTAGTCTGCGGCTACGGCCGGGGCAGTCGATCCGTGAGGACCGATCATGACGGACACGGGCGAGAAGCGGCGACCGCCCCTCGGCATGCGCGAGATCACCGCCGTGGGCAGCGGTCTCGGCACCTTCATCCTCGTCGACTCGATCATGATGTACTCCGCCCTCGAGATGAACCTCTCCGGCGGCAAGGACTTCAGCCTGCTGGCTCAGGCGCTGGCGCTGCTCCTGCTGGCGTTCGGGCTCGGCGGCTTCCTGGCCTGGAAGATGACCGGCTTCACGCGGCTGTACGGCGTCGGCCTGATGTGCGGCTGGACGTTCATGACGCTGTTCTCGCTCGGCTTCTGCACCGGCCTCAACTCCTGACCCGGCCGGTGCCTCCGTGCGACGTGGCGGTCAGCGCACCTTGCCGACCCGCTCGGCGACGGCGCTGAACGCCCGGCCGATGGCCTTGAGGTCGTCCGGGTCGATCACGTCGATGAAGAAATCCCGTACGGTGGTGACATGATCACGCGCGGCCCGGTCGAGGAAGGTGAGGCCCTTCTCGGTGAGCTCGGCGTTGACTCCGCGCTTGTCGTCACCGCAGGTGCCGCGCGAGACGAGCCCCTTGCACTCCAGCCGGGCGACGGTGTGGGAGAGGCGGCTCCGCGACTGGCTCGCGTACTCGGCCAGCTCGGCCATCCGCAGCCGCCGGTCGGGGGCCTCGGACAGGCGCACGAGGATCTCGTACTCGGCGGTGGTCAGCCCGTGCTTGGCCTTCAGGTCCCGGTCGAGGAGGTCGGCCAACCGGACGCTGCCCTCGATGTAGGCGCGCCAGTCACGCTGTTGGGCGGCATCGAGCCAGCGCGGTTCGCTCATGCCCTCCATGATATCAGGATGGTTTAATTTTCAACAAGTTTCCCGGGGTGTGATCGGGCGACTCCGGTGGGCCCTACAGGCGGGTCGCGGCGCGAACCAGCCCGGCGAGGGGCCGGGACCGGCTGTGCGGCGGCCACGCGATCACCGTCGTCACCGTCGGCGCGTCCAACATCGGCACGGTGGCGACGCCGCGGCCCAGATGGGCCCACACCGACTCCGGCAGGACCGCCGAGGCCCGGCCGAGCGCGATCAGCTGGAGAAGCTGCACATGGTCCCGAACCGCCGGACCGGGGCCGTCCGGGTACGTGCCGTCGGGGCGGGGCCAGCGCGGCAACGGCAGGCCGGGCAGCGCGGTGACGTCGGCCATCCGCAGGTGAGTCCGGCCGGTGAGGGGATGCCCGGCCGGCAGGACCACGACCTGCCCCTCCGTTCGCAGCTCCTCGGTGTCGAACCCGACCGTCGAGTCGAACGGGCGGTGCAGCAGCGCGACGTCGGCCCGCCCGTCGCGCAGCAGCCGTTCCTGCTCGGCGGGCCCGCACAGGAGAACGTCGACGGCGACCGCGTCGGGCTCGGCGGCGTACGCGTCGAGCAGCTTCGACAGCAGTTCGCTGGACGCCCCGGCCTTCGTGACGAGGATCAGGCCGGGGTGGCCGGTCGTGGCGAGGGCGGCGCGGCGGGTACGGCGGTCGGCGGCGTCGACCGCGTCGAGCGCCGCCCGGCCCTCGCGCAGCAGCACCGACCCGGCCTCGGTCAGCGTGACGCTGCGGCTGGTGCGTTCCAGCAGCGCCACCCCGAGCCGCCGTTCGAGCTGCCGGATCGCCCGTGACAGCGGCGGCTGTGCGATCCCGAGCCGCTGCGCGGCCCGCCCGAAGTGCAACTCCTCGGCGACGGCGACGAAGTACCGCAACTCCCGCGTCTCCATGCCGCCACGGTACGGCGGGACGGACCGGCGCCGCGCCTCCGAAGGCCGGCGGCGGGACAGGGCGGCCGATGACCTGGATCGATACCGGAGCGGTATCGCCGCCCACCTGAACGGTGTTGGTGGTCGCGCGGGGGACGCGGACAGGATCGAGGACATGAGCGCACAGACGATCGCGTTGGTCACCGGCGCGAACAAGGGAATCGGGTACGAGATCGCGGTCGGCCTGGGTGCCCTCGGCTGGAGCGTCGGCGTCGGCGCCCGGGACGAGGAGCGCCGGGAGGCCGCCGTGGAGAAGCTGCGCGCGGCCGGCGTCGACGCGTTCGGCGTGCCGCTCGACGTGACCGACGACGCGAGCGTGGCCGCCGCCGCGAGGTTGATCGAGGAGCGCGCCGGCCGCCTCGACGTGCTCGTCAACAACGCCGGGGTTACGGGCGGCATGCCGCAGGAACCCACCAGGGTCGACCCGGCGACCGTGCGGACGGTCGTGGAGACCAACGTGATCGGCGTCATCCGCCTCACCAACGCGATGCTGCCGCTGCTGCGCCGCTCGGCGGCGCCGCGGATCGTGAACATGTCCAGCAGCGTCGGCTCCCTCACCCGGCAGTCCACGTCCACCGACGAGCTGGGGGTGGGCCCGATCTCCGCCGCGTACGCACCGTCGAAGACGTTCCTGAACGCCGTCACCGTCCAGTACGCCAGGGAGCTCCACGACACGAACATCCTGATCAACGCCGGCTGCCCCGGTTTCTGCGCGACCGACCTCAACGGCTTTCGCGGCGTCCGTACCCCCGAGCAGGGCGCGGCGATCGCGATCCGGCTGGCGACCCTCCCCGACGACGGCCCGACCGGCGGCTTCTTCGAGGACGCCGGGGTGGTCCCCTGGTGACAGCGCGATAGGCGCCCTTACGCCGAGGAGCTCCGTCGTGCCGGCGACGAGAATCCTCGGCGGTGAGCACTGGACGGACGATTCATGGAATAGTTGAATCTTCAATCACGTTCCATGGGTCGTACCGACCAAGGAGGCTCCGATGCCCGCCGTCACCGCCGATCCGCTCACCCTGACCCGACTGCCCCGCCTCCCGGAGCAGGACACCGCCTGGCGGCCGGTCGCCAAGGTCGTCACCGCCGCCAAGCACCTGGAGGGGGAGGGCTTCCAGGTCCGCCGGCCGTTCCCCGGCATCGACCTGTCGCTGGCCGACCCCTTCCTTCTGCTCGACCACATGGGCGCGGTGGAGTACGCCCCGGGCGAGGCCATGGGCACCCCCTGGCATCCGCACCGCGGCTTCGAGACCGTGACCTACATCATCGACGGGGCCTTCCAGCACCAGGACACCACCGGCGGCGGCGGGCTCATCACCGACGGCGCCACCCAGTGGATGACCGCCGGTGCCGGGATCCAGCACATCGAGCAGCCCACGCCCGAACTGGTCGCCAAGGGCGGCCTCTTCCACGGCGTACAGCTCTGGGTGAACCTGCCGCGCGCCCAGAAGCGGGTGGCGCCGCGGTACCAGGACATCGAGTCGCGCGACGTCGCGCTGCTGTCCAGCGACGACGGCTCGTCCGTCGTCCGGGTCATCGCGGGGGAGCTGGCGGGGCACCAGGGGCCCGGCGTCACCTACACGCCGATCACCTACCTGCACGCCACCGTCGCGCCCGGTGCCCGGCTGACCCTGCCCTGGCCGCGCGACTTCAACGCGCTGGTTTACGCCCTGTCGGGCCGTGGCCAGGCGGGACCGGACGGGCGGCCGGTGGACGAGGGGCAGCTCGCGGTCTTCGGCAAGGGCGACGCGCTGACCGTCACGGCGGCCGACTCGCAGCCGTCGGCCAGCCGGAACGGCTGGGAGATCCTCATCCTCGGCGGCCTGCCGATCCGGGAGCCGATCGCGCGGTACGGCCCGTTCGTGATGAACACCCGCCAGGAGATCATCGAGGCGTTCGACGACTTCCAGGCCGGCCGGATGGGCACGATCCCCGCCGAGCGGGTCCCGCACCGCAGCGCCGCCGACGAACCGCTGTCCTAGCGGGAGCGGGAGGGGTGGACCCCTCCCGCTCGGGTGCTGAACGCCGCTTTTGCCCATCTCTTCCGTACGGCTCCGATAGGGCTTCCAGTCATTCGGCCGGCTCGATCACCAAGCGAGCAACACTTGCTTTTGGGATTTTTGTCGCGGCGATGCACCATGAGTCGCAGGCCGGCGAGACCGGGCCGCCCCTGCGGTGGGCGACCCGGCCGGACCTCGTGACGCCGAGCGGCGTACGCCGCCCATCGCTCGCCGGTGACTCGTGCCCCACGTGGCCTTCGGGGCTAGGCGATCATTCTGTTGAACAGACCGATCGCTCCTCCCGTGGCGGCGCCCGCAGCGAGGAACGCCTCGGGGATGGAACGCCGGGCGAGATACGTGAGGAGGCCCGCGCCGATCCCGGTCAGCACGGCGAGCAGGAGCACGAGAGCGGAGCGCGAGGTCAACAGAGCGGGCGGCTTCGGGGCCGAACGAGACGTCATCGACTGTCCTCATGTCGGGGGAAGACTGACATCCCGACGTAGGTCCCCTCCGGCCCCACTGCCCTCGCCTCATTCGCGGCTGATGCGAATTTCGCGCCATCCGCCCAGCTAGAGCCGCGTTTCCGGCAGACTCGCCAAATTAATCCTCGACCGGGCGAGGGGAGGTCCCGGCACCAGACCTATAGGAGGTCGTAGGCGAGTTCTGACCGAGCAGTCCCCGGACGGGCTGATGGAGATGAGGAGGGCCACGGGATGGTGACGTGGCAAGGTGATGCGCCGGCCCCGCGGCTCGGTGATCATGCTTCATCGCAGGAGGAGGACGACACGGAATCCGAACGCTGTGCGGATCTCGACCTTCTCCCGGAAGCAGCCACGCTCATCGACCAGGCGGAAGCGGAGCTGGCCCCCGACGTACCTCCGGACGAGTGCGACCTCGAAAGCCGGCTGGCCGTTGATCAGCTCCTTGTCGAGGCCGTCCTGGAGCAGGGGCTGAACGGTTCCCGGCATCAGCGGTTGAACGCCGAGCTGATCCGGTACGCGGTGCCCGTCCTGAGATACCTCCTGCGGACCGGACAGATCGTCGCCAAGTGCGTGAAGCTCCGGCGCTGGTACGGCGACGCGGACGCGTTGCCGGAGCTCAGCGATGCCGATCATGACGACCTCGCGCAGCAGATGGTCGCCGATGCGCTGCCGGTCTTCACCACCGCGGTGTTCGTGGAGCGCCGCTGGTCACCAGCGCGCGGTGCGTCGTTGAAGACCTACTTCGTCAACGCGTGCGCGTTGCAGTTCCCCACCCTCTACCGCCGTTGGTTGAGAGACCGCAGCACGGTACGGCCGATCGGACTGGTGATCGACCCCGACCGACCCGGCGGCGCCGTCGATCCGGCCGTTCAGGTCGCGATGGCCGATGAGGTCGAGCGTCTCCTCGGCGAGATCAAGGACCAGCAGGTGCGCGAAGTGCTGGTCCTGCGGGCGGCCGGATTTTCGGCGAGTCAGGCGGCCGAGGCGGTCGGCCTCACGCCGAAGGCCGCCGAGGGGCGGACGGCGCGCGTCCGCAAGCAGATAAGTCGGCGCAGTGAGCGGCCACCGGCGGCCGACGATGACGAGAGGCGCGAGAGAGGGCGGTTCCTGTGACCTACCGAGAGCCGTTCCCAGGACCACAGAGCTGCCGGATACCGCAGCCGGAGCAGAAGGAACCCCGCGGAGGCGTTGTGGACGACGATTTCGCTGCACTCCTCGAAGGCTCGTCTCTAGGATCGCCCGCCGCCCGCCGGATCCGTTCTTCGACTGGTCCAGAGGTCATCGCCAGGGTGCACCAGCGGGTGATCGACTGGCCGGATCAGGAGTCCCCGGTGGAGAACGCGGTTGCGACCGCACTCTCCGAAACACGCAGACCGGAGACCCGGACAAGTCTGGCGCGTGCGCGGCAAGAGCTCGCTCACGAGATCTTTCCGGATACGGGGTCGTGCAGCGCCGCCGACATCTGGCAGGACAGCCGCGTGGCGGTCTGGCTGGGTACTCCTTCGGCGAAGAAGAGGGAATTCAACTTCAAGGTCTTCTTCTTCACCGACACGATGTATGACCCGGTCGAGTTGGGACGCAGGCTGGATGACATCGCCGAACGGCTGTCCGCTTATCTGCGGTGCCGTCACCGGTTCTTCGAGTTCCTTCTCCCCTGCACGAAGCAGGCCGACGAGCCACAGGCCGACGTACGGGACCGGACGACGGCCGATACGACGCTGGACCTACCCGTCCTCGCCGGCGCGTCCGTGAGATTGGCCGATCTGGAGCTGATCACCCCGGTCGACCTTGGCGACCTCCTGGATGCCCAGAACGATCCCGAGCTCAGCGACATCGCCACCGCGAATCCCCGCGATCCCATGTACGCGTTGTGGCGTAACACGGCGACTCATGGGCCGACGCGCGGACTCGAACGCCTCATCTTCGATCGCCACCCCGAGTACACGCATCATGTCTACGACCTGGCCATCTCACTCGATCAGGAGTGCAACGTACGGCAGAAGCTCGAACCCGTCGGCGAGTCACCCGCCGAAGACCGGGCCGAGCGGCTGCAGCAGGCAATGCGAAGCCACGTTGACCATCTCGGACGACGCAGACAGGAGAGCGACGACGAGAGCCGACTGCACGCGGCGATTGCGCAGAAGTTGCGGGAGTTGGCCAGGGCGGGTCACCTAAGGCGCACCCTCCCGCTCTCCGAACCGATCGACACGACGAAGCACATCACAGCATCCGCTGACCGCCGTGGTCGAGAACCACGCGAGCCCAGCAATTGATCTCAATAGGCAACGGGTTGTCGATCGCGTTGCAGGATCACCGGGTGGCCAGGGTGTCGAAGAGCACGAACTCGGCGCGTACGACTGGCACTGCTCGCACGGGGGGCGGGCTCTTCATACAGACGTGTCTCCGTCAGCTGGGCCGATCCTGGCCAGGGGCCTGACCGTAACCGGTCGGATACCTCGAAGCGGTGACAGGGCATCTTTGGGTGCGTGGGGGGATCGGCGGGCGAAATTCTCAGGCAGAGCCGTGCCGCGCTTGAGCACCTTGACCAGGCGCGGGCTACGCTCCGTGACGCGGCCGCAGCCACCGAGAATGCGGTTTCGATGCTCACTGCGGCGCTGGACGAGGCGAGTCACGCAGCCGCCGAACAGGCGCTCAGCGGGTTGGTCACCGCTTGGGAGACCCTAGGCGAAATCATCGATGTGCTCGACGTCGGCGAGAGCAACCTGCTGGAGTTCCTGCAATGCGTTGGCGTTTCCAGCACCGCAGCACCCGATGGTTCAGCCGGGCGCCCCGCTGCCCCCGGCGCCCTTGAGACTCCGGCGGGCCGCACAGGCGGGCCACAGGAGTCGGGCCTTTCGCCAGAGAACATCGAGCGGCTACGCGCAGAACTGCCGCCACCGGTCGAGCCGGGCACCGGTGCCCGAACACACGGCCGATGGGTCGGCCCCGGCGGTATCGTCAACGCAGAGGTCAGCGGTAAGCACGGGCCGACCTGGGAAGCGGCGAACCGGTTCTTCAGCCGCATGCCGCGTCGACCTCGAACCGAGACGCACGTCGAGATCAAGCTTGCCGCTTATATGCGCGAGCACGGCATCCGCTCGACGACCCTGGTGGTGAACCACATCCCGTGCGACGACGGGCCGTTGAGCTGTGACCGGCTCATCGCGCAGATTCTGCCTGAAGGCTCGACGATGACCGTGTACGGTGCTCACGGTTTCGTACGCTCCTATCAGGGAGGTGCAGCCGTCTGATGACGTCACTCGACATTTGGTACCGCGGACAGAACGAGCCGGTGACAGCGGCCTCGGCCGACGACGTGGACGCGCTGATCGAGCGAATTCGCACCGGTCTGCCAACGGGCCGGCGGATCATCATGGACGTCCATCTGACAGGCGACCCATGGTCCCAGGGCCTCGACGTCGGCATCCGTGCCGATCCCGCCGGTGATGTAGGTGTCCTGCGTTACAGCGGGCGGGAATGGCGCGACGGGGTCTACAGCACATCTCAACACGGACCCTCCCCAGCAGTCGGTGACGAAGGAAAGCTCTGGTACGACGACTCCCCGTTCCCGGCGGACGCTGAGCTCCCCATCGACACGATCCGGGAGGCGGTGCGGGAGTTCATGACGACGGGAGGCGCCCGTCCCCAGTGCATCACCTGGCAGCCTGGATAGCCGGCCCCGACCAGGCTCGGCGGCCGGTGGCCTTTTCGTACGGACACGCGAGGTGGCGCCCTCGCGTGCGCGTAGGGACTCGGTCAGCGAGCGGCCGGTTGGTCGAAGAGGACGAACTCGGCGCGTACGGTCTTGCCGGTCGTGGTGGGGTGGATGGTGACGCGCGCGAGTTCTTCGGCGATCCACAGCCCGAAGTGGCCGACCTCGCCGGGCAGGTCCTGCACCGGCAGTTCGGGTGAGGCGTCGGTGATCTCCAGGATGACGGTCGGCTCGGGCTTCTTGCGTACGGTGACGGTCAGGGTGACCGGGGCGTCCCCGTGGGCGATGGCGTTGGTGACCAGTTCGCTGGTGACCAGGACGGCGTCTTCGACCAGGTCGGTGTCCCAGCCGGCCAGGACGGTGCCGACCAGGGCTCGGGCGGTGATGACCGCCGCGGGGTCCTCGTCCAGCCGGCAGAACCACTGCCGCTGCTCGTACGGGGTTCGGGTGTCGTTCTCGGCGTACATGGCGTAGCCCTCCTGGGGGTGAAGCCCTGAACGGCCGGGTCGCCGGGCGGGCCCGACCGTTCACGGCGGTGCGTGTCAGCGGCCGGGGCAGCCGAGAACCTGGATGATGCGGGCGGCGGCGATGTCGATGTTGTCGACGTGCGCGATCCGATCGCCGAAGGACCAGCAAAACCACCACAGCCCCGCCGCGTCGGCACCGATGCGGATGTCGTCGTTGAGCGGCGGCGCGGACGGGTTGACCACCCGTACTAAGACGTCGTTTCATTTGGGGTGATCAGTAGGATCCTGCCGTGTCGATGGTGGAGCGTCTGGTTCCCGATGAGTTGTGGGAGTTGTTCGAACGGGT
>NZ_JBFAUM010000051.1:0-23085 GCF_040679195.1 Actinoallomurus sp. NPDC052308 | reverse complement strand
GCCCCGCCTGGGCGGCGGCCGGCCCAGGACCAGGCCGGACCGGGTCCTGGCCGACAAGGCCTACACCTCCCGCGCCAACCGCGCTCACCTGCGCCAACGCGGGATCAAAGCCACCATCCCCAGCAAGGCCGACCAGGACGCAGCCCGGCGCCGCAAAGGGTCCAACGGTAGCCGGCCGCCCGCCTTCGACGCGGTCGCCTACCGGCAGCGTCACGCGGTCGAATGCGGAATCAACCGGCTCAAACGCAACCGCGCCATCGCGACCAGGTACGACAAGCTCGCCGTCCGCTACGAGGCCACCATCTACATCACCGCCATCAACGAATGGCTCCACTCACTTCGAGACAGGCCCTAGTAAGAGCAGAGACGTTGTTCGGCCCACACGATCTTGCCGCCATCCTCGCAGTGCACGGCCGCCCAGCGCGCGCTGAGCATCTCGATGATCCCCAGGCCCCGGCCGTCTAGATCAAGGTCGTTCGGCTGGCGCTTGGTCGGGAGAACTGGGTTGATGTCCCAGACCTCGGTGAAGAGGCTCGGACTCGTCCACTTGAGACGTAGGCGGATACGGCCGATCTCGGTGATCCCCATGGCCTGATGGAAGCCCGCGGTGGCCTTCAGTGCATTAGTGGCCAGTTCCGACACGATCGTTTCCGTGTCGTGGATCAGCTCAGTCGGGAGGTGCCAGTGCCGAGCCACCTCGGCAACCAGGCGACGGGCGAGGGGGACGGCGTTGGGTGCGGCAGCCAGGGTGACGGCCTGGTCCTGCTGCGTAGGGAAGAACGCCACGGTTGGCCTCATGCGATCACCACGCTCGGTAAAGTGTCGGATGCTCAGTGTGAACCTGCAATGAAGATCAATGCAACCTGTTGCATAGGATTCAGGTTGCATAGTTCTCAAGGAGGCCCCCATGCCTGCTCACCCGCGCCCCACTGTCCGGCTGCGTCGCCTGGCCGGAAGCCTGAGCCGGCTACGTACCGCTCGCGGCCTGAGCAGGGAGGACGTTACAGAAGCCACCGGTATCAACAAGGCCACGCTCTACCGGATCGAGAAGGCGAAAGTCCGTCCGCAAGCACGTACGCTCGCTGCCATGCTCACGCTGTACGAGGTCGAGCCCGAGGAGCAGCGAGCCCTCACCAAGCTCCTCAAGGACTCGTCGCAGTCCGGGTGGTGGCAGGCGTACACGGACGAGCTACCCGAGGAGTACAGCGCCTACATCGAGTTCGAGAACGAAGCTCGGAGTGTCTGGAACTACGAGAGCCTCTACATCCCCGGCCTACTCCAGACCGAGGACTACGCCCGCGCCGTCATCCCCGGCGGCATGCCATCGCTCAGCCGAGAAGAGGTCGACCGGCGAGTCCAAGTCAGGATGGAACGCCAAGCGATCCTCGATCGTGACCCCACGTTCCATCTCTGGGCGATCTGCGACGAAGCTGCGATCCACCGCACCGTCGGTGGCCCAACCGTCATGCGGGATCAGCTCTTGCACCTGGTCTCGGCCACGGAACGGCCGAACGTCACGCTCCAGGTCGTTCCGTTCGACACGGGCGCGCACCCTGGCATGCCAGGATCGTTCGTCGTGCTTCAGTTTCCCGGCGATCCGTCTGTTGTCTACATCGACAGCATGGCCGGTGACCTTTTCCTCGAAGAGGAAGCAGACGTACATCGCTACACTGGCCTCTACGAACACCTCAGAGCTGTCGCAATCAGCCCAGACGCCACCAGCAAGCTCCTACTTCGCGTGGCCGACGAGTATCAAGTGAGGGGAGGGACAAGCGATGAATGACTTGTCCCAGATCGATTGGCGCAAGAGCAGCCGGTCCAGTTCCAACGGCCAATGCGTTGAGGTCGGAGTAATCGAAGAAGCGGAGTAGGGTTTAGTGGCCGCGCGCTTACAGCGATGTGATCGGGAAGCCCGCTCTGCCAACCCTTAGCCCCGATACTCATCAGTCATCGGGCCTCGCGAACCGTCCCGATTTCAATGAAGACTCTCAGTTATGTCTATCACCTACAGTCTTCACAGTTGCCGTAATCGACTTGACGCATATCCAGACGACTAGCTAATCCCAAGGATCATGCGATGGTCGTCTAAGGACGCCACGCCTCCGCTCAACAAAAACTCATACACCAATCTCCGCGGACGCAGGCCGGAGTCATAGCCCGCGCTGGCGTGCCGCTCATAGCCCTAGATGCGCGGTCTGCTCGGCCTCCGGTGGCCGCTACAGCACAGCCTTGACCAGCTCACCCAGCGTCGAGCCTTCGCCGGTCAGCCGCAGCCCGCCCGTCTCATCACGGGATCGCGCTAACAGCTCGCCCAGCAGCCGGTCGTCGATCAGCTCGTGCAGCGGACGCTCCCCTCCCACCTCCACCACCGTAGACGATTGATCACCTACTGCAGTTGATATTGACTCTGTCACCCTCGATCGCGGTCATCCCTGCACGCCACCCAAAGTGACAGATGCTTACCGTCTGTCACAATCTTCTCCCAGTCCCCCGCCCACCTGGAGAGACACCCCCAGCAGCGTGATCCCCTAGTCTCTTGAGAGTGAGCAGCTGGATTCCCACGGAGAAGGGCAGTCATCTACGGGCACGGCGGGTGCGAGACACCGCGCCTGAAGTTGCTCTCCGGAAGGCAGTACATGCGTTGGGACTCAGATTTCGGCTGCATGTTCCGGTCCTTCGGAGGTGTACGCCGGACTTCATCCTTCCCCGTTGGCGGGTAGCGGTGTTCGTGGACGGTTGCTACTGGCATGGTTGTCCGCAACACTCGCCGAGCGAGTTCAAGGGGCCAAACGCGGAGCGTTGGCGGCAGAAGATCCAAACCAATCGAGCGCGGGACCGGCGGCAGGACGAGCAGTTGGCGGCCGCCGGCTGGCAGGTTATCCGAGTATGGGAATGTGAGATTAAGAAAGATGTCCGCAGTGCAGCAGACCGTGTGAGGTCGGCTGTGGAGACCCGGATGGGCTAGAAGAGGGTCTCACCGCCTTCGAGACCTTTCTTAGGGTACTTACACCATGTCACCAGTGGGCAGGTCGTGCACTTGGGTGTCTCTCCTACGACGCAGTGAGACGACGCGAGGAGGCGGAGAGCAGCCATCCGCGTCGGAGCGTTCTCTCCGCCGCCGATGATCCTTGCCAGTTCCACTCGTCCGTCGGTCAGCCTGTTCTTCTGGGCGGACTCGCTGTCGAAGACGCGGGACGTGATTCGAAGTACCGGTGCACTCGCGAGCATGACATCCTCACCCAAGAGGTGCCGAAAGACCGCACGCTCTGCTGGCTTGAAGCCCAGTTCCTGAGCGAGGACGTCAGGGTCTTCCCAGAGCTTCTGCTTCATCACCAGATCGAGGAGAGCCGCTAGCCGTACAGCGACCCGTTCGGAGCCAGAAGCGGCGGAGATCTGGTTGATGTCGCGGGTTAGAGGCTTCGCGCGGCCGCGTAGGGGCTCGAAGGCATAGCCCAGGTCACCGCCATCCAGCCGGTGGATGCCGATCAGCGCCACGACGGCGGCGACGGCCTGCTTGACGTCCGGGCCTGGGAAGAGGAACCACCTTCGGGTGCCGCGTTGTTCTTCGCCCCATTTCGTCAGGGCGGAGTGGAGGTCACGCCAGTGGTTTGGTTCCGGGGCCGTTCCTTCTGGAGCGGGCTTCAAGGTCATTGCGGCAGCTTCGCCGAGGCGCGGGGGAACCGCGTTGCCGATCTGACGGAAGGCGTCGCTTCTCGTGCCGGCGAAGCGGAAGCGGTCCGGGAAGGTCTGGATGCGGGCCGCCTCACGGACAGTGAGCGTCCGGTGCTGCTCGGGATGAATGTACCAGTAGCCATCCTTGGCGATATGGGCGGTGATCGAGCGGCTGAGCTCATCCCATGCCAGGCGCTTGTACTTGTCGTCGAACGTGTCGGCCTTGTAGCGGCGCAGGTTCTCCGGGATCGCTGAATAGAGAGTCTTGGAGTCCATTATCTTGAAGACCACGAGGTCGTCCGAGCGCACCGGTCTTGTCATGTGATCCCAGATGGTGTTTCGGTCCTCGACTCCCTCGCGCATGAGCTCCAAGAACCCGGACTTGTTCCCCGGCTCGCGGTAAGGCAGGCACCGGTCACCGACCGGATCGTCCTCGGGAAGCATGGGGAGGTCGCCGATGGCGTCTCGGAGGTGCACCCTCTCCGAGGCTTTGGGCCAGGTGAACTCGTGGGAATCCTTACGTGCAAGGATGATCAGACGCTTGCGGTGCTGTGGGACACCGTACTGCCAGGCGTCGACCAGACGCGCGTCAGTGTAGTAGCCGACCTCTTCGAGCGCGTCGGCGATGGTCCGTACCACCTGGAAGTCGTCGCCCAGCGCCATATCGGGGACGTTCTCCATGAGGACGGCACGCGGTGAGATCCTCAGGACGACGTCGAGGTAGGCCTTCCATAGTTCCTTGCGGTGATCCAAGGGATCGCGTTTGCCCGCGTCGACCAGACTTTTGATCTTGCTGCGACCCGCACGGCTGAACGGCTGGCATGGCGGGCCACCGGCGATCAAATCGATCTCTGTTCCGGAAAGGAGATCGACCAGCTTGTCTCGCTCGTCAGGATCACCCAGGTCGATCTTCTGGGCGAGGCCGGGGAAGTTCGCGCGGTGGGTCTCAAGGGCACGTACGTCGTTGTCGACGGACATGACGACCGTCCAGCCCGCCCGCTCCAGACCGAGACTGAGGCCTCCGGCCCCGGAGAACAGGTCGACCGCCAGCCGGGCACCACCGGCCAGCCGCTCGCCGCACCACTCGACGAAGGTCTCCTCGGTGCATGCCTGGGGATGCTCCTCGAGCCGGAGGGTATCGCTGCGATGTAGTTTCACACCGTAGAACGACACCCGTGCTCCCTTCTTCGCTGTCCCTCGACCGCCTCCAGGAGAACACAGACTCCCTGAGCCAAGCAAGATTCTCCCGCATCCTGGGGTGTGCTCGCGCCCGAACCCGCCAGCTGCACCCAGCCGCTAGTCGTCGTTTGGCATCTCAACGGCTATCAAAGCGCTCCGACAGTTTCCCGCGCGGACTATGGTGTACTCCCGACGAATGAGCCTCAAACTTCCCCGTAGTGAGACAAGAAGTCGGCGGCTTAGCGCGGAAAGGCGGCCGGAAAGACTGTGCCGGACAGATTCGACATCGCCGCCCCTGATCCCGCCGGGATGGTGGCGTCGCTGAGCTCGTTGGGCTACTCGCTAGAAGCCGCCGTCGCCGACTTGGTGGACAACAGCGTGTCGGCGAAGGCGACGAAGATCGATGTCGCCTTTACGTGGGACGGCGAGGGCTCGTGGGTCGCGGTGACCGACAATGGGACCGGCATGTCGCTTCCGGAGCTGATCACGGCGATGACTCCGGCCGCACGGGGGCTGGGTGCCGAGCGCACCGCCGAGGACCTCGGCAGGTTCGGTCTTGGCCTGAAGACCGCCTCGTTCTCCCAAGCGCGCCAGCTGAGCGTCAGCAGCCGGGCCGCCGGCGAAGAGTGGCACACACGCACCTGGGACTTGGACCTGGTTGAGGCGACGCGGCAGTGGCGGTTGCTGCACGACGCCGACGCTGAGACGACGAGGATTCTCGATCTTCTCCGGCGGGACCTAGACGGCGGCACCGTGGTGCTCTGGCGTCGCCTCAATGGATACGGAGCCGAGGAGACCGATGCCGATCAGACGACTCAGCAGCAATTCTACGACGACGCCAACCGTGTCGAGCGGCACTTGGGCATGGTGTTCGCCCGGTTTTTGAAGGACGTCGACCTTCGGGTACAGGGGCAGCCCGTTCCCGCCTGGGATCCGTTTATGACTGGCCATCCATCGCTTCAGCGGCTTCCTCCCGAGGATCTCGCCTTCGGTGGGAGTTCGGTCCGAGTCGAGGCCTACGTGCTGCCCAGTGCACAGAAGCTCTCCAAAGACGACTACAACGCGGCGGGCGGACCCCGCGGATGGCTCAGGCAGCAGGGCTTCTACGTCTACCGGCGGAGGCGGCTGATCCTGGTCGGCGACTGGCTGGGACTGCCGGGCATGCGGCAGGAGGAGAAGTTCAACCTCGCGCGGATCGCCATCGAGGTTCCGGCCGAGCTCGACGCCGAGTGGAGTGTCGACGTGCGCAAGTCCAAGGTGGTCCCGCCAGTCGGGCTCAGGCGGCATCTGAAACGCATAGCCCAGCGAGCCAGAGAACAGAGTGCGGACGTCATCAGACACCGCGGACAGATCGCAGCACGCAGGCACGGCTCGGTCTTCGTCTACCCGTGGCGGGTAGACCGGCCCGATGGTCGGATCAAGTGCCGCATCAACCGCGACCATCCGCTCGTCATGGAGGTGCTGAGGACTGACGCCGAGCGGAGGAAGGTCCTTAAGGCGCTGCTGACCCTGCTGGAGGAGACCGTCCCCGTCGAAGCCCTGCGCGTGATGCATGAAGCTGACGCCGCCGATGATCCGATCCCGTTTGGGGGTGATCCGAGTCAGCACGAGGAAGCCGTTGCTCGAGCTGTCCAGGCTGCCCTGATCAACCAGGGTCGGAGCCCGGCGGAGGCCAAAGCGATGATCAGGGACATGGATCCGTTCAGCAGGCTCCGGGGCTTCTGGAGCGAGTGACCGTTGTCAGTCGGAACGCCTAGCCTCGTGCTGACCCGCCCCAGGCCAGTCAGGAGTGAACGCATGAGTCTCAACGAGGAATCCATCACCAGAGCGATCCGCGTCGTCCGCGCGCTCCTCCCTGTAGACCGTCATGCGACTCCCGAGGAAGTGGAAGCCGCGGTCAACAGCGTCCAGCAGATGTTCCCCGACATCGGACCCGGCATTCTGCTCCGGAAGGTGCAGGAGCTCGTTTCCGTCTTCCAGGAGGAAGGTAAGGGGATCTCCGACCAAGACCGCCACACGCCCTGGCTGCCCGATGCCAAGGCCACCCGGCCATGGGATTTTTGGGAGCGCTACCGCGACTATCTCGTGAACGTGGAGAACCTCCCACCTAAGGTAGTCCGCGTGCTAGATCGCTCGACTGACGAGATCTTGGGCGAGTTCGAAGACCCACAGTCGAAAGGCGGCTGGCAGCGCGCAGGACTGGTGATCGGACAGGTGCAGTCCGGCAAGACCGGCAACTACACCGGTCTGGCGTGCAAGGCCGCGGACGCCGGATTCCAGCTGATCATCATTCTCGCCGGCATCCACAATGACCTGCGGAGCCAGACCCAACTGCGCATCGACCACGGCCTGCTCGGATTCGACACCCAGTACCAGAACCGCTACGACGAAGACGCCTCGCGGTACATCGGCGCCGGAGCCATGTCCCACACAAAGCGGCTCGGCATCGGTTCGGTCACTGACAGCACCGAGAAGGGTGACTTCACCAAGACCAAGGCTCGGCAGCTGAACTTCCCGCTTGGCCACTTCCCGGTCGTCCTAGTGATCAAGAAGCATCGGAGCATCCTCAGGAATGTCCGTGACTGGCTGACGGACGTCCATGGCACCATGGACGAGGCACAGGGCAGAAAGATCGTCCGAAACCTCCCCGCCCTCCTGATCGACGACGAGGCCGACCACGCGGGCATCGACGTCTCGAAGGACACCGAGACCGATCCGTCGAAGGTCAACGGGGAGATCCGGAAGCTGCTGCACATCTTCGAGAAGGCCGGCTACGTCGGCTACACCGCCACTCCGTACGCGAACATCATGATCGATCCTGACACCGATCACCCGGAGTTCGGCCCGGACCTTTTCCCAGGCAGCTTCATCCGTGTTCTTCCCGCACCGTCGAACTACTTCGGTCCCGAACGTGTCTTCGGCCTGACGCTTGACGATCCTGACGAGGACGACGTCGAACCGCTGCCCGTCACCCGTCCGGTCGACGACTACCAGACCTGGATGCCGAACAAGCACAGGTCCAGCTGGCCGGTCCCGGACGAGCTCCCCGACTCCCTCCGTGAGGCGGTCAACGCATTCGTACTCACCTGCGCCGCCCGTCGCGCCCGCGGCCAAGAGACCGCGCACAACTCGATGCTGGTCCACGTCACCCGGTTCACCGCGGTTCAGGGCCAGGTTCGGGAGATCATCGAGGATCACATCAGGCTTCTCGCCGACAGCATCCGCGACCGCTACAGCGTCGCCTCAGCTGAGCGGCTGACCGAACTCCGTAACCTGTGGAACAACGACTTCATGCCCACGACCAAGGCGTTCCCCGCGGAGCGGGTTAAGGACGTCTCGTGGTCCGAGGTCGCCGAGCACCTGATACCTGCCGTACAGAAGATCCAGGTGCGGGCGATCAACGGCGCGGCGAAGGACGCCCTGGAGTACTACGAGAACCGCAAGAACGGGCTTTCGGTCATCGCGGTCGGCGGCGAGAAGCTCTCCCGCGGTCTGACCCTGGAAGGCCTGAGCGTGAGCTACTACCTGCGGACCACGCAGGCGTACGACACCCTGCTGCAGATGGGCCGATGGTTCGGGTACCGCCCGGGCTACGAGGACCTGTGCAGGCTCTACACCACCGACCAGCTCAAGAACGCCTACATCGAGATCACCCAGGCCACCGACGAACTCCGCCGGGAGATCGAGGAGATGGCGGCTCTGCGGGCTAAGCCCATCGAGTTCGGCCTGAAGGTCAAGACCTCCTCGCTCGGCCTCACGATCACCAACCGGCCCAAGATGGGGTCGGGCACCCTGGTGCGCATCAGCTACTCGGGCGATCACCCCGAGACCGTCATGTTCGACCTTAAGAACCAAAAGCCCGAGAAAAACTTCACCAACCTCGAGTCATTCCTGTCGAGGCTGGACAAAGCGACCGCGGCGTCGGTCGACTCCGACAGCCTCGTGTGGACGGGGGTTTCGCCCGAGGAAATCATGGGCTTCCTAGACGGCTACCAGTCGGATAGCCTCGCACACCGGGTACGCGCGACCTACATCTCGGCATACATCGACAGGTGCAGCGCCGCGGGAGAGCTCGGCAGCTGGACGGTACGCCTGGTCGGCAAGTCGAACGCCGGTAGGACTGCCACGATTGCTGGCCACGAGGTGGGGCTCATCAAACGCTCGCCTGTTGAAGGGACGAATCCGCTCAACGACGGCCGCTATCGGATCCGCCGCGTGATGAACCCGCCGGACGAGGCCACCGACCTCACCCTCACCCAGCGGAAGGAAGCGCTGAGGAACCAGCGCATCGACGCCAAGGGCAAGCTCGACAAAAAAGGCAACCCGGTTAAAGAGCCCAAGGTCCCTCTCGATCTTTTCGTGCGGAAGGTTCGCACACCGGATCAGGGGCTACTGCTGATCTACCCGATCGAGCAGACGTACGAAGGCGCTGAGCCCAAGGCGGTTCCTCTAGTCGGCTATGCCTTCAGCTTCCCGTTCTCCGACCGGCACAAGAAGATCGAGTACGTCGTCAACGCTACCTGGCTGAAGGAACAGTTCCTCGCGGCCGACGACCAAGAGGACAAGGTCGACGATTGAGGATCACCGAAACCGACTGGCAGGATCTTGAGACTCCCCAGGGCACGCCCGGCCGATCCATGCGCCGCATCCATCCCGAGTCACCGCACGATCTGCACATAGCAGTCACCTACCCGCAGCGACAGCGGATGCTCGTGCTGGACACCGACGAGCGCGGCTACGAACGGGCCGTCATCGCCTTCGGTCGCCTTCCCCGCACGCAGGGCTTGGAACTCGCCTTCTCCCGGCTAAGCCGGCAGCACTATGAGCTGAGGATCGCCCTCACGTCCGACAGTCTCAAGACCGTCTTCACCACCCTGGTGGTCGACATCGCTCGGGCCATCAGCCAGGCGCCGGACGGCGCAA
This sequence comes from Actinoallomurus sp. NPDC052308, assembly GCF_040679195.1. Lineage (NCBI taxonomy): Bacteria > Bacillati > Actinomycetota > Actinomycetes > Streptosporangiales > Thermomonosporaceae > Actinoallomurus > Actinoallomurus sp. NPDC052308. Next base: position 13,311 of record NZ_JBFAUM010000051.1, on the reverse strand, counting down.
GCGCCGTGACCACGGCGATCAACCAGTTCGAACGATGGCAGACCCTGCTTCAATCCGTCGGCGAGGACGGCCTCAACCTCGCGGCCCGCAGGGGACTGTACGGAGAACTGCTCATCCTGCGCGACTACGTGATCCCCGAGCTGGGGCCAGCGAGCGGTGTCATGTCATGGACGGGCCCCTCGGGAACCAACCAGGATTTCCAGCTCCCTTCCTGCGCCATCGAGGTGAAGGCCACAACCGCCCGCGCCTCCTCCGAGCTCACGATTGCGAACGAACGCCAGCTTGACGGCACAGGCGTCGCGTACCTCGTCCTAGCCCTCGTGATCCTCGACGAACGCCGCGGCGGCCTGGGCACGAGCCTCAACGCCATGGTCGAGAGCGCCCGCCAAACGCTGCCCCAAGCAGCGCAGGCGGATCTTGATGAACATCTAGCGAAAGTTGGATACTTCTCCCAGCACGCTGCTAACTACGAAGAACCTCGCTACACCCTGCGAGAGATCAGATTCTGGTCGGTGCACGACGATTTTCCCCGCATCACCGAGCCCGAGCTCCGGTCCGGCGTCAGCAATTGCAACTACCGAATCCAGACCACCGGGCTCGACGCCTACGTCTTGGCCTTGGACGACGTCAGAAACATAATCAGAGGAAGTCATGGCTGAGATCTCGCTCGAGGAGTTCGCCCGTTCCCTTGTCGCCAACGTCCTCGCCAGCGCGGAGGCCGAGGGGACCACAACGCCCGAGATGTTCGCCCAACTGATGCTGGAGGACCTCGAGGTAGCCGGCGAAATCGAGAACTACTTCCTCGCCTATCACAAGGCCCACGGCTTGGAGATCCACGGTTTCGGCGTCAACAGCGCCCTCAGCAGCATCGACCTGTTCGTCGTCGAGTTCCGCCAGTCCCCACTACTGGAAAAACTCCACAAAGCCCCGGCAGAAGCCGCTTTCAAACGTCCCCTCCAGTTCCTCCGCAAGGTAGCCGAGATTAAAAACGCCGTGGACGAGGGCGTGGACATCCACGACCTGTGTGTCGGCGTCGAAAAGGCCCTGCTCGACGCCTCACGCGTCAGGGTCTTCCTGCTGACCAACTGCCTAAGCACGGCTCCGCCACCCCCTCCCGACGTCTTCAACGGCCTGGAGACCACGTTCGAGATCTGGGACCTCGCTCGGTTCCACCGCATGGCCAGTTCCGGCGCCCAGAGCGAACCGATCGTGGCCGAGTTCGAGCAGCCCTTGCCGTGTCTCGCAGTACCCCGCACGGGCGACTACTCCGTCATTCTTGGTGTGCTCCCCGGTCAGGTCATCGCCGATCTCTACCGGGACCACGGAACCCGCCTGCTGGAGCTTAACGTCCGCTCGTTCCTCCAGACGCGAGTGAAGGTCAACAGCGGTATCAGGAAGACCCTCCTCGAGACACCTGAATGGTTCCTGGCGTACAACAACGGCATCACCGCGACCGCCTCGGAGGTCGACTTCGTCCGGAACGACAACGGCCAGCAGGGGATCCGGCGCATCCACGGCCTCCAGATCGTCAACGGCGGCCAGACCACCGCCTCGATCTACTACGCGCACACCCGGGACAAGGCCGACCTCTCCCAGGTCCACATACAGATGAAGCTGACCCTTCTCAAGGAGTCACAGATCGCCGAGGTTGTCCCCGAGATCTCGAAATACTCCAACAGCCAGAACGCCGTTACCCTCGTCGACTTCAGCTCCAACAACCCGTTCCACGTGAACGTAGAGCGTATAACCCGTACCCTCTGGGCCCCTGCAGTTGACGGCAGCGGCGTCGAGACCCGCTGGTTCTACGAACGTGCACGCGGCCAGTACGCCGACGCCGAAGCGAAGGCTCGGACCCCTGCAGCCAAGAAGAAATTCAAGGCTCTCCATCCCACGAAGCAAAAATTTACTAAGGCGGATCTCGCCAAGTACATGCACTGCTGGGACATGCTCCCACACTGGGCCAGCCGCGGCTCTCAGAAGAACTTCGCCGAATTTATGATCCGATTGGAGGAGGCCACTGCAAAGGAGAACGCGCCTCAAGTCGATGTCCCGTTCTGCCATCGCCTTATCGCCAAAGCGATCCTCTTCAAGTCGATCGACCAGATGGCCCGCCGTAATGGAGCCGGAAGCTTCAAGGCCCCCGTCACGATCTACACGATGTCGTACCTGGCCAAAGCAACCAACCAACGTCTCGACCTCGAGCGCATTTGGCGCGACCAGCGTCTCTCCCCCGCGACCGCCGCCGCCATCGACAGCTTGATCGACTACGTCATGCCGGTCATCGTCAACCCAAAATCTGGCAACCACGCCGGCGAATGGGCCAAGAAAGAAGCCTGTTGGTCCGCCGTCTGCGATATCCGCTGGAAACTCCCCGCCGAACTGGAATCCGAACTCCTCCCCTCCCCGATCACCGACCCCGTCGGCTCCACCTCTGAGCCCGGCCCCGAAATCACACTGCACCCCGACGTTACCGAGGTTTCCTCAATCCCTCCTGAAGAGTGGTTCGCCATCCAACGCTGGGCCAAGGAAACTCAGACCCTGGAACCCGACCAGCGGCAACGCCTCGCCCAAGTCGGCCGACGACTCCAGGCCAGCGAACCCATCCGAGCCGCCGTTGCGACCGATGTTCTGAAACTACGCCAAAAGGCCTACGCAGTCGGTTTCAGAATATAAGTACGACTCACACCCCTTCCTCAGGGCGCCTCGTGTTCGTTCTCGGGATCTTCGGCGAGACGGATCTGCGGTGCGTTCGGCGATTCTCGGACGATGGCCTCGGCCAAGGCGATCGTGTGTGCAACGGATGGCGCTTCGATCACGAGGAAGTCTGGCCGGCTGAGGTCGATGTTGAATCCGCAGCCTGTCTGCTCGAGCAGGGATTGTAGCCACTGCGCACCGGCCTGTGTGATGGCGACGAAGACGACCGGTGAGGGCGACCAAGAGCGTTCGTGGTGGGCGCGGCAGCTCGCGACCGGCAGGAAGCCCAGACTGCTCAGCACGTAGCTGAGACCGGCGACGCCAAACTCCAGGCCGTAGAAGGGGGGTTCTACGCTACCTCTGGTGGGATCAACGATAAGGTCCCACAGGGGTGTGTTCCTGAGACGATCAGGTTGGTGTTCGGGCAGGTCCGGGTTCTCTACGCTTGAGATGGTCTCCTCGAATTCCTCGAGCGTGCTGCTGTACTTATCCACCAGCGGCAGAAGCTCACGCTCTTCGGCCACCAGATCTGCCGCTTCGTCGGTGGTCATGTCCATCAGGACCCAGGCGTCATGAAAGTAGCCGAACCCGTCGCCGGCTTCCGCGACCTGGTTGTATTCGGTCTCGGAGGGCATCCAGAAAGACGCCTCCTCGGGGATCTGCGCCGAGACCGCGATGGGATAGGACGGGATCATAAACGCCCTCCGGTCGTTCGCACGGTGATTCTCGATGCCTACTCTCGCAGGTTCGTCACACGCGGATCTCCGGATCGGTCCGATAAGTTCGCCAGTGGTCAGCGAACCATCGGCGGTGTTTGTCGGTTACCGGCGCCTGGAGCTTGGCGCCGTGCAACCGCCCGTACTCCGGATAGGTGCGGATGGCCGGTGAGACATCGATGGTTCCGGTCTCGGGATGCACCGCCAGCTGCCCGAGATCGAACAACCGGTGGATGTCACGCCGAAGAAGCAGGCCTCCATGTACGTGGTGCTGCCCGTGGGTGGCATAGCTGTACAGGTGCGCGGCCTCCAAAACGAAGGCAGGAGCCGGCCCGGTGAACGCGCAGGAGGACCCGTGGGCGGTGAGCAGGCTGTGGCGGAACTGCGCTTGACCAAGCCGAACTCTGACCGTCGCCCGTTTGTGCCCGCCGACCAGCCGCTTCTGTGTGGTCTCAAGAAGCGGCTCAGGAAAGCTTCCCAACTCGGACACTACCGCGGCTGTGAAGGCCGCCCAGTTCAGGGGCCGCAGACTCAGCTGTGACTTGGGACTGACAGCCAGCTTCCTCAGCTCGACACCCGACAGACAGCCGGACAGGTCCACCCACGTGGCGTCGTGTCGCGAACGGTAGGTGACGACCTGTTTCTCGTGCGAGTCAGGCTTCTCGAACGTCCGCTTGCACTTATAGCACTTGTACCTGGGAGATTTGTTCTCCCGGGGCTTGATCCCAGACAGGTGACAGTGAGCGCACCTGTGGACCAGCTTGGTGGCGGTACCAGTGAGGATGTCCTCGATCACTGACACCCCAAGCAGCGTTACCTTGTCCCACACGACGATGACGTCCCCCACCGCCACCGTCGAGGAATTCGGCACAGTGTCATCCCAGCTGTAGTAGCAACTGGGATCGTCGTCATACCCGTCATTGCCACCATGCTGCCGCTTGCCCGAGACAGCCAGAGCAAGCCAGGCAACCCGATCAGTCATGAACATTCCACGAGAAACCAGACACAGCACCACGATATCGGATTTCTCCTCATTGGACCTTTTTCAATATGCGCTGGTCTCGCGGTTCTGTAGGACGTGGATGGCCTTGGCGAGGTGGCCGGCCCGGTGGGGGCAGCAGCGGAGCTTGGTCAAGATCTTCCATGTATTGAGCTGCGCGTTCGCTCGCTCGCCCGGCCCGCGGAGGCGGGCGTGGGAGCGGTTGGCGGCCTTCTGGGACTCGGGCTTGTTCCGGCCCTTGTACGGAGTCTTGATGTGGCGGCCTGCGCCGAGGTAGCCCTGTCGGCCAGGACCAGCAGGCCGGCGTCCGTCAGGGAGCGGACGAGGCCCCAGATCCGTGCGGCCTTCAGGTCGTGCACCGAGCCGGGCAAGGCCCCCGACACCCACACGATCGTGCCGTCCAGTGTGGCGATGATCTGGAGATTCATTCCGTGTTTCTTGTGCTTGCCCGAGTAGAACCGACCGTCGGCCGCAACGCGGTCGATCGGGATCAGCGTCCCATCCAGCACCACGTACAGCAGTCCGTCCTTCTTCGCCGTGCGCAGCGCCTTGGCGAGCTTGGGCGAGCGGGCCGCCAGCAGCGTCACCGCCTCGTTCACGTACCGCCAGGCGGTCGTGGTGCCGACCGTGAAACCGGCTCCGAGCCGGGCGAAGGTCTCTGCGTTCTTCAGGTACGCCAGCGTCATCAGCGCTTGTTGCCCAGGCGTGAGCGCGCGGCCCTTGCTGCCGATCTGCTTGCGATGGCGGCGTAGCACCCCGGTCAGATACTCCAGGGTCGAACGCGACAACGGCAGCGAAGAACGATAGAAAAGCAACTGAAGCCTCTGGCTGGGGCGGAGGTTGTGAGAGATCAACCGTCCTACCAGGGGCTTCTTCACGTCCGGAGGCCGCCACACCGTCCGCGATCATGCTGTGATCAGCGACCCCCCGCGTGCCGCTGGAAAAGGCTCACTGCGTCGCCCAGTACAAAGCTACAGCTGGGACTCAATATGCGACGACCTCTGTCGATTGTCACGCCCGCTGCATACGATGCCCCCGTCGCCACATGATGGTTAGTGCATGTGACTTGTCAGGTGCGCTCGCCGGTCTGCCTCGGCGAATGGATTTTCGTTTCGAGAGAGGTGCCATGAGCGAGCGAGACATTCTCGTCGAAGCCCTTGTAGCAGAGGTCCTGGGGCCTCGGCGTGGCCCGACAGAATCCATGCCAGCGGAGGAGGATCCTCTCGACGAGTACATCGTGGGCGTCTTGGCGCCGGCCATGGCCGCTTCGGTGGAGGACGACGCGGAGCAGGAGCTCGTTGGGGATGTGGACCCACATGCTGACGACGACTCCGATCTCGGGTCGGCCGTTCCGATCAGCCCGACAACCCCTGCGGGGCTCCCCTCCCTCACACTGGACCCGATGTCCCGTCCGGCGTCGATGGGTATCTCCCTGTGCGTTAGGGCCGTTTCCACTCCAGTCCTGGACATTTGCTGCACCTGGGCGCGCTACCAGAAGACCGAGGACGGTAGCTGGTTGCGCAAGCCGCACCGAGGGTTGTGGCGCCAGATCGCCTGCGCGCAAGAGCCGACGCTCGCCGACTCCTCGGACCCGGCGGTCCGGTTGAAGGTCCGCAGCCGCTTGGACTCGATGGGCAATTGGCTGATCTCTCTGTTCCTCGTCAACGAAACACAGTCGCTTTCAGATCGTCCGACCGCTGAAGAACACGTGTACCAGCCCCAGATCCGAGTTCGGCTACGTGACGGCAGCGAGATCGTTCCCGTCGAACAGGATCGGCCTTCCGAAGACCCGGAAGAGCAAGGTCTTGCGCTCCTCTACAAGGATCGGCCGGTCCTTGCCCGGGGTCACCTGTGTTCAGCGGTTTGGAAGGCGATCGATCCAGAACGACCTCACCCAGCCGGCCTGAAGGGCTTTGCTGCGCCCTTCGTCTGGTCAGATGGTCATCATCTTTTCGACGTGGACACCGTTGCCGAGTTCGAACCCGCCGATGTCCGATCCGAGTTCGTGCCCGTGGTCCCAGTGAACGCGCCGGGCAAGGCCTGGCCATTGGGTGCAGGCAAGGAGCCCGAACTGGACCCGTCCAACCTGGCTGAGCTTGCTGACGGAGCCGCGCTGAGGATTGCTCTGGCTCCGCTTGCCGACGGCTACGAGCGCTGGATCAACAGAATCGAAGAAGAGGCTGGCTATCCGGCGAATGGTTCCGCCGAGCACCGGCACATTTCCGGATGCCGTCTGACGCTCGGGCGGATCCGGGACGGCATCGACCTTCTGGCAACTGACACCGACGCTCGTATGGCCTTCTGCTTCTCCAACAGAGCCATCGCGCTGCAGTCCACCTGGACGAAAGGCCGGGTGAACCCTTGGTGGCCGTTCCAGTTGGCGTTCCAGCTGGTGAACCTGCGTGCCATGACGGATCCAGCCCACCCTGACCGAGAGGTCTGCGACCTGCTCTGGTTCCCCACCGGTGGCGGGAAGACCGAAGCGTACCTCGGCCTTGCGGCCTTCACGCTGGCCCGGCGACGCCTAGCGGCAGCACGTGAGAACCGTACCGACGGCGGAGCAGGGGTCACCGTGCTCTCTAGGTACACCCTGCGCCTGCTCACGATCCAGCAGTACCGGCGCGCTTTGGCCCTGGTGACGGCCTGCGAGTTCCTACGCGTCGCTGGCCCTCGTGGACGGCGGGGTTGGAGGCCCGAGAGTTGGAAGAATGGTGGCGACCTACCCTGGGGGACCCACAGGTTCTCGATCGGTCTCTGGGTCGGCGGCAACGTTACTCCCAACAACCTGCAGGACTTCAAGTATCGGGACAGCTCCGGCAGGTTCGTCGACGTCTATGGAGCGATCTCCATCCTCGATGGCAAGAAGGGTGAAGGCGAACCCGCACAGGTATTGAACTGCCCTGCTTGTCAGGCCATTCTCGCTATGCCCGCCGATGGGCTCCGCAACGGAGACACAGACGTCCTCCATCTGGTGGTCGGTGATGCAGACCCGACATTGAGCGATGTAACCGCCATACAGCTCTCAAGGGAGCCGCTGGAGGTGACCTCGGTTACCGTGACGCCGCACGCGGATCCCACCTACGCCACCGTCTCCGTGGCTCTCAAGGCTTCCGAGGACATGACAGCCGATCAGATCGACAAGTGGTTCGTCGAACATGCGCGGCGACAACTCGGCGGCGCCTACCTCGCTCCCACGCTGGGGCGGGCGACCCGACCCGGCTACTTCGTCCGCTCCGCAGCATGGGGGAACTCCGAGAAGGACCTCGACTTCGAGATCTTGTGCCCGAACCCACACTGCGAACTCAACACCGATCTCGTCTGGTCCGAGACGACCCAGATCGGCGACTGGCCCGTACACGAGGCCTTCGACCGTGGTGACGGATCTTCGACCCACTGCCCGATCCCAGCCTGGACTGTCGATGAGCAGGTCTACGCCAGATGCCCGTCCATGGTGGTGTCCACTGTGGACAAGTTCGCCCGCCTTGCCTACGAACCCCGAGCTGGCGCACTCTTCGGGAATGTGGACCGCCTCAATGAACACCTTGGCTACTTCCGGTCCTGGGCTCCGCCGACCGGTCCGGGGTCTCTTCCGACCAAGCCGCGGATGGATCCCGCCAAGGGCACCACCGTCGCCGTGCAGGCGTTCCTTCCGCCTGAGCTGATCCTTCAGGACGAGCTTCATCTGATCGAGGGTCCGCTTGGGAGCATGGTCGGGCTCTACGAGACGGGAATCGACCTGCTCGCCACGACGCACACCACCGGCTCCATGGTGAGGCCGAAGTACATAGCATCGACCGCCACCGTGCGACAGGCCGGCGAACAGGTGCAGTCATTGTTCGCCCGTTCCCTTCAGGTGTTTCCACCGCAGGGACTACGCGCCGAACAGTCCTTCTTCTCCTGGTCCCAGCCAGCGCATCCGCTGGACACACAGGGGCCTGGGCGGTTGTATGTTGGCCTTGTCGCGCCAGGGCGCGGCGCCCAAACGCCGCTGGTCCGGGCATGGTCCCGGCTGCTCCAAGAGCCGTACGATCGGCGCGCCGCAGGTGCCGATCCTGCTGACCTTGACCCGTTCTGGACCCTCGTCGGCTACTTCAACGCGATCCGCGAGCTTGCCGGCGCGGTAGCCCTGGTGCGCCAAGACATTGTTCAGCGCCTCGACAGCATCGCGACCACCGGCGCAGCGGGTCGACCACGTGAGCTGACACAGCACGACCCGATGGAGCTTTCGAGCCGGGCCGATTCGCTTTTCCTGCCCACGATGTTGGACGACCTAGGAGCTAGCCTCCCCTCTGATCGTGAGCCGGTTAATGCGGTGACCGCGACCTCGATGTTCGGGACCGGCGTGGACGTGGACCGGCTCGGCCTCATGTTCGTCAACGGGCAGCCGAAGACGACGTCGTCGTACATCCAGGCGACCGGACGTGTCGGCCGTTCCAAGGGTGGTCTGATCGTGGCGTTCTACAGAGCATCACGACCTCGCGACCTCAGTCACTATGAGTACTTTGCTGGTTATCACAGCACTCTCTACCGCCACGTCGAGCCCGTAACCGTCAACCCGTTCGCGCCAAGAGCGCGAGACCGAGGACTCGGACCAGTAGCCGTCAGTATCCTCCGTCAAGCCGCCCACCTCCCCGGACCTAACGGCCCCGTTCCAGTAGATGACCGTTGGCGAGTCCAGCAACGTCTCACCAACAGCGCTTGGCAGTGCCGAGCAGACGAGATGAGCATCGCTCGCACCGATCCAGACGTCGAACTGCTCCCGGAACTGCTGGAGCAGAGAGCATCCCATCAGCCTGTGATGCGTCGGCCAGCGCACAACGAAACCGCGGCCCACACCATCTCGGAGCTGGACCGATGGCAGCAACTCGCAGCCCAGTCTCAAGGCCGACTTCTCTACAACGAACCAACAGTCACCCGTACCGCCTCACGGCCCGTCGTCTTGGGCGACCTCGCACATCACGTCGCCGGCACCGGGCAGGCCTACGACAACGCTCCCAACTCGCTCCGCGAGGTGGAGTCCACGACCTCGATCCAAGGGAGAGGCTGAACGTGGCCAAGTCCTACCAGGAGATACGCCCCTCCCAGTTCATCACCACCTTCGGACCGGGCAGCATCGTGGAGACGCCCGGCGGCCCGGTCGTTCTCAAGGCGATGGACACACTCTTCACCGCGATCGACAGACAACCCGCCGAATTCGAGATCATTGACGAGCGGCTGTCCAAGGGGAAGCTGGGAGACGCCCGCATCACCCGCATCCCGACGAACGCTGAACTCAGACTCCCGACCGACGAGCCCATCTACCCGACGTACATGTTCCCCGAATGGGGACTCTGCGCGCAGCACCGCGGACACCAGGTTCTCTACCAGGCCAGTGAGGGCTGCCCAGAGTGCATGACGCCAACCGTATGGCAGCGGCGCGAGAAAGCCGGGCGGGAGGCTATCCGTTTCGTGACGGCATGCGAGGCTGGCCACCTCGACGAGGTGCCTTGGGCCAAGCTGGCGCATCCGGACAGGAAGCCGTGCGGAACCCGTCACTATCTCTGGCATGGCGGGGGCCGGGCACTTCGGCTGGTCCGAATCGAATGCCCGAAGTGCAGGATTCCGGTGAACTTCGGGCAGGCCTACGGTCGCGAGTGGAAGTGCTGGGCTAGACAGCCGGAACTTGGTGGGGCCCCGGACAGCAGCGCTCTCCAATGCCAGAACCCAGCCCGTATCGTGCAGCGCGGCTCGGCCAATCTCCGCATGAGCGAGCTCGAGACCGCGCTGACCATCCTGGACATGCCCGCCCGGCTCCACGATATCCTCGCGGGCCGAAGCCTGCTGGGACGCCTTGAGACGCTGTCCGACGAGGACCTGCTCGACCATAAACGGGTCGTATCTGCAGCCAAAAAGGCGAAGCTATCCGACGACAGCATCGCCTATCTGGAACAGACGTCTTGGCGGGCAATCGAACACGCAATTGGGCAGCTCCTCGGTCCAGATCGGGAAGGCCCGAGCTCGCTTCAGGACGCCGAGCTGGAACATTTGAGGAACGCTGCAACCTACGGCGCTCCGGCGAGCCCACAAGCCCAATGGCTTGGATCTCCACCACTGTTCGAAGTCAAACAGGCCGACGTTCGGACCGTTCCTGGTCCCGTCGGCAATCTGACGTTCCGGGTAGTTCCGATCAGCCGGCTTCGCATGGTCATGGTCCAGACCGGATACCGACGCTTGGCCCCTGACACAGGGAAGGTCGTCTCAACTGCATTCGAACGTAACGGCGGCTCCTGGTACCCCGGTGTCGAACTGTACGGCGAGGGCATCTTCATCGACCTGGTAGACATCCCGCTTGCACTCACCGGAAGCCGCGCCACCGTTTGGAAGGCGCGGTATGAGGCCGCGCTCTCGGCCGACTTGGTGCTGCATCCGACGCATGTCTGGTGGCACAGCCTCTCGCATCGTCTGCTCTGGGCACTCTCGGTAGACTCCGGCTACTCATCGGCAGCGATCCGAGAACGGGTCTACGTCCGGGTCGAAGACGGCGAGGTCACCGCCAGCGGACTTCTGCTCTACACGGTTCAACCCGGCGGCGACGGCACCCTGGGCGGGATGATCTCCTTGGTCAACCGCTTCGGTCGAGTGCTCGAACGTGCCCTCCAGGACGTGGCCACCTGTTCCAACGATCCGCTGTGCGAGGAGGCGTCAACGGGAGGTGCTGAGGGCGCAGCCTGCTACTCGTGCCTTTTCGCCTCGGAGACCTCCTGTGAGCACCGGAACCACGGCCTCGACCGGCTGCTGATCACAGACAACCTTCCCTGAGTCGCCGAGACGCATCAGTCCTTCGCCCAGTAGCGCGCGTACTTCTTGTACGCCAGTTCACCGTGGAACTTGATGTTGTCCTGAACATCGATCACCTGGCAGAGCTTCGTTCCTCCGAACTCCGGTCCACGCATTCCTCGTCCGATCATCTGTTCGTACAGCACCCGGCTGGTGGTCGGTCGGCCGACAACCAGGGCTCGGACCTTGGGCGCGTCGAAACCGGTAGTGAGGACTCCGAAGTTGCAGAGAACGGAGAGTCTTTCCGCTCGGAACTCTTCGATGAGAGCGCGTCGCGTAGCGCTGCGCGTCTGTCCTGTGATCACTTCCGCGGCCCTGCCCTTGCGCCTGAGCAACACGGACATCGCGATTGCATGTTCTACCGTGCAGCCGAAAAAGAGCGTCGGCCAGTCCTCCGGAATTTCCATCAACCTCTCGAACAGGGCACGGTTCCTGGTCTCATCCTCGGCTACCTCGCGGAGGAAGTCTGTATGGAAGTCGTTGAACCGGTCGAAGTGCTCGACGAACGTCTTACTTCGCTCCATGTCGAACACGGGCGCCCCGTACTCCAGTACCTCATGTTCGGCTGCAGCAAGAACCCGGCGAGCCCGGAGGGCGCCCACCATGTCCTCGCCCAGCGAATCCGATTCAAGGAGTCGGTTGTGGAAGATCCTGCCGAGTCTGCGGGTCTCTTCGTTATCGCTCCGGAAGGGCGTGGCGGTGAGACCCAGCAGTGGCACTGGGGACTTCCCGGACGTGGACAGGTCAACCCCAATGAACTTCAGGACCTTGTGATAGCTGGGTGCATTGATTCGATGGGCCTCGTCCACGACGACGACACCGATGCCCGCGCTGAGAGCTGTAAGAGCTTCTCGTTTCCTCTGATCTTCGGTGTCCACCGCGTTGAACAGCTTTTGGACGCTGGCTACCACGATGTCCGGGTCCTCGGGAACCGCTGGGCGCGGCCCCCAGAAGCGCGCGATCTCGAGTGTTTCTCGCACACGCTCACGCCGTTGCCCAAGGTCCGTCCACACCTCGGCGAATGCTTGGACCGCCTGCTCGCAGAGCTCTTCGCTCTGTGCGATCCAGAGGATCACCGGCCGTTCAAGCTGACGCAACCGCCATGAGAGCAGGCTCTCCACAGCCGTCCGGGTCTTGCCAGCACCGGTCGGCATCGTCAGGACACCCCTATTCGCTCCTGGCGGGCCATCTAGGACAGCCTGCGCCTTTCGCTTTAGATCCTCCTGAAAATCAGCAAGGGGCGGCAACGGCACGAAGGGCGCCACCTCCAACGTTGCTGGCTCTGCCGGCGAGCCAGGGATACCTGCGAAGACAGTTGGGAAATCGAGCACCTTTACAAAGAAGCGGGGCCAGCTCTTACCCGGAGACCATTTTCGACTGCCGATGGCGCTGGCCTGAGCCTGTTTGCCGCCCCTACTCTGCTTGCCGTGCTCGTACTCGTGGAGCCGTTCCCGCTCATCCTCGGTGGCGCGGAAGGCCAAGAGCCTCCTCAGCTCCGGGCTTTCAAGAAGGCCGGAACCCAAACGGTCGACGAGCAACTTGGCGAGCTGATCGTCAGGAAGCCGGACACGGGGACGTCCACGTCCGCGGTGATTCTCTGTGGCAACCACGATCTGCTCGACGGACTTCCGTCGCTTGGGATCTAGACTGTCCAAGATCGTCCGGAAGTCCGCCGCATGCAGACGTCGGTTGAGGATCGCAACTGCCGTCGCCCGGTCCTCATCGCTCAGTTCGCCGAACATCACCGCACCCGTCCCATCCGCCCCACCCAAAGCCTCGACAGCCACAGACGCAAAGAAGACGCATAGAGACGCTCACACGTTGTCATCCAGGCCAGGTCATCCTGCATGGGCCGGTTCTCGTTGATGCCGAAGACGGTTCCTCTGGGCAGCCGCGGCGTGCACCAGACCAACGGTGCCGCAGTTCCACTGCGCGGATGGCACTCCCACCGAACAGCGACCTACTTGGCCTGGCACCCAGCGTCAGCCAGGCCTAAGACGTCGTTTTATTTGGCGAGTCGGCGGTAGCAGATGAGGGCGGCAGCGATGCCGACGAACGCCAGGAAGTGGTCGGCTTTGCGTTCGT
>NZ_JBFAUM010000050.1:0-23231 GCF_040679195.1 Actinoallomurus sp. NPDC052308 | reverse complement strand
ACAAACCGACGAATGGACCGAAGCCCGCCGCTACATGGGCCTGGAATTCCTCGCCAAAGCACGGCTACGCCTGGTCGCCGGCGAAACGCCGGACGAGAACCCGGCCCCGCAAGCGATCACCGCTTAACCTGCAGAAACAGGATCACGCGAAGGCTGGCTCATACACCACCCGCGTGGACGTGACCAGGAGAAGTCCGACGTATGGCCAAGCCTGGTGAAAATCTTCGCGCCCTACGACGCCTATCAGCGCAAGACCTCCCGTGACATCCCGGTGGTGCGACTACACCCCACGGACGAGCGAGGGATCAAGTAGCGCGGACACCGAAGGTCAGCCGGACAGTGCTGAAGTCGGTCGAGTCCGTCCTTTCTCGGCGTGCCGCACGGACTGAACGCCCTGGTTGAGGGTGCTCGTCGGTCCGATGACGGGGACGGCGACGAGGTGGGCTGGCCCAGATCGGCTAATGGGGCGGCCTGGTTGGGGCCGCTGGATACACCGCTCGCGTTCCGTAACGGCGAACGGGTCCCAACCAATCGCCAAAGCCAATATGCACTACTGGTCAGGCCCAGCCACAACGTGAGAAGGCTTCCGTGCACTCAAACAGACACGATAGTCTTTTTGGAATGACTGATCTTGCGCATGTGGTCGTCAGCGGGGCCCTCAGGGGTGGTCTTATCGCCCTGGCCGGTGCCCTCGGTGTCTGGTTCAGGGCCAGCAGGGCGAAGAAGCGGGAGGAGAAGCAGAAAGTCCAATCCCGAGGAGAGCAGCCGGACGGCGGGGGATGGCATCCGGGCCCGGGTGGGCCACCCGGTCCGGGCGGCCCCGGTTACCTGCCCGGCCCGCGACCGCCCGTCCCGCCCCAGCCCGTCCCGCTGCTGCTGATCGGCGGTGCCGGCGCTGCCCTGATACTCCTCGCCGTCGTGCTGGTGACCGCGCTGGTCTGGCCCGGCTGGCTTGTCCGCAACCCCGGCCCGGGAAAGGACAGCGCGATCTCGACCGCGACCACGCTCGCGGACGGGATCCAATCCCGGGACGCCGTCATCCTGCACGCCGTCACCTGTCCCGACGCTGATCCGTACGTGACGGACTTCCAACAGCGGGTCTTGCACCAGTACTACCTCGCCAACGTCGAGGGCAGGCCAACGGTCAACGGCACGAAGGCCCAGGCGAAACTGTCCTTGGAGAACGATGGACAGACCAGCATCTGGATCGTCGAACTCGCCCCCCGCAGCGCCCGCGCATGGTGCGTCGCAGGCATTCACCTGTGATGTGCGCCAGCGTCGCGGCGGCTAGGAGCGAGATAGCGGCGCTACGGCACGCATGCTCCACTCGTACATGCGGTGATCGCGATTGAGTGCGATCCCTCGCAGAGTGCGCTGGTCCAGCAGGAAAAATCTGATAATCAGATATGCTGGTCTCATGAGGACCATGACCGCTACCGAAGCCTCCCGGAGGTTTTCTGACCTCCTTGACGCCATCGAGCGCGGCGAAACCATCACCATCACCCGGGGCAATCGCCCGGTCGCGGAGATCGGTCCCGCGCACCGCCGTACGGGCGCTGACCTGCGGGCAGCGCTGGACGGTATCGAGCCGCCGGATGACCGGTTCGCTGAGGACATCAACAGTGCTCTGGGCCTGCTCACGACGGAGGAGCGGGACCCGTGGGCCGACGCCTGATCCTCGACACCAACATCCTGATCGCGTACGAACGGAACACCATCGACAGGGCCGCCCTCGACGATGATGACCTGGCCGTCGCGGCCGTGACGATCGCCGAATACCGCGTCGGCATAGAACTGGCCGACACCGCCGCGCGTGCCGCCGATCGCTCCCGTGCACTCGCCGCGATCACCTCGGTGGTCGAGGTACTCGACTACACCGACACCACGGCTGCCCATCACGCCCGCCTGATAGGGCACGTCCGCCGCGTCGGCACCCCCCGGGGAGCACACGACTTGATCATCGCGGCGCACGCGGCAGAGACCGGCCGGACCATCCTGTCCCGTGATGCCAAGGCACGCTTCGCCGATCTTCCCTCGGTGATCGCAGCCGAAGCCTGAAGCGTTCGCCACGTTCGGTATTGGGCATGGCACGCCACCGGATCTGTTGCCCTCCGGGCCGCCGCTAAGGGTTGTGTCGCGCGCTGACCGTGATGCGAAGGGCGGACGGTCGTCCGTTGTCGCGGTTGCCGTCACAAGAAAGCCCCGAGACGTGATGTCTCGGGGCTGTTCCCGCAGGTCACTAATGGTGGGCAGGGGCGGGGTCGAACCGCCGACCTTCCGCTTTTCAGGAGTAACAACCGCCCTGCTCGCGGTGCCTGTCCCGAGGTAGAGGGTGCCGGGCGTGTGCCTGCGGCAGGCATCGGTTGCTGTCGTTGCTGTCACCGCTGCTGTCACTCGCTAGAGCCGGAGCGCCCCCGCCGGAGGCATCAGAGAGATCCCATCGGGGTGTGGTTGCGGTGATGTCATGTTGACCGATCTGCGTGATGTGGTGATCCCCGGTCATGGGGTGATGCTGGCCGGTTCCGTGCCCACGGGCACGTTCCGCTGCGCGTGGCTCTGCTGCTGGCCGCGGTGGCGGGCATCCTGCTCACCGCGTTGGCGGGCAGCGCGCGGATCATGCAGTTGCGCGCGACCGCCCGCAAGCACCGCCGGGCCGACCACAGGGCTGTGAAGGCCGAGGCCAAGGACTCGTCGAAGGCTCGGCGGTAGCCCGGACTACCGGGAGCCCGCCACAGGGCGCGACTTGTAGAAGGACTCCTCCAGGTAGGCGGCCTCGTGCGGCTGGTAGGGCTCCTCCAAGTAGGCGGCCTCGTCTTCATCGAGTTCGACGTCCACGGCGGCGACCGCGTCGGCCAGCTGGGCCGGCTTGGTGACCCCGACGATGGGCGAGGTCACCACCGGGTTGCGCATGACCCAGGCCAGGGCGACCTGGGCCGGGGACAGACCCCGCTTGCCCGCGATCTCGTGGACGCGCTCGGCCACTGCCTGGTCCTCGTCGCGGTAGAGGATCTTGCCGCCCTCGTCGGTCCCGGCACGCGCCGTGGCGGTGTCCCGGGCCCGCGTCAGCCTGCCCCGCGCCAGCGGGCTCCACGGGATCACGCCGATGCCCTGGTCGGCGCAGAGCGGGAGCATCTCCCGCTCTGCTTCTCGGTGGATGAGGTTGTAGTGGTCCTGCATCGACACGAACCGGGTCCAGCCGTTCAGGTCAGCCAGGTACAGGGCCTTGGTGAACTGCCAGGCGTGCATGGAAGAGGCTCCGATGTAGCGGACCTTCCCGGACTTGACCGCGTCGTGCAGCGCCTCGAGGGTTTCCTCGATCGGGGTGTCATAGTCCCAGCGGTGGATCTGGTACAGGTCGATGTAGTCGGTCCCCAGTCGCTTCAGGGAGGCGTCGAGCTCGGCGAAGATCGCCTTGCGGGACAGCCCGGCGCCGTTCGGGCCGGGGCGCATCCGCATCCAGACCTTGGTGGAGAGAACGACCTCCTCGCGCCGGGTGAAGTCCTTGACCGCCTGGCCGACGATCTCCTCGCTGCTTCCGGCGCTGTACCCATTGGCCGTGTCGAGGAAGTTGACGCCGCTCTCGAGGGCCTGCTTGATGATGTCCCGGCTGGCGTCCGCGCCCAGCGACCAGGGCTCGCCGCCCCGGTCCGGCTCGCCGAAGCTCATGCAGCCGAGGGTGATGGCGGAGACTTCCAGTCCGGTCGTCCCGAGTTTGATGTATCGCATGCTTCGGAACCTAGGAGTTGGAGTGCGCTCTAACGCAAATCATCGCTCGATCACTAAGAGATTCCGCTGGTCCGGGCGGCGGTATCGCGACGCTCGCGACGGCGCCCCTACCCGCGGCATCTCTTAGCCTGACCCGATCACGGCCGGTGGCTTCGTGATGGACCGACTCGTCGCACGGGGATGACCGGCCACACCGCATGCCCGACCTGTGCGACACGGCGCCGCCAGGTTCGCCTTCCTGCTGGCCACCCCCGCCATCCTCGGCGCCGGTGTGCTGAAGCTCCCTGATCGGGCGGGGCCGATGGGAAACGGCATCCATGGACAGGTCCTTGTTGGCAGCCTGCTCTCGTTCATCGGCGCCTATGTCTCGGTACGGTTCCTGATCCGGTACTTCGAGACCCGCACCCTGACTCCATTCGCGATCTACTGCGTCCTCTTCGGCATCGGCAGCCTGGTCTACCTCAACACGTGAAACGAGGCAGGCCGACAGCATCGGAGGCCGGCCACGCCGCTGGGGCGGCGATACGCCGCACGTAGTGCCGCTTCCGCACTGTCACGAGCTTGGTCACCGGCCGACCGGCGCATCCGGATTCTGGGCGCAGCACACTGCGCGAGTTCTAATCGTTCCCTTACCAGGGCCGGGCTCGATTCTCATGGTGTCGTCGCGCCCGGGCCTCCATGTCCGCATACAGGGATGCGACCTTGTCCCAGTCGGCGGATGTCAGTGACGTGGGATATCCGCGGACGTCGTCGACGGCTGGGGCGGCCACCAGGAAGCCGAACGCCGACATGACACCGGCTCCCGCCGGGACGATGATGCGCGGGAGTTTCAGGCGTTTGGCCAGCGCGTAGGCGTGTACGGGCCCCGCGCCTCCGAATGCCGTGAGGGAGTATGCGCGGGGATCCCGGCCCTTTTCCGCAAGCTGCATGCGGGTGGCGGCCGCCATGTTCTCGATGACCAGATCCTGGATGCCGATGGCTGCCGTCTGTGTGTTGACGCCGAGTTGGGCGCCGAGCCGATCGAGGGCGCGCCGTACGTCGGGAAGGGCGAGGCTGAGTTCGCCGCCGAGGAAGTGGTCGGGGTCGAGGTATCCGGCGAGCAGGTCCGAGTCAGTGACGGTCGGTTCCGTGCCGCCGTGTCGGTAAGCGACAGGTCCTGGTACCGAACCGGCGCTGCGCGGGCCGACCTTGAGCAGCCCGAGGTCGTCCACGGCCGCGATCGACCCGCCTCCCGCTCCAATCTCGATCATGTCGACGACCGTCAGCTTGAGCGGCAGCCCCGAGCCCGGTTTGAACTTCTCGAGCTGGCCGGCTTCGAACTCGTGTTTGATGTGCGGACGGCCGTCTTCGACCAGGCATATCTTGGCGGTGGTGCCGCCCATGTCGAAGGAGATGACCCGGGGCTCGTTCGCGGCGGTGGCCAGGAACGCCGCGGCGATGGCGCCTGCGGCGGACCCGGACTCCAGCAGGCGGACGGGGAAGGCTCTGGTCTGGTCGACAGTGGTGATACCCCCGCTGGCGACTTATCCGGTGCTGCTCCGTGTCCCCTTGAGTGCTGCGACAATTACGAGGGCCTCGGCCAGAACGGACACGATGCCGAGCGGCTCGGTCCAGTTCCCCACGTCGTCTTGTAGTTGCGGGAATGCCACGCTACGGGTCGCTATATAGGTCAGAATTCCCAGACCGCAGATGACCGCCGCACCCGAATACAGCGCGGTGGTGTCTCGGCTGAGCGCCGCGGAGCTGATCACCAGACAGATCGCGGTGAACACCATGAACAGCACCCCCATATAGGGAGCCTCGCTCAAATGCGGCTCGATCACTGGAACATGCCCCACTGCCGAGGCGGCCGCCGCACCGGACAGAACCCAACGCCACCTGCTGCGATGCACAGTCGAAATGGCGGTCGGACCGAACATGACGTTGAACCACGCCATCTGGCGCATCAAAGATCACCTTCTCGGCAGGGGGGACCGGACGAGCCGTGCACAGCTACGAGAAAGCCCTTCCGTACGCGTGCACAAGCACTGAGGGCGCGGTGAGTAGCAGTGTCCTGACCCTGTGTCCACCGATCAAGCGGCTGGATGACTTCGCAGTACTTCCACCACCAGCAGCATCGATAACTGTTCGAACTGTAGATGTCGGTTGCTTTCAATTCGCTTACAACGAGAGTCCACAACACTCAGTCGCGGGCGAACACGATCGTGGAACGGTGGCCCGGGAGCGTACGCGCGAATGCACCGACCGGCTCCTGATCTGCGTCGCGTCGGGTGAAGCGGACGCCGGTCCGCGCTGGGGCTGAAGTGGTCGATCCGGAAACTGCGCCAGGCGTCCGGTCGATATCGCGGGCTACCAGGAGGCTTATTCAAAAGCGTCTGCTTGAGTCGGTGGCTTGAGGGCTGTCGGGACTCTCTTTGTCCACAGCCTCCACAGATCTTGGTGGATTACTCGGAAACGCAGACATGACAACGGCCCACACCCTTTGATTTTCGTTGCGATGCGAAAAGACAAGGGGGATGGACCGTTGGATCACCCTTGACCAGGTGGAAGAGGTGGTGGTGGCGACGCTGGAGGAGACACCTGGCGGTGCCACGCACTGGTCGCGGACCTCGATGGCCAAGCGCAGTGGGCTGAGTAAGTCCACGATCGGGCGGATCTGGCGGGATTTCGGGCTCAAGCCGCACCGGACCGGCACCTTCAAGCTGTCCACCGACCCGCTGCTGGTGGAAAAGGTCGTCGACATCGTCGGTCTCTACCACGACCCGCCCGAACCAGCACCGCGCCACCGAGTTCAAGAAGTTCCTGGCCACCATCGACAAGACCGTTCCGGCCGAGCTGGACATCCATCTGATCTGCGACAACTACGGCACCCACAAGACGCCGGCGATCAAAGCGTGGCTGGCCCGCCATCCCCGCTTCCATATGCACTTCACCCCGACCGGATCCTCGTGGATCAACCAGGTCGAACGCTGGTTCGGCTTCCTGAGCGACCAGAAGATCCGGGTCGGCGCCCACAAGAGTGTGCAAGCCCTGGAAGCCGACATCCGCGACTGGATCGCCGACTGGAACGCCCATCCCCGGCCGTTCGTATGGACAAAGTCCGCTGAAGAGATCCTCGAATCCCTAGCGCGATTTTGCCGACGAATTTCAGGCGCAGCACACTAGTGCGGTGACCACGAACGTTCGCCGGGTTTGATCACGCCGCCGTGGAGCGTGGGCGGCCCCAGCGTTGTTGTCGTTCGCTGCGGATGCGGATGCGGATGCGGGCGCGTTCGCGGCGTTGTGCGGCCAAGACGTCGGGGTGGCGGGCGTTGGCGTTACGCCACCGCAGGTGGGCGTGCAGCCTGCGGGCGAGAACCGTGTGGTTGGGATGGTTCGAATCACCCATCACAAAAGTCCGCAACGGCCCGAACTGTGCTTCGATCGGGTTCGCCCGCGAGGCGTAGGTCGGGGTCAGGCACAACTCGACCTTGTTCTTCTTGGCCCACTTGAGGATGGCCGGGGTCTTGTTCGCCGACAGGTTGTCCATGATCACGTAGATCTTGGCGCCGTCGGGGCGCGCGGCCCGGATCGACTTGGCGGATACTCCAGTGCGTGAACGGACGCCCCAGCTTGACCGGACGCGTGGTGGCCGTCTCGACGATGAAATCCACATCATCGTCGCTGATCAGGCGGGGACGGCCTCCCGCCCACTTAGGGTCCAGGCAGGCCAGCCCGCGCTCGTTGAACGCGTGGATCACATCCCGGACGGTGTCTTCATCTGCGGCGACCAGCCGGGCGATCGCCGGCACCGGCGTCCCGGACGCCGACGCCATGATCATCATTGCCCGGCGCACCCGGATCGACTCGCCTCTGCCTCGCCACACGATCTGCTGCAACCGCTGACCTTCCTGATCAGTCACCCGCCGTGCCCGAACTGGCTCTGCCACCCGATGGCCTCACTCCCGTAAGCGATCTGGTCGCTAACGAGACTGAAGCCCTCAAGCCCTGTCATCACGGACGCCAACCGGCGTGTCACCAACCCGGCGAACGTTCGTGGTCACCGCAAACTAGCCGAGCTTCCTCAAGGCCGATGACGATGAAAGCGCACTGTAAGGAATGGATGCGTAGGTTCCACGTACGCAACTCCTAGATATAAGGAAATCATGATAAAACGGGCAACTCGATTGCGGATGCTCGCTTTGGCGGCGGGTGCGGGGGCGATGACGCTGATGGCCGCCGCGTGTGGTTCGAACTCCACGGGTTCCGGATCCGCCTCCACTGCCGGAGGCGGAAGTCAGAACACCAGTTCGATGCACATGACCTCCTCGACGGGACCGGCGCTACCGCTGCGGGCCGGTGAGCGATTCGAGAACCTGACCGTGCCGCAGCCCTACACGCCGTCCGCCCCCAACGGTGGCACCGACGAGTACCGGTGCCTGGTGATCGATCCGCACCTGACCAAGCCGGCGTTCCTGACCGGAGCCCAGTTCGAGCCCGGGAACCCGTCGATCGTGCACCACGCCATCACCTACGCGATCCCACCCCAGGGCGCGGCAGAAGTACACTCCACGGATGCCGCGACACCGGGCCAGGGCTGGACCTGCTTCGGTGGCACCGGCCTGAGCCAGGACGCGTGGGTCGACACCTGGACCCCCAACCACAAAGAGACCCTCCTGAAGCAGGACGTCGGATTCCCCTTGAAGCCCGGCAGCCTGATCGTCCTTCAGATTCACTACAACCTGCTCGCCATCAACGGCCGCGCCGGCGCCTCGGATCAGTCCAGCATTCGGTTGCGACTGACTGACGGCACAGCAGCCACCAAGCCGCTGATGACAGTGCCGTTGCAAGCACCGATCGAACTGCCCTGCGCCAGCGGCGAGTCCGGCCCGCTGTGCGACCGCGCCGCAGCCGTCGCGGACGTCGCCAAGCGCTTCGGCGCCGACCAAGGCTCCACGGAGGCGCACCTGCTGAGCCGATGCAGCAAAGGCAAGCCGGTGCCCGGCAACACCCAGCACTGCGATTACCCGGTACCGCAACCAATGACGGTGTACGCGGGATTGGGACACATGCACCTGCTCGGACGCTCGATCAAGATAGAGCTCAACCCCGGCACCCCCAAAGCCCGTATCCTGCTCGACGTCCCGTCGTTCAACTTCGACAATCAGGCGCTCACGCCGGAGCCCACGCCCGTCGACGTCAAACCCGGAGACAAGCTACGGGTCACCTGCACCCACGACGCCACCCTGCGGCAGAAACTCCCGCAGCTGAGCAAGCTTCCCCCGCGATACGTGGTCTGGGGAGACGGCACCAGCGACGAAATGTGCCTCGGCCTCCTGACCGTCTCAGGCGCAGGTGGTAACTCACTCGGGTAATGGCGGGAAGTGCGGAGAAATCCTCGGTATAAAGCGGCTCCTATACCCGCTTAACCGGGGATTCCTCGCCTAGTCAGACGCCACTGTTCCAGGAGCCCGACTTCCCGCAGCCTTAACGAGAACATCGGCAGGCGCGCCGAAGCCTCGGCGAATGAGCTCACTGAGCGCCCTACGAATACCGCTCCCCTTCGGCCGTCCGCAGGCAAACGATGATGCGCGACTCGTGTCGACTCCCTTCGATGTGCGTAGGCCATTCTGCCAAGGGTGACCCATCTCTTGACTTGACGACGCCGTTACCTGGTTCCCCGACTCTCACATGGAAAGGTTGATCCTCGTGCCGTCATCCTCATCCTCCGCCACCTCGAGCCGCACGGGCCCATTG
This sequence comes from Actinoallomurus sp. NPDC052308, assembly GCF_040679195.1. NCBI lineage: Bacteria > Bacillati > Actinomycetota > Actinomycetes > Streptosporangiales > Thermomonosporaceae > Actinoallomurus > Actinoallomurus sp. NPDC052308. The sequence continues at coordinate 13,769 of NZ_JBFAUM010000050.1, read as the reverse complement.
AGTGGTTTGCCGGCCCGGTTGCGCATAGATTCCCCGCTGCAGTCGCCGGCGTGGGCGCTTCTCCCGCTGCGCGCCTTCCTCGGCGTCACGTTCCTGTACGCCGGTCTTTCCAAGATCTTCGATCCGCACTACCTGGACGATGCCTCACCACTCGGCGTCCACGCCCAGATGCTGCACGCCGCTGCGACATCCCCGATCGGCGCCGTGGTGTCGCTGAGCGCCCACTATTCGACCATCACGGGGCTGGCGATCGCCTTCGGTGAGGTCGCAGCCGGGCTGGGCGCCCTGCTGGGACTGTTCACCCGGGTCGCAGCCCTCGGCGGCGTCGTGCTCGCGCTCAGCTTCTTCCTGACGGTGAGCTGGACCACCCGGCCGTACTACTACGGTGCCGACATCGGTTTCGCCTTCGCATGGAGCCCACTGTTGATAGCCGGCGACGCCGGGATGTTCTCGTTGACGGCCCGGCTGCGCGCGGCGGTACGCCACAAGCTGGATCTGCCCGCGCGGTCAACGCCGCACGAAGACGTGGCTGTAAAGGACGACGTCGAACGGCGCGTCCTCCTGCGGGGCGGCCTGATCGCGGCAACCGTCGCCGCGGTCACCGTCCCCATCGGCAGCGCCCTGGCGCTTGCGCGGCGCTCGACGGGCGCCGCCGTTAGCCACGCCGGCCTGCCGTCGACGTCCACCACGCCAGGTGCCTCGCCGAGCCCAGGGACAGCCGGTGGCGGAACGGTGATCGCTGCCGCGGCCAGCGTCCCCGTCGGGTCATCGAAGAGTTTCACCGCGCCGAACGGCGCCCGCGCCTATCTGCTGCATCCGGCGGCGGACACCTTCATGGCGTTCAACGCCACCTGCACCCATCAGGGCTGCCCGGTCTCCTACGTCGGATCCGGTTTTCATTGCCCTTGTCACGGCTCCACCTTCGACCAGAACGGCCAGGTAACCGGAGGACCGGCGCTCACACCGCTGATCAAGATCCCCGTAAAGGTCGTGGGGGGACAGGTCATAATCGCCTGATCCCCGGCTGGTCCTGGCGCCGTGACCCGGCCACACCGCGCTGTGCCCCTTCGAACTTGGTTGCGGCGTCCTCAGCCAGCCTCAAACGCAGAAGGGCCCTATCGCGGTCACGCTGTCGTCGCAGGTCATCCCCGATCCTCGTGGTAAGGATGCGGAAAGCGCCCGTTTCCTACCGTGTCGTTCATAGACAGGAACATGTGCATCACCGACGACCCGAGCCATGGCACGGCCAGCCCAAGGCCGCGAGACCCCCACGCTCGATCACGCCCGCGATCGGACGTACATCACCCCTGGTTCAATCACAGGCTGACGATTGAAGCGATCCGCTCACATCGCAGAATAGTCGGCGGCTTCCTTGGCATCGCGGCGCTGTGCCTTCCGCCGTGGATCATCTACCTGCACATGACACTCCCCCACCATTACACCGCCACGCATTGGCCTCGTACCTGGATGGTCTTCGACTCGGCCCTCGTCCTGTCCCTGAGCCGGACTGCCTACCTCTCCATATGTGGTCGTTCCACCCGGACACGCTGGTCGACCATCAGTGCAACGCTGTTGCTGTGTGACGCGTGGTTCGACGTGTCGACCGCGACCGCGGCGGACCTGCTTGTCAGCGTGCTGATGGCTCTGCTGCTCGAACTGCCTCTTGCCGCGCTGTTGTACGCGATCAGCGCCGCACAAGGCTGAATCCGGCGTCCGCGCACGCGAGGACCGCATCGTTGGCCGATGTCCCGCACCAATGGTCAAAGAACCGACACAGCGCCTCGCATCCACCCTTAATGTCCGAACCTCAACAAGTACTCAGATCCGTCAGCCGCCGCAGGTAAATGCCCAGCTCAGCGAGTGTGCTCCCCGCGCACGCGGGGATGGTCCCCCGCAGCAGTGGGGCCAGGCTGTCTGGCGCGTGTGCTCCTCGCGCACGCGGAGGTGGTCCCCACCGCAGCGTCGCGGCATCGCTCGCCAAGGCGTGCTCCCCACGCACACGGGGATGGTCCCTTCCGCGGACTCGACGCCAGCATCTCCACGCTGTGCTCCCCGCCGAGAAGGACAGGCAGGGGCTTGTGCTCCCCGCGTATGCGGGGACGCTTCCGGGGACGACGAGCGGTGACGTCACCGAAGGTATACAGCCGGCCGATGCGGGAGGGGGAAGGGCAATCCGCCGTATGGGTTCGGGCATGTGCCAGTGTCGATGTAATTCGACTCGACGGTGTCGATGATTCTCGACTGTATGAGTTTCTACGGTCGGAGTTCGGCTTGGCCAGCGGAGCCGCCGGCACGTACAGGTTTGATCGCGACGTTGGCGATGCTGTTCGACACCCGGCTTGAGCGTCGGTGTGGGCTACTGCTGGTGCGGTGGCTGGCCAGCTGGGCCGGCTGGGGCTTCTGGATGGGTGTCCCGATCTCGGTCGCCGGAGGCCTTGTGTGGGCGCTCGGCGCTCGGCCGATGTGTGAACAACTGATCCGCTGGACCGGCCCGGTGCTCCCTCGGAATGCACGGACCACAGCCGTCCACGCCGAAGACTGGTATCGACCGATCCCCGGAGGTGGACGTTAGGCCGCGCTGACGTGCGCATCGACGCGGCTGGCCGAGCCGCGAACTTGGACACGTATTTGACACAGCCAGCCGCCGACGGCCGTTGATGATCAGTGACAGCCGGACACAACGAAAAAGCGTCCGACCTCGTTCTTGCAGGTCAGACACTTTTTCTTGCTGGTCTTGGCGGTGGGCAGGGGCGGGGTCGAACCGCCGACCTTCCGCTTTTCAGGCGGACGCTCGTACCGACTGAGCTACCTGCCCGCACGGCGCCGAACGGCGCCTCAGCGGTCCTGACGGGATTTGAACCCGCGGCCTCCACCTTGACAGGGTGGCGAGCACTCCTAGCTGCTCCACAGGACCTTGCTGTCTTGCTTTGTAGTACCCCCGGAAGGATACCGTGCCCCCAACGGGATTCGAACCCGCGCTGCCGCCTTGAAAGGGCGGAGTCCTAGGCCGCTAGACGATGGGGACTCCGACGACCTTGGCCGCCGTTGCCCTTGGCGCCTGCCGTCGGGGACTCCGTCAGCATAGGGGACAACCGCCCCAACCACCAAAGTGATTCCCCCTCAACGCGGACGGCCCGCCTCGGACGGCCGGCGCGAGGAGGGTGAGGGGCTGGGTGTCAGCGGCGTCGCGGACGGCGTCTGTGCAGGTGGCGGGCTTATCGGGCGGTCCGGTTTGGGCTCCAGGGTGCGTTCGATCTGGGCGGAGGTGAGACCTAGACCACCCAGTTGGATGTCGTCCCAGCCCTGGAGCCGGTGGCTGGCCCGGTTGAAGTACAGGACCGACATCTCGATCGGGGTGGGCTGTTCGTGCTCCAGGCCGCGCATGCCGGCCCCGCCGGTCGAACCCTGGACGAACAGCCGGCTGCCGCCGGACAGGAGCCGCGTCGACCGCCGGTGGAGGTGGCCGGACAGGATGAGCGGGGCGGTGCCGTCGAACGCCGTGCCCTCGTTCGGATCGTGGGCGAGGACGATGTCGGGGGTCTTGCCGAGGGCGCGCAGCCGCTGGACGGCGGTCTGCCCGTACGCGAGCATCTGCGGCCCGTTGACGTTGTCGTCGCGTGTCGTCTTGTCGGGGGTGAACCTCGGGTCCGGGGTGCCGAAGATCCGCAGGCCGCCGACGTCGGCGATCCGGTCGTCGAGGACGACGGCGTTCTTCTGGCGGCGTACGGCCTTCTCGTTCTCGGTGGAGTCGTGGTTGCCGCGGATGAAGACGTACGGGATCTTGAGCTTGCTGATGCTGTTCGCGAACTTGTCCTCGGCCTTGGTCCCGTGGTCGGTCAGGTCGCCGGTGTCGATGACGACCTGGATGTGGAACTGGTTGACGACCTGGCGGATGACGTTCCAGGCGACCGGGTTCAGGTGGATGTCCGAGACGTGTAGGACGCGGATGGTGGTGGGGTCCGGCTCGTACGTCGGGAGTGTGGACGTCACGTCGTACAGGCGGGACATGTTGCCGACGAGCCGGGCCAGTTGCTCCCGGTAGGCCCCGATGCGCGACACGATCGTCTTGGCGTCGCCAACGACTTGCGGGGCGCTGGCGAGGATGCCGGTGAAGCGGGGCTCGGCGACCGACTCGGGGTTGAACGTCAGGCTGCCGATGAGGCCGATGATGATCAGGCCGTTGAACGCGCTGACGGTCGTCCACACCGTACGGCGCCAGTTGCGGAAGATCAGGAATCCGGCGAGGGCGGCGCAGGCGAGGGCGGCGGCGGTCGCCTTGACCGCCATGACGATGAACGCGTGCCGCACGTCTCCGCCGATCGTGTCGGAGAGACGGTCGAACGCGGAGGGGTTCTCGATGAGGTCGCGGGCGCGGTCGGGACGGAGCCTGGTGACCTGGGCCTCGATCCGTACGGGACCGGCGTGGCTGTCCAGGCGAAGGGTGCCGAGCGGCGGGATGTCGATCACGGTGCCGCCGGACGTCGAAGGGTGGAGGGCGAAGTTCACGTCGGCGGGTCCGACGTCGGTCTGGGCGTGGCCACCGGCCAGGAGGCCGATCCAGCCGGCGACGAGACCGACCGCGATCACCGCCGCGACGCGTCCGGTGAGGCGTACCCGGGGTCGCGCGATGAACCGCCGCAGTTCGTTCCATGCTCGGGTCAACACGTTGGTACGTATGCTCACGACAGCCAGGATCCACGCACAATGGCGACGTGATGGAGGTAACGCGTGAAGAGTTCGAGGACCTGGTGGCCGAGGCGCTCGACACGATCCCGCCCGACCTGACCGACCTGATGAGGAACGTCGTGGTGCTGGTCGAGGACTTCGCGCCGGAGCCGGGACTTCTCGGGCTGTACGAGGGCGTGCCGCTGACCGAACGCGGTGACACGTACGCCGGCTACCTTCCGGACCGCATCACGCTCTATCGGCGGCCGTTGCAGGCGATCTGTCGTACGCGGGATGACCTGGTGAAAGAGGTGCGGACGACGGTGGTGCACGAGATCGCGCACCACTTCGGGATCGACGATGAGCGATTGCACGAACTCGGCTGGTGATCCCGATTGCGCACGTTGGGTCACCTGACCTGAACACAGCGTGAGATAATGCCGGGCAGACCGACCGGCCGCTTGGCCAGTGCGACCGGACGACGTTCACCGGCAGGGGAGCGCGCGTGGGAAGACATCGACGGCCCTTCGATCGTCAGGTCACCTATCACGAGGTTTTCGGCGTCGGTGAGTTCCGCTCGATCTGGCTGGCTCAGACGCTCTCGTACGTCGGCGACCAGCTCGCTCAGATCGCACTCGCGGTGCTCGTCTACAACAACACCCATTCGGCGTTGCGAACCGCCGTCGCGTACGCCCTGACCTACCTCCCGTCGATCATGGGCGGCCCGGTGCTCTCGGTGCTGGCCGACCTGATCCCGCGCCGCCGCGTCATGATCGTGTGCGACGTCGCCCGTACGGGCATCGTGGCGCTGATGGCACTGCACCACACGCCTTTCGCGGTGCTGTGCTTCCTGATCTTCTGGACCGTTCTCCTGGGCGCCCCGTTCACCGCCGCGCGGGCCGCGCTGCTGACCGAGGTGCTGCCCGGCGACATGTACGTCGTCGGCTCGGCGATCAACAACATCACCCACCAGTTCACCCAGATGCTGGGCTTCCTGGTCGGCGGGGCGGTCATCTTCGCGGTCGGGGCGCACCAGGCGCTCGCGGTCGACGCCGCCACGTTCGCGATCTCCGCCGTCATCCTGCTGACCGGCGTACGGGCGCGGCCGGCGCCGCGCCGGGAGAGCCGCAAGCGCCCGTCGCTGTGGACGATCACGCGCGAGGGCGCGCGGCTGGTGTTCCGGGACCGTACGCTGCGGCCCCTGGTGTGCTTCGCGTGGCTCTGCGGGTTCTACGTGCTGCCGGAGGGGCTCGCCGCGCCGTACGCCAAGACGTTCGGCGCGGGTCCGGTGTTCGTGGGTCTGCTGATGTCGGCGATGCCCTGCGGCATGGTGCTCGGCTCGCTGGCGTACAGCCGGTTCGTCCGTCCCGACGACCGTCTGCGGTTCATGGGCTGGATGGCGATGCTGTCCTGCGCGCCGCTGCTGGGGACCGCCCTGCGGCCGCCGCTGTGGGCCGTGATCGTGCTGCTGGCGCTGTCCGGAGTGGGCAGCGCCTACCAGCTGGCGGCGAACGCCGCGTACGTCGCCGCCGTGCCGCCCGACGGGCGCGGTCAGGCGTTCGGGCTGGCGCAGTCGGGCATCCTGGCCAGCCAGGGCGTCGGCATCCTGATCGGTGGGGCGCTGGCCCAGGTGCTGGGCCCCGAGCCCGTCGTCGCCCTCGCGGGGATCGCCGGCCTGTCGGCCGCCACGATGCTCGCGATGTCGTGGACGCGGATCCGGGGAGAGGTGATCGCGTCGAACCAGGAGCGCGCGATGAGCGCCGCGGCCTGACCCGAGGGCCGTCAGACGCCCTTGGTCTGCTTGTTGATCAGGTCCTGGGCGATCGACGTCTCCTTGCCCTCCTCGGGGATGATCAGCGTGCCCGCGACGTACAGCAGGATGCCGGCGCCGCTGGTCAGGACGGTGAGGACGGCCAGCACGATCCGTACGATCGTCGGGTCGACGCCGAAGTAGGCGCCGGCGCCGGAGCAGACTCCGGTGATCATGCGCCCGTCGCGGGTGCGGGTGAGACGGCGCGGGGCGTCGTCGGGACCGGTGTGGGGGGTGTTCTCGTTCATGTCTCGATCGTGCCCGCAGCGGGGTGCGATCGCCATGGGGGCTTGCCCTGACGCGCCCCTGAGAGCCCCCTGAGCGCCGGATCGGCGCCTCGACGTACGCTGTGTGCCTGCGGGGCGCCCCCTCCGCTCTCTCGGTGTCCGTGAGCCCCCTGGGAGGACCGATGGATCTGCTGCGGGTCGACGATCAGCTCACCGACGAGGAGCGCCTGGTCCGCGACACGGCCCGGCGGTACGCCGCCGACCGGATCGAGCCGCACGTCGCCGACTGGTTCGAGGAGGGCGTCTTCCCGGCGGCCGAGCTCGCGCCCGAGCTGGGGGAGCTGGGGTTCCTGGGGATGCACCTGTCGGGGTACGGCTGCCCGGGAGCGGGCGCGGTCGCGTACGGGGTCGCCTGCCGGGAGCTGGAGGCCGCCGACTCGGGGCTGCGCAGCTTCGTGTCCGTCCAGGGTTCGCTGGCCATGTCGGCGATCCACAAGTACGGCTCGGAGGAGCAGAAGCAGGAGTGGCTGCCCCGCATGGCCGCGGGCCGCGCGATCGGCTGCTTCGGCCTGACCGAGCCGGACCACGGCTCCGACCCGGCGAACATGCGCACCCACGCCAAGCGCGAAGGCTCCGACTGGATCCTCAACGGATCCAAGATGTGGATCACGAACGGCTCGATCGCGGACGTGGCCGTCGTCTGGGCCCGTACGGACGACGGCGTCCGCGGGTTCCTGGTGCCGCGCGGCACCCCGGGGTTCACGACCCGGGACGTGCACAAGAAGCTGTCGCTGCGCGCGTCCGTGACCTCGGAGCTGACCCTCGACGACGTACGCCTGCCGGAAGACGCGATGCTGCCCGGTGTCAGGGGGCTCAGGGGCCCGCTCGGCTGCCTGTCGGAGGCGCGGTACGGCATCATCTGGGGCGCGCTCGGGGCCGGCCGTTCCTGCTACGAGACGGCCGTCGAGTACGCCCGTACGCGTGAGCAGTTCGGCAGGCCGATCGGCGGGTTCCAGCTCACCCAGGAGAAGCTCGCCTGGATGGAGGTGGCGCTGGGCCAGGCCGGGCTGGTCGCCCTGCACATCGGGCGGCTCAAGGAGGCCGGGACGGTCACGCCGCAGCAGGTGTCGTTCGGCAAGCTCGCCAACGTACGGGCCGCGCTCGACGTCGCCCGCCAGGCCCGCTCGATCCTCGGCGCGAACGGCGTCACGCTGGAGTACCCGGTGATCCGGCACATGACCAACCTCGAGTCCGTGCTGACGTACGAGGGCACCCAGGAGGTGCACACGCTGGTGCTCGGTGAGGCGATCACAGGCCTGTCCGCCTACCGCTGACCGGCCCCTGCTGCCAAGATCCGGCAAATTGCGGCATATGGCCTGATCACGGGAACGCCGCGCCGGGTTTCACCTGCGCTCCCTTGCGGGAATGTCTGCTCTCGGCGATGGGCTGAGCCGGCTTCCGGGCCGCCTGACCGCGTTCCCGCGGGTGCACGCTTCGGCGTCCGCTCCCACCGGCGGTGACGCGGGCGGGCTTCGGCGACCGGCCTTCGGGCGGCACGCCGAGGAGCTGCGTGCGCACGGCTTCGCGGCCGAGCCGTCGCACGCGCTTCCGGGCGGGCTCAGGGCCGCCCGGATCCGTTCGCCGGTCGCACCGGACGGTCGGTCAGAGCGTGACGGCGAGCAGGCCGACGGCGGCGGTCATGGGGGCTCCTCGTCGGATCATCGGAGGGTCACGGCCACCTTGCCATCCCGTCGTCGCGGAGGTCCTCCACCCGCGAGTATTCGGCGCGCGGGGTGTACGGTGCCTCCGGTACGCTCATGGAGCAGCGGGGCGTTAGCTCAATGGCAGAGCTGTGGACTTTTAATCCATAGGTTCTGGGTTCGAGTCCCAGGCGCCCTACCAGTCCTGACCTGGTGTTTCGCTCGCCCGGGCGGAGCCGTGGTGTTCGTGGTGGGGCCAGGATGAGGCCGATCCGTCCGCCATGTCGCGGCGGTCGGTTTCCCTGTTCGGACCGGTGGTCGTTGGCTGGGCATCGGCCGAGGGTGCGGTCGCCACTCGCACGAGCGTGGGTGGCGCGTTGGTTCTAGGCCGCCTCGTAGCCTTCCGCACCGAGCAGCGGAAGTCGGTAAGTGCATGAGGCCGGCACCCGCTCCGGCCGGCTGCGGAGGAGATCGCCATGCTGCGTGAGCGCGGCGTGGACCTCGACGTCCTGGATGAGGACCGGCCGGTCGACGCCGCGGCCGCGGGCGACTCGCCGCTGAAGGGCAGGTCGGTCGTGATCACCGGCGCGTTCACCGACCCACGCTCGGGCGCGAGGCGGGCGTGCTTTAGCGCGCACCGGGTCGCCGACAAGAGCCCCACCGAACAGGGCTGTACCTGCCCGCCGATGCCGCATTGATCGGGACGACGGCAGCCAGCGATCAGCGGAAACTCATACACCACGTCCGTGGACGTGAACGCTCCGGCGGCGACTATCCACGACGAGCCTTCGTCGTGTCCCCTGCGCGAGCTACACCAAGTGCCCACCGCGAGGTGACGTCCCGAGCCCGATCAGTTCCGTAGCTTCTCACTACCGGGCAGAAGACGAAGGAACATTCGATGATCACGACCGAAACACACGTGGACGCCGCAGTCGAACTCCGTGACGTGGTCCGGGAATACGGCAGCAGACAGGCACGCGTCCGCGCTCTCGACGGCGTCGGTATCGGTTTCGCGCGGGGCACGTGGACTGCCGTGATGGGACCATCCGGCTCGGGCAAGTCCACGCTCCTGCACTGCGCCGCCGGCCTCGAGCGTCCCACCAGCGGCCAGGTGCTGCTCGGCGACCGCGAGCTGACCGCCGCCTCCGAGCGCGAGCTCACCGCGTTGCGGCGTAAGGAAATCGGGTTTGTGTTCCAAAGCTTCAACCTCGTCGGCTCGTTGACCGCCGAGCAGAACGTCGCGCTGCCGCTGCGGCTGGCGGGCCGCAAGGTATCCACGAAGGAGGTGCGTGCGATCCTCGGCGAGGTCGGCCTCGGCGAGCGATTGCGGCACCGACCGCGCGAACTTTCCGGCGGTCAGCAGCAGCGCGTCGCGATCGCCCGTGCCATGATCACGCGGCCATCGGTGTTGTTCGCCGACGAGCCGACCGGCGCGCTGGACTCCCGCTCCGCGCGCACGGTGCTCGGCCTGCTGCGCTCGCTCGTCGACGACTCCGGGCAGACCATCGTGATGGTCACCCACGACCCCGCGGCGGCGGCCCGCGCCGATTCGGTGCTGTTCCTGTCCGACGGGCGCATCGTCGACCACCTGACCCGTCCGTCCACACGCCAGGTCGCCGACCGGCTCAACTTAACCTGACCCATCCCGAACGGAACAGGCCAGGCAGACGGGCCGTACGGAGCGGAAACTCACATACCAGCTGATCGAACGCGCCCGGCGGGCCCGCTGCACCGCCCTGGCCATTTCCCGCATGGATGGCTTGCCGAAACCGCGCTGTGATTCATAAATGCCCTCCCGGACCGATCCCGCAACTCCTGTCGATGAAGAGGGCCCCGCGCGCCAGGCGGGCGGGGCCCCGATGGCGTGAAGGGTCGCCCGGCTTCCGGTTGAGAACAAGGCGAACCATCCCCCATCAGAGGACCTCACATGAACGTGAGCCACGCACCGGATGCCGCGGCGGCCCCGCTCGGCGACGCGGCGGTGATCGCAGAGTCGTGGCATGAGCCTGAGTTGTTCGCCGAGATCTTCCATCGGCACTTCGCCGAGATCCATCGTTACGTGACCCGCCGGCTCGGTCCGGACGCCGCGGACGACATCGCCGCCGAGACGTTCCTCGCGGCGTTCCGCCGGCGCGAACGGTTCGATCCCGAACGCGGCGCCGTACAGCCGTGGCTGTACGGCATCGCGACGAACCTGATCGGCTTGCACCGGCGGGCGGAGAAGCGGTTCTACCGGGCGCTCGCCAGGACACCCGCGGACGATGTGACGTACGGCCACGACGATCGGGTCACCGCGCGGGTGACCGCGGGTCGTGTGGGGGCCGAACTCGCGGAGGCGCTGGCCGGGCTGTCCGCCGGCGACCGGGATGTGCTCCTGCTCGTGGCGCTCGCCGACTTCACTTACGAGCAGGTGGCACAGGCGCTCGGCCTGAAGTACGGCACCGTGGCGTCACGGCTGAACCGGGCTCGAAGAAAACTGCGTGAGGCGCTGGGCGGGGTCGACCCCACACTGATCAACGAGGAGTCGTCGTCATGAACGAGGTGGACCTGGTCCGCGGGCTGCTTCGCGAGCCGCCTCCCCCGTCGCCCCGGACCACCGAACAGGCGCTGCGCCGCCTGAAGAAGGACATCACCGGACCTCGCCGCCGTACGTCCCGGCCAGGCCGCCGGTGGTTCGCGGTCGGCCTCGCCGCCGCCGGTACGGCCGCCGCCGTGGCGGTCGCGGCCACCGTCACCGGCGACTCGGACGCTCCGGTCCCGCCCCGCTCGTCCCGGCCCGTCCAGCTCTCCGCCCAGGAGATCCTCCTCAGCGCCGCGAGTTCGACCGCGAAGGCGCCCGTGACGAGCGGCGGCTACTGGCTGACCAGCGAGCAACAGGGCACTGCCGTGGTCGTCGGACGGCCGTCCGACCGCTACGTCATCGAGAGCCGGATGCTGCTGAAGCAGTGGGTCGGGATCGGGCGGCGGCCGTCCTGGCAGGCCACCCGCGAGCTCGGCGCGCGTCCCCAGGGCGAGGCCGACCGGGCCGCATGGCGGAGGGCCGGATCACCCACGCGATGGACCTTCCCCCCGCCGTTCACCCCTTGGACGAGTGGCGCCTCGCGGTGGAAGACCGAACGGCTACCTGTCCAGTTGACCTTCACCGCCGGCTCCGTCCAGGACGTACAGCGGCTACCGGATGATCCTGCCCAGCTCCGTACGTACTTCATGAAGAGGAAGAACGACTCCGAAGGGGATAGCTCCCCCACCGAGTGGCTTTTCTCCAGCGCGTACGACGTCCTCCTGTCCGAACCGGCCTCAGCAAAGGTACGAGCCGCGGCGTACCGGATACTGGCCGAGCTTCCCGGCGTCCGGAGCGTGGGCCGCACGACGGACCCGCTCGGCCGCCCGGGCGTGGCCGTCGCCCTCGGCGACGGTGCTCCGAGCGACCAACCGTCGACGGAGGACCGCATCGTCGTCGATCCCGCGACGGGCGCCCTCCTCGCCGAGGAGACGGTGCTGGTCCGACCGGCGACCGGGCGGGCGGTGTCCCGTCTCCCATCCGATCTGGCGGTGGAGTCGGCGCGCCCGGGCACGATCCTGAACTACCGCGCGCTCCTTACGGCCACATGGACCGACACCGCCCCCTGAGCCGACGCTCGCCGGGTACGGGACGACCGCCCGCGCCCGGCGAGCCGGAGTCCGGGCTCTTGCCGGCGGCCGGCTCAGACCGCCTGGCTCTGAACGCCCCTGACCTTCTACTTGAGTTCGTAGCACACCCTGGAGTCCCCTCGAATGAAGCTCACTCATCTGGCTGCGGCGGTGGCCTTGGTCGCCGTGGCGGGTTGTTCGGTCGGCGCGGCCGACACCAACGGCCGTAATGGCACCTCCGCGCCGGACGCGACGGTGCGGATCAGTGCCGCGGGCAACGGTGTCCGCCCGGACCAGGGCGTCACGGTCACCGTGTCCGGCGGCACGCTGGAGACGGTCACCGGCGTCGCCGGCGCGTTCAACGCCGACCGCACCTCCTGGAAATCCACCTGGACTTTGAAGCCCGGCATGTCCTACAAGGTGACCGCCACGGCGAAGAACCAAAGGGGCAAGGTCACCACGGTCACCGGTGTGTTCCGTACGGCCACGGCCAAGCAGACCCTCGGGATCGCGGACGTGACGCCGATGCCGGGGGAGAAGGTCGGTGTCGGGATGCCGATCATCGTCGATTTCACCGGCCCGGTCGCCAATCGGGCGAATGTCGAGAAGGCGTTGGAGGTCAAGAGCGGCAAGGGCGACGAAGGCGCCTGGAGCTGGGTCACGGACCGGCGGGTGGTGTACCGGACCAGGAAGTACTGGCACGCCCACCAGAAGATCTCCTTCACCGCGCACCTGGCCGGTGTGCGGGCCGCCCGCGACACCTACGGAGTCCGTGACGTCTCCCGGTCCTTCAGCATCGGCGACTCCAACGTCACCGTGGCGGACGCCAAGACCCACTACATGACGGTGAACCACGACGGCACGGTGCACAAATTCCCGATCAGCACCGGGAAGGGCGACCTGCGCTCCACCATCACGACCAACGGGATCCACCTTACGAGGGAGAAGGCCCAGGTCGTGACCATGACGGCGACGTGTCACGGCCGGCCCGGCTGCGATGACTACCAGGAGAAGGTCCACCTGGCGGTGCGGATCACCGTGGGCGGGGAGTACGTGCACCAGAGCGTCGGTGAGTACCAGTACCTCGGCGTGCAGAACGAGAGCCACGGCTGCGTCCGCACGAGCCCCGAAGGCGCCAAGTACTTCTACGACATCTCCCAGCGCGGCGACATCGTCGACGTGACCGGCACGACCCGCCCGTTCGCCGACGAGCCCTACGCCGACGACTGGAAGTACTGGACGACCTCCTGGAACCGGTGGCTAGCCGGCAGCGCCCTGCACTGACACCGCCGCCTATCGACACCCGCTCCGATCACTTCTAGGGGCTCCCACTCGCCGGGATGGGTTCATCTTCGAGGCTGTCACCTGAGCAGGGATTTGTTCCTGCTCAGGTGACAGCCTCGGATCGCGAGGAGCAGGCCCGAAGGGCCAGGCCGGCGTGTCACACCCGGCGAACGTATGTGGTCACCGCACTAGTGTGCTGCGCCTGAAATTCGTCGGCTAAGTTTGTATCCTGTTGGTATGTCGTCTCCAGGTCCGTCTGCGGTCGAGATCGAGCTGACCGAGGCCGAGCGTGCCCGGCTGGCCGGTGTGTCGGTGGAGTCCTCCAGGGTGGCCATCCGAGCCAGGATCGTGCTGGCGTGTGCCGAGCCTGGAGCCAGTAACGCGCAGGTCGCGCGGGATCTGGGGGTCTCGGTGGCGACGGTGCGCAGGTGGCGGGCGGCGTTCGCCCGGGGT
>NZ_JBFAUM010000049.1:0-30334 GCF_040679195.1 Actinoallomurus sp. NPDC052308 | reverse complement strand
GCCCCCGCCGCCCCTCGGGGGGGGGGGTGCGCGCCGCCCCCCCGCCCCCCCCGCCCCCCCGCCCCCCCCCCCCGGGGGGGGGGGGGGCCCCCCCCCCCCCCCCCCCGGACCCCGAAAGGGGCTTCATCGATGACCTCTTCGCCGAGCAGACGCGCCTTCCTCGCCGCGACCGCCACGGCCGCCGGAGCCGCGGCCCTCCCCCTGACCGCCACCGGAGCCGCCGCCGCGCCCCTCGCCCACCGCGGCAACCGGTACCGGAAGATGAAGGCCAAAGGCATCCGATAGCAACGGTAACGTTATCTAATGGTAAGGTTATAAGTCATGAAGCTGGTGGTGCAGGTGAAGCTGCTGCCGACGCCTGAGCAGGCGGCGGCGCTCGCGGCGACCCTGCGCTTGTGCAACAGTGCGGCGAATGAGGTGTCGGCGGTCGCGTTCGCCCACGGCGTGTTCGCCCGGCAGAAGCTACAAAAGATCGTGTACGCGGATTTGAAGGCGCGGGGGTTGTCGGCTCAGCCCGCGTTACATGTGATCCGTAAGGTCGCCGACGCCTACACCGCGCTGCACGCCCATATCGAGGCGGGCCTGCTGGGCGGTGAGCAGTCACGGCGGCGCCGCAAAGCTGAATCCAAACCCATCACCTTACGGGCGGATGCGGCCCAGCCGTTCGATGACCGATGCCTGTCCTGGCAGATGGACGCCCGGGCCATCTCGATCTGGACCGTCCAGGGCCGCCTCCGAGGCATGGCTTTTACCGGTGAGGCCGGGCAGCTCAAGTTCCTGGCGGCCCACCGCAAAGGCGAGACCGACCTAGTGCACCGCGACGGGATGTTCTTTCTCATCGCGACCTGTGAGGTCGACGCGGACCCGCAGGTCGAGCCCGCTGATTGGGTCGGAGTGGATCGGGGGATCGTGAACCTGGCCACCACATCCGATGGGGACAATCATCAGGGCAAGGCCCTTGTCCGGTATCGCAGGCGCCAGGCCCGGCTGCGCGCTGAACTGCAGGCCAAGAAAGCCGCGGGGAGCCGGTCGGCCGCCCGCCGTCTGGCCCGCCGCGCACAGCGGGAGGCGCGGCACGCCGCGAATGAGAACCACAAGATCAGTAAGAGGATCGTGGCCGATGCCCGACGCACCGGACGCGGTATCGCGCTCGAGGAATTGAGCGGGATACGCGACCGGGTACGGCTCAGGCGGCACCAGCGGGCCACACACTCCTCTTGGCCGTTCCATCAGCTCGGCACCTTCCTCCAGTACAAGGCCCTGCGGGCCGGGGTGCCGTTCTTAGAGGTGGATCCGGCCTATACCTCCCAGCGGTGTCCCGTGCCCTGGTGCGGGCACACCGAGCGGGCCAACCGGCCCAGCCGGGATACCTTTTGTTGTCGTCGGTGTGGGTTCGCTGGCCCGGCCGACGTCATCGCCGCCATGAACATCCGGAAACGGGCGTGCGTGGCGTGGGCATTCGTCAACATGCCCGTCCCTGCCCCCGACACCAGGGCGAGGGGAGATGCGACCCCGGCACGACACCCAGCCGCGACGGGGAGCGCAACAAGGCGTGAACACCCGGGCCGCAAGCCCGACCGTTCACGGCCAAGAAGCTGACCATGGGTACCTTCCATACGCCGAGTGGGTGGACCCCGACCAGGACCAGTTCTCGTTCAATCCGGCGAAGCTGGACTGCGGCCAGTGGGCCGACGCAGCCAAGGCGATCGACGGACACAGCGACTACGGCTGGAACGGCGAGGCCGACCAGTCCCTGTGGACGTCCACGGGCCCGCTCCCGCAGGCGGTCACCCTCGACCTGGGACGGCGCTACTCCGGCCTCGACACGTTCACCTACCTGCCCCGGCAGGACACGGTGACGCCGTACTCGTTCGACGCGTTCGTCACCACCGGCAACATCACGGCGTACCGCATCTCGGTGAGCATCAACGGCACGACCTTCAAGCAGGTCGCGAACGGCACCTGGGCCCCCGACCACGCCCTGAAACACGTACGCTTCCGGCCCGCGACGGCCCGCTACATCCGCCTGGAGGCCCTCTCCGCCGTAGGCGGCGAGGCAGCCATCGCCGGCCAACTCGACTGCGGCACCACCGACCACAGACCCCGCCCGGCCTGAGCGGTGTCAAGAGCCGTCCCGCCCCCGAACGCCGGCGGCGGGACGGCTCAAGACTGCACAAAGGCGGTACTAGCGGTTGCATAAAAGCGGGAGTCAGGCATGCATGAAAGCGGGACTGATCATTGCATGAAAGCGGGAGCCACCGATGCATGAAAGCGGCATCATCGGGCTGTCAGCCCCGACTCCACCATCTGCGTCAAGAGGGAGGCCGGCGCGAGATCGACATCCTCATCGAGCTGGCCGGGCATCGTGTCATCGGAATCGAGATCAAGGCATCCACCGGACCGAACCGCGACTCGGGCCGCCATCTCGCCTGGCTGCGAGATGAGCTGGGAGACCGTTTCATCCGTGGACTCGTGCTGCACACCGGACGACAGGTGTACGACCTCGGCGACCGCATAACAGCCACCCCGATATGTACGATCTGGAGCTAGAGCCGCGTTCTTGCCATGCTCACACACTTCGAGCATGGCAAGAGCGCGCGAAAGCCGCGGAGATCACCTTAGAGAATATTCAGGTGGGTCGTCGCCACCGGACGGTTCGGGTAGGTGACAATGTTGTTTCTCGAGATGTACACGTCGGTTCCGTTGTCGTCGTGGATTACCACGTTGTTATTGCCGGTGGACACCTTGTCGATCCAGACCGTGTTGTTGCCCCAAATGTAGGTGAGTCCCGCATTCGCGTAGCACGCCGTGGCCGATCCCGAGCCGTCATGGAACCAGATCTGCAAGTAATCAGAACTATTGCACGGAACCTGGCTGATTGCGAATGCCTGCCCTGGAATGAGGGACATGAACAGTGCGGCCGCTCCGGCGATGATACCGGCGCGCTTGATCGACTTTCGGCTGACGGAAACCACTTGGCCACCTCGACTTCTCATAGATCGGTCTGGGTGGCGACTTTACCGTCACCACAGGCTGTCGAGATATCGGCAACGTTGCCTATTCCGCCCTCATCGGTAATTAGCCTGCCGCAGCCACACCCGCTCCCCGTCCGGTTCGCCTCCGCGCGCGAGCAACTGTACGAAGCGCTGGTAGTCGTGCGCGGTCGACAGGAGACCATGTCCGCCCGCGACGAGCGTCGGGAGCTCGCCCGCGGCGACTCCCGGGTCCCGCATGAGCTCGGGCCCTCTCGATGATCCGGCCGAGGGACGCGGCGCCGGCGTCCTGAGTCGTTAATTCGCTGGCAGTTCGTCGTATGCGGCTTTTTTCGTCGTTGGGTTATAGGGACTCCAAGATCCGCGCCAAGGAATCCTTGTCATCGCTCACGGCCAACCGGAGGAAGACGGCGCCTCGGCTATCGTCCAGCGACAAGCCGTCCAGCCTGATCTCGTTCAGCGCCACCCGGAAGGACGCCTATGTCCGAGAGCTCAACCGGTGAAACCTCACGCCGCTCGTTTCTGAAAGTAGGCGGCGCCGCGATGGGGCTGGCGGCACTGGGAGCTACGGCGAATACGGACGTGGCGAGTGCGTCGGTCGCGACGCGGCCCACCGTCGGCGCCGGAGGTCCGAGCCCGACGCCGTTCGGCCGGCCGACCGATTCGATTCCCAACCCCGGGGCCAGGATCACGGCCGTGCGCGGAGACCGCGCGAGCAATTGGCCGAAGCAGACTCGATCAGAGGTCGTCGCGCGGCACGGCGCCGTCGCGACCAGCCAGCCCATTGCCGCGCAGGCGGGCCTGCGAATTCTGCAGAAGGGCGGGAACGCCGTGGATGCGGCAGTGGCGACCGCGGCGGTTCTCGGCTTGGTCGAGCCTGAGAGCGCGGGTCTGGGCGGCGATCTGTTCGCCATCTACTATTCGGCGAAGGACCGGAAGCTGTTCGGGCTGAACTCCAGTGGCTGGTCTCCCGAAGCCTGGGATCTCGACTATTTCCACGCCCGCGGCTTCGATGAGAAGACCGGGATGCCAGAACGCGGTGCCGACAGCATCAGCGTGCCCGGCGCCGTCGAAGGCTGGCATCGGTTGCTCGAGCGGTTCGGCACCCGGGGCTTCGACGTCGTCCTGGAACCCGCCGTGACGCTCGCCGAAGAGGGCTTCGGAATCACCGAGCAGATCCACAGCGACTGGGAGGAGGGCGTGGATGTCCTGAAGACCGACGCCGACTCGATACGGGTGTTCCTCCGCGACGGCAAGGCTCCACCGCTGTACAGCATCTTCCGCAATCCGGACCTCGCACATGCCCTCCGGGTCCTGCAGAGGAAGGGCCGTGACGCCTTCTACACCGGCGAGATCGCGGACGCCATCGTAGCCGAGATCAAGAAGCTGAACGGAGCGATGACGCCGGCGGATCTCGCGAAGTTCCACGCCGAATGGGTCGAGCCCATCAGCATCAACTACCACGGCTACGACGTGTACGAGATGCCGCCGAACACCCAGGGCTTCGCCGCCTTGGAGATGCTCAACATCCTTCAGCAGTGCGACCCCGTCCTCGGCCTGAATCTCGCCGACCTCGGGCCGCGCTCACCGGAGTTCTGGCACCTGCTGGTCGAAGCCAAGAAGCTCGCCTACGACGACCTCAACACCTACAACGGCGACCCGAGATTCACCTCGGTCCCGCTCGGTCGACTTCTTTCGACGGAGTATGCGATAGCTCAGTGCAAGAAGATAAACCCACGCCGGGCCACGCCGCCGCGCGTCAAGGCGTCGATTGATTCAGGAACCGTGTATCTTGCGGTGGCCGACCGGTGGGGCAACATGGTCTCCTTCATCTACAGTCTCTTTGAACTGTTCGGGTCGGGGGTAACGGTTCCCGGCTATGGGTTCCCTCTTCAGAACCGTGGGTCACAGTTCTCGCTGAACCCATCGTCGCCGAATGTCGTCGCTCCCCGTAAGCGCCCGTTCCATACGCTCATCCCCGCTTTCGTGATGCAGAATGGCCATCCCGTCATGGCGTTCGGAAACGTGGGCGGCAGCGAACAGGCCCAGGCGCAGGCCACCGAGATCATCAACATGGTCGATCTGGGGATGAACCCGCAGGCCGCCGCCGACGCGGCGCGGTTCAGCCATGACCAGAAGACCGATGTCCTCCAGCTCGAACCCGAGCTGTTCAACCTGGTGGGACGGCAGCTCTCCGCGATGGGCCATCACGTCACGAAGTCGGTCGGCAGCGCCATGGGCGGATTCCAGGCGATCGTGTTCGACCGGGAGATCGCCGGCGACCGGAGCGAACAGACTCAGACCCAATCCCAGGAACAGACCCAGAGCCAGTCCCAGGCGCAGGCCGCTGAGCGGGTGGCGACCGGAGGTGCCTCGCCGTCGCCGGTCGACGGCGTCTACCGGGCCGCCTCCGACCTCAGGAAAGACGGCAGTGCCGTCGGCTGGTGAGCGCACCTGCCCGGGGCATCGCCACCGAGCGGTGACGGCCCAGGCATCGGCGGGTGCCGTTCGGAAGGTCTTCAGGGGGTGCCGCAGAAGGCGGTGTCGACCGTCTTCTGGATCGCGTCCAGGATCTGCGTGGTGTGGGGGTCGGAGAGGTCGCGCAGGGTCACGGACAGGGTGATGCCCCGATGCCCGTCGGCGGTGTGCAGGCTCTTGCTGCCGTAGCCGACGATGCCTCCGTCGTAGCCCCAGACCGTGACACCGCAACGAAGTCGCATGCGGTCCAGGCCCAGCCCGTCCGCCTCGCCGGCCGGGCCGGCGTCAGGAATCGGGACCGTCTTCTTCATCTCGGCGAGCCACGTCGCGGGCAGCAGCCGGCCGCCGAGCAGCGCGGCGTAGAACCGATCGAGGTCGCCGGTGGTGGAGGTGATCGCGCCCGAGGGTCCCGCGATCGAGGGGTTCATCCGGGTGATGTCCACGGCCCGGCCGTCGATCTCCATGTATCCGTGCGCGTGCGGGCCGGGCAGGTCGGGGTCGCTGTTGGGCACGGTCGTGTCGTGCAGCCCCAACGGCCGTACGATCCGGCGGGTGATCTCCTCGTGCCAGGACCGGCCGGTGACCTTCTCGATGATGAGACCGGCCAGCACGTAGTTCGTGTTCGAATAGTGCCAGCCCTTGCCGGGCGGGAAGTACCGCGGAAGCGCGACGCCGCTGCGGGCGAGCTGTTCGGCCGGGAACGCGTGGAACCGCACCTTCTCCAGGAACTCCCGGCCGGCTATCGGATAGGTCGTGGCGTCATCGAGGTAATCGGCGATCCCTGAGGTGTGGTTCAGGAGTTGCCGCAGCGTGATGTGCTGCCCGTCGGGCACCAGGCCGGGCAGGTACCGCTCGACCGGGTCGTCCAGGCCGACCTCTCCCTGCGCCGCGAGTTGGAGCAGGACCGTCGCGGTGAACGACTTGGTGATGCTCCCGATCCGGAAGCGCCCCTGCCGGGGCACCGGTCGCGCGCCACCGAGCCGGGCGTGCCCACTGACGCCTCGCCACCGGCCGTCGGTGCCGATCACTTCGGCCTGCACCCCCACCGCCCCCGCGGCCGTCACCGCGTCCAGCGACCGCTGCAGTTGCTCCCCCTGGGCCGGCGAGACCGATGCCCGGCCGCCTGCGGCACGGGCCGAAGTGATCGGCACCGCCAGCACGGCCAGGCAGGCCGCCCCCACGGTCACGGTCCGCCAGCGGACCTTCGCACGTGCGTCCATCAGATACCTCCTGTGAGTACGTCGAATGCCACGGCAGCACTCAACTCCCACAGGGCCCCTGGCGGCGTCCCCATGCCGGGGGAACCTGGGTCTCCCTCCGTAGCGTGATGACATCGCCTTAACGGATACCGCAGCGGTAGCGGTCGGCGGCTACCGGGCCCGGAAGCGTCCTAGCGCGTCGGCGGGCGGCCGGGTCGGCGTCGGCGGTGACGCGGGCGGAGGCGCCGAGGCCGGCCAGGTGCTGATGAGGGGGGCACGACTACCCCGGCGTCGGTCTTCAGAGGACCTTGGCGATCCGGCAATCGATACCGGCCGGGCCGACCGGCGCCTGAGCCGGAGTGGTACCACCGAACGTCGTGGTGCCGCGGACCTCAAATGTCTGCACCGCGAGCCGCTGCTTCGTCGCGGTGTCGAGCACCTCCACGGTCACCGTGAAATGGGGCGAGTCACCGCTGATGGTGCCGCCGATCGTGACCGTCGCAGAGTCTCCCGAGGTTTGCGCCTGGCAATCGACCTTGGCGTTGTAGGTCCGGTGGCCGAGCCTTGGCCCGCCCTGCTCGAACGATCCGGGAACGAGCAGGCGCAGCACGACGAACAAGGCAATGGCGCCCGAGAGGACCAGGACGGCGATGAGTGCCTTTCTGCGCTTCCGCGGACCGCCCCTGCCAGGGCGGTCGTCGGCCAGCGTCCACTCATGCGTCGGCATACAACCTCACTCGACTCGTCCAGAAAGGGCATATCCACCCCAATCCGGACATGCAAGGATGGAGTGTATAGGGAAACACGCCCTAGTACTCCAGCCGTGGATCGTTGTGCGCCCTGGTCCGGGGGGTCGCCTGCCGCCGGCGGAAACTCAGGTGGCCTCAACGCGTCATCCGGCTAGAGTCGGGCGGTGCCCGAGCTGAAGCGGCTGCATGCCGGCCATGCCCCGGCGGTCCTGGCCTTCGAGGTGGCGAACCGCGCCTACTTCGCCGCCTCGGTCTCCGACCGCGGTGACGAGTTCTTCGACGAGTTCGCCGACCAGTACAGCGCCTTGTTGGCTGAGCAAGAGGCCGGCATCGGCGCCTTCTACGTGCTCGTCGCCGAGGACGGCTCGGTTCTGGGCCGGTTCAACCTGTACCGCTTCAGGGACGGCACTGCCGATCTCGGTTACCGGGTCGCGCAGCACGTCGCCGGCCGCGGCGTGGCGACCGCGGCCGTCCGGGAACTGTGCCGGCTGGCGGTGGGACAGCATGAACTGCGCACACTGCGAGCGGCCACCTCCCATGACAATGCCGCGTCCCAGAGGGTGCTGACCAAGGCCGGGTTCGTCCCGGTCGGCCCGGCAGACCCGGCCGACCTCGGCGGTAAGCCGGGCACCTGGTATCAGCACGACCTGGCGCTCCAGCCATAGACCGTGACGTGTGGGTGGGCCGGCGGTGAGGGCACGCACACCGTTATGACCGAATCTCGGCCGGTCAGGCCCTCGTAGAAGGCTGGATCGCCCTCAACTGCTCACGTGCGTCCCGCATCTCCGGCACACTCGCCCACCGAGCGGACTCCGCGAGGATCTCATCGACCTCTTGGTCGAAGCGCGAGGAGGTGATCAGCGGACCTAGCCGCGCAACGGCCTGCATGTGGTGCGCGGCCCTGTTCGGATCGGCCGCTCGCAGCGCCGCATGTGCGCTTTCGCCCAACCAAAGACCGTGGAGAAGCGGGATTCCCTGGAAGCGGTGGACTGCCTCATCGAGGTACCGCTCGCCCTCTTCATGATGGCCGAGGCGACTCAGGACGATACCGGAGCTGCCCAGGATCATCGCTGTGGTCGCGGGCGAGGAGCCGTCATAGCCGTGCGCGACATCAAGCAAGGTGCGGGACCTGCGCTCTCTGCCACCCATGTTCGTCTTGGCAAGGCTGACGCCCAGCCTGACGCTCAGTCGCGCCTTGCACTCATCTGTCAGCTCCGGGAGCCCAAGGCCCCGCTGCGCGTACATGGCCGCCCGCTGATAGTCATCTCGATAGGAGCTGACCTGGCTCAGCAGTTCGAACGCGTGGGCCGTGTCCTCGAGGTGATTCGCCCTCTTGGCCAGGACCAGCGCTAGGTTCCCAGCACTCTCCGACTTGTCGAACATGCGGGCGTCATAAAGGATTACGGAAGCCGCACGGGCCAGGCCGGCCGAGGCCACTTGCAGGTCCGGATCAGCCGCATTGATCGATTGCCCGATCTTCCCGAGATGCCGTAAAGCGGTCGCAACCAAGGGAACACCGCCGATTTCGTACCGGGTGGTGCGAAGTTGCGTCGCCAGCGCGCGGAGATATTGCGGATCTTGATAGGGGCCGATTTTTGTTGACGGCAGGAACGTGACCGACGCTGCGGCGGCGATGAATGATCTCCGCTTCACGGGATCCTCTTCCTCCCCTATGGGCGTTATGCGCAGCTCCCAGCCTACGCGGGCCAGAAGGCGACTTGCCTTCATGATTCCCGTATCGCGCTGTTCCCGCGAGACCTGGGAAACCCAGACCTGAGAAACGCCCAGCTCACGGGCGAGTCTCAGCTGAGACCACCCGCGGCCTTTCATGATCAATTTAAGGGCTTCCGCCAGGCTCCGCGCTTCCACGGCGACAGGTTATAACCGGTCGCGATTACGCACTACCCGATTACTCAAGGTGGCCGAAACGATAAGGCGACGTCGAAAAGCGACGAGCAATCCGTCGCTTCTGATCACCTTGATCGAAAGGTACGAGCATGGTCGTACAAGAGCCGGACAGTGAGACGTCCGGAGATACTCCGGTCATCAAGGCACGCCTCGACGAGCTGGCCGCGGCACTGATCGAATCCGGTCTCACCGTACGGGTCGGCGCGGCCGCGCTGATGGCGTGGAATCCGAGGGCAGCACGCCTTTCGCAGTACGTGGCCCTGTGCGGGCACGCGGACCGTTCGCTCCACTGGTACTGGTGCTGGACCGGCCCGACGCGGGACGCGCCGCTGGAGACGGAGTACATGTGCGCGGCCGAGGAGATCGCGCACGCGGCCGACCTCGTCGCGAAGGTCCTGCGCGTCGGCGACGCCGAAGACGGCTGACCGATGGAGGCCGCCGGCTCCCCGGGCCCGCGTGACACACGCGTCGACCAGAAGGCCGTCTTCCCACGAGGAGACCCGGGCGGGACCGACCCGGCGTTGTGGCTGGCCCGCCTGCGCCGGGAGTTCCCGCACTGGGGAATCCTGCATGACCCTTTCGCGTCCGCCTGGATCGCCGTACGAGGCCGCGCGCACCTGGAAGTGACGCGGACCGCCTTCGAACTGCGCGACCGCCTCAGATCCCACGCCGGTCGCCCGGAGAGGTCGTGACGGCCCGTCAATCCAGGGTCGAGGAAACGACTCAGCCCGAACGGTCGAGATCGCTTGCGCTCAGAAGTTAATGCGACTAACTTTGAGTTAGTCGCATTAACTTTGCCTCGTTGGAGCGCCAATGAACGTCTCGGCCACCGCGCCCGTCCGCCCCCGCCTGTTCACCGTCCCCGCCGTCACGGGCGTGGCCTACGCCCTGTCCTGGGTCGCGGGGCTGTCCCTCGGCGCGCCCAGCCCGAAGCTCACCGCCTCCGGGAACGAGATCGTCACCGCGATCGCCGGGCACGAGGGCGTCGTGGCGACCCAGTTCCTCCTCACCGAGGGCCTGCCGACGGCGGGCCTGGCGGTGATCTCCGTCCTGCTCGCCCGGACCGCGCTCCGCGCCGGTTCGGCGGCCGTCGGCAGCGTCATCGGGATCGCCGGTGTGGTCGCCGCCGCGATCTCCCTGACCCAGTTCGTGCTCGGCCTCGCGCTCTCCCGTACGACCGCGCCGGACACCGCGCACCTGCTGTTCCAGGCGGGCGATCGGCTGGACGGGGTCAAGATGCTCGCCCTGGCCGTCGTCGGCGCGGCGGCGGCCGCGTCGGGAGCGCTCCCCCGCTGGCTGCGCTGCGCCGGAGGCGCGCTCGCCGTGTCCATCGCGGCCTCCGGGGTCGTCTACCTGTTCCTCCTCCAGGGCCTCGCCCTGCTCGCCGCGCCGGCCCTGATCCTGCTGCTGGTCTTCGTCACCGGCGCGGGCATCACGCTCGGGCGATACGGTCGGTGACCATGCCCCGCGTTGGACTGACCCCCGACCGCATCGTCGCCGAAGCGGCGGCCGTCGCCGACGAGGTCGGCCTGGACCGGCTCACCCTCGCGGCGGTCGCCCAGCGGTGCCGCGTCTCCCTCCCCGGCCTGTACAAGCACGTCGACGGGCTCGAAGCCGTCAAGAGAGACGTGGCGCTGCTGGCCATCCGCGAGCTCACCGACAGCGTGACCAGGGCGGCCGTCGGATTGACGGGCCGGGACAGCCTGCGGGCGGTGTCCCGCGCCTACCGGACCTACGCCCTCGCCCATCCCGGCCGCTACGCCGCGAGCGTGCAGGCCCCGACGCCCGGCGACGAGGAGTACACCATGGTGAGCGACCAGGCCGTCGCCGTCGCGGCCGCCGCCATCAGCGGCTACGGACTGCAGGGCCCGGACCTGATCCACGCGATCCGCATGTGGCGGACCGTCTGCCACGGCCTCGTCTCCCTTGAAACGGCCGGCGGCTTCGGACTCCCCGAATCCCTCGACCTCACCTTCGACCACCTCATCGCCGCCCTCGACACCGCGTTCCGCGACCTGGCGTCCCAGTCCAGCCCCACCGCGTCCCGCTGAGCGGCCGACGGACCGTACGAAAAGCTCGGCAAAGTCTCCCGATCCCGCTCTGGTTCATCCCACGACGCCGGAATCGTCCCCGCCGCCGAGCGCCTTTCACCGAGCCTTGCGCCCGGCCACCGGGCGCCGCCCCTCGCCGGAGACGCGACTCAGGGGAAGCGCCGGCCGAGCAGCCGGGCCGGATCGAACTCGACCGGGAACGGATCGGTCAGCTTCACGACCTGCCCGGCATCGACGTGCGCGACGCTGACGTAAGCGCCGTCGCGCAGGCTCAGCACTTCGACATGAGGCGGGTTCGCGCCGACGAGTTCGACGCGAAGGAAGGTCGGAATTCCCGCAGCCGCATAGATCCGGGGCTTGACCTGGTAGTCCCTGCGCCGATTTCCCCGACCCGGAAATGGCGCAAACATCCCGCCTTCACCTCCAGATACTCACTCAAGGTGATTAATCAATCACTTCTCGGCTCGGATGGTAGCGAGACCCGAGCGGCGACAGTGTGTGTTCGGAGAAGGATCAGTGCCGAGCCGTGACCGGGGATGCCTGACGGGCGGCGCGGGAGCGGCGGATCGCGTAGATGACCAGGACGACGGCGCCGAGGGCCAGTACGGCGTTCATCACGTAGTCGGCGGTCCGCTTAGGGCCCGACTCTGGGCGCATGGCGATACCCGTCACGGCGTAGGTGAGGAGCGCGCCGGCGGCCAGGGCGAGCCGGTGCATCCGGCTCCAGCTCTGCCGCCGGGACCACCGGCCGACGACGGTGATCGCGGCGGCGAGCAGCGCGACCGCCGCCGCGACGCTCCACCAGCCGGGCAGGTCGGCGGTGGACAGGAAGGCGTATGAGGCGACGAAGGCGACGCAGCCGACGACGGCCGGTCGAGGTGCGGTGCCGGGGAGCGGACCGGCCGCTCGTCGACGGAAGGCCACGACCACGAGCAGGACGATGACGGCCGCGGTGCCGAGCAACTGCGGCGGCGCGGCGAAGAAGTGCTCGTCGTGGTGGCTGCCCCAGGTGGTCACGACCGTGCCGACCGTGAAGACGGCGGCGGTGATCCCCAGTCCGGTACGGCCCAGCCAGGGTGTCTCGGAACGTTCGGGGACGAGCGCCTCGACCAGCGCGATCCCGACGTTGGTGCTCCAGACGGCGTGCATGGTGAGCACGCCGACCGTCAGCCAGCCGCCCATCCCGAGCGCCGGAATGTAGGTCGCGCCCATCTCGTCGTTTCCGGCGTAGTGCCGGTTGAACAGCATCTGGTCGGCCAGTCCCTCCTCGACCAGCCCGTACGCGACGCCCAGGATCAGCATCGTGGCCGGTCCACGCCCGGCCCGCCGCGCCGTCTCGCGGATGAGCAGGGCGCCGCCGCCGTACAGCGGAGCGAGCATGGGCAGGAAGGCCACCGTCTCCTCGACCCGCAGATTGCCGAGCAGCAGTTCGCCGATGGCCGGGGCGAGGAGGAAGAGGGCGACGGCCGGAGCGACGCGCCGCCGAAGCGGCGGTCCACCCGACCCGATCGCGGCCTGTCGACCGGCTACGTCCTTCATGGTGCCGAGCCTGCCGATCCGGTGGGCGGCACGGATAGCACCGATGGTCTAGCGACCCGATCCTCCGGTCGACGGCCGTCCGCCGGAGGTAGGTGCGCGCCGGTCTCCGTGGACCACCGGCCGAGGGGCCGTCCGGTCGAGCGCGGCTCCCCCCTCCGGACCTCTACGATCACGATCCGACGATGAGAGAGGAGCGCCGGTGCCGGACGGAGGAGTGCTGTGCGTGCACGCGCACCCGGATGACGAGGCCCTCTGGACGGGCGGGATGCTGGCCCGGTCGGCGGAGGCCGGCGTTCGTACGGGGGTGGTGACCTGCACCTGGACGGAGGGGACGCGCCGCGTCGAGGAGTTGCGGCGCTCGCTGACGATCCTCGGAGCCGGGGACCCCAGGCTGCTCGGCTACGCGGACGCCGGGGGCGCCGACTCCGGGAACGAGGCGTTCGTCGCGGCGCCGCTGGACGAGGTGGTCGGACGGCTGGTCGGGCACATCCGCGACTTCCGGCCGGACGTCGTCGTCACCTATGACGCGTACGGCGGTTACGGGCACCCGGACCACGTCCGGGCGCACCGCGCGAGCCTGGCCGCCGTCGAGGCCGCCGCGTACGAGCAGTTGTATCCGGACGCCGGTGCGCCGTGGCCCGTACGGACGCTCTCCCTGGTGACCATCCCCCGCTCGGTCGTGCTCGCCGAATGGGAGAGGGTGTTCGGTTCCCCTCCGGACCCCGGTCAGGTCCTTCCGGGGACCCCGGACGAGCGGGTCACCACGACGCTCGACGTACGGCGCTGGGCGGACCGCAAGTGGCAGGCGTTCCAGGCTCACGAGTCGGAGGCGGAGCGCGGTGCCGGGCCCGCGATGTTCGCCGGCCTTCCCGACGCCGAGCGCGAGCGCCTCCTCGGCACCGAGTGGTACATCCGCCGCGAACTCGCGGCGCCCCAGGGCGAGGACTAGTTCGGCTGAGGCCGGAAGGCTCGGTAAGACCACGTCCGGTCGAAGGCCTTCATGGCGTAGGCACCGTTTCGTGCCTACGGCATGAACGCCGATATCGAGCCTTCCGTACGCGTCCCGAATGACCGGTCGTTTCCGCCGTCCACGACTCTGGTGACGGCTTCACGAGCCGCGATGCCGACGGACTCGGGATCGTCGAGGTCGAAACCGACCGCGAGCCCGTCTTTGAGCAGCATGAGGATCTCCGCGGTGCGCGCGGAGTCAGGGTGTCCCTCGGCGGCCAGTAGGTCGCGGAACAGCCGGCGGTTCCAGTCTCGGTGCTCGTCGATGGCCTGGCGCACGGGGTGGGCGGGATCGGGGTACTCCGCCGCGGTATTGATGAACGCGCAACCGCGATAGGTGGGTTCGGCGCCGAACTCACACATCTTCTGGAAAGCGAGCAGCAGCGTCTCACGGGGGGTGGCGGCCGCGGACTCTTCGACCAGCCGGCGTTGCTGGCGGCTCTGCTCGACGATGTAGGCGCGGACGAGGTCGTCCTTGCTCCGGAAGTGATGGTAGAAGGTCGCTTTGGCCACGCCGGCCTCGGCGATGATGCGGTCGATGCCCACCGCGTGCACGCCCTCGGCGTAGAACAGGCGCGTGGCGGTCTCGAAGATGCGAGCCCAGGCCGGACTCTGCGGGCGACGCGCCGGCGAATGAGAGTTCACCCCTTGACGGTACTGGACAGGTCTGTCTAGCATCGAACCACTGAACGAACAGACAGGTCTGTCTACCATCGAAGGACTGGACATGAGCCGATACACCGCCGTCGCCACCGCCACCGGCCGCGACGGCCGCGCGACGACCTCCGACGGCATGCTGGACGTCAAGCTGGCCCTGCAGAAGGAGCTGGGCGGCGACGGCGACGGCACCAACCCCGAGCAGTTGTTCGCGGCCGGCTATGCCGCCTGTTTCGCGAGTGCCCTGCAGCTGGTCGCGGGAAAGAAGAAGGTCGACGTCACCGGCATGTCGATCACCGCCGAGGTCGGTCTCAGCCCGAACGGCAAGGGCGGCTTCGGCCTCGACGTCACCCTGCGGGCCAAGCTGCCCGACGGCCTGTCCCCGGAGGTCGCCCAGGATCTGCTGGACACGACCCACCAGGTGTGCCCCTACTCCAACGCCACCCGGGGCAACATCCCCGTCGACCTCGTGACCGAGTGACCACCCCGGCCGGATTCTCACCGGCCTTTAATGGTCGGCTCAGGGACCGCTGACGTCCGTCGCCGACCGTGGTCTCATGACTTCGATGACCTCCGGACCACCCCGGCAGGCCGAGCCGGAGCACGGCATGCCGGCCGCCCGTGGCGGTCACCTCGTCCGCCGGGTGCTCCGCGGGCCCGCCGAGGATCCCGTGTGGGCGCGCCCCGCCCTGTTCGGCCTGCTCGCCGCCACGGCGGTGCTGTACGTGTGGGGGCTGGGCGCCTCCGGCTGGGCGAACTCCTTCTACTCGGCCGCCGTCCAGGCCGGAACGCGCAGCTGGAAGGCGTTCTTCTTCGGATCGTCGGACGCGTCGAACTTCATCACCGTCGACAAGACGCCGATGGCGCTGTGGCCGATGGAGTTGTCCGCGCGGGTCTTCGGGGTGAACGCCTGGAGCATCCTGGTGCCGCAGGCGCTCATGGGCGTCGCGACCGTCGGGGTGGTGTACGCGGCGGTGCGGCGTTCGCTCGGCCGGTACGGCGACCGTACGGCGATCGCGGGAGCGCTGCTGGCCGGGGCGGTCCTGGCGGCCACCCCGGTGGCCGCGCTGATGTTCCGCTTCAACAATCCGGACGCGCTGCTCGTGCTGCTCCTCACGCTCGGCGCGTACGGGGTCGTGCGGGCGGTGGAGGGCGCGAGCACCCGGTGGCTGGTGTTCGCGGCGTCCTGTGTGGGGCTGGGCTTCCTCGCCAAGATGCTGCAGGCGTTCCTCGTCGTGCCGGCGTTCGCGCTGGTGTACCTGCTGCTGGCGCCGGCGCCCGTACGGCGGCGGATCGGGCAACTGCTCCTCGCCGGGGTCGCGCTGGTCGTCGCGGCGGGATGGTGGGTCGCGGTCGTCGCCCTGGTGCCGGCGGGCTCCCGGCCGTACATCGGCGGTTCCCAGCACGACAGCGTCCTGGAGCTGGCCCTGGGCTACAACGGCCTCGGGCGGCTGAACGGCGACGAGACCGGCGGGCTCGGCAACCTGAACCAGGACGCGGGCCTGACGCGGATGTTCGGCGCCGAACTCGGCGGGCAGGTCGCGTGGCTGCTGCCGGCCGCGCTGGTCCTGCTCGTCGCCGGGCTGTGGCTGACGCGGGGCCGGGAACGCCGCCGCGAGCTCGCCGGGTTCGCGCTGTGGGGCGGCTGGCTGCTGGTGACCGGCCTGGTGTTCAGCCTCATGCAGGGGATCTTCCACGGGTACTACACGGTCGCGCTGGCCCCGGCGGTCGCGGCCCTCACCGGCATGGGCGGGGCGGTGCTGTGGCGGGAGCGGCACCGGCCGGTCGCGTCGTTCACGCTCGCCGGGACCGTCGCGCTGACCGCCTGGTGGTCGTACGTCCTGCTCGGCCGTACGCCGGACTTCCTGCCCTGGCTGCGACTGGTCGTGCTGGTCGGCGGCCTGCTGGCCGCCGCGCTGCTGGCCTCGGCCGGCCGCGCCCCGCGCCGGCTGCTCGGCGCGGCACTGGCCGTCGCGGTCCTGAGCTCGATCGCCGGACCGGCCGCGTACGCCGTCGAGACGGCCGGCACGCCGCACACCGGAGCGATCCCGACGGCGGGTCCGTCGTCCGGCGGGATGCCGGGGTTCGGCGGCCGTCCCGGCGGGATGGGGCGCGGTTTCCGGGCGCAGGGCGGCGGCCGTGGCGGGTTCCCCGGCGGCGGTTTCCCTGGTGGTGGAACCGGAGGCGGGTTCCCCGGAGGCGGCTTCCCCGGTGGCGCGCGCACCGGCAACGGAGGGGGCCCGCAGGCGCCGGGCGGCGGCGGACGAGGCCCGGGGGCGGGCGGCGGGCCCGGCGGGCTGCTGAACGCCACCACGCCGAGCGCCGCACTGACCGCCGCGCTGAAGCAGAACGCCCGCTCGTACACCTGGGTCGCCGCGACGGTCGGATCGAACAACGCCTCCGGGTACCAACTGGCGGCCGGCGAGCCGGTGATGGCGATCGGCGGGTTCAACGGCACCGACCCGGCGCCGAGCCTGCAGCGGTTCCAGGAGTACGTCCGCGCGGGGCGGATCCACTACTTCATCGGCGGGTCGACGATGGGGATGGGGCGGGGCGCGAGCTCCGGTGGCAGTGACGTGGCGCAGCGGATCGCGACCTGGGTGCAGCAGAACTACACCGCCAAGACGGTCGGCGGCACGACGGTGTACGACCTGTCGACGAAGGCGACGGGCACGGCGTGACGACGCGGAATATTCGGGAACGATATTCGTTGTCATGCTCGGTGCGGAAGGACCGCACGGCCTCAGAGGGGAGACCACCGTGGCGAGGAACCAGCTCCGGCCGGTCGTGAAGCTTCGGTCCACGGCGGGCACCGGCTACACGTACGTGACCCGCAAGAACCGCCGGAACGATCCCGACCGTCTCACGCTCAGCAAGTACGACCCGATCGCCCGGCGCCACGTCGCCTTCCGCGAAGAGCGCTGAGCACGGCGACCGGGCGACGACGCGCGCCGGCGCGTGGCGGCCACGCCACCACATGACTGGCGCGCGTGTGACGGGGCGGGTCGGATGGCGGCGGGCGTCAGCGGGTGGCGGTGACGTCCGAGACCCGCAGGCTCGTGGCCAGGTCGGCGTACTGCCGCAGGCCGACCTGGCCGAGGCCGCCGGTGGCGTCGTCCACGTTCCAGACCGCGATCGCCAGGGTGTTGCGGCCGTCGGTGCGCAGGATCCCCGGCGGGATCGGGAAGGTGTGCTGCGGGCCGACGTCGTTGACGTACCGGCCGAGCTGCCAGCCGTTCACGAACAGCAGCGCGCGGTAGTGCCGGGACGGGTCGTCGGTGAACGTCACGCCGAGCGGCACGTCCTGGCCCTTCGGCAGGCGCAGGTCGAACGTCGTCCTGTACCAGGAGATCCCGGGCGTCGTGTCGCGGTGCGGCAGTGTCGTGGCCGTCCAGCCGGCGCCGGTGCGGCCGGGCAGGTGCCAGCCGTTCCGCTCGCCGAACAGGCCGCCGGTGTTGAACGGGCCGCGCGCGGGGTCGGACAGATTCTCCCCGCCCGCGCCGCCCTGGATCCGCCAGGTGAGCGCGGCGGCCGAGCCGAGGAGCGCGGCGTTGGTCAGGCCGCGCGGCTCCTTGTGCGAGTCGGTCGCGTCGAAGTCCTCGTTGTGCCCCATGTTCTCCACGAGCACCGAGAGCACGTTGTCCCGCCCCTTCGCCACCGAGCCGTCGGGGAAGGCGAACGTGTGCAGGCCGTCCCCGGTGCTGCCCAGGAACCTCCCGTTGAGCCACGCCGAGTAGACGCCGGCCCGGCCGGTCCCCGCCGTCAGGGCGATCCCGGTCTCCCCGCCCGTCGCGGTGAAGTGCGCCCGGTACCAGACGTCGCCGTGGTGGAACCCGTAGTCGTCCGCGTACAGCACCGGCAGCGTGGCGGGCTGCGTCGGGTTGTCGGTCGTCGTGTGGTCCGCGACCGTCCAGCCGCGATCGTCGAAGCCCGGCTGGGCCTCGGGTGACTCCCGCCGCGTCTTCCAGCCGGTCAGCGCCGGGAGGGTGACGGGCCGGGGCCCGGCCAGCCGCCCGGTGAGGGTGTCGTGCCCGGCCGTCCGTACGGGCGCGCCGTTCCACGTGACCGCCCGTACGGACGGTGCGGCGAAGACCTCCAGGCCGGTCGGCGCGGACGTGTCGCCGGTGAGGGCCAGCACCGATCCGTGGACCGCCGCGGACCGTACGAGCTCCGGGCCGCGGACGAGGACGGGCCCGGCGGTGGTGTCCTGCCGCCAGAACCGCGCCGCCTCCTGGTCCGTCGCGAGCAGGAGCAACAGCGGCACGCCGTCGCGCGGCGTGACGAGCACGCGCGCCAGGCCCTGGTGCGCGTAGTTCAGCCGCAGGTCCCCGCGGCCGGCGTCCCAGACGTGCCGTACGTCCCCGGACAGCACGGTCACCGCCGGTTCGGCGGCGTAGTGCAGCACGGTCTCGCCGTCCTCCCCCTGGCGCCCGTACAGCAGGGCGACGTCCCGGCCGCCGATGCGGCCGTGCGTCATGATCTCCGAGGTGGAGTACCGCAGCTCCTGTGCGCCGAGCCGGTAGCCGGCGACCAGCAGCTTGGAATCACGTCCCGCGAGGGTGATGTCCGTGCCCGGCTCCTGGGGGACGGACGGGTAGTACGGCTCGGCGCCGCCCTGCGGCCCCGCCGACAGGTCGATGGCGTCCACGATGACGTACGCGCCGCTCGCCGCGGGATCGCTCGTCCCGGTCGCGACGATCTTCAGCGTGTGGGTGGTGTCCGCCAGCCCCTCGGCCTTGTAGAACACCTCCTGGAAGAGCTTCGAGGTCCCGTACCCGTCGACGGTCGCGACCTTGGCCCCGTCGAGGTAGACGTCGGCGATGCCGTGGTTCGTCTCGTGCGAGGAGATCCAGCGGACCGCCGTGCCGGTGAACGTCACCGTCACCGACGCGCCCGCCCGGTCGCTGTAGGACTCGGTGTCCCGGTAGTCGCCGCTCGTCCAGTCCTGGCCCGAGGCGTGGCTCCAGCCGTCCCCCGCGTACTCCAGCGCGGAGTCCGTGTCGTCGTACGTGTAGTGCGGGGGCCGGGCGTTCAGGTCGATCGGCAGGTGCGTGGTCTCGGTCGTCGTCGACGTGCCGTCCCGGTGCCGCAGCACGTAGAAGTGCGTGTCGTCGTCCGGGTTCGCCCGGGCGGCCAGGCTCACGGCGGCGTTCGTCGGCCCGCCGGTCGCGACCGGGTCGGTCTTGGTCAGCGGCGCCACCGCCCGCGTCAGGTACCCGAGCCGCTTGGCCTCGTCGTACTTCGGCGTCAGCTCCCGGTCCTCCTTGATGGCCGCGCCGTAGTCGTACGACGTGTAGACCTGGCTCGGATCGGCGAGCCAGCCCCACGACGTCCCGCCGTACGTCATGTAGAAGTTCTGCAGCGTCGCGCCGTTCGCGATGTTGTTCTCGTAGAAGACCTTCTCGAAGTCGGGGCCGGTGAGCTGCCGGCACTTGTCGTAACCGGGACCGCCCCACGGGTCGAACGCCCCGCCCTGGAACTCCGGGGTGAAGATCGGCGCGTCGTCCCGGAAGCGCGGCAGCGTGCTCACCCCGTTCCACCGGTCCGGGGTCGAGCAGTTGAACCCTTGCGGGTAACTGTCCCGGCCCGGGAGGTCGACCGCGCCGGGGCCGGTCGCCCACGTCGAGGCGCCGCAGCAGTGGTTGTGCGTGAGCGGCACGTCGATGCCGTCGGCGCGCACCTGCTGCTCCAGATCCGTCATGTACGCCGTGTCGGTGTTGGACCCGTACTCGTTCTCGATCTGGTAGAGGATCACCGGACCGGTGCCGTGCGTGAACCGGTGCCGCGCGATGATCGGGTCGACGTGCCGCAGCCACTCCCGGTACGCCTCGGTGTAGTCGGGAGCACTCGACCGCGCCCGGCCCTTCTGCGTCGTCAGCCAGCCGGGGAACCCGCCGCTGTCGGTCTCGGCGTTGATGTACGGCCCCGGGCGCGCGATCACGTAGATGCCCACCTGCTGCGCGATGTCGAGGAGCCGGTCGATGTCCCGTACGCCGGTGAAGTCGTACACGCCGCGCTTCGGCGAGTGGTAGGCCCAGTCGAAGTAGATGGAGGTGGCGTTGTACCCGGCCGCCTTGAACTTCTGCAGCACGTCCCGCCACAGGTCGGGACTCGGCAGCCGCCAGTAGTGGAACTCCGCCGACCACAGGTAGACCCGTTCGCCGTCGAGCTTCAGCGAGTAGTGGTCGTACGTCACCGTGTGCGTCCGCCCCGTGGTGGCCGTCCCGCGCCGAGCGGCCGAGGCCGGCGCGCCGCCGTACGCGAGGGCCAGGGCGGCGACGGCGAGGAGGACGAGCAGGCGGCGGACACCAAGCAGGGGGCGCACGACGGCACCTTTCGCTCAGGGCAGGCGGGGACCTTTCTTCACACGCGGAGTCAATATCGGTAGATCATCCGTGTCAATGGAGATCGTGGGGGTCCCGGCCGGATCAGGCCACCCGGACCACCAGGCTTTTGATCGGACCGCTCTCACCGGTGACGCACGAACGCCGCGAAGTCCGTACACTCAGAGCCGATCGATTGAGCGCCCATAGCTCAGCTGGATAGAGCATCGGACTTCTAATCCGACGGTCGGGGGTTCGAATCCCTCTGGGCGCGCCACCACTCGACCCACCTCGAACAGCGTCGTCAGTGCGCGTCGCCGGCGTCGGTCCGCTGGATGCCCGCACGGCGACCGCTGTTCCCCTGGCCGACCAGGGCAACGAGCAGAGCGGCCCCCTGGACGGGAGCCGCTCCATGTTCGGCCTCGGCCGGATCCGGCCGAGAAGGTCGCTGTTTCGGGAAGGGATCTTCTAGCCCCTGCTGTTCAACGCTTCGAAGAAGGCGAAGACCAGCATGACGGCGATCATGAAGACGACACTGACCGTGGCGGCCCCCTCGACGTCACCGCCGAAGAGCAGGAGCGGCCCTCCGGTGAGGACACCGACGAGGATGACGAAGAGGACCAACGTCCCGTTCGCAACCTTGATGACCCGCTGGGTCCGGTCCGGGGTGTTGTCGTGGTTTTCCATGCGGAATCACAACCTTGGGCTTCTCTAGGCTGGGCCCTCGAACATGCGAAGGCGGCGTAGGTCCTTGTCGACCGCGCCAATGGGGACAGTGCACGAACGGGGACGGCGCGCAACCCATGCGGCACTCGCCATCGCGGACACCGGTGAACAGCCGAGTGTCCGGCGCCTTGTCGAGACCTTCGAGGTGCGCGGAGAAGCTTCGTGAGCGGCGGCGGACACGGCACGCGCCGCTCTTCGTCGTCAGGTCAGTGCTTGAGTTGCCTGCGCTGCTTCGAACAGCGTCGTCAGTGCGCGTCACCGATGCCGGCCCGCTGGATGCCCGCACGGTGACCGGCGCTCATTTGACCGACCGGCGCCACGAGCAGAGCGGCCCCCTGGACGGGAGCCGCTCGATGTTCGGCCTCGGCCGGGTCCGGCCGAGAGTGATCGCCGGTCCGGCGACGGCGCTCTCCTAGCGGCCGCCGCGGCGGACGATGAGCGTGGCGACGATGAGGGTCACGGCGGCGACGCAGACGCCGACCGAGAAGGCGACGATGGTGTCGCCGATGATCTTCTTCGTCACGCAGCCGGCGATGACGCCGAGACTGAAGGCGATCATGTTCACCCCCTGGATGACCTCGGGGGACACCGGGCCGGTCGTCTGGGGGGCACCGTTGTGGTCGTCCATGTGGATCACAACCTTCTGTTCTCTTGATTGGGCTGGAGCATTCGACAGCGACACCGGTCCTTGCCGACCGGGCCGACACTGACTGTGCGAGGTCGAGGCCGGCGTGCAACCCGTGCGGCGCCCGCCGTCGCGGGCGACCGCACATTCACCCCGGCCCCGGGGAGACAAGGCGGCTTTTCTAAAAGCAAGTTTCATTGGTGATAGATTCGCGGTCCTCGGACGAAAGGATGACGATGACCGTGATGGAGCAGGCCGCCCAGGCGATGCGCGCACTGGCCCTCGACGAGGGCCTCAAGGACCGGGTCGCCGCGGATCCCGCCCTGCGCGCGCTGGCCTGGCGGGTGGCCGAACGGTATGTCGGCGGCCGGACCATTCCCGAGGCGCTCGCGCGGGCCGCCCTGCTCAACGCGGAGGGCGAGTCCGTCTCCCTCGACTACATGGGCGAGAGCTGCCGGGACGCCGATCTGGCGGTGGCCGAGACCGAGGTGTTCCTGGACCTGTCACGGCAGGCCGCGGCCGGCGGGACGAACTGCTCGGTGTCCCTCGACCTCTCGCACATCGGCTCCGTGGTGGACCGGGAGCTGGGGCTGGCCAACGCCACCCGGCTGGCCGAGGCCACCGCCGCCGCGGGACAGGAGATGATGATCTCGATGGAGGGGTCCGACCGTACGGACCTCATCCTGTGGACCCACGAACGCCTCTGCGAGCGTTTCGACCACGTCGGTGTCACCATCCAGGCCCGTCTGCACCGGACGGCCGAGGACCTGCCCCGCCTGCTTCAGCGCCCTGGCCGCATCCGCCTGGTGAAGGGCTCCTACCTCGAAGCCGAGACCGTCGCCCTCCCCCGCGACAGCCGTGAGCTGCGGGCGGCCTACCTCGCGTACGCGACCCGCCTGCTGGACGGCGGCCACCTCTGCTCGATCGCCACCCACGACCTCGACCTCCTCGACGAGTTGCAGCCGCGCATGCGGCGGGACTCCGGCGCGTACGAGGTCGAGATCCTGCTGGGACTCGGCGCCGATCGGCTGCGGACGATGCGGGACCGCGGGCATCCGGTCAGGGAGTACATCGTGTTCGGCACCCAGTGGTGGCTGTACGTCTGCAGCCGCGTCGGCGAGGACCCGACCCGGCTGCTCCAGGCTCTGGTGGACGCCACCCGGGACGACGGTCATTCCTGATCGCCGCCGCGCGTCGTCAGCCCGGGGAGACGAAGCCGGACTCGTACGCCGTGATGACCGCCTGGGTGCGGTCCCGTGCCCCGAGTTTCGCCAGTACGGAACTCACGTGCGATTTGACGGTCTCGGTCCCCACCACGAGGCGGTCGGCGATCTCCGCGTTCGACAGGCCGCGTGTCATGAGACGCAGCACCTCCTCTTCCCGCTGGGTCAGCGCGGCGCGCTCCATGGCCGTCCGGGCCTCGGCGTTGCCGTGGTCCTCGCCGTACGAGGCGGCCAACTGCCGGACGGCCGCCGGGAACAGCAACGAGTCGCCTTCGGCCACGAGTCGCATGGCGTGCACGATCTCCGCCGGCCGGGCCCGTTTGAGCAGGAATCCGTCGGCGCCCGCGCGCAGCGCCCCGTACACGCACTCGTCGTTCTCGAACGTCGTCACCATGACGATCTTCGGCGGATCCGGCACCGTGCGCAGCACCGCCCGCGTGGCCTCGATGCCGTCCATCAGCGGCATCCGTACGTCCATGGCCACGACGTCGGGGCGCAGTCGGCGTACCAGCGGGATCACGGCCGCGCCGTCGGCCGCCTCGCCCACCACCTCGATGTCCGGCTGGGCCTCCAGTACGGCGCGCAGGCCCGCCCGTACCAGCGGCTCGTCGTCCACAAGGAGGATCGTGAGCGGCATCCGGTCAGCCTAAGTCAGCGCAGCGGCAGGTCGACGTGCAGCAGCCAGTCGCAGCCGTCCTCGCCCGCGCGGGCCTCGCCGCCGAGGAACGCGGCGCGCTCCCGTACCCCCCGCAGCCCGCTCCCGCCGCCGGTGCCGGATACCGCGACCGCCGCGGGCAGGGGATTGCGCACCTCGAGTCGCAGCCGCGTCTCGTCCACGGAGATCCGGACCCGGATCGGCACGGGACCCGCGTGCCGCAGCACGTTGGTGAGAGCCTCCTGGAGGATCCGGTAACCCTCGCGGGACACCGGGGCCGGCACCCGGTCCAACGGCCCGCTCACCTCGGCGTCGACCTGTGCGCCGGAAGCCCGAGCGGAGTCCAGCAGCCGGTCCGCCTCGCCGAGGGCGGGCCGGGCGCCGGCCGGCCGCGCCGTGTCGCGCAGCACCATCAGGACCCGTTCCAGGTCCTCCAACGCGGCCCGGCCGGTCTCCTCGATGGTCTCCAGCGCCCGGTCCGTGAAGTCCGGATCGGCGGACGCGCGGGCGGCACCCGCCTGCACCACCGCGAGAGTCAGGGCGTGGCCGAGGGAGTCGTGCAACTCCCTGGCGATGCGGTTGCGCTCCAGCAGCCGCTCGGTGCGCTCTTCCAACGCGGCCAGCCGCTCCTTCGCGGAGGGT
This sequence comes from Actinoallomurus sp. NPDC052308, assembly GCF_040679195.1. NCBI lineage: Bacteria > Bacillati > Actinomycetota > Actinomycetes > Streptosporangiales > Thermomonosporaceae > Actinoallomurus > Actinoallomurus sp. NPDC052308. The sequence continues at coordinate 5,558 of NZ_JBFAUM010000049.1, read as the reverse complement.
CCGAGCAGCCGGCGGGCGGCCTTCGCCATGAGGGCGCCCGCGCCGACCACCACCGCGGCCAGCGCGAGCACGGGAACCGGGATCAGCAGGGCGTACGCCCAGCCCGTACCGGAGATTCGCACCAGTGAGTCGGCCACGCCGGGATCTCCGGCGGCCGCCCCGGCGAACGACAGGGAGAGCGCCATCGACTGCTCCGTCGCCACGGCGACGGCGAGCCCCGCCTCCAGTCGCAGCACCAGCCAGGCGCCGGTTCTGGCCCGGTGGCTCCATGAAGCGGACGGCACGGCGGAGATTCCCGGATCCTCCTTGCTCCCCACCCGCGCGTGCGAGCCGGGGAACAGCATCAGCCGCGCCTGCAACCCCTCCGCCCGGCGCATCCCGGGCACCATCGCCGCGGCCAGGACCAGGGGAATCGGCAGGACGGCGATGAGCACCCAGTCGGACGGCGTCGGGCTGATCAGTCCGGGATAGGCCATGGCGCAGCCGAACGGCACGATCGATCCCACGAGCAGGTGCAGCCAGCGGGTGTACGTGACCGCACGCGTCAGCGGCGACAGGAGGCCTGGCATGCGGTCATCGTGGCAGACCGGGAACACCGGGTCTCCCCCCGTACGGGGGAGACGGACTCCTCCGACGGGGGGCGCGGGGGCCCGGCCCGTACGGCGACGCTGAGGCCATGATCGGCATCGACCTCGAAGACCTCACGAAGGAGTACGGCGGCACCCGGGCCGTCGACCGGCTGACGCTGAGCGTCGAGCCGGGCCGGGTCACCGGGTTCCTCGGGCCCAACGGCGCCGGGAAGTCCACCACCATGCGCCTCGTCCTCGGCCTCGACCGCCCCACCGCCGGAACCGCGACGGTCGGCGGCCGGCCGTACGCGACCCTTCGGGAGCCCCTGCGCACCGTGGGCGCCCTGCTGGACCCGCAGGCCGCCCACGGTTCCCGTACCGCCCTGGACCATCTGCGGTTCCTCGCGGCCGGCAATCGGATCCCGGACCGCCGCGTGGACGAGGTCCTGCGGGACACCGGTCTGGCCACGGCGGCACGCCGCCGCGTCAGGACCTTCTCGCTCGGCATGCGTCAGCGCCTCGGCATCGCCGCCGCGCTGCTCGGCGACCCGGCCGTCCTCCTGCTGGACGAACCGGCCAACGGCCTGGACCCGGAAGGCATCGTCTGGATCCGCGAGTTGCTGCGCCGGCTCGCCCGCGAGGGCCGCACGGTCCTGGTCTCCAGCCACCTGATGAACGAGACCGCGACGTTCGCCGACCACCTCGTCGTCCTCGGCCGGGGCCGGCTCCTCGCCGATCTCCCCATGCGGGACTTCATCGAACGGCACAGCGACGCGCGCGTACGCGTACGATCCGGCGACCCGGCCCGGCTGCGAGCCGCGCTGCTGACCGGCGGATACGCGGTCATCGGAGGCGATGACGGCCGGCTGGTCGTCGAAGGCGCCGAAGCCGCGCAGGTCGGAGCCATCGCCGCCCGCGAGGGCATCGCCGTTCTCGAACTCGCCGACGAACGCGCGTCCCTCGAGCAGGCGTATCTCGCTCTCACCGCGGCGGAGACGGAATTCGCCGCCGCCGCTCCGAAGGGAGCCTGACCATGACGGAGCTCTCCGCCGCCACCGCCTCTCCGACCGTCCTTCAGGGAGTCTGACCATGCCCGTCACAGCGGTACTCCGCTCCGAGTGGATCAAGATCCGGTCGGTCCGGGCGAGCTTCGGCTCGCTCATCGCGGTCTTCGCCGCGGCCCTCGCCATCACTCTGCTCGTCTTCGCCACCGTCGGCCGAGCCGAGGCGGACAACGGCGGGGACCCCGTCTTCGGAGCCTTCTACGCGATCAACTTCGCGCAGATCGCGGCCATCGCCTTCGGGGCCACCGCGGTGTCCTCCGAGTACGCCGGCGGCGCCCTGCGGGTCTCGCTGTCCGCCGTGCCGCGCCGGGACCTGTTCTACGCCGCCAAGATGGCGGTTCTGGCCGGCGCGGCCCTCGTCGTAGGGCTCGCCGCCTCCTTCGCCACCTTCTTCACCGGGCAGGCGTTCCTGGGGAGGTACGCCATCGGCCTGGGCGAACCGGGCGCGCTGCGGGCCTGCCTCGGCGCCGGGATCTACCTCGCCCTGATGGCCTTGTTCGCCGCGGGGCTCACCTTCCTGCTGCGCAGCGCCGTTGCGGTGCTGAGCCTGCTCATCCCGTTCATCCTGATCGTGTCCTTCGTCGTCGGGGACATCGCCGGCGGAGCCGCCGCCTACCTGCCGGACCGGGCCGGGCAACAGGTGCTGCGCCAGGACACCACGGGAGGCCCCGGCCCCTGGACGGGGCTCGGGGTGACCGCGCTGTGGGCGGCGGCCGCGCTGCTGGCCGGTTGGCAGGCGGTGCGCCGCCGCGACGCCTGACGCCCCGGTCCAAGGCCTCGGCGCACCATTTGAGGGGCGCGCCGGGCCGGGCGGCGGCCGCGTCGGGACTGATCAGCGGGTCCACTCCGGGTCGCGGCCGAGGTAGCGCAGCAGCGCGGCGGTGGCGTCGTCGGCCGGCCGCGGGTCGAGGGCGGGCGCGTAGGCGAAGCCGCGGAGCGGCTCGGCGATGGCCGTGGCCACCGGCAGGAGGCGCTCGGCCAGTTCGGCGGGGAGCGGCGACGGACGGCCGGTGGCGACCGCGATGTCCCAGGCGTGCACGGCGGCGTCCAGCGCGGCGGCGCCGACGGCGAACTCGGCCGTCATCGGCGCCTGCGGCAGCGGCGTGGGGACGGCCTGCGCGTCCGTCGGCACGGTGGCGAAGGCCCGTGCCGAAACGCCCACGGCGCTCTCGAGCAGGTCCTTGGGGTCGCCGGGCGCGTCGACCGCGGGGTCGAACGGGTTCTCCTCGGGCCCGCCGTCGCCCGTGATAGCGGCGGCGTAGGCGCGCTGGTCACCGGCGGCGTGTCGCAGCACCTGCGCGACGTTCCACTGCTCGCACGGGGTCTTCGCCGCCCAGTCCGCGTCGCCGAGCTCGGCGGTGGATGCGCGCAGCGCGGTGTGGGCCTGCTCGAGAAGCGACCAGGACGTGGCGGTCATGCGAACCTCCGGAAGTACTAGAACGGAACGGATCGTTCCGTTCAAACTTTAGCGGAACGGATCATTCCGTTCAAGCTAGAATCCCGGTCATGGAGCCCAGGACATCCGGCGGGAGAGGACGGGCGGCCGAGGCCGCCCGCAACGACCGCGCGATCCTCGACGCGGCACGAGCGGTGTTCATCCGCGACCCCGAGGCACCGATCGCGGCGGTGGCCGAGGAGGCGGGGGTCGGCGTCGGCGCCCTCTACCGGCGCTACGCCGGCAAGGAGGAACTGCTGCGGACGCTCTGCGAGGACGGCCTGCGGCGCTTCACGGCCATCGCGGAGTCCGCCCTGGCCCGGCAGGACGCTCCGTGGGAGGCGTTCGAGACCTTCGTGCGCGGCGTCATCGACTCGGACGTGCACTCTCTCACCGTGCACCTGGCCGGCACGTTCGCCCCCACTCCGGAGCTGCGGACGCTGGCCGCGCAGGCGTCCGCGCTGGCCGCGCGGATCCTCGACCGCGCGAAGACCGCCGGCGCGCTACGGCCGGACGTGGACGCCAACGACCTGCCGATGATCTTCGATCAGATCACCGCGATCCGTCTCGGCGACGCCGAGCGCACCGCGGCGCTGCGTCACCGCTACCTGACGCCGCTGCTGGACGCGCTGCGCGCCGGCACGCCGACCCGGCCGCTGCCCGCGTCCCCGCCGAGCGACGAGGAGGTCGGAGAACGGTGGCGGCCCCCGGAGCCCGCACACTCCTCGCGGAACCGCCCCCGCCGGTGACTCTCCGTTGCCCAAGGACGACCGGCGAGCCGCGCACGTCGGCACGGTCCAGTACGACTACGCGCAGGCGGGCCAGCGCTACCTGCTCATGCACGACTGGGAGCGGGACGACCTGGTGCACAACCTGGTCACGATGCCGTCCCAGTGCGAGCGCCCCATCCAGGAGCGGATGGTCTGGCACTTCCTGCTCGCCGAGGACGACCTGGGCCTGCGCGTCGGCGAGGGGCTCGGCATCGGCCCGGACGACGTCGCGCGCCTGGAACCGCCGGCGAGCCAGGACCTCACCGAGGAGGACCGGGCACGGCTCGAGAAGCTGGGCCACAACGGGCCGAGGGACGTCAACGGCCTGCGGATGACCCACTGCGTCCCGGACGACCGCGCCACCAAGGTGGGCTGAAAGCGCACGAAGATCACTGGTGATCGGTACGTGGGAGGGGCAGCGGATCGAAGAGCTGGAGATAGCGCGACGCTGGTACCGCACCGCGATCGGGCGCGTCCGGCCCGCTTCTCCGAAGGACGCGCCGCTCCCCGCGGAGCAGGGCGCCGAGCACTATGACGCGGCACGCGAATACCTGTGCGTCCGCGTCGGCTCCTGGGATCAGGAGGTGGTGGCGTCGGTGTTCGTCAACCTCGACGTCCGAGGCCGCACCCTCTACACCGAGACGCACAGGTACGAGCTGCGCCCGATCAAAGCGGCCTACCACGAGGTGGACCGCCTGCCCACGGCGATCTCCCCGAGTGACGTCCGCCTCGTCGCCGCCAAGGCGGTGGTACAGATGGCCGGGGAGGCGATCGGCGCGGCCGTCACCATCTGCACCTTCCCCTACCACTTGCTCCTGCGGGCGCTGAGCAGGAACCGGCCGGTCTCCCCTCGCGATCAGGACGAATTCGGTGCCGAGTTCCCCGCCCGCCGAGCCGACGTCCTCGACTATGGAGCACGACGCAGCGTACGAGAGATCGGCCAGGCTCCCGGCGCTCATCATTTCTTCTAGGACATGGACGTCAAGAAGTACGGGGACATCGTCCAGAAGCGCGTGTCCGAGCTGGTCATCGATTTCCTCGAAGAGAGGAACCTCGACACCGGCGAATACCGCGCCCGGCAGGCGACCATCCTGAACCAGGGAATCATTCAGACCGGCAGCGGGAGAATCGTCAATACCGGCCGGCTCGCCGTGGGCGAGAACGCATCGGCGTAGCGCCGATTTCCGCGAGATGGAGGGATCGATATGACCGATGCGACGAACAACTTCGGGATCGCCCAGTCGGGCGACGGTCAGATCATCAACCTGGGGGCGACGGCCGTCGGCCGTGGGGCCCGGGTCACCCAGCACCAGGCAGCGACCGAGCGGGCCCTGCACGAACTGCAGACCTTGCACGCGCTCTTGAACGAGCAGGCGACGCGGCTCCCGGAGGCGTCTCGCGCCGACGCGGAGACGGCTCTGTCCGAGGTGGCCGACGAGCTCGAAAGTACGGAACCCGACCGGACTCGGCTCGCCGCCGCCCTGTCCCGCCCCACCGGCCTCGTCAAGGCGGTCGCTCCGCTCGCCGAGACGGCCGAGTCACTCCGGCAGACGATCGAAAAGATCACTCTTTCCTGAAGATCCCTGAAGTTCCTGAAGATCCCTGGCGATCGGTGCGCCCTCGTGCGCCGGGCCGGCGATGCGGCCGCGGAGCAGGTCGACCAGTGTCGCGTGCACGTCGGTGAGCGGACGCGCCGGCTGCAGGGTGCGCCAGTCCAGGG
>NZ_JBFAUM010000048.1:0-40353 GCF_040679195.1 Actinoallomurus sp. NPDC052308 | reverse complement strand
CGAGACCAACAACCCTTCCCCGTCCGGTCCGGCGACCGCGTACGGGTGGATCACGCCCAGATCTACGCCAGCCAACCGGGCAGGGTCGGGTTCGGCGCCGGCGGTGTAACGATCTGCCGTCGGGGCAGCCCACGGTTCATGGTCGAAGTCGACGCGGTCGTGGTCGGCGCCGGTCCGAACGGCCTGACGGCGGCGGTCACGCTCGCCCGCGCCGGGCTGACCGTGCGGGTGTACGAGGCGGCGGCGGAGGTCGGCGGGGGGACGCGCACCGAGGAGCTGACCCTGCCGGGGTTCCGGCACGACGTCTGCTCCGCCGTCCATCCGCTCGGCGCCGGATCGCCCGCCTTCCGCGGGCTGCCGCTGGAGCGGCACGGCGTCACCTGGGTCGAGCCGCCCATCCCGCTCGCCCATCCCTTCCCCGACGGGTCGGCCGCGATCCTGGCCCGGTCCGTCGAGGAGACCTCGGTCGTCCTCGGGCGGGACGGCCCGGCCTACCGCGCCCTGATCGGGCCGTTCCTGGACCGCTGGGCCGACCTCGCGCCCGACGTGCTGCGCGCCCCGCTCGATGGCCTGCCCGCCCACCCGCTGCTGCTCGCCCGGTTCGGCATCCGGGCCGCCGCGCCCGCCGCGCTGCTGGCCCGGCTGTTCCGGGGCGAACACGCCCGCGGCCTGCTCGCGGGACTGGCCGCGCACGCCATCGCGCCGCTCAGCACGCCCGCGACCGGGGGGATCGCGCTGCTGTTCGCCCTCGCGGCCCATGAGGTCGGCTGGCCGTTCCCGGCCGGCGGCTCGCAGGCGATCGCCGACGCGCTGGCGGACCACCTGCGCTCCCTCGGCGGCCGGATCGAGACCGGACGACACGTACGGGATCTCGGCGAGCTGCCCTCCGCCCGCGCCTACCTGTGCGACGTCATGCCCGAGCACCTGGCCGCCCTCGCCGGCCCCCGGCTGCCGGACGGGTTCGCCGACCGGCTGCGCCGGTACCGGCACGGCCCGGCCGCCTTCAAGGTCGACTACGCGCTGTCCGGTCCCGTGCCGTGGCGGGCCGAGGCCTGCCGGCGGGCCGGCACCGTCCACCTCGGCCCGTCGTTCGCGGAGATCGGCACGGCGCTGCGCACCGCGTACGAGGGCGCGGCGCCGGATCCTCCGTTCCTCATCGTCGCCCAGCCGAGCCTGTCCGACCCGTCCCGCGCCCCGGCCGGCTCGCACGTCCTGTGGGTCTACGGGCACGTGCCCCGCGACTGGCCGGGCGACCTGACCGGCGCGATCGAGCGGCAGATCGAACGATTCGCCCCGGGCTTCACGGACCTGGTGCTCGCCCGCGCGGTGTCGGGACCGGCCGTGATCGAGGCGCGCAACCCGAACAACGTCGGCGGCGACATCGCCGGTGGGGCGTGCGACCACCTGCGGTTGCTGTTCCGGCCCACCATGGCCCCGGTCCCGTACGCCACGCCGAACCCGAGCATCTACCTCTGCTCCTCCGCGACCCCGCCGGGCCCGGGCGTGCACGGCATGTGCGGGCACCACGCCGCCCTCGTCGCCCTGCGCCGCGTCTTCCGGCTCTCCGGAGAGGAGGTGCGGCGGCCGTGCGATGGCTCACGGACCCCGGGTACTGGCCGGGCCGGCTGATCTTCCAACGGGGCCTCGCCGCGATCTACCTCATCGCGTTCCTCTGCGCGGTCAGCCAGTTCCGCGCGCTGGCCGGGGAGCGGGGGCTGACCCCGGTGCCGGCGTACCTGCGAAGGGTGTCGTTCCGGCGGGCGCCGAGCCTCTTCCACCTCCATTACTCGGACCGGTTCCTCGGAACCGTCGCCTGGACCGGCACCGTCGTGTCGGCCGCCGTCCTGGCGGGACTCGCCGACGCGGTGCCGCTGTGGGCGTCGATGGTGCTCTGGGCGCTCCTGTGGCTGCTGTACCTGTCGATCGTCAACGTCGGGCAGGTCTGGTACGGCTTCGGCTGGGAGTCGCTGCTGTGCGAGGCGGGCTTCCTGACGATCTTCCTCGGCAACGCGCGCACCGCGCCGCCGGTGCTGATCCTCTGGCTGCTGCGCTGGCTGCTGTTCCGCCTGGAGTTCGGCGCCGGCCTGATCAAGCTGCGCGGCGACCCGTGCTGGCGCGACCTGACGTGCCTGTACTACCACCACGAGACCCAGCCGATGCCGAACCCGCTCAGCTGGTACTTCCACCGGCTGCCCAAGCCGCTGCACCGCGTCGAGGTGGCGGCCAACCACGTCGCCCAGCTGGTGGTGCCGTTCGGGCTCTTCGCGCCGCAGCCGTACGCCACGGTCGCGGCCGCGATCGTCATCGTCACCCAGCTCTGGCTGATCGTCTCGGGTAACTTCGCCTGGCTGAACTGGATCACCGCGATCCTGGCGACCTCCGTCGTGGACTGGCGGGCGCTCGGCCTGCCGGTGTCCGCCCGGCCCGTCGGCGACCCGGCGTGGCACCAGGGGCTGGTGATCGCGGTCACCGTGCTGGTCGTCGTGCTCAGCTACTGGCCGGTCGCGAACCTGGTCTCCCGGCGGCAGCGGATGAACGCCAGCTTCAACCCGCTGCACCTGGTGAACTCCTACGGCGCGTTCGGCAGCATCACCAGGACCCGGTACGAGGTCGTCATCGAGGGCACCGCGGACCCCGACCCCGGCCCGGACAGCGAGTGGCGGGAGTACGAGTTCAAGGGCAAGCCGGGGGACCCGCGGCGGCGTCCGCCGCAGTTCGCGCCCTACCACCTCCGGCTCGACTGGCTGATGTGGTTCGCCGGGCTGTCCTCCCTGTACGCGGAGCCCTGGATCGTCCCGCTCGCCGAGAAACTGCTGACGGCCGACCGGGCGACGCTCCGGCTCCTCCGGTACGATCCGTTCGCCGGCGCCCCGCCCGCCGTCGTCCGCGCCCGCCTCTACCGCTACCGCTTCACCACCTGGCACGAACGCCGCGAGACTGGCCGGTGGTGGGACCGCCGGCTCGTACGGGAGTACCTCCCCCCGATCGGCCTGCGCCCCACCATCGACGCCACACCTTCACCAGGGGGATGACACCGCGAATGTCAGCGGTCCCCACCTTGAGGAAGGTGTGCCTTGGCGTCGTCCGTACGTGCCCTCGGGAGTCGACTCGGCCAGGGCGTAGCCGAGGTGCAGGACACCGGTGGTGAAAGTCTTGGAGAAGATGAGACGCAGCGGGATCGGGGACTCGCCCTCGTCGAACAGGCGCATGCCCTCGCGGACGGCGATCGGATGGACGAGGAGCTGCAGTTCGTCGAGGAGACCGGCGGCCAGGAGCTGACGAACGATGGAGACGGATCCACTTATCGCGATGTCCGCGCCTGCCTCGTTCTTCAGTGCGGTGACGGCCTTGACGAGGTCGCCTCGCAGCTGCTCGGAGTTACGCCAGGTGAACTGGAGATCCTGGTTCGAGACCACGATCTTGCGTGCATCGCCGAGCGCCTTGCCCATGGCGGCGTCCTCACCGCCCGCGGCCTCGCGGTCGGGCCACGCGCCGGCGAAGCTGTCGTAGGTCTTACGGCCGAGCAGCAGTGTGTCCGCGGAGCTCAACTGGGCATCGACGGCCCTGCCCATTTCGTCGCTGAAGTACGGGAAGTGCCAATCTTGGGGGTTCTCGACGACGCCGTCGAGCGAGATGAACAGGCCGGCGGTGATCCTTCGCATCGAGTTTCTCCCTTGTGCGATGTCGCGTCATCCGGTCTGACCGCCGCCGAGACGGAGACTCATCGCGAGGTGTTCCTTGGGCGTCGGACCGCCGGTCGCGTCCGACAGGGTAGCGCCTGCCCGTCGACAGGTACCTCGAATCAGCTCGTCTCCCCCTTCCGGGCCGGCATCCAGCACATCGCCCGTACAACCTCATCCGCCGAACGCGCATGGCCGACCCGAACACTCGACACGCTCCAGGCGGAACAGCCTGAGGGAACTGCTTAGGGTGGGGGCCATGGTCAGTGCTCATTCCTCCATGTCCCGTGACCGGCGGCGGGCCGAGTTGCGGGAGTTCCTGCGCAGCCGGCGGGCGCGGGTCTCGCCCGAGGATGTCGGGATGCCGGCGGGCGGCCGCCGCCGTACGCCGGGGCTGCGGCGCGAGGAGGTCGCCGTGCTGGCCGGGGTCGGGGTGTCCTGGTACACGTGGCTGGAGCAGGGGCGCGACATCAAGGTGTCCGAGGAGGTCCTGGACGCGATCGCCCGTGCGCTGCTGCTGGACTCCGTCGAGCGCGCGCACCTGTACCTGCTGGCCGGGCTGAACCCGCCGCAGGCCCGAGCCGCGGCCTCCGCGCCCGCCTCCCCGGAGGTCCAGCGCCTGCTGGACGCCTGGTCGCCGCGGCCCGGCTACGTCCGTGACCGCCACTGGAACTTCACCGCCATCAACGACGCCGCCCGGGTCGTGTTCGGCTACGGCGAGACCGACCACAACTGCCTGGTCTCCTTCTTCACCAACGCCCGCTACCGGGTGGTGCACCGGCACTGGGCCGAGACCGCGTCCGACGTGGCCGCCGGCTTCCGCGCCGACGCCGCGCGCTATCCCGACGACCCGGAGTTCGACCGCATCGCCGCCGACCTGGCCGAGGTCAGCCCGGAGTTCGCCGAACTGTGGGCGCGCCACGACGTGGCCGAGCACACCAGCGCGGTGAAGGCGGTCGACCATCCGGAGGCCGGGACGCTGACCTTCGACGCCACGCTGCTGCCGCTGCCCGAGCACCCGGGACACCACCTGATCCTGCACAACCCCCGTCCGGGCACCGGCACCCAGGAGCGGCTGGAGAAGCTGATGCGGGCGCGCAGCCTGGTGGTGTCACACCCAGGATGAGCTGACACTGCCCGGGTCCGTGCCGCGACAGCAGACTCATCGCCATGAGCAGCAGCGAGCAGATGAAGGCAGTGACCATCCCCGAGTTCGGCGAGGCCGAGGTTCTCCGCACCGACAAGGTGGCGGTCCCCGAGCCCGGCCCGGGCCAGGTCGCCATCGACGTGGCGTACGCGGGCGCCAACTTCGCGGAGGTCCTCTACCGGCGTGGCGTGGTGGACGTGCCGTTGCCCTTCGTCCCCGGCATCGAGGTCGCGGGCCGGATTCGCGCCGTCGGCGAAGGTGTCGAGGACCTGACGGTCGGTCAGCGGGTGGCCGCGTTGACGATCGTCGACAGCGGCGGCTACGCGGAGGTGGTCGTCACCTCCGCCGACCTGGTCGCCCCGCTGGACGACCTCGACCTCGGGTTGGACGTGGCCGCGGCGCTGCCGTCCAACAGCACCACTGCCTTCCTCGTGCTCGATCGGGTGGCGCGCATCGAGCCCGGACAGAGCGTCCTGGTCCATGCGGCCGCCGGGGGTGTGGGCAGTCAGCTCGGCCAGGCCGCCCGGATGCTGGGCGCGGGCCGCGTGGTCGGCACGGTCGGCAGCGAGGCCAAGATCGAGACCGCCAGGAACTTCGGCTATGACGAGGTGATCCTGCGCGACCGGATAGCCGAGGCAGGGGAGTTCGACATCGTCGTCGACATGGTCGGCGGCCCCGCTCGCCGTGCCAGCCTGGACCGGCTGGCGCCGATGGGACGCCTCGTGGTGATGGGCAACGCGTCAGGCGCCGAAGACGTCGGGGTCCCGGCCAACGAACTGTGGTTCACCAACAAGACGGTCTCCGGTTTCAACCTGGCCGCCTTCTCCGCCGCCTTCCCCGAAGAGGCGGGCCGGGCGCTGCGCCGCGCGGTGGCGGCCGCGGGGAAGGGCGCCCTGCGGGTCCAGGTGGCGACGCTGCCCCTGGAACGGGCGGCCGAGGCGCACCGCCGCATCGAGGCAGGAGCGACCACCGGCAAGCTGGTACTCCACGTCGCGACGCTCTGACCGCGTCGGTCCCACCCGTTGGAGCGCCTGGACGGGTCGCCATGGTCTACCGCGCGAAGCGCGCGATGGGGTTGTCCAGGGTGCCGACGAGTTGCAGCGCGCCGGCCGGATCGGCCAGGTCGACCATCTGCCGGTTGTTCCGCAGTTGCAGCCGGTTCAGGCAGGACAGCGCGAAGCGTTCGGCGAACAGGTCGTGGCGTGCGAACCGGTCGGCCAGGTGAGGGACGGAGTCCTGGTAGTCGGCGACGCAGGCGGCCACCGTCGACCAGAAGCCCTCCTCGTCCAGGGTGCCGTCCGCGTCGAGGGTCGCACTGAGGAAGCGGAAGAAGCAGTCGAAGACGTCGGTGAAGATCGACAGGATCTTCACGTCCTCGGGCACGTCCGCGCGGATCCGCTCGATCGCGGGCGGCAGCGGCCGGTCCGCGCTCATCACGCCGATCTCCTCGGCGATGTCCTTGAAGACGGCGCGCCGGGGGACGCCCCGCTCGTCGAGGACGAGGATGACGTTCTCGCCGTGCGGCATGAAGACCAGGTCGTGGGCGTAGAAACAGTGCAGGATCGGCGTCAGGTAGGCGTCGAGGTACCGGCGCAGCCACACGGCCGGCTCCAGACCCGCCCCTCCGATCAGGACGCTCGCCAGGGAGCCGCCAGCCCGGTCGACGTGCAGGAGCGAGGCCATGGTCGCGAGCCGCTCGCCGGGCCCGAGCAGCGGGACCGGGCTCTCCCGCCACAGCGCGGCGAGCATCTTCCGGTACGCGGAGCCCTTGTCCGAGGCGGCGGCGTACTGCTCGTGGTGGTAGCCGACCGCGGCGCGCTCCCGCAGGACGGCCAGGCCGGTCCGCTTGAGCACCTCGTCACCGGCGACCAGGTCGGCGACCCAGTCGTTGATGGCCGGGGTCGCCGCCATGTACTCCGCGGACAGGCCACGCAGGAAGCCCATGTTCAGCACGGACAGGGCCGTCTTGACGTAGTGCTTCGACGGCGCGGTCACGTTGAAGAACGTCCGGATCGACTGCTGGGCGAGGTACTCGTCGTCTCCCGGCCCGAGGAACACCAGGCGGCGGCGCGCCACCTCGCCCGCAAACGTCACCGACAGGCGGTTCCACCACTGCCACGGGTGTACGGGGATCAGGTGGAAATCGGCGAGGTCCAGCCCGAGCCCGGTCATCGTCGCGGCGAACCGGTCGAGGACCCGCTCGCCGAGCTCCGCGCGGATCAGCGCGTCGTGGTCCAGGCCCGCGCCGCCGGTGAACGCGCAGTGGTCCCGGTGCGCGGCCAGCCAGAGCAGGCGGACGGGCCGGGCCGCCTCCGGGGCGTACCGGTGGTACTCCTCGGCGTCGAAGCCGAGACGCCCGTTGTTCGCCACGAAGCAGGGGTGGCCCTCCGTCATGCCGGTCTCGACGGCCTGGAAGTCCGCCCGTGCCAGGTCGGCCGCGGGGACCGGCGGCCGGGCCAGCTTGAACGAACTGCTCGCGAGCGTGCTGGTGATCTCCTCCAGGTAGACGGGGAGCACGTCGTCGGTGAGGCCGAGCGTGTGCCGCAGCTCCAGGATCAGGTCGACCGCGTCCAGCGGAAGCTCGGCGCCGGACCGCCGGCGGGTGATGGAGCCCGCGTCGATCCGCCAGTGGTCCAGGGCCATGACGCGGGCCGCGAACCGGTACTCCACGCCGCCGTCGTCGCCGCGCACGGCGTACCGGCCGTCGGGCAGCCGTTCGGGGGTCAGGAGCCGTTCGTGCGCGAACTCGGCGAGCGCCTTGCGCACCAGGAGCCGGTTCGCGTCCGCCCAGCGTCCGGGAGACAGGTGCGCGACGGCGTCAGGGGCATCGGGGCGCTCGCCCGGAACCCAGGTCGCCGCGTACCGCTCGCCGGGACCTCGGGTCGCCGCGTACCGCTCGCGGGTGCAGACGCTCAGCAGGGCCTGCTTGCCCGGCAGCGGCACGGTGCCGACGACCTCGAAGCCGACGGTCGCGTTGAGCACGTGGACCGCCGTGTTGCGCACGTCGGGTTCGACGATGACGCGGCGGGTCCGCGGGTCGGCGAACAGCAGCTCCATCACCGTGACGAGCACGGCGCGGGTGAAGCCGTGGATCGGCGTGTCGGCCGGCGCGACCAGGAAGTGCATGCCGACGTCGCCGGGGCGCGCGTCGTACACCGCGCCGAGTTCGCGGCTCGGGTCGTAGCGTTCGACGAGGAAGGCCGGCCGGCCCTCGTGCAGGCCGAGGAACGCGTCGTGTCCGGGCCGCGCCGCGATGGCCTCGAACTCCGTGACCACGTCGGACGGGCTCGCGTCGCCCATCATCCAGAACACCGACTTGGGGTGCGTGACCCAGCGGTGCAGCAGGGCCGCGTCGCCGATCGGGTCGACGGGGCGGAGCGCGAACTCACCGAGTCGGTCGTCGGTCCGGGAGAACAGCGTCATTCGGCCACGACCTCCTCCGTGGGTGCGCCGAACTCCTGGAACGCGATGGACCGCTCGACCGGGTAGGGCTCGCGGCCGAGCAGGCTCCGGATGACGCAGGAATTGCGGTAGGCGGCCATGCCAAGGTCGGGTGCCGTGAAGCCGTGGGTGTGCAACTCGGCGTTCTGCACGTAGATGCCGCCGCCGGTCGTGTGGACGCTGTAGTCGCGCCGGACCGCGAGGCGCCCGGCCGGGTCCCACCGGAGGCGGTCCGCGACCGGGGCGAGGAAGGCGGGGACCTGGTACCGGTAACCGGTGGCGAGGACCAGGCCCTCGGTCGTGAGCGTGAAGTCGCGGCCCTGCTCCTCCTGGCGCAGGCCGAGCGTGTACGCGCCGGTCGCCGGGTCGTGGCGAACCTCGCGCAGCGTCGTGCCGGTCATCAGCCTCGTCGGGCAGGGCCGGACGAGGTTCTTGCGGTACAGCAGGTCGAAGATCTCGTTGATGAGGTCCGCGTTGATCCCCTTGTACAGGCCCTTCTGGGCCGCCGAGAGCCGGTCGCGGGTGGGGGCGGGGAGCGCGTGGAAGTAGTCGACGTACTCCGGCGACGTCATCTCCAGCGTCAGCTTCGTGTACTCCAGCGGGAAGAACCGGGGGGACCGGGTCACCCAGTTCAGCTCGTAGCCGCCGTCGTTGACGTCCTGCAGCAGGTCGTGGTAGATCTCCGCGGCGCTCTGGCCGCTGCCGACGACCGTGACGCTGCGCTTGGCCCGCAGCGCGGAGCGGTTCGGCAGGTACGCGGAGGAGTGCAGCGCGTCGCCGGGCAGGTCGCGGCAGCAGTCCGGGACGTACGGCGGGGTCCCGGTGCCCAGGACCAGGTTCCGGGCACGGAAGGTCGCGTGGTCGCCGGTGGCCGCCCGGTCGGCGTGGACGACGTAGACCTCCTCGGCCTCGTCGTACTCCACGGCCGTGACGCGGTGGCCGAAGCGGATCGTGGGCAGCCGGCCGGCCGCCCAGCGGCAGTAGTCGACGTACTCGGCGCGCAGCGGGAAGAAGCTCTCGCGGATGTAGAAGGGGTACAGGCGCCCCCACGTCTTCAGGTAGTTGAGGAACGAGAACGGCGAGGTCGGGTCGGCCAGCGTGACCAGGTCGGCGAGGAAGGGCGTCTGCAGCGTGGTGCCCTCCAGCAGCATGCCCGGGTGCCAGTCGAACTCCGGCTCGCTCTCCAGGAAGATCCCGTTGAGATCGTCGATCGGGTCGGTCAGACAGGCGAGGCCGAGGTTGAAGGGGCCCAGTCCGATGGCCACGAAGTCATGAGGCGTGGGCAAGGTCGTCTCCCAGGAGGTCGCGGGCGTGCCCGGCGAGGACGTCGAGGACGTCCGCGATGTCGCGGATGGTGGTGCGCGGGTTCAGGAGCGTGAACTTCAGGTGGTGACGGCCGTCGACGACCGTCGTGGCCACGACCGCCGCCCCGGAGGCGGACAGCGCGGCGGCCGCGTGCAGGTTCGCCCGGTCGAGCGCCGCGTCACTCGCCCCGGGCGGCGCGTAGCGGAACACGAGGGTGCTCAGCCGCGGCCGTACGACGACCTCGAAGCGCGGGTCGGCGTCCAGCAGCGTCCACGCCTCGGCGGCCCGGTCGAGCACCGCGTCGAAGAGCCCACCGACCGTGTCCGCGCCGATGATGCGCAGGGTGAGCCACAGCTTCAGGGCATCGAACCGGCGGGTGGTCTGCAGGCTCTTGTCGACCTGGTTGGGTACGCCCTGCGCGGCGCTGCGCGCGGGGTTGAGGTAGTCGGCGTGGTAGGTCACGTGCCGCAGCACGGCTCCGTCCCGTACGAGCACCGCGCTGCAGCTGACCGGCTGGAAGAAGGACTTGTGGTAGTCGACGGTGACCGAGTCGGCGCGCTCGACGCCGTTGAGGAGGTGCCGGCGGCGCGACACCAGCAGCCCGCACCCGTACGCCGCGTCGACGTGCAGCCACACGCCGGCCCGCGCGCACAGTTCGGCGATCTCCGGCAGCGGGTCGATGCCGCCGAAGTCGGTGGTCCCGGCGGTCGCGACCACCGCCATCGGCACCAGGCCCCTGCGGCGGCACCGGTCCAGCTCGCGGGCGAGCGCGCCCGGCCGCATCCGCCGGTCCCGGTCGCACGGCACACCGATCACCGCGTCGTCGCCGAGGCCCAGCAGCCGCGCCGCCTTGACCACGCTGAAGTGTCCGTGCGTGGAGGCGAGGACGCGCAGCCGGGGGAGTTCGCCCGCCCCCGCGGGCACGCGTCCGCACGCCTCTTCGCGGGCCAGCAGCAGGGCCTGGAGGTTGGACTGCGTGCCGCCGCTCGTGAACACCCCGTCGGCGGCGGGGCCGAGGCCGAGGCGCCCGGCCGTCCACTCGATCAGGCGGCGTTCGATCAGCGTGCCGCCGGCGCTCTGGTCCCAGGTGTCGAGCGAGGAGTTGACCGCCGACAGCACGGCCTCGCCGAGCAGGGCCGGGACGGCCACCGGGCAGTTCAGGTGGGCGAGGTAGCGCGGATGGTGGAAGTAGACGGCGTCGCGCAGGTAGAGGTCTTCGAGCTCGTCGAGGGCGGCGGTCGCGTCGCCGAGGGGCCGGTCGAGGTCGACGGCGGCGACCTCTTCGGCGAGCCGGTCCGGCGTGATCCCGGTGAACGGCCGGTCCGCCGCGGCGATCCGCTCCGCCACGCGGTCGACGCCGGCGGCGACGAGGTCGCGGTAGAGCGCGGCGGTGTCCGCGCCGAGCAGAGGGGAGGTGAAGGTCACGGGTCGTCCTTCCCGGGTCAGTCGTTGGCGGGGGCCGTGCCGGCCACCGCCTCGGCGAGCAGGTCCTCCTCGGTCGCGCCCCGGCGCCAGTAGCCGGTGAACACCACGGCACGGCGGTCGAAGCCGCGTTCGCCGACCAGATGCCGCCGCAGGGCCCGCACGCCGGCGGCCTCGCCCGCGATCCAGGCGTACGGGGTGCCCGCCGGCAGCGTGGCGGCCCGGACCGCCTCCAACGTCGCCCCGGCGGGGGCGTTCTCCCGGACCAGCCAGGTGACCTCGGCCTGCGCCTCCGTCGGCAGGTCCTGCACGTCGGCCGCGTGCGGCACCTCGATCCACACGCGCGCCCGGGCGCTCGCGGGCAGCCAGGCGAGGATGCCGGCGACGGCGGGCAGCGCCGTCTCGTCCCCGGTGAGCAGGATCCAGTCGGCGTCCGGCGGCGGCCGGAAGTCGACCCCGCCGTTGTCGGGCTCCACCGGGCCGAGCACGACGACCGGGTCTCCCGGGGTGGCGCGGGCCGCCCAGCGGCACGCGGGCCCGCCGTCCCCGTGCAGGGCGAAGTCGACGTCGAGCTCGTCGGGGTCGCGGCGCTGATCGCGCACGGTGTACGAGCGCATCACCGCGCGTACGGCCGGGTCCATCGCCCGCCACCGTGCGAACCACTCCTCGCCCGCCTCGGTGGGGACGACGGGCGCGTCCTGGTGGGGGTGGGGGAGGAACAGCTTGAACCGCTGGTCACGACCGCCGCAGGCGAGGCCGGTGAGGGGGTCCCCGCCGAACGTGATCCGGACGATCGACGGGCCGAGGCGCCGCGTCCGCACGACCCGCAGGTCGAAGAACCGGAACGGAGCGGCGGTGGCGGTGGTGCTCACGATGGATCTCCTGTCGTCGCGGGTCAGCGGACCTTCTGGGCCTTCTGGATGGCGGCGGCGAGCGTCTCGACGATCGGTGCGAAGCCCGCGTTGCTGAAGCGCGGCTCGCTCTGCCATGGGGTGACCTGGCCCGCCTTCACGGCCGGCAGCTTCGCCCAGGTCGGCTTGGCGGCCAGGTCCTTCGGCTGCAGCGCCGAGGTCCGCGCGTCCAGCAGGATCACGTCGGCCGGGTACTGGTCGGCGTTCTCCCAGCTCAGCTCCTCGAAGAAGCCCTGGGAGCTGACCTTGTCCGGCATGATCAGGTCCACGCCGAGGCTGCGGAAGTACCGCAGGTCGGCGTTCGCGTTCGGGTCGGAGGCGTAGAACAGGTCGGGACTGCCGGAGGCGGCCAGGACCTTGAGGCCGCTCTTGGCCTTGGCCGCCGCGCGGAGCGTCTCCGTGGCGCGGTCGAACCGCGCCTTGGCGTCGGTGACCTGCCGGGCCTTCAGGTCGGCGCCGAGGGCCGCCGCCAGCTCCTCGTACCGCCGGATCGGCTCGGTGATGGACACCTTCGCGGCGGTGATGGCGACGCTGGGGGCGAGCGCCGTGATCTTGTCCTTGCTGTTGTCCGGCACGTACCAGAGCGCGTTCGGCAGGAACATGTTGGTGATCAGCAGGTCGGGGCGCAGTCCGGCGTACTTCTCGACGTTGAACTCGCCGAAGGTGTTGCCGAGCACCGTCACCTTGGTGACGTCGAGGTTCCCGGCGAGCGGGTCCGGCCTGCCGTCCTTGAGCGTGGTCGGGCCGAACACGCCGACGATCCGGTCGCCGAGGCCGAGGTCGTGCAGGGCCGCCGCCGTCCCGATGTAGGCGACGAGGCGTCGCGGGCGACTCTTCGCGTTCACCGTCCGGCCGCGGTCGTCGGTGAACGCCCAGGATCCGCCGCCCACCACGGCCTTCGATCCGCCGCCCCCTCCGCAGGCGGTGACGAGCGCGCCCGCGCCGATTCCGCCGAACGCGGCCAGCAGACCGCGGCGGGACAGTCCTGGGGTCCGGACATGGGGCATGGCGGGTCCTTCCGTGCAGGGGAGCGGGCGGCGGGCGCCGCGAGATCGAAGTTAGGTTAACCTAACCTAAGTTGACCTTGTCCAGTGTGATCGCGATCTCGATCCGGAGCTCTTCCGTGTCCGTCACCAAGTCACCGGCGCCGTCCGCGGCACCGCCCCCGGCCGCCCCACCGGCGGGACCACGCCGGTCCGCGCGCCGGGCCGGGGCGCCCGCCGCGCTGCTGCTCCTGCTCGCCGTCCTCGCGGCGAGCCTGGCCATCGGCGCCCGGCGGTACTCCCTCGGCGAGGTCTGGCACGGCCTCCTCGATCCGGACGCCCCCGCCTACACCGTCGTCCGCGAGACCCGGCTGCCGCGCACTCTCCTGGGCCTCCTGGCCGGTGCCGCGCTCGGGCTCGCCGGCGGGGTCATGCAGGCGCTGACCCGCAACCCGCTCGCCGACCCCGGCCTGCTCGGCATCAACGCCGGCGCCTCGGCCGCCGTCGTGTCCGCGATCACCTTCCTGGGGATCAGGTCCGTCTCGGGTTACGTGTGGTTCTCGTTCGTGGGGGCGGGCGCGGTCGCCGTCCTGGTCTGGGCGGTCGGCGGCGGACGCGCCGCCACGCCGGAGCGGCTGGCCCTCGCCGGGGCGGCCGTCAACGCGGCGCTGTACGCCTACGTCAGCGCGGTGGAGCTCATCGACACGGCCTCATTGGACAGGATGCGGTTCTGGACGGTCGGGTCGCTGGCCACCGCCCGGCCCTCGACCGTTACGGGGATCGCCCCGTTCGTCGCGGCCGGGGTGCTGCTCACCGCCGCGCTCGCCCGTCCGCTCAACGCGCTGGCCCTCGGCGACGACGGCGCCCGCGCGCTCGGCGCCCGTCCCACCTGGACGCGGACCGGCGCGCTCGTCGCCGTCACGCTGCTGTGCGGCGCGGCCACCGCCGCGTGCGGGCCGATCGTCTTCGTCGGGCTGATGGTGCCGCACCTCGTACGCGCGCTGGCCGGCCCCGACCTGCGCCGGCTGCTGCCCTACTGCGCGGTGCTGGCCCCGGTGATGCTGCTCGGCGCCGACGTGCTCGGACGGGTCCTCGGCCGGCCCGCGGAGATCCAGGTCGGCATCGTCACCGCGGTGGCGGGCGGCCCGGTCTTCCTGGCCGTCGTCCGGCGGGGCCGGGTGGGAGGCGCATGAGGCGCGTGGATGAGCGGCGGGAGCGGAACGTGCCGAGCAGGACGATCGTGCTCCGGACCTCCGGTGGGCTCTCCGTACGGCTGCGGCCGCGCGCCCTCGCGGTCGGCGCGGCGTGCGTCCTGATCGCCGCGGCCGGCGCCGTCCTCGCCATCGGCGGCGGTGACTATCCGATGAGCCCGGTGGACGTCGTCCGTACGCTCCTGGGCGGGGGAAGCCCCGCCGACGTCTTCATCGTCGAGCAGGTACGGCTGCCGCGCGTGCTCACGGCCCTGGTGGCCGGTGCCGCGCTGGCGTTCTCCGGCGCCGCGTTCCAGGCCCTGGCCCGCAATCCGCTCGGCAGCCCGGACCTCCTCGGGTTCACCCAGGGCGCGGCGGCCGGGGCCCTCACCGCGATCGTCGTCGGCGGCGGCGCGGTGGCGCTGGCGGCCGGCGCGGTCGCCGGAGGAATCGCCACCGGGGCCGTCATCTACCTGCTCGCCTGGCGCGAAGGCCTGCACGGCGGCCGGCTCGTCCTCGTCGGCATCGGCGTCGCCGCGATCCTCACCGGGATCAACGGCTACCTGATCACCCGCACGAACATCTCCGACGCCGCACGCGCGGTCCTCTGGCTGACCGGCACCCTCGACGGGCGCGGCTGGGGCGACCTGGCCCCGGTCCTGACGGCCACGGTCGTGGTCGTGCCGGCGGTGCTGCACGGCTGCGCCCGGGAACTGCGGATCCTCGAGATGGGCGACGACGCGGCGACGGCGCTCGGCGTGCGGGTGCAGCGTATCCGCCTGGTGCTGCTGGCCTCGGCGGTGCTGCTCAGCGCGCTCGCCGCCGCCGCCACCGGCCCGGTCTCGTTCGTCGCGCTGACCGCCCCGCAACTGGCCCGGCGCCTCACCCGCGAACCGGGCCCCAACCTGCTGCCCTCCCTGTGCATGGGCGCGGCGCTGCTGGTCACCGCCGACCTGGCCGCCCAGCGGCTGATCCCCGGCCACCAGTTGCCGGTCGGGGTGGTGACCGGCGTGCTCGGCGGCGCCTACCTGATCTGGCTGCTCGCCACGGAACGCCGCACGGGACGGCTGTGACGACTTCGGACCGTTCGACGACGGAGGCAGGAAACGTGGGACACGACGGCACGCGCGAACGCGCACACCGCACGCCGGGCGTCGCGCCCGGACCGGCGGACCAGGGGCACCGCACGCCCCGTCCGCCGGACGACGCGGCCGGACCGGCGGCGGGGGAGCGGGGCGCGGGAGCGGGCGGGGCCAGGCTCATGGGGCGGGCGCTGACGCTCGCGTACGAGCGCCGGGTCGTCGCCGAGGAGCTGACCGTGACGATCCCCGACGGGTCCTTCACCGTCATCGTGGGGCCGAACGCCTGCGGCAAGTCGACGCTGCTGCGCGCGCTCGCGCGCATGCTCAGGCCGCGCTCCGGAACCGTGCTGCTGGACGGCCGGGACATCCACGCGCAGGCCACGCGAACGGTCGCGCGAACGCTCGGGCTGCTGCCGCAGTCGTCGATCGCCCCCGAGGGCATCAGGGTCGCCGACCTGGTGGCGCGTGGCCGGCACCCTCACCAGGGCCTGTTCCGCCAGTGGTCGGCCGACGACGAGCGCGTCGTCCAGGAGTCGATGGCCGCCACCGGCGTGGTGGAGCTGGCCGGCGCCCACGTCGACGAGTTGTCCGGCGGCCAGCGCCAGCGCGTCTGGATCGCGATGGCGCTGGCCCAGGAGACCCCGCTGCTGCTCCTGGACGAGCCAACGACCTATCTGGACATCGCCCATCAGATCGACGTCCTCGACCTGTGCGCGCGCCTGCAGCGGGAGCAGGGCCGCACCCTCGTCGCCGTGCTGCACGACCTGAACCACGCGGCGCGGTACGCCGACCATCTGATCGCGATGCGCGGCGGGCGGGTGGTCGCCGAGGGAGCCCCCGCCGAGGTGGTCACGGCCGAGCGGGTGGAGGAGGTCTTCGGCATGCCCTGCCGTGTGATCGACGACCCGGAGACCGGGACGCCCCTGGTCGTGCCTGCGGCACGGCGGCGGTAGGGCCGGCGCGGAGCGGGCGGGGGCGAGGCCACCGCCCGGCGGCGCCCCGCGCGAGGTACCGGCGGCTCAAAGATTCCGTCGAATCGCGTTTCACGGGGGTGGCCCGGCCGGTCACCCGTGATCGTCTTCTTGGCGGAAACGACCTCTGCCAAGGAGATCAGATGATCAAGTCTTTCGACCGACGCATCGTCACCGCGGCCACGACCGTCGCGCTCGGCCTCGTCCTCACCCAGGCGCCCGCGGACGCGGCCCGTTTCTCCATGGTCTACACGTGCGCGGTGCCGATCCTCGGGGACCGGAGCGTGCAGTTCGACGGCACTCTGACCGCGACGCCGGACCGGCCCACGGTCGGCACGTTCACGCGGGTCGACCTGCACGTCTCCCGGCTCAGCCTGCGTCCGCCGGTGGCGGTGACCTCTTGGAGCGCCGTCGCCGACGTCGACGTCGCCGGCGCGCAGACCGGCGCGTTCCGGCTGTCGGGATCCGGCGGTCCGGTCGCCGCGTACGAGCCCGTCACCGGCGACCTCGCGGGCGGGTGGGTTCCGAGGGCGATCGGCGTCGATCGGCTCCGGCTCGCCAGGGTCGTGCTCAGGGTGAGCACCGCGCCCTTCGGTGACGTCGTCGTTCCGTGTTCGCCGCGAGAGCCGCGCCCGGTGGCCGAGACGCTCACCGTCTTCACTCGCTGACGAGCGGAAGGACGCGGGACCCCGCCGGTCGAGCCGACCGGCGGGGTCCCGTCGTATCGTCCGGCGTCCACGTCGAAGAGCGCGGCGATCGCCTGCCTCGTATCGCCGTTTCGCGAGTCAGCGGCCTGAAAAGCGGTATTGCCCGGTTAATTGGCGATGATCGATACTATGATGCTCAAATTACCGGGGATCTACCGATGCGCGCCTCCGTTCTGCCGTGATGAGCCGCGCATCTTTCTGCGCGAAGTGGGGTCATCAGTGCGCATCAGTCGATCGGGTCGATGGGTCATGCCGGCGGCGGCCGCAGCCCTTCTCACACTGGCCGCGGCGTGCTCATCGAGTGGCGACGCCTCCACGACGGGCAAGTCCGCCAAGGCGCCGGACGCGGCGGCCACCATCACACCGGCGAACGGAACCGCCAAGGTACGCCCGGAAAAGGGCGTGACCGTGACGGCGGCCAGCGGTGTCCTGGAGCAGGTGAGCGTTCAGGCCGGGGCCGGCACCGTCGACGGCGTCCTGTCCGCGGACAAGAAGAGCTGGCAGACGAAGTGGACGCTCAAGCCCGGCACCGAGTACACCGTGACCGCCACCGCGAAGAACGCGAACGGCAAGGCCACGACCGTGACCAGTAAGTTCACGACCCTCAAGGCGTCCTCGACGGTGAAGGTCAGCGATGTGATCCCGCGGGCCGGGGAGACCGTCGGCGTCGGCATGCCGATCACCGTGAGCTTCGACCGGCCGGTCGCCAACAAGGCCGCCGTCGAGAAGGCCCTCGAGGTGCGGTCGACCTCCCCGGTGGAGGGCGCCTGGCGCTGGATCACCAGCCAGCAGGTCATCTTCCGGACGAAGGCCTACTGGCCCGCGCACACCAAGGTCAGCCTCGTCGCGCACATGGCGGGCGTCCGGGCGTCCGCCGGCGTGTACGGGACCAAGGACGTCACGAAGAACTTCTCGATCGGCGCCTCCCACATCGCCAAGGTCAACCTCAAGACCCACCTGAACAAGGTCTACGTCGACGGCAAGCTCGCCAAGACCATCAAGGTGAGCGGCGGCATGGGCGGCGGTGACTCCCACGGCAACGACTTCCGCACCACCAGCGGCGTCCACCTGGCGATGGGCAAGTCCCCGGTCGTGACCATGACCTCGCCGAACATCAAGGAGGGCGAGCCCGGGTACTACCACGAGCTGGTCTACAAGGACGTGCAGATCAGCAACAGCGGCGAGTACCTGCACCAGAGCCCCGGCGAGTACGGGTGCCTCGGCCACAGCAACTGCAGTCACGGCTGCGTCCGGCAGACGCCCGCCGGCGCGCAGTGGTTCTTCAACCTGAGCAACCGCGGCGACGTCATCGTCATCAGCGGCACGACCCGTGACCTCGAGTGGAACAACGGCTGGGGCTACTGGCAGCTGTCCTTCACCAAGTGGATGAAGGAGAGCGCCACGAAGCAGCCGGTGACGACGACCGCCCTCACGGCGTCCTCCGGAGCACCGGCGGGCAACTGACGAGAGACGAAGCCGGGCGGATCGCGCCGATCCGCCCGGCTTTCGCCTGCCCGAAGCGGCTCTCGCCCGATCCCGGCACCGTACGCGGGCGCGCGTGCGACTCCCGGCTCTGTCGGCCGATGATAGGGGCGAACCTTCCCCCCTCTAAGGAGCCTGAGTGGCAGAGTCGCTGACCTACGCCGACGCTCTGAAGATCCTCGGCGGCCGTCCCAGCCGGCTGATCGGCCTCGCCGACCGGCTGGCGGCGGCGGGCCTGGTGACGTGGTCTGTCGCCGCGCTGGCGACCGGGAACGACATGTCCGCCGCCCTCAACCTGTTCGACCTGAAAGAGGAGATCGTCAGGTTCGGGCACGACACCGTGCGCCGGATCGCGGAGCGGCGCACCGGGCTGTCGCGCTTCGACCGTACGCAGCGGCTCGCGGCGGCCCACGCCGTCCTCGTGGTGTCCTCCTACTTCGAGGCGCTGGAACAGGCGGATCCCGCGATCGGGCTCGAGCGTTTCGACCTGACCCCCGGCGAGAAGGTCGCCCAGGCGACCGGCGGCCTCACCGCGCGCGGGGGCGCCGAACTGGTCGACGGGCTGCTGAACGACCGGCTCCCGCTGCCCGAGCCGCACGTCCCGTACGAGAGCACCCGAGCGGCGATCAGGTCGACGTACGAGCAGATGTCGCGGCGGCTGACGGCCTTCCTGCGGGGCGTCGCCGCGTGGGACGCGCTCTCCGGCCCGGAGCGCACCCGCCTGACCCGGACGGTGGCGGCCGTGCCACCGGCCGCGCTCGACAACTACGAGCAGGCGTTCCGGAGGCTCGCGACGGACAACCGGGAGTTCGAGGTCTGGGCGAATCTGACCCGGCTGGAGGCGCTCGGCGCGGGGCTGTCCGAGGTGGGAAGGCTCCTCGGCACCATGGCGGCGAACCGGCCGGGCGACCGGCCGAGACGCCACCTGCTCCGGGGGTACCGCGCGGCGTTGTCCGAGCCGATCGTCGCGACCGGCCGGGCGCCCGACGGGGTGGTCCTGCCCGCCCTCGGTGACGCGTACGTCAACCCGCGCTGCAAGGTGGCGGAGGTCCCCCCGGCGGAGAGCCCGGCCGACCCGGAGTTCTGGGCGAACGAGCAGGTGCGGGAGCCGCACGCCGCGGCGTTCCTGTCCGGATTCCTGACCTCCCCGCGGGCGGTCCAGGCGCCGCTCGTGGTCCTCGGCGAGCCCGGGTCGGGCAAGTCGAAGCTGACCGAGGTCCTCGCCGCCCGCCTGCCGGAGGAGGACTTCCTGCCGATCCGGGTCGAACTCCGCCAGGTCGCCGCCGAGTCGATGATCCAGGAGCAGATCGAGCAGGCGATCCACCGCCAGTCGGGCGAACGGGTGACCCTGCCCGATCTGCTCGAGGCGGCCGACGGCGCGTTGCCCGTCGTGATCCTCGACGGCTTCGACGAGATGCTGCAGGCGGCGGGCGTGAACCGGTACGACTACCTGGAGCAGGTCCGTGACCTGCAGCGCCGGCAGTCGGCGCTCGGGCAGCCGATCGCCGTGATCGTGACGAGCCGCACCGTGGTCGCCGACCGCGTACGGTATCCGGCGGGCACCGTCGCGCTGCGACTCCTGCCCTTCACCGACGACCAGGTGCGCTACTGGCTGGACGTCTGGCACCGGCACAACGCGGCGCTCCTCACGGCAAGGTCCCGCCGGCCGCTTCCCGTCGAGACCGTCCTGGCCCATCGCGAGCTGGCGCGCCAGCCACTGCTCCTGCTCATGCTCGCCATCTTCGACGCGCAGGACAACGCGCTGCAGGCCGCCACCGGGAGCCTCGGCCAGGCCGACCTGTACGAGGCGCTGCTGCTGGACTTCGCGTTCCGGGAGATGCGCAAGGCGCCGGAGACCGCGTCGCTGCCGTCGGACGCGCAGCGCCGGCTGGCGGAGGCGGAGCTGGAGCACCTGGCCGTCGCCGCGCTGGCCATGTTCAACCGCGGCCGGCAGACCGCCGACGAGGCCGAGCTGGACCGCGACCTGTCCGTCCTGCTGCCACAGCACCGGGACCCCGGCGTCGACGAGCGGGCCGCGCTGAGTCCCGCGCAGCGCACGACCGGCCGGTTCTTCTTCATCCACCGCTCCGAGGCCCGGATCCACGATCAGCGGACCCGGACCTTCGAGTTCCTGCATCCGACCTTCGCGGAGTTCCTGGTCGCCTGGCTCGCCGTCCGCGTGCTCGACGATCTGACCGCCGTGAAGGAGGTGATGAGCGCGCGGTCGACGGCCGCCGGTGGCCGGCCGGACGACGGTTTCCTGTTCGCGGTCCTGTCCTTCGCGTGCGTCGCCGAACGCGGGCCGATCGTCGACTTCCTCGGCGAGCTGCTCCGCCGCCGGCCGGAGGAGCGCGGGCGCCGGGCGCTGCTGTGCGAGCTCCTCGACGGCGCGCCGTACCCGCACGCCGGACGGTCCTACACCGCCTACGAGCCGGTGACGCATCCCGTCACCCGGCGGCTCGCCGCGTACACGGCGAACCTCACCATCCTCCTCGTCCTCCTGTCCGGCGAAGGGACCACCGTCGCCGAGATGTTCCCCGGCTCCGGGGCCGCCGCCGTGGAGCGCTGGATCGGGCTGAGCAGACTCTGGAAGGCCCAGCTGTCCCCGTCCGAATGGGACAGGATCCTGAAGACCCTGCGGGTCAGGGTGCACCTGGCCGATGAGCTGCGGATCCGGTTGAGCCGGGAGGACGGTTCCGCGGTCTCGGTCCTCGACGCGTTCGCCATCGCGCCTCTGGGCACCCGGCCCGAGGCGACCGACTATGAGCTCTTCCTCTCCGGCGATCCCGGAGCGTACGACCTTCGGGTGGCCGCGACGAGCGACCTCGGGATGCTCGTACGGACCCTGGCGTTCCTGCCGGACTGGCGGATGGGGCTGCTGCTCCTCCAATCCGTGCCGGCGTTCCATGCCCTGGGCGACCGCGTTCGGTTCAGGTCGGCCGACGAGGAGGCCGTCCTGCCCGGCTACCGGCTCGGGCGGCTCGACCACGCCCGCGACGCGGCCGGCGACGAACGCGCGGCGCTCTACCGCGAATCCCTGCGGGCGGCGGCCGCCTTCCCCGAGCTGCACCGGCTCGTCCTCCTGCGCCTGCGCGACGACGTCGGCAGGCTGCCGGCCGCGGCGGTGCTCGACCTGCTCCACCAGGCGAACACCGTGCGGCCGACCGACGCCTACCTCGAGACCGTCAACGAGCTGTGGCACCGGCTGCCCGAAGACGGGGCGGCGGGACGCGGAGTCGACGGCCGCGACTTGGTGGCCGCGCTCGTCCGGGCGGTCGAGCAGCGGTGGCCGGACACGGCCCTCGACCACCTCGCCCCGGGCCTCCGGGTCGCGGCCGCCGGAAGACGGCGCACCGCCGACACCCGATGACCCGGAGCGGGTGGCCGGGGCCTCAGGCGGGCAGGTCGAACGCGGTGAACGGGTAGCCGTCCCAGAGGGCGCGCTCCCGGCCGCGCGGGTCGTTCGCGACCGTCGCGTCGACGTTCCACATCATCGTGGCGCGCTGCGGCGCGCGGTACGCGGGCCACGCAGGGCGCTGGACGGTACGCCGGGCGTTCGGGTCGCCGGCGCGGGTGAACGACGTCCAGGCGTCGATCATCTGGTCCGACAACGTGGTGAGGCGGGCCCGGTCGGCCTGGAACGCCTTGTCACCGCCCAGGATCCCGGTGAACCGGAACGACCCGAAGACGAACGGCAACTCGATCGTGTGCACGGCGCCGTACTCCTCGGTCGGCCGCCAGCCGAACTCGTAGAGGTACGTCGGCCGCCAGCGGCTCTGCGCCTGCGCGAGCCGGGTCGCCGGCACCCGCATTCCCTGGTCGCTGAACATCGCCAGCGCCGCCGCGGTCGCCGACCGGCCCCTGCGGTAGGCCGCGACCATGCGCTTCCGGCGCGCGGCCAGTTCGCGCGGGAAGAACACCGTCTCGTACTGCTGCGCGATGCCGGTCATCGCCTCGGGACCGAGCTGGCCGAAGAAGTTCATCTCGTCGCGGTTCGTCCCGAGCAGCAGGTCCACGGCGCGGGCGTTGCCCTGGGCGACCCGCTTGACCACCGAGTCCCGGACGAGGGCGCCGTCGATGTACGGGGCGAAGTACGTCGCGCCGAGGATGCCCGGCTCGTCCTGGTCAATGATCTTGTTCTGCATGGCGAGGATCTGCTTCGTCGGCATGCGGCGCAGTTCGGCCACGCTCTTCACCGGCAGCGCCGAGGCGACCTTGCGCTCGTACGCGGCGGAGTGCACGAGGGCGCCACTGCCGCTCTCCAGGATCACCCGCCGGAACAGCCGCTCCGGATGGTCGGTGGCCAGCATCGCGCTCAGGGAGAAGGCGCCCGCGGACTCCCCGACCGCGGTGACGTTCGCCGGGTCGCCGCCGAAGTCGGCGATGTGGTCCTGCACCCATCGCAGGGCGGCCATCTGGTCGCGCAGGCCGTTGTTGCCCGACCCCTTGTAGGAGGGGTCCAGCCCGCCCAGCTCGGACCAGCCGAGCACGCCGAGCCGGTAGTTGATGGAGACCACGACCGCGTCCCCCCGGGTGGCGAGCTTCGCCCCGTCGTAGCGCGGTTCGTTGGCCGTGCCGAAGCGGGCGGCGCCGCCGTGGACGAACACGATCACCGGCCGGCGGCGGTGGTCGGTGGCGGGCGTCCACACGTTGAGGCGCAGGCAGTCCTCGTCGGTGAACAGCGTGCGCGCGTCGGGATAGTCCTCCGACATGGTGTCCCGGTCCTGCGGGCACACCGCCTTGTCATCCGTCGCCTGGAGCGTGCCGCGCCAGCGCCCGACGGGGCGCGGCGGGCGGAAGCGCAGCGACCCGACCGGCGCCTCGGCGTACCGGATGCCGCGGAACGCGCACAGGCCGACGCGGGCGGTACCCGCGACCACCCCGAGCGAGGTGGTCGTGGTGCAGCCCGCGCGGCTCCCGGCGGCGGGCGTCGCGGACGACGCGCAGGAGGACATCATCACGGCGGCGCCGGCGAACGCCAGCGCCGCGGAGATCCGTTTCAGCATGAGCAGACTCCTTCTCGAAGACCGCCGCAGCATCGGTCACCGGAGCGCTCCGCGGGATCGCCGGTGCGAGTGAACCCCGTCTGGTCCCGGAGAACGAGACCGGTCAGTCGTCGCCGGGGACGACCAGTCCGGACTCGTACGCGAAGACCACCGCCTGGGCGCGGTCGCGCAGA
Organism: Actinoallomurus sp. NPDC052308; assembly: GCF_040679195.1. Taxonomy (NCBI): domain Bacteria; kingdom Bacillati; phylum Actinomycetota; class Actinomycetes; order Streptosporangiales; family Thermomonosporaceae; genus Actinoallomurus; species Actinoallomurus sp. NPDC052308. The sequence goes on along the minus strand of NZ_JBFAUM010000048.1, from coordinate 16,853 downwards.
TCCAGCTTGGTCAGCAGGTTGCTCACGTGCGTCTTCACCGTGTGCTCGCTGACCAGCAGCTCGGCCGCGATCTCGGCGTTCGACCGGCCCTGCGCGAGCAGCCGCAGCGTGTCGATCTCCCGGCCGGTCAGCTCATCGAGCCGGCGGCGCAGCCCGGGACGCGCCCTGCCCCGGCCGACGACGTCCGCGATCAGCCGCCGGGTGACGCTCGGCGCCAGCAGCGACTCACCGGCTGCCACCAGGCGCACCGCCCGTACGAGGTCGTCGCGCCGCACGTCCTTGAGGAGGAAGCCCCCCGCGCCGGCGCGCAGCGCGTCGTAGACGTACTCGTCGACGTCGTACATGGTCAGGACGAGGACCTTCGCCGTCGTCCGCCGGCACACCTCGGCGGTGGCCTCGACGCCGTCGACGCCGGGCATGCGGATGTCCATGAGCACGACGTCCGGTCGCAGCTCGACCGCCTTCGCGATCGCCTCGGCCCCGTCGGCGGCCTCACCGACGACGGTGATGTCGTCATGGGCGTTCAGGATCATCGCGAAGCCGCCCCGGAACAGATCCTGGTCGTCGGCGACCAGGACGCGCAGAGCTCTCATGCGGTCTCCTCCGTCGGGGGAGTGATCGGAAACGCCGTGCTCATGATTCGTTCGCGCCGCTCGCTCATGTGATCGGCAGCGTGGCGGTCACCGTGCAGCCGCGGCCGCCGGAGCGCACGCTGAGCGTGCCGCCGCAACTGGCGACGCGTTCCCGCATGCCGATGAGGCCGTGCCCTTCACGCGGGTCGGGGAAGCCCCGGCCGTCGTCCGTCACTTCGATCTCCAACGCGTCGGGGGACCAGCGGAGCCGTACGGCCACGGCTCGGGCGTCCGCGTGCCGGATCGTGTTGGTCAGCGCCTCCTGGACGACGCGGTACGCGGCGGCGTCCACGTCGGCCGCGACCGGCCGCGGTTCGCCGCGCACGTCCAGGGAGGCGTCGAGACCCGCTCGGCGGGCGTTGCCGACCAGCCCGGGTACGGCCTCGACCCCGGGCACCGGCCCATCGTAGGGCCGGCCGCTCCGCAGGGCGCCGAGGATGAGGCGGAGCTGACCGACCGCCTCCCGCCCGGCCTCGGAGATCGCCTCGAAGACGGCCTCGGCCTTGTCCGGGTCGTCGCGCACGACGAGCGATCCGGCCTCCGCCTGCACCACCATCACGCCGACCGAGTGCGTGACGATGTCGTGCATGTCGCGGGCGATACGGGTGCGCTCGCGGTCGACCGCGGCGGCGCGCTCCTCCCGGATCCGGCGCTCGCGCTCCCGGTCGGCGGCGCGCACGGCCCGCCGTGCCCGCGCGCCGATCCCCACGGCGTACGCCGCGACGACGGCCGTGACGAGATAGCGGTAGGTCTCCAGGTCCTCGCCCGGGACGACCAGGGACACCGTCACACCGAAGACCAGCGCGCCGATGCCGACGGCCCGCAGCGGCGGCGACAGGGTCCGCGCCGCGAACGTGTAGACGCAGACGAGTACGCCGTACGGCAGGAGCAGCAGCGGCGGGTGCGCCAGCGTCGGCGCAGTGATCGCCAGAACCGTCGTCGAGCCACCGACCACGCCGGTCACGACGAAGACGGCTCGATGTCGCCAGACCACCGGCACCGAGGCCGACAGCGTCAGCACCAGGAACCACCACGGCTGCCGGTACGGGACGAACGCCATCATCACCGTCGCGACGGTGACGACGGCGGCGACGGCGACGTCGAGCCGTGAGACCCGGAGGATGTCAGTTCGCACGGCCGACTCCTGCGCTCAGCGGAATACCGCGGGCGAGTATGCCCCTTCGCATCGGCCCGCCGCCTCCTTCCCCCGACCGAGGCCTCCCTCACTCCTCCGAATGAAGGCCGCAGCGACCGCGAGGTCGGCGTCGCGCCGAAGAACCGGACGGGGCGCGATGTGTGCGAATTACGAGACATAGCAGAGTTATGGCCATTAACATCGTTACGGCGATTCACTGCTGCGGGAGGCGTCGATCGGGTCGTGTCCGCGCTTCCCGCCCTTGAGCGCCGCGGGTTGTCGAGATGACGGACGGAAGGCAGGTCGGATGAACCGCAGGTCGCGTGGGAACGCCACATCGCCGAGAGTTCCCTCTGGTGCCGCGACGGCGCTCGCCGGGGTGGCCTTGGCCCTCGCGATGACGGCGTGCGGGCACGAGGGCGGGTCGCGTGCCGAGGCGCACGGGACGAGGACGCCGTCCGCGCCGAACGCACCGCACTACGACCCGCCCGTGCGGTTCGCGCCGAACGGGCGACCGTTGCTGTCCGCCACGGCGGCCGACGGGTCACACGACGTCAGCGAGGTGCTGCTGGCCGGGCATCTGGCCTATTTCCAGGACGGCGACGGGCTCCAGGCGGTCGACGTCACCACCGGCCGCTCCTCCTGGAGCGCGCGGCCGGGCGCTGGCGCGACCGTCGACGGCCGGCGCATCCGGCCCGCCCTCGCGTCGCTGAGCGGCCGGCAGTACGTCATCGGCCTGTTCCCCGGAGAGCTGCCGGGACACGGCACCACGCCCGCCACCCCGGTGCTCGAGCTCCTCCTCGTCGACCCGGCCACCGGACGGACCGCCGGGGACGACGCGATGCCGCTGCCGTCGGAACTGGCCGAGGGTTTCAACTTGTACGACATCGTCGGCACCGACGGCCGGGCGGTCGTGATCGGGTTGAGCGGCTCCAGCCCGGACGCCGTCGTCGTGGCCGACCCGGCCGCGCATCGGATCCGCTGGACCCGGCAGAAGGCGACCCCGGTCGCCGTGTCCGACGGTCTGGTCGTCGTCATCAGCGCCGTCCGTTCGTCCGGCTTCTTCAGCAGCCAGGGCACCTACCGGCTTCAGGGCATCGACACGGCGACGGAGGCGGTCCGCTGGAGCACCGCGCCGTCCGCCGCGTACACGTATCAGGCGGAACGCGCCGGGCCCGGGCTGGTCACCGTGTCCGGAGGGTATTACGAGACCGGCGGTCTGCTGGACATCACCACGGGGAAGCGCCGGTTCCGGTACCCGGACCAGGATCTCTACGACTGTCTTGACGACGACCGGTCGGTGGTCGTCTGCTTCAACACGGATCGGGTCATTGCGCTCGACGCGACGACGGCGCAGCTCCTGTGGGAGCTGCCGAAGGACGGACGGACGAGTCCGAAGGTCACCGCCGCGTGGCACGGCGCCGTCTACGGCACCACGGCCAACGGCCCGGTCGTCCTCGACGCCCGAACCGGCCGCGACCGCGAGACGTCGCCGGGTGCCGCGCCCGACCTCGTCGGTCCCTACGGCGGCGTGGTCAAGCAGGACCGCTCCGTCGTCTTCCAGGCCGCCGCCGGGTAGGCCTCAGCGGGCCGGCGGCTCGTAGGTCAGGCCGATCGAGGCCATCAGCTCGATGAGCATCTGGTCGTACATCGGACCGTGGTCGTCGATGCCGACCCCGAGATGGCCGAAGATCTCCAGGCAGACCCCGGCGTAGATGCGGTGCCAGCAGGTCAGGAGCGTCCAGATGGCGCCCAGCGGCAGGTCCAGCCCGGTGGTCTTCCGGTAGCTCGCGAGCTCGTCGCGCAGGGCGGGGGCGAGCGACTCGTCCGGCAGGACGGGGAACGGCCGCTGCCGCCAGAGCTCCTCGAACAGGCCGCCGAACAGGTGGGCGAGCCGCACGACCCAGGTCGCCGATATCTCCCCCTGGGCCCGGCCCGTCGCCTTATTCGGCGTCCCGAACAGGAACGCGAACTCCGACGGGTGCTCCAGGGCCCAGGTACGGATCGCGTTGGTCGCGCCGCTGAGCCGGGCGAGCAGGTCGTGAGACGGGTCCGCGGCCGCCTGGAGCGTCGTGACCAGATCTTCGATGAGGTCGTCGGCGACGGCCCGTACGAGGTCGTCGTGGCTCTCGTAGTACCGGTAGATGGCGGGAGCGGTGATCCCGACCTCGCGGGCGATCGCGGCCAGGGTCATCGCCGCCGGCCCGTCGGCACCGAGCAGCCGGCGCGCGGACGTCCGGATGTCCCGGTCGAGCTCGGCCCGCAGGCGCTCGCGTCGTGTGGTCATCGCGACCCGGCCCCCCTTGTCGATCCTGGTCCGACCAGGCTAGTCCCGGCGGGCGGCACGAGCCGTCCGGGGGCGCGTCCCGGACCCTCCCGGCGGCCCGCCGCGGCCGGTCAGCCCAGGTCGGTGACGTGCACGGCCTCGACCCAGGCGGGCGGGGACGGCGGGTCGGCGCCGATCAGCGCGGCGATGATCCGGGACGACGCCGGCTCCTCGGGCCACGGGGTGAAGCCGTCGGTCAGCACGACGACGACGCCGGGGCGTTCGGGCAGACCGAGCGCGGACCGGATGCCCACCCGCATGTCGGTGCCGCCGCCCCCGGCGAGCTCCACCTGCTGCGCGGAGGTCACCCGCGCGGCCGTCTGCACGTCGGCGTCGCAGGCCAGCACGGTGACCCGGTTGCCGCCGACGCCGACCTCCCGCAGCACGCCGGTCACCTCGGCCAGGGCCGCCGCCAGCTCGTCCTCGCCCATGGACCCGGAGGTGTCGATGACGATCGCCACGACGGGCAGGGGCCGGCGCAGGCTCGGCAGCACGACGCCACGGAGGGCGGCGGTGCGCCGGGACGGGCGGCGGTAGGTGTAGTCGACCGCTCCGGCGGCCCAGGCCACCGCCTCCCGTACGGCGCCCGCCAGCACCCGGCGCCAGTCGACCGACGGCTCGAGGACCTGCTCGGCCCAGCGCCGCCAGCCCCCCGGAAGGTCGCCGCGATTGCGGAGGTGGGCGCGCATCGCCTCGGCGGTGTGCCGGCGCAGCGCCTCGGCCTCGACCGAACTGACGCCGCCGGGTCCGTCCGCGTCGGCGATCTCCCAGTCCGCCGGCGCGCCGTGGGCGCCGGACCCGCAGTCGGAGCAGGTCACCGACGGAGGAAGGTGGGGAAGGTACGTCTCGAACAGCTCGCCGGTGGCCAGCCCGAAGGAGCGGGGCTCCACCCGGCCGGCCGGCAGCGTCAGCCCGTCGGCGAGCAGGTCGTCGTTGATCTCGCAGTCCTGGGCGACGTTCACGCGCAGCCGGTCCCGCCGGTCGGCGGGGGACAGCCGGTCGGTGCGGCCGTGGTGGTCGCGGAGCAGGTGCGCCACCTCGTGGATCCACACGCCCGCGAGCTCCGGCACGGGCGTGGCGTCCACGAACGCCGGGGACACATAGCATCGCCAGTGCCGGTCGACGCCGATGGTCGGCACGCCGGTGCTCGGCACGACCGTCAGCGAGTACAGCGCCGACGCGAGGTACGGCCGGTCGGTGGCGGCGCGGTACCGTGCGGCGAGCAGCTTGACCCGGTCGAGTCCGGCCATGCTCAGGCACCGCCCGGCAGCGCGCCGGACAGCTGGAGCAGGTCGATGAACGCGTCGATGCCGCTGGGCACCGGCCAGTCGGTGTCGCGCAGCACGGCCAGGTCGGCGGCGGCCCGGGCCGCCACGTCCGGCACTCCCGCGTCGACCGCCTTGGCCAGGACCGTCCAGCCCGCCTCCCAGCGCCGGCGGGTGAGGTTCGTCTGCACCGCGGAGACGACGGCGGTCAGGAACGCGAGCTGCCGGTCGCCCCGCTCGGGCAGCGCGAACGCGTTCGGGTCGGCCAGCACGCGGTTCGGGTCCGGGAGGTCGAGCTCTTCGAGGTAGGAGAGCAGTTCCAGGCCGGTGCCGTCCCCGACCGCGCCGACCACGGCGGCGGCGACCGCCTTCTGGTCGGCGCCGGTGGCGTAACCGGTCGCGAGCAGCCGCAACGTCATCTCCCAGGTGCGCGGCGACGGCCAGCCGCGGCCCCGGCCCTCGGCGTCCTCGGGCAGGTGGTGCGTCAGGCCGGGCCGCGCGGTGAGGAACCCGGAGATCGCGCCCCGAGCGCGGGCGACCGCACTGGGTACCCGGCCCGGGTCGACGCGGGGGATCGTGATCTCCGGCCAGGTTCCGGCCATGCCGCGCGCGACCGTTCTCGGGTCGTGCGTCCACTGGAGGTGGACGAACCGGTTGGCGAGCGGCGGGCTCAGGTGCCACCCGTCCGCGGCGCTCGACGGCGGGTTGGCGGCGGCGACCACGCGGACCGTTTCGGGCAGGGTGAGGCTGCCGACCCGGCGTTCGAGCACGACCCGGAGCAGGGCCGCCTGCACGGCCGGGGGAGCGGAGGACAACTCGTCGAAGAACACGAGGCCGCGCCCTGCCGTGGCCAGCCGGACCGCCCAGTCCGGCGGGGCCATCGGCACGCCCGAGGCGGCGGGGTCGTCTCCGATGATCGGCAGGCCGGCGAAGTCGGACGGCTCGTGCACGCTGGCGATCACGGTCTCCAGCGGAACGCCGAGCCCGGCCGCGAGCTGCTGGAGCGCGGCGGACTTGCCGATGCCGGGTTCGCCCCACAGCAGCACGGGCAGGTTCGCGGACACGGCCAGGGCCAGCGCCTCGAGCTGCGGGTTCGCGGCCGGTTCCGTCCGCCGCGCCCCGAGCCGGCGCACCAGGTCGTCGGCGGCGTTCAGCGGATCCCCGGCGAAGGAACGGTCGGCGGCGCTCAGGGAATCCGCGGCGGAGGGGCGACCGGTGGCGCTCGGGGAATCCGCGGCAGGGCGGTCGGCGGTGGTCGGTTCCTCGGTGGACAGGTGGTCGGCTGCGCTCACGCGTTCTCTTTCTCTTACGACCGGCGCCAGCGGCCGTGGCCGACGCCGGGGTGGTCTCGGTCCAGCGCCTCGGCGAGGAAGGCCAGGTCCGTACGCCTGCACCGATGAATATGGTCGCGTATCGACGACCCCCAGCGGTCGGTGACGTCGGGCCGCGCACCGGCGTCCAACAGCGCCCGCACGACCGGGACCGGGGCGGAGCGGTACACGGAGAGGAGCAGCGGGGTGCTCCCGTCCTGGTTCACGGCCTCGATCCCCGCACCGGCGGCCAGGAGCGCCCGCACCAGGTCGGGCGATCCGTCGCCGCTGACCGCGGCGTGCAGCGGGGTGGAGTCGTAGTGGTCACGGACGTCGATGTCCAGGCCGGCCGCCAGGAGCCGCGACAGCAGCCGTTCGTGATCGAGGAGGTGGAGCACGTGCAGCAGCGTGCGCCTACCGCCGTCGCGGATGTGCGGGTCCATCCCGGCGTCCAGGAGCCGCAGCACCCCCGACGCGTCCCCGTGCTCGGCCCGGGCGAACAGCTCGCGCCGCTGCGCGCGCAGGGCCTTCGGCAACCGGCCGGTACCGGACCGCACCACCGGCAGCACGGCGAAGCAGCCGGTGACGGCGCCGCCGAGCGCTCCCATGGCGCGTTCCCGCCGCCGCTCGTCCTCGTCGTGCGGGATCTGGAGCGTCCCGTCCCGGAAGGCGGCGACGTGCCATTCGCCGCGGCACCGGACCCGTACGGGGGCGGGAACCGCGGGGGCCGGCGGGCCGATCGGGCCGCCGGAGTCCGCGCGGCGCGGGAACAGCGCGGCGCGGACCAGCGGATGGAGGTGGTCCGGCTCGGTGTCGCCGTGCCGCAGCGCGTCCAGGTCCGGCAGCCGCCGCCAGCACGGCTCGGGCAGGACCGGGACTCCCTCGGCCTGCTCGGAATCGACGACCCAGGCCCGCAGGCCGCCATCGTCCTCGACCTCCACCAGCAGGACGCAGCGCCAGTCGTGCACGGACGGCACCTGGAACCGGCGGCCGAAGCCCCGGTCGGCACGCCGCCGGATCTCCGGTCCGAGACGGGCCAGGGCGAAGGGGACCCTCTCCAGCATGGCCGACGGCCGGGCGTGCGGCGGCCAGGCGCCCGGCCGCTCGGTCGAGGTGGCCCAGCGGGTCCGGTGCCGGGAGGCGTCCAGGTGGATCCCGGCTGCGGCGAACGCCGCCTCCACCTCGCCCGCCTCGTGCAGCAGGGTGACCCATTCGGTGTGCCCTGCCGGGTCGCCGGGGCCGGGGTCGGCGGCCGGCAGCGCCCGGGGAGTCCCGTCGGCCTCGAAGAACGGCGCGCGCTCCGAGCCCCCGCAGCGCGCGAGCAGCTCGCCGGCGCGGCGTGCGTCCCACAGCTCCCGGATCAGGGTCCAGTCGTGCAGCAGCCACGGGTCCTCCGGCAGCCACGGCCTCCGTGCCCGGTCCTCGGACCGGACCGGGCCGAAACGCAGCACGAGACGCTGCGGCGCGTGCGGACTCGGAGGCGTGGTCACGTGCAGCAGGGCCGGGGCGCCCGTGGACCGGTCGCCGTAGCCGCCGAGCACCACCTGCTGGGCGGAACGGATCGTCGTCTGCGCGTAGCGGCCCCGGGGAACGTGCCAGCGCAGCAGGTCGGGGGCGAGGTTGAGGAGGTCGTCCTCGAGTTCGGCGGCGACGGCGGCGCCGTACTCGTCGGCCACGTCGGCGAGGTCGAAGGCGACGTCGACGCCGGCGGCCGCGCAGGCGCCCCGCCAGTCGCCGGCGAGCCGGCGTTCGGTGGCCTGCTCGATCATCGACCGGGGCACGGCGTACCGCCGGATCCGGCGCAGGCTCCCCGCCTCATCCGGCGGATAGGACGCCGACCGGGCGCGGCGCCGCCGGGGGACGGGCGTGCTGATGGCGTTCACCATTCCTCGGTGAGCTCCGGATGGTCGCGCTCGATCCGTTCCACGAGGAAGCCCAGGTCGTCGCGGACGTGCAGTTGGAGGAGCCGGTAGATCGACATCTCCTCCTCGTGGATCTCGCCCTTCAGGTCGATCCGCGCGCCGGCGTCGAGCAGCGCCCGCACCAGCGCCGGCGAGCCGTCCCCGCAGATCGCCGCGAACAGCGGCGTCCGCTCCTCCACGTCGCGCGCGTCGATGTCCACGCCCGCGGCCAGGAGCCGGGCGAGCAGACCGTCGTGGTCGAGGAGGCCCAGCCGGTGCAGCAGCTCGCGGCGCTTCGGGCCCACGCCCCGGACGTCGACGCCGGGGTCCAGCAGATGCAGCAGGTGCAGCAGGGTGCGCCGCCGGCCGTCGCGGATCCGGGGGTCGACACCGGCGTCGAGCAGCTCGACGACTCCGGGCAGGTCGCCGTGCTCGACCCGGGAGAACAGCTCCCGTCGCTGGTCGCGCAGCGCCTTCGGCAGCCGCCCGGCGCCGGACGTCCACGTCTCCCGTACGGCGAAGCAGCCGGCGACCGCGCCGCCGAACGCCCGCATCGCGCTCTCGCGCCGCTGCTCCTCCTCGTCGTGCGGGATGCGGAGGACGCCCCCATCGGAGGACACCTCGTGCCAAGCGTCCCGGCAGCGCACCCGGACCGGGGCGGGCGGCTCCGGGCCGGGCGGGCCCACCGGGCCGTCGGCGGCCGCGCGGCCGGGGAACAGCGCCTCCCGTACGAGCGGATGCAGCCGCTCCGGCGGAGTGCCGCCGTCGCGCAGCAGGTCCAGGTCGGGCAGACGGCGCCAGCACGCCTCAGGCAGCACCTCGGCGTCGTCCGGCTCCCGGCCCCCCTCGTTGGCGACGACGCGGGCCCGGACCTGTGAGGGACCGGCCTCGAGGATGACGGCGGCGTAATGGGTGTACGGGATCCAGAAGCGGTCCCGTCCCGTCCGCTCCGCCAGCCTTCGGATCTCCGCCTCCAGCCGCGTCAGGGCCAGGGGCATCCGCTCGAACACGTCGAGCGGATGGACCTCCTTGACGCTGAAATAGGGGTCGATCTCGACGGGTTCGGCGTCCAGGGCGATGCCCGCCGCGGCGAAGGCCGCCGCGACCTCGCCCCTCTCGTGCAGCAGGGTGACCCACTCGGTGTGCGCCGCCGGATCGGCGCGGCCAGGGTCGGCGGCGGGCAGCGCCCGGGGAGCGCCGTCGGCCTCGAAGAACGGCGCCCGGCCCGCGTCTCCGCCGCAGCGTTCGCGCAGGTCGCCGGCGTGCCGTGCATCCCACAGGTGCCGGGCGGTGCTCCACTGCTGGACGAGGCCGTGCCAGAACGCGCAGTAGGGGACGTCGGTGTCCAGAACGACGTAATCGGCCGACGCGTGGCCGAAGTCGAGGGTCAGCCGCTGTGGGCCGTGGACCATCCAGCGCGGCGTCCGGACGAACAGCGAGCGGAGCGCCGGCGAGGGGGCGCCGGGCGGCGCCCCCGGCGCGCTGAGGACGATCACCTGGTCGGGGACGATCGTCGTACGCCCGCGGTCCAGCCGGGGCAGGTGCAAGCGCAGCAGGTCGGGGGCGAGGTTGAGGAGGTCGTCCTCGAGTTCGGCGGCGACGGCGGCGCCGTACTCGTCGGCCACGTCGGCGAGGTCGAAGGCGACGTCGACGTTGGCGGCCGCGCAGGCGCCGCGCCAGTCGCCGGCGAGGCGGCGTTCGGTGGCCTGCTCGATCATCCAACGGGGCACGGCGTACCGCCGGATCCGGCGGAGCCGGGACGCCTCGTGCGGCGGATGGGACCGCGACGGAGGCCGGGGCGGCAGCCCCGGGACGACGGTGGAACTCACCGGTACAGGCTCCCGATCGCGTGCACGTCCGGATGAGGCCCGGACACCGGCCGCAGCCGGGGTGCCAGGGCGCGTTTCACCCGGCGCGGCACCCCCGGCCCGAACCCGACGAACTCCAGCCGGGTGTCATCCGGAACGGCGGCCAGCACCGCCTTGGCGCCATGGCCCGTGATCCCCGTGTGGCGCAGGTCCAGGTGGCGCAGCGGGCTGCCGGGCAGCGCGGCGGCCAGCGTCGCCGCGCCCGCGTCGCCGGTGACGTTGGCGGGCGCTCCCAGGGCGCGCTCGGACGGCGGGCGTCCCAGGTCCAGCGCCTCGATGCCGTGGAGGGCGCCGGCCAGCGCCCGCGCGCCGTCCGGGCCGATGCCGTTGCCGCCGAGGCCGAGGCGCACGGGCCGTGCCGGGTCGGCCGCCGCGGCGAGCGTCGCGACGCCGTCGTCGCCGAGGTGGTTGGCCGGGGCGTACAGTTCGCGGACTCCCACCTCACGGACCAGCGCGGCGAGCGTGTCCGCCGACTCGGGACCCAGCCCGTTGCCGCCGAGGAACAGCCGCTCGACCGGCGCCGGCCGCTCGGTGAGCGCGGCCAGCAGGGCCCGCAGCCCGTCCACGGTGAGCCCGGTGTTGACCAGGTCCAGCGTGCGGATCGTCGTGTTCCGGCGCAGCATCGCGGCGAGCGCGCGCACGCCGGCGTCCCGCACCGGGTTGCGCTTCAGCCACAGGGCGTGGACGGTGGTGTCGTCGGCCAGCCGGTCGGCGAGCGCCTCGGCGCCGGTCGCGTCGATGCGGTTGCAGCCGAGGTACAGCGTCCGCAGGCCGTGCCCGGGGACCAGCGCGGCGGCGACGGTTCGCGCTCCCTCGGTCCCGATCGCGTTGGTGCCGAGCAACAGGTGCGCGGCGTGCGGCGAGGCCGCCGCGACGGGGAGCAGTAGGGCCGCGCCCGCCGGGCCGAGGCCCTGCTTGCACAGGTCGACCCGGCCGTCCGGGCGTACGGCGCCGAGCGGGAAGGTCTCGTCGGCCGCCACGGGGGCCGGGGCGGCGAGCCGGTCGAGCAGCGGCGCCAGGTCCGCCGGGTCGGCGGGCGGCACGTCGGGATGCTCGATCGCGGGGCAGCGTACGGGCGTCGGCTCCATCTTCACCAATCCACCGGTCGGTAGTCCTTCAGGAACAGGCCGGACAGCCGTTCGCCGCCCACTCCGCGCACGATCGGGTCGTAGACCCGCGCGGCGCCGTCGATGACGTCCAGCGGCGGGCGGAACCCGGCCTCGCGCTGGGCGATCTTGTCCGGATGGGGGCGTTCGTCGGTCACCCAGCCGGTGTCCACGCTGGTCATGTAGATGCCCGAGGCCGCGTAGTCGGCGGCGGACGTACGCGTCAGCATGTTCAGCGCGGCCTTGGCCATGTTCGTGTGCGGGTGGCGTACGGTCTTGAACCCGCGGGAGAAGCTGCCCTCCATCGCCGAGACCTGCACGACGTAGCGGTCCGGACAGGGAGACGCCTCCAGCAGGCCGCGCAGCCGGGCCGTCAGCAGGAACGGCGCGAAGGAGTTCACCATCTGGACCTCCAGCCACTCGGCCGGGTCGACCTCGTGCAGCCGGAGACTCCAGCTGTTGCGGTCCCGCAGGTCCAGCGGCTGCCCGGTCTCGTCCGTGCGACCGGACGGGAAGAGCGCCTCGATCGCGTCGTCCCTCGTCTCGATCGCGCCGCCGGCCGTGGTGCGGACGGGGCCGGTCGCCGGCGCCGGCGCGTCGGCGGGAGGCGCCGAGCCGTCGGGCGCCGGGAGCCCGGACGCCGCGGCGCCCGGCAGGGCCGAGACCTCGAACGCGAACCCGGCGGGCGTGGTGGCCTGCCGGGCGTCGGTCACGTCGATCCGCGCGGCGAGGCCGGTCAGCGGAGCGCTCTCGGCCTCGCGCACCGCACGGTGGTACGCCGCGGGCCGGCGGATGGTCTGCGCCGCGTTGTTCACGAGGATGTCGAGGGACGGGAAGCGGCCGTGGACGGAGTCCAGCAGGTGCGCGACGGCGGCCAGGTCGAGCAGGTCGACACCGTGGACGTGCAGCCGGTCCAGCCAGCCGGCGGCGTCGGGCTCGGCCGCGAACCGGCGGGCGGCGTCCCGGGGGAAGCGGGTGGTGACCAGCACCTCCGCGCCGTCGCGCAGCAGTTTCAAGGCCACCTGGAAACCGATCTTCACCCGGCCGCCGGTCACGACGGCCCGGCGGCCGCGCAGGTCGCACCGGGCGTGCCGGCGGGCGGCGTTCTCCTCGGCGCAGGCCGGGCACAGCAGGTGGTACTCGGGATGCGCCTGCCCGTACGAGGTCTTGCAGACGTAGCAGCGCCGGGTGCCGGCCAGTGGGCGCGCGGGCCGTGCGGACCGCTCCTCCACCGGGTCGGGCCCGGACGCGGGGTCCTGCTCCCGGAACCGCGCGGACGCGGCCATGGCCTCGCGGTCGTGGCGCCTGCGGTCGGCGCGGCGAATCGCCTTCCGCGCCTTCTTGTCGGCCTGGTAGAGCTGCGCGGCGGCCTCGCGGACGGCCGCCCAGCGCGGATCGTCCGGGTGCGTCCCGCGAGCCCGCGTGAGCACCCGAAGGCACGCGTCGATCTCGGCGTCGCCGGGGCCGGCGCCGGACCCGGCCCGCGCCTCGGTCAGGTCCGGATCGACCACCTCCACCGACACCCCCGCCGATCGCATGACGAAAAGGGGCAAGGCCGGCCGGATTCGAACCGGCGTCCTCCAACCCGCTGTAAGGCGCGACGACCTCTGCGCTACGGCCTTGCCGTGGGAGAGCGTAGCGAACGACCCGGACATTGCAGGAACGGCTCGCGATTTCCGGCCTTTCCCGTAAAACGCCGCCGGCGCGGGGTGCACCCGGGCCGGTCGGACGGCGGGTACGGGCGACCGGGCAGGCAGGACGGGGCCGGAGCGGTCGAGGTAGGGGAGGGCGGAGCCGACCGGAATCGAACCGGCGTCCTCCCGCTGTGGCGTCGGGCGCGACGACCTCTGCGCTACGGCTCCGCGGAGCGAGCCTAACGGACACGGGGCAGGGCCGACCGGAATCGAACCGGCGTCCTCCCGATGTGCAGTCGGGCGCGACGACCTCTGCGCTACGACCCTGCGGGGGCGAGCGTAACGGATGCGGGGCGGCCCTGTGGGGGGCGAGGGTGACGGGGGCCAGGCCGCGGCCCTGCCGTCGCGAGCGTACGGGGAGCCGACGCTCCGTGGAGGGCCGCCGTTCAGCCGTCGGACATCGTCCGTTCGTCGACCCGCACGACTCTTGGGACGTCCAGGGGAGACTCCGGCCGCGGCCGGACGGCGAGACGGGGGTCGGGTGAGCACCCGGATGCTGCCGCGACCGGCCGATCGGGCGGTGCCGAAGCCGGCCGACCTCATCCGCCGTCCCGCCGCCTGGCTGGTCGCCGTGGCCGTGGCCCTGGCCGCGCTCGAGTTCGCCGTCGTCGTACGGCACGGCACCGTCGGCTGGGACGAGGCCCTCTACATCACCCAGGTGAGCCCGCGGATCCCGGCGGCCTTCTTCAGCGCGCCCCGCGCGCGCGGCATCACGTACCTCATCGCGCCGGTCGTGTGGGTCACGGGATCGGTCGTCGTGCTCCGGGCCTACCTCGCCGTCGTCGGAGCGGCCGCGATCGTCCTCGCCTACACGCCCTGGCTCGCGGTGACCTCCCGCCGGGCCGTCGTGCCGCTGGCGGCGCTCCTGTTCAGCGGGCTGTGGGTCACCGGCTATTACGTCTCCGAGGTCATCCCGAACTTCTGGGTCGCCGTCGGGGGAGTGGCCCTGGCCGGCTGGTTCGCGCGGTACGTCGTGACGGGCGGCCGGGGCGCCCTCGTCGGGGTCGTCCTCGCGGGGGCCGTCACCACGCTCATGCGGCCGGGGGACGCCTTCTGGATCGCGCTGCCGCTGTCGATCGCGGCGTTGGCGATGCGGAGGCGGCGGCGCCCGGTCCTGATCGCCGCCGTCCTCGCGGGCCTCGCGCTCGGCGCCGCGCAGTGGATCGCCGAGGCGTACCTGCGCTACGGCGGACCGCTCGCGCGGCTCAGCAGGTCCAGCGCCATCGAGGGCGGCATCGCCTGGCATCCGCGCGGACTGCTGTACGAGCTGTCCGCCGTGAACGGGCCGCTGCTCTGCCGTCCCTGCGGGGTCGGCGTCCAGCGTCCGGGACTCACGCTCTGGTGGGCCGCCGTTCCGCTGCTCGCCGCCGGCGGCCTGGTGCTGGCGGCCCGCGCCCGCGCCGTGGGCCCGGTCGCGGTCGCCGCCGCCTGCGGTGTCTCGGCGGCCGTGCCGTACCTGCTGCTCCTGGGATACGCCGCGCCGCGGTTCCTGCTGCCCGCGTACGCGCTGCTGGCGCTGCCCGTCGCCGAGTGCCTGACCCGGCTTCCGGCGGCCGTTCCCCGTCTTCGCCGGCCGCTGGCCGGCCTGATCGTCATGGCCGTGCTGGCTCAGCTCGGCTCCCAGGGGATGGCGCTGTCGCGGCAGGTGCGGGAGAACGCGGCCGAGCGCCGGACGTACGTGCGCGGCGCGGCGGCACTCGAACGGCTCGGGTTGCGCCGGCCCTGCCTGCTCAGCGGACCGCGGTCGGTGCCGGTCGCCTTCTACCTCGGCTGCGGGACCGGGGAGATCGGCGGCGTTCTCGCCTCGACCACCCCCGCGCGGCTGCTCGAGACCGCGCGCCGGGAACCGACGGGGATCCTGTCGCCGGGCACGCCGCCGCCCGGCTACGCCGCCACCTGGGTCGCCCACCCGCTGTCCGGGCTCGGGCGTCACTGGCGGGTCTATCTCCCGCCCTGGTTCGCGCCGCCGCGCTGAGCCGGCGCGGGCACGCGGCCGCATCCGGCCGTCCCGGCCACTGGGGGCGCTCCGACCATTGTCGGCGCCAGATGATCACTTTACCTTCAGTGTCAGAAAACGCTTTCTTTTCCTCGAAAGGTGGGCGCATGCCGAACACACGGAGGCGCGGACCCGCAGGCGTACGGGTCCTGGTCGCGGCGGTCCTGGGCCTGGCGTCCGCCGTGGCGGTCGCGCCGGCGGCCGTCGCGGCCCCGGCCGTCCCGCCCCGCCCAGCGGCGCACGCCGGGCAGGGCTGGGTCGGAGCGTGGGAGGCGTCACCCGCCGTGGGCCTGTCCTCGCCCGCCGGTGCGCAGTCCGGCTCCTCGATCCGCCAGGTCGTGCACCTCAGCGCGGGCGGCGCGGCCGTGCGGATCCGGCTCTCCAACCGCTTCGGCACCGCTCCGCTGACCCTCGGCCACGTCACGGTCGCCGTACGGGCCGCGGACGGCGCGCAGGCGGTCTCCGGAACGCTGCGCGAGGTGACCTTCCACGGCGCCCCGTCGGCGACCGTCCCCGCCGGCGCGGACGTCACCGCCGATCCGGCCGTTCTGCCGGTACGGCCCGGCGCGGACCTTCTCGTCACCGCGTACCTGCCGGTCGTCTCCGGGCCGGTGACCACGCATCCGCTCGCCCAGCAGACCTCCTATTACGCCCCCGGCGGCGACCACGCCGGTGATGTCTCCGGGGACGCCTACACCGGCACGTTCGGCCGGTGGTACTACCTGACCGGCGTCGACGTGTGCGACCCGCCGATGCGCGGCAGCCTCGTCACCCTCGGCGACTCGATCACCGACGGCGCCGACTCCACCGCCGGGGCGAACCACCGCTGGCCGGACTACCTGGCCCGCCGGATCCAGACGCTGCCGCTCTCCCGGAGGCTGGGCGTGCTCAACGCCGGGATCAGCGGCAACCGGCTGCTGCTGGACGGCGGATCGTACGGCGTGAACGCGCTCGCCCGGTTCGACGAGGACGTCCTGTCGCGGGCGGACGTCCGTACGATCATCGTGCTCGAAGGCATCAACGACATCCAGCAGAGCCCGCACCAGACCGACCCCGCCAAGATCACCTCGGCGTACGAGACGATCGCGGCCCGCGCCCACGCCCGCGGCATCAAGGTGATCGGCGCGACGCTCACGCCGTTCAAGGGCTGGTCGGTGTACGACGACACGCTGGAGGCCACGCGCGAGGCCGTGAACGCCTACATCCGCAGCAGCCGGATCTTCGACGCCGTCATCGACTTCGACGCGGCCACGCGCGACCCGGCCGACCCCCTCGCCCTGAGCCCCGCGTACGACTCCGGCGATCACCTGCACCCGAACGACGCGGGCTACCAGGCCATGGCCGCGGCCATCGACCTGACCCGTCTCTGAGGTTCCCGACCGGAGCGGACGATCCGCTCGGTGAAGGCCGCCGCCGCGCGACCTGACGCGGTGGTTCGCGCACGTCGGCGGCGGCGGTCACCGAGCGTTCGGTACCCCGACGCGCCCGTGCGCGGGGGGGGGCGGCCGGGCGGGGGCGGCGGGGGGTCGGCGGGGGCGGGGGGCGGGCGGGGGGGCGGCGCGGCCGGGGCGGCGGGCCGGCCGGGCCGGCGCCGGGGGGCCGGGGGGGGCGGGCGCGCGC
>NZ_JBFAUM010000047.1:0-41533 GCF_040679195.1 Actinoallomurus sp. NPDC052308 | reverse complement strand
ACAAACCGACGAATGGACCGAAGCCCGCCGCTACATGGGCCTGGAATTCCTCGCCAAAGCACGGCTACGCCTGGTCGCCGGCGAAACGCCGGACGGCCCGAACGAGTTGTGGATCACCGACATCACCGAACACCCCACCCGGGAGGGAAAGGTGTACTGCGCCGTTGTCCTGGATGCCTACTCTCGTCGAGTGGTCGGCTGGTCCATCGACTCCTCGCCCACCGCGGCGCTGGTCACCAACGCTCTCGGCATGGCCATCGATACCCGGACACCGCCCCCCCGGCGTGATCATCCACTCCGACCAGGGCACGCAATTCGCTTCCTGGGCCTTTACTCAGCGCGCCAAAGACTCCGGCCTGATGCCCTCGATGGGCAGCGTCGGGGACTGTTACGACAACGCGATGATGGAGTCCTTCTGGTCACGGATGCAGGTCGAACTACTCGACCGGCACCGCTGGCGCACCCGCGTCGAACTCGCCAACGCCATCTTCGAGTACCTGGAGATCCAACGACGACACAGCAGCATCGGCATGCTCACCCCGATAGAGTTCGAAAACACCCCCACCGTGGCATGAGATCCAACAACGCGGCTCCACCGAACCCGGGGAAGACCAGACGTACCGCTGGTTCTAGCAGTTTCGATAGTTGGTGCGCGACTTTGGTGATCTGGCGGCAGGCGGCGCGGTCGAGGGCGTCGCTGGCGTGTGCGGCGGCTGCGGGCAACAGCGTGTTCAACGCCAGCGCCAGCGCCAGCGCCAGGTCGAGGATTCGTTCGCGGATCAGGCGGGCCCGCCGCGCATCCAGCACCCCGCGGGCCGGGCCGCACACCTCAGCGATCACCACCGGTTCGAGGTCTGCGGGCATGCCGACACCCTCTGGACCGTGGTCAACGCGCTGGCGCATGCCCGCTCAGTGCCGACGCCGTCTGGCGTTTCGCCGCGGCGCCGCAGACCCCACCGGCATCTGGCCGTCGACCACCGGATCTGTGAGCAGCGCACCCGTGCCGCGTTGGGGGAGCAGACGTTCGTCACGTTGTTCGACGAGGGTGCCGGGGCTCCCGAGCAACCAGGCCATCGCCTACACACTCGCCAATGACGCTTCCGCCGATCGGGGCACCGGGTGACCCCTCAGGCCTGCGGGGGAACGTGAGAACGCGGATGATGCCGGCTGATGTTGCGTTCGAGGAGGGCTGTCGCGGCGGCCACGCCGACCGCGCCCGGGCGCGGCTCGGGAAGCCGCCCCTCGCGTTCCTTCAGCGCGACGAGATCCCTGTCGATCGCCTCCTGCGCGGCGAAGAGGCAGGGCGCGCTGTAGATCGCAACGTCGACCCCGAGCTCCCCCAGTTCGGGGAGCGACAGGCGGGGAGACTTCCCGCCGGTCATCTGGTTGAACAGCATCGGCTTGCCCTGGACGACGGCCCGGACCTTGGTGATCAGCTCGGCGGTGGGTATGCCGTCGACCAGCACGACATCCGCGTCGGTGGCCGCGAGCGCGGCCGCCCGGCGTAGCATCTCGGGTTCTTCGGTGGCGTCGGTACGGGCGACCACGACCAGGTCGCCGCGCGTCCGCAGTACGAGGGTCAGCTTCTCGAGGTACTCCTCCAGCGGGAGGATCTGTTTTCCTTCGGCGTGACCGCAGCGCCGTGGCCGCTTCTGATCCTCCAGGATCACTCCGGAGGCGCCGATCGCTTCCAACTGCTGGACGACGTGGCAGGCGACCTCCGGGTCGGCGTAACCGTCGTCGATGTCGACCAGGAGGTGATGAGCGGGAAAGGCCAGCCGCAGCCGCTGGACGAAGTTCACCATGTCGGGCCAGGCGATGAAGCCGATGTCGGGAAGCCCGTAGTACGAGGCGGAGAACCCGAATCCGGAGACGAACAGGCCGTTGTAGTGCCGGGCCGCCACCGAAGCCGAGAACATGTCGAATATCCCGATCAGCGCCGTGACCTCCGGCGAGGCGATCGCCTGGCGCAGTCGTTCCCCGGGCCGCGCCGTCTCGAACAGTGAGCCGTTGAGCCTGTCTTGCGTTGTCGAATCCATGGTTCCCCCCTGAGACATGGATGCATTTCCTAGACCCCCCATCAAGCTAGGGAGCTCGCGGTTAGCGGACTCGGTTCCGATGGCTAGACGACGGCAAAATGCGCTCGGCGGCGGACTCACGCGCCGTCACGGCCGACGGGCGGTGGGGACAAGCGTCTGACCGACCGGCACGAGCCCAGAACGAGCCGGCGGTGGGACGGATGCCGAGCGGACCGAACTCGTCGAACGCGAACACGCGGTCCGGGAAGCGGTACAGGACGTGCTCGATGCGGTCGAGCTTGGCGTCGCGCTCCGGGTCCGGCGACTCCTTCCACGTCTTGATCCGCTGGAAGGTGACGCCGCGGCGAGCGAGCAGGCACCGTAACGCCTCGCGGCCGATCCGGATCACGCGGCCGTGCACTTTCCGCAGGTAGGCGGCGAGTTTCCGGGTAGACCAGCGGGTGAAGGGCTGGCCGAGTTCGGCCGGGCGGGTGGTGGCCGTCTGGACGACGAAGTCCTCGTCGTCAGGACTGAGCAGGCGGGGACGGCCTCCCGTCCACCGAGGGGCCAGGCAGGCCAGGCCGATCTCGTTGAACCTGTGGATGAGTCCCGGACGGTGTCCTCGTCCGCCTGCACCAGCTTCGCGATCATCGGTACCCGGTTCCCGCCGGCCGAGGCCAGCGGCATCATCGCCCGACGGAACCGCACCGAACTGGTGCTGCTCCGGCGCACAATCTGCTGCAGCTTCTGCCCCTCCCGGTCGGTCAACCCGCGCACACGGACAGGCTGTGCCATGACACCCCCAACGGTCAGAGCAACGGACGTCACCGCACATCCAACCGCGGGGGCGGAACGCGGTCGGGCCGTCCAGGCTCCGCCTGGCTGTGCCCTGCGTGCAGGGCCGGGTCCCCGGTCAGGTCTTCAGCGCGGCACGGATGAGAGCGCGCAGTTCATCGTCAGTGACGGCCGCCATGTCCATGGACCGCAGCCACGCTCTCGCGGGAGGCGTTCTACTGGCTGACTGTCCTAGTCACCTTCGCTCGGCACCGCGACCGGCGACTGGACTCTGGAACTGACCGGCTGGAGCCCGGGCGTCTCAGTGCTGCTGCCGCTCGGCCTCAGCGCGGCGATCACGGCGCTGTGGAGGGTTGGTGCGAACCCGGTGCTGTCCTTCTGGTCCACCTACGTCCTGACCCGCCCCGCTGGGCGCGAACATCGGCGACTGGCTCGCCTCCCCCAAGGTCGCCCAGAACCCAGGCGACCCGACCGGTCTCGCGCTGGGCACGTTCACCACCAGCCTGATCTTCCTCGGCCTGATCCTGGCGACGGTGGTCTACCTGACGGTGACGCGCTCGGATGTGACCGAGACGTACGAGGCGACCCACGCCACACAGGTCACCAGCATCCCGCGCAAGGAGCGCATCGCGCTGGCCGGCTTCGGACTGCTGGCCGTCGCCACCGCGGCCCTGCTAGTCTGGGCCCACGGTCAGCCACACGGCGGCCCAGCGCCGGAGACCGGTGGCACCGCCACCGTCCAGCTGCCTCCCGGCCAGGCGGTGAAGAACGTCCCGCCCGCGAAGGTCGGCGCACTGCGGACCCTCGCATCGACCTCGCTGACGGACGCACGCTCGGGGGACGTGGCCGGGGCCCACGCGGCCGCCCAGTCGCTACGTGACCTGTGGGATGCCGACCAGGTTTCGCTGCAGCCGCTGGACGAAACCGGCTGGACCTCCATCGACGCCCAGATGGACAAAGTACTCAAGACCTTCGGCATCGATCACCCGAGGCCGCCAATGCCGCCGGCGCAGCAGGAGAGCGAACTGAACGCCCTCCTGGCGGACCTGGGCTGACAGACCGCGCAGCGCCCGGCCACCGCACCCGACCGACTGGCTCAGCGTCGTTGCTGTGAGGAAGTTGCCGATGGTCGGCACGTCGTTCTGGGCAATTAAGATCGTGGCGACCACGCTGGGCAAATCGGCATCGAACTACGTGGCGATAACGCCGCTGCCGCCGGGCTGGGCTACACCGGCGGCGCGGCCGTGCTGACCACCCTCCTGGTGCTCGTACTGATCGGCCAGCGGGCGACCAGGCAGACCATGGACGTCGAACGGATGCGGCCGAACAAGCGCTGAGTCATGAACACGCGAGCCCACCAGTCTGGCGCAGGCCGAGTCGGAACCCGAGCACGTCGAGGAACCCCGCGGTTATCGGAACCGACCCCCGATTGCTAGACGACGGCAAAATCCCGGACCTTCCGCGGGCCGAGGGCCGGTCGGTGGTCTCCGTGTAAACAGGAGGTTTCTGCGTCGGCGGTATCGCAGTTGGGTGGGCGTGGGTGCTCGGCTCTGCTCGCAGTCCTGTTCGCCCTGATGAGCTGGGCCTGCTTCCGGAACGACCGTCAGCCGGTCATGGCGACCACGCGCATCTCGTGAGCCGCCCGCCGCGGGCACACGAGACTCACCCTCGGCCGTACCCCGCTCAGTCCCGCGCCAGTGGGAGCAGGAGGGTGAAAGTCGCGGGCACGGGGCGGGTCAGGAGTAGGCGACCGCCTTCGGCCTCGGCGAGACTGCGGGCCATGGCCAGGCCGATGCCGTGTCCGGGGGTCCCTGCCGCGCGGCGGCGGAAGAGATCGTCCGGAGGCCGGCTGATGCCGGGGCCCTCGTCGGCGACGTCGACGGCGAGGGCGTCCCCGGCGTCGCGGACGCTGACCGTGACCAGGCCCGCGCCGTGCCGTACGGCGTTGTCGATCAGGACGTGGAGAATCTGGCGGACGGCCGCGCTGGAGGCATGGGCCGGTGGCAGGTCCGGTTCGATGGTCAGGCGCAGCGGGCGGTCGCGTGCGGCCAGGCCGGAGTGCCAGTTCTGGCGGATCTCGTCGATGAGGACCTTGGCGTCGAGGGTCCCGCTGCGGTCGAGGACGTCGCGCGCCAGGGCGAGCAGATCGTCGATGATCGTCTGGAGGCGGTTCGTCGCGGCGATGGCCGTCGTGATCGCCTCTTCGGAGGCGCCCGCCGGGGTGTCCCGCATGGCCTCCAGGGTGAGCCGCAGGCCGGTCAGTGGGGTGCGCAGTTGGTGGGAGGCGTCGGCGGAGAAGGCTCGTTCGCGGGCGAGCAGGTCGCCGAGGCGTTCGGCGGTGGCGTTGAGGCTGGCGGAGACCGAGTCGATCTCGGGGATTCCGCTGAGCCGGGTCCGTACGCTCAGGTCGCCGTCGCTGAGTCGCTGGGCGTCGGCCGACATCTCCTCCAGCGGCCGGGCCAGGCGCCGGGCCTGGCGCCTGGCGAGGATCGCGGTCAGACCGACCGCCAGCAGGGCGACCCCCAGCATGATGAGCCAGGTCCGTGCGATACGCCGGTAGACGACCTGCTTGCCGGTCGCCGCGCGGATCACACCGGTGACGCGTTCGTTGTCCGCGACCGGCACGGCGACGACGATGTTGGACCCTGCGGATTCGTTGACCGCGCTGCCGCGCAGCGCCGCACGGACCGCTCCGTCGGCGTGGGCCGGTCCGCGACCGGTGATCTTTCGTCCGGTGGCGTCGTAGACGCCGAGGGTCATGTCGGGTTCGCTGCGGGGTAGTTCGATGGGGTCGCCTCCGGCCAACTGCGCGGGTGCGACCGCGACGGTGGTCCCGGTGGCCAGCCGCGACAGTTCCGCTCGCTCATCGGCGGTGTAGGAGCGCGCCAGGCCGATGGCGAACGGTATGCCGAACAGGCTGATCGCCAGGACGGCGGCCAGCACCGCCAAGGTCACGATGCGTCTGCGCACGCCCGTCCCCCTCAAGCGACTGCCGATTGCGGGCCTGCTGCCAGTCTGCCGTCACGGTCACCGATCGGACCGCTCCGATCACTGATTTTGCCGTTGTCTAGCCATCGGGGCCAGGTCGGCTAACCGGGAGGTTCCTAGCGTCAGGTGTGACGGATGGATTTCTCCGAAAGATCGGGGGCCGCTCATGACAACTCCTCGAAGTGTGAGCCACGTCGGGGGCGCGGTTGTGCTCGTCGCAGCGTTGGCCGCGTGCGGCGGCGGAAACGGTCGGTCGGTCGCCACGTCGGGCCGAACCGCTGCCCGTGCGCCCTCGCCGCCGACGCCGACGCCGAAGGAGACCAACCCTCCCGGTGACATCCCCGACAGCCAGGTCTTCGTGCCGTTCACCGCGGCGGGCGGCTTGTTCACTGTCAAGGTCCCCGAAGGCTGGGCGCGAAGCCAGAACGGGCCCGCGACGGCATTCACCGACAAGTTGAACACCGTCCGTGTCGAGGCGCGCCCGGCGGCCAGCGCGCCGACCGTGACATCGGTGCGGGCGACCGAGCTGCCTCAGATCCGGTCCTCGACTCCCGGATTCACGCCGGGCGATGTCACGCTGGTGCAGCGGAAGGCGGGCCCCGTCGTACGGATCGCCTATCGGGCCCAGTCTCCCGCCAACCCGGTGACCGGCAAGACCACCCAGGACGAGGTCGAACGCGATGAGTTCTGGAAGGCCGGCAATGAGGCGATCCTCACTTTGTCGGGTCCGGTGGGCGCCGACAACGTCGACCCGTGGCGGACCATCACCGATTCCCTTCGGTGGCTGCGATGAGCCTCGGTGCGATCACTTCCACGGCCGGTGAGGTCACCGGTCCGGGAGACGACGTCGCGTTGTCGGCCCGTACGCTCTACCGCTTCTACCGCGCCGGGGACGAGGAGACATTGGCGCTGCGCGGCGTGTCCTTGTCGCTGCGCGCCGGGGAGCTGGTGGTGGTCGTAGGGCCCTCAGGCTCGGGCAAGTCGACTTTGCTGGCATGCCTGGCCGGGCTGGATGAGCCCGACGGCGGCACCGTCGTGGTCGGCGGGCGGCGCATCAGCCATCAGCCCGAGACCGTACGGACCCGGTTGCGGGCGCGCATGATCGGGCTGGTGTTCCAGTCCGGGAACCTCCTGGAACACCTGACCGTGCGGCAGAACGTCCGGCTGGCCCAGCGGCTCGCCGCCCGCGGTCGGCGCGATGACGCCGACGCGCTGCTGGACGTGGTGGGACTGTCGGCGCGTGGCGCGGCGTACCCGAGTCGGCTGTCCGGAGGTGAGGCGACGCGCGCCGGCCTGGCGGTCGCCCTGGCGGGCGATCCCGCTGTGGTGCTGGCGGACGAGCCGACCGGCGAGCTCGACTCAGTCACCGAGCGGCAGATCCTCGATCTGCTGGCCGAACGCGCGCGCTCCGGGGTGGCGGTGCTGGTGACCGGTCACAGTTCGGCCGTGGCCGCCGCTGCTGATCGCGTCATCCGGCTCCGTGATGGGCAGGTGGTCTGATGAGCGTGCGCGACGGTGCCACCACGCGGGCGGACGGCGCGTCGGCCGCGCCCGCTGACCCTGCATTGGTGCGGTGCGTGAACGTGGCGCGCACCTTCGGGACCGGGCCGACGGCCGTCGTCGCCGTGCACGACGTGTCCTGCATGGTGGTGCCTGGGGCAGGTGTGGCGTTGATGGGGCCGTCCGGATCAGGCAAGTCCACCTTGTTGCACCTGATTGCGGGCCTGGACGCTCCGACCGGCGGGATGATCGCCTGGCCGGGCCTGGGCGGTGGGCCGAACGGCAGACCCGGCCTGATCGGCGTGATCTTTCAGGGGCCCAGCCTCATCCCCACGTTGGACGTCACCGAGAACGTCGCCCTGCCGCTGCTGTTCGCCAGTGTGCCCCCCGAGGCCGCTGCCGCGCGCGCGACGGCGGCCCTGGACCGGGTTGGGATCGCCGACCTGGGGCCGAAACTTCCCGAAGAGCTGTCCGGCGGGCAGGCCCAGCGCGCGGCCGTCGCCCGTGTGATCGCCGGCCGCCCGAGGCTGATCCTGGCCGACGAGCCCACCGGTCAGCTCGACCACGAAACCGGCGGCCACGTCATCTCGGTGCTCCTCACAGCGGCCGAGGAGCTCGAGGCCGCACTGATCGTCACCACACACGACGCTCAGATCGCCTCCCGGCTGCCCAACCGATGGACCATGCGCGACGGCGGCCTCACCATTCGCGGCACCGGCCCGGGTGCGGACGACAGGAGGCCATAATGATCTGGATCTGGCTCCACGGCCTGGTCCGCAGGCGCGCCGCCCGGATGGCCGCCGCGGCGGCAGGGGTCGCGGTCGCGGTGGCGTTGCTCGCCTGCCTCGGCGCGTTCCTCGCCGCTTCCAAGGCGACCATGACCGTACGGGCCGCCTCCGGCGTGGCGGTTGACTGGCAGGTGCAGGTGACCTGGGGCACCGATCCGAGCGCGATCGTCGGCACCGTTCGGGCGGACCCGGCGACCCGGCAGGCCCTCCCGGTGGGTTTCGCGCAGACCAGCGGCTTCACCTACACCGGGCCGACCATCCAGACCACCGGATCCGGTATCGTGCTGGGCCTGCCTGACGGCTACTCCCGGGCCTTCCCCGGCGAGGTTCGTACGCTCACCGGATCCGGGACCGGCGTGCTGCTGGCCCAGCAGACCGCCGCCAACCTGCACGCCGGACCCGGCGACACGATCAGCGTCGGCCGCACGGGCATGGCTCCGGTACGCGTGCGCGTCGACGGGGTGGTGGACCTGCCGCAGGCCGACTCGCTGTTCCAGAAGATCGGCGCTCCGCCGGGCTCCCAGCCGTCGGCGCCGCCGGACAACGTGCTCCTGCTGCCCCAAGCCCTCTGGCACCAGGTGTTCGACCCGCAGGCCGGGACCCGCCCGGACCTGGTCACCACGCAGATCCACGTCCGACGCTCCCACGCGCTGCCCTCGGACCCGGCTGCGGCGTACACGGCGATCACGGCGGCCGCCCGGAACCTCGAAGCCCGGACCGCGGGCGGGGCCGTGGTCGGGAACAACCTGGGGGCGGCGCTGGACTCTGCGCGTCAGGACGCGGCGTACGCGCAAATCCTGTTCCTGTTCCTCGGCCTGCCCGGGGCGGTCCTGGCCGGACTGCTGACCGCCGCGATCGCAGGCGCCGGAGTGATCCGGCGGCGTCGCGAACAGGCACTGCTGCGCTCCCGCGGCGCCTCCGTCCGCCAGGTGACGCGGCTGGCCGCTGTCGAGGCCGCCGTGGTGGGCATCACTGGCAGCGCCGTCGGCCTCGCCGGCGCGGCGCTGGTCGGCAGGGTGGCGTTCGGCTCGGCGCGCTTCGGCGCCACGACCACGACCGCCGCCGCCTGGACCGCGGGCGCCGCCGGGGCCGGTCTCGCGATCGCCGCGCTCACCATCCTGGTGCCCGCGCACCGGGACGCCCGGGCGATGACCGTGAACGCCGGGCGCCTCACCGTCGGCCGTACCCGGTCACCGGGATGGAGCCGCTACGGGCTGGACTTTCTGCTGCTGGCCGCCGCCGGCGCGGTGTTCGCCGTGACCGGCCACAACGGCTACCAACTGGTCCTGGCACCCGAGGGACAGCCGACCATCTCGGTGTCGTACTGGGCGTTCGCCGGGCCCGCGCTGCTGTGGCTCGGCGCCGGGCTGCTCGCCTGGCGGCTGTACGACCTGCTGCTCGGCCGGGGGCGGCGGCTCGTCGGGGCCGGGTTGCGCCCGCTCGCCGGTGGGCTGTCGGGCACGGTCGCCGGGAGCATGGCGCGCCAACGCCGGCTGCTGGCCCGCTCCATCGTGCTGCTCGCCCTGGCGGTGGCCTTCGCCGCCTCGACCGCGACCTTCAACTCCACCTACCGTCGGCAGGTCGAGGTCGACGCTCAGTTGACCAACGGCGCCGACGTCACCGTGACCGAGTCACCCGGCGCGTCCGTCGGGCCCGACCAGGCTCGGAGGCTGGCCGCCATGCCCGGGGTCAAGAGCGTCGAGCCGCTGCAGCACCGCTTCGCCTACGTGGGCTCGGACCTGCAGGACCTGTACGGCGTGCGGCCTGGGACCATCAGACGCGCGACCGCCCTGCAGGACGCCTACTTCACCGGCGGCACCGCGGAACAACTCACCCACACGCTCGCGGTCCGGCCGGACTCGATCCTGGTCTCGGCCGAGACCGTGAAGGACTTCCAGCTGCGCCCCGGCGACCTGCTCAACCTCCGGTTGCAGAACGGCCGGACCAAGCGCTTCACCACCGTACCGTTCCACTACATCGGCATCGTCAAGGAATTCCCGACCGCCCCGAAGGACAGCTTCCTGGTCGCCAACGCCTCGTACGTGGCGCAGAAGACCGGCAGCGCCACGATCGGCGCATTCCTGGTCGACACCGGCGGTCGGCGCATCGCTCCGGTCGCCCACCGGATCCGCTCCCTGCTCGGCACCACCGCCACGGTGACGGATCTGGCCACCACCCGCCGGGTGATCGGCTCGAGCCTGACCGCCGTCGACCTAGCCGGGCTGACCCGCGTCGAGCTGACGTTCGCCCTGTTGCTCGCCGCAGCTTCCGGCGGCCTGGTGCTCGCGCTCGGCCTGGCTGAACGCCGCCGCACCTTCGCGATCGCAACCGCCCTCGGCGCGAACCAACGGCAGTTGCGCGGCTTCGTCTCCGGGGAGGCCGCCACGCTAACCATCGGCGGGCTGCTCGCCGGCGCGGTGATCGGCGCTCTGCTATCGCAGATGTTGATCAAGGTCCTGACCGGCGTCTTCGACCCGCCGCCCTCGGCACCGGCGGTGCCCTGGCCCTACCTCACGGCCCTTGGTTTGATCACCGTCACGGCGCTGGCCGCGGTGGCCGCCGCCGCCGTGCGGCTGGCGCGCCGTCCCGCCGTGCAGGTCCTGCGGGAGCTGTGAGCGTCAACCGGAGGGGGTCTCCAGCCGGTAACCATGGCCACGCAAGGTGACGATGCGCGGGATGACGGTGGTCTCGTCAGCCGCCTCCGCCAGCTTGCGGCGCAACATCGCGACATGCACGTCCAGCGTCTTAGTGGAACCGAACCAGTGCTCGTCCCACACGTCGGCCATCAGGTCCTCCCGGCTGATCGCCACCCCGGCCTCGCCTGCGAGCCTGGCCAGCAGGTCGAACTCCTTGGCCCGCAAGGTCACCTCGCGGTCCGCGACGAAGCACCGGCGGGACGCCGTGTCCACCACAAGATCGCCGACCGCGAAGCGCGGCTGCCGCGCGGGCAGCGGCGCACCGCGCCGCAGGTGCGCCCGGATCCGGGCGAGCAACTCCGCGAACCCGAACGGCTTGCTCACATAGTCGTCCGCACCGGCCTCCAGCCCCATGACGACGTCCATCTCCGTGTCGCGCGCGGTGACGATAACCAGCACGCATCCCGGAAGGACGGCCCGGATCCGGCTGCATACCTCAACACCGTCGAGATCCGGCAGGCCCAGGTCCAGCAGGACGAGATCGAAGGAGGCCAGCGTCGCCTCACGGATCGCACCGCGCCCCGAACGCCGCCAGACCACCTCGTGATCGTGCAGGCGGAGCTGGGACTCCAGCTGACTCCCGATCGTCTCGTCGTCCTCGACGATGAGCAGACGTGCCACTCACTCATTCTAGGGAATCCGAACGCCGCCTACTATCGTGGTAGTAGGAATCGCCTGAGGCGAATGGGAAACGATGCTGGTCAACCTCCTGTCCGGCAGCGCCGACCTCGTGTTCATCTGGCACCTTCAACTCGCGCCGCTGCTGATCGACCGGCCTGGCCGAGGTGACGCCGACGACCCGGCGACGCGGCGTGCGAGTGACGCATCGAGAGGATCACAAGCACGTGATCGCCGTCAGGGCGATCAGGACGTAGAGGTTTCCGCACACGAATTCGAAGCCGTGCCGGTAATCTTCCCGGTGCCCGCCGAAGGGAACGGTGCGGATCAGGCCCTGCGGCAGCGCCGACAGAGGACATCGACCGGGCCGCCCGCTGGATGGCCGCCGTCGTCGGCGTCATCGTCTTCGTCCGCCAGCGACGCCTTACCGTTCTCCTCGGGCGGCAGGGGCGGAACTGCCCTTGCCGCACGCCGCCGTCGGGCACCCGGCCAGAGCCATCGCCGTTAGGAGCAGAGCGTGACGAACACGCCGTTCTTTCACGGCCGGCCTCCGGTGCGGGGTTCGACTACTACCCCCAATAGTGCATAGATCCCGGCCAGGGCTCAGGCTCCTGCGGCGGTCACGATGGCATCGGTGGCGAATCCGGCCAGCACGCCCAGCAGGATGCCCCAGGTGGTCAGCGTCTTCAGCCCCAGTTTGCGGGCCACGGCCAGCAGTTCGATCACCACGTACAGGATGGACCCGGCGGCCAAGGTGAGGAATCCAATGGACACCGTGTCATTGACGACACGCTGGCCGATGAGAGTGCCCAGGAACGTCGGGCCGCCACCGATGAGGCCGAGTAGTGCCAGGTAGCCCCATGACGGGCGGCGGTCTTCGGCGGCCATCGGGGCGACGATTCCGAATCCTTCGGTGGCGTTGTGCAGGCCGAATCCGATGATGAGCAGGACGGCGAGTTGCAACTCGCCGTGGGCGGCGGAGTTACCGATCGCCAGTCCCTCGGCGAAGTTGTGCAGCCCGATACCGATCGCGATCATCATTGGCAGGTCACCCAGACGCGACAGACCGGTGGGATCGGCCCGGAATTCGGTGGCCGACGCGGCGCCGGGACCGGATCGTGCCGGGGCCGCCGGCCTGGCGCGGCGGGCGACCGCGCGGTCGAAATGAACGAGGCCCAGCAGACCGATACCGAAGCAGACCGCGAACACCGCCCCGTTGCCGGTCGCCGCGCCGTACCCGTGATGGCCGAGGGCGGTGTCGATCGGCTCCCATGCGTGTGCGAGCACGTCCCACAAAAGGAAGATCAAGATACCGGTGGCGGTCGCGTTCAGCAGGGCTCGAACCTTCGGCAGAGGCGCGCGCAACCGACCGATCGGCAGGCCGAGGTAGATGGTGAAGCCGGCTATTGCTCCCAGCACGGCGATCTGAGCGGATCCCATGAGCACACTCCGAGGGGTCGAAAGGTGACGCGTGCCCTTGCCACACCGTCCGCGCACGCTAGATTAGGCAAGGCTCACCTAATACTACTGGAATAGTAGTGACCGCCGGTGCTCAGCCGGCGTTGTCGTGGCGCACAAGTTGCTGCAACAGGCGTTCGTCCTCGGGGGCCAGGTCGGACACGAAGCGGGCGAGTACGGCCGCGCGGTCATGACGCCGCTGGAGCAGGTCATGCATGGCGGTGGCCGTGTGCGCCGCCTCGTCGACGTTGGGCGAGTAGACGAATCCACGCCCGACCCGCGTGCGGGCGGCCAGGCCTTTGCGATGCAGCCGTGCGAGCGTGGTCGTCACCGTGGTGTAGGCCGGGGCGCCGGGAAGGACCGCCTGCACGTCGGCGGGGCTCATCGGCCGGCCGCCCTGCCACAGCGCGGCCAGCACGGCGTCCTCGAGCATACCGGCGGGCCGTCGCCCCTGCTCTCGCTCCTTGGTCACGCCGATCTCCATGCACGTTGGTATTACTTCGATAGTAGATCACCCGGCGCGAGAGGGCGTCCGAGCGACCACGGCGCGTACGCCCATAATGAAGGGCATGGTCCTCGCCGTATGGATGCCGCTGCTGATGCCTTTGCTCGCGGTGCCGCTCATCCGTCTCCTGACGGACCGGCTGTCACCGCGGTCGGCTTCGTGGCTGCTGGCCGCCACCGGCGCCCTCCTGGCCGGCTGCACCACGCTCGCCCTCCTCTCATTGACCGGCACCGGACTTCTTCAGATTCCGTTCGTCGCGGCCATCGAGCACCTGTCCCCCTTCCTACTGCGGCGAATGTCGCCGGTCCCCGTACCGGTGGCTTGCGCGGCCGGCACGGCGCTGGCCGCGACGCTCGTCCTCGCGGCCCGGAGGCTTCGCCGACGGCTGGCCGCGCTGGCACTGGCCCGGAACGCCGTCCGGTCCCGGCCGGGCGGCCTGGCCGTGCTACCGGACGACCTGCCCGACGCCTATGCCGTCCCCGGTCGCCCCGGCACGGTCGTGGTCACGACCGGCATGCTGCGGGCGCTGGACGCCCGCGAACACGATGTGCTGCTCGCCCACGAGCATGCGCATCTCGCCGGCCGCCACCACTGGTTCACCCTGGCGATGGACGTGGCGACCGTCGTCCATCCCGCACTGACCACGCTTCGCGCCCCCTTGCGCTATCACCTCGAGCGCTGGGCCGACGAGTCGGCGGCGGACGCCGTCGGAGACCGGCGTCTCGTCGCCCGTGCGATCGCACGGGCCGCGCTCGCGCGGAGCCGGGCGGGAGTGCCCGGATCCACACCCGGCCCGGTCCTGTCCGCCACCGCCGGTCCCATCCCCCGCCGCGTCGCGGCGCTCCTGACCTCGCCTACGCCGCGACGCTCCCGGTTGCTGCCCGGCATAGCGACCGCCCTGGCCGCCTGCCTGGCGATGTCCGGAGCCGGAGCGCTGGACGCCGCCACCGATCTGCACGGGAACATGGAGGCCATGGAGGAACGCCATCACCCTGAGGTCGGCGGCCCTCACCGGACCTTCAGCGGCCATCGGCACGCCAGGAGCGAGGCCGGCAGGCTCACTCGTGATCACCACGGCAAGGCCCGCCCGGTCGGTCGGTCAGTGGTGACCGGTGGTGAATCGACCCAGGTCGGCCGCGACGCCGGGCGCCGAACGCGGACGTGAACCCGGCCGGGCACGACCCGGAATGCGGCCTTGATCGGGCGTGGCGGTCGGGCGGCCGGCCCGGCGGACACGGGGGAACAGTAGCGGCAGGCAGACCAACAGGTGCATCGCCACGTCGTTCACTCCTGATCCGGCAGGCCGCCGAGGAGCTGCCGCAGCAACTGCTCATCCTGGGGGGACAAGTCTTCCACGAAGCGGGCGAGCACCGACTCCCGGTCCGAGCCGGAATCCAGCACCTGCCGCATCCGCCGCGCGGTCAGCCCGTGGGTGTCGGCGATCGGCGCGTACGCGTACGCCCGGCCCTGCTTGCCACGCTTCAACAGACCTTTGTCGAACATCCGGGACAGCACCGTGACCACAGTGCTGTAGGACAGATCGTCACTCAGACGTTGGAGCACCTCGCCGGGGGTCAGCGCCTGCGGGGTGGACTGCAGGATACCGAGGACCTCGGCCTCCAGCGCGCCGCCCGGTCTGCGCTCCCCTGGAGCGTGGCCGGCGTTCACGAGTTGGCTCCCCTCCGTTCATCATCTACAGTCCTTTGAAACTTCTACGAACATGTAGAAGTCGGTGCGCCGACGAGTCTGTCATGCCGGCCGGGCGTGGCAGGCACGCCCCGGTCGGCGCGCCGCCGGAACCCGGTGCCACCCCCGGAACCTTTACAACGCTGTGAATCCTGGCTTGGCGCGCCCCGGTCCGGCCGACCTGCGGCCTTCCTCGGCTTTTGGAGATCGTCTTCGATGACAGTCCACCCCGTGCAGCTCGCCTTCGACGGCTCCGGCATCGACGGCTCGCTGTTCACCGCGATCACCGACATCGCCCGCGACACCCGGTGGCTCAACACGCCACTCGAGATGTGGACCAACGCCGGACTCGGGGTGTTCGCTGTGCTCATGCTGGTCGGCTGGTGGAACGCCCGGCGCCGTGACACTCCCGCCATGACCGTCGCCCTGGCGGCGCCGGTCGCCGTAGCAGTGGCCTTCACCATCGCGGAAGTGGCCAAGAAGCTGATCACCGAGGTACGGCCGTGCTACTCGCTGCCACATGACTACTTCGTGTCCGCCTGCCCCGTCCGCACTGACTACGCCTTCCCCAGCGGCCATGCCACCGTCGCCGCCGCCACGGTGGCCGCGCTGTGGCTGCTCGATCGCCGCCTCTCCATCATCGCCGCAGCCTTCGCGGTCCTCGAGGGCTTCACCCGCGTCTACCTCGGCGACCACTATCCCCACGACGTCATCGGCGCCGCCCTCCTGGCACTGCCGGTCGCCTACCTCCTCAGCCGGACCCTGGGCCACGTCGCCGTCCCCCTCGTCACCCGCCTGCGCACCGGAGCCCTGGCACCCGTGCTGACCGCCGCGCCCGCCGGCGCCGACACCACCCGCTGAAACACGCGGGGCGAGGAGATAACGCCAGCCACCGCTGCGATGCGCGGTTCTCGAGCTCCGTGGCTGCTGGGGGCGAACCTACGCTGAAGTTGTGGCGCTGATGGTCGACGACGAGTGGATCCGCAGTAACCGGTGCCCGCAGACGGCGGTGACGATCTCCGGCGGCCGCCGGGTGCTGCCGTGGCGCCCCGGCTCCTACCAACTGCGTCAGGCGATAGCGGCGATGAGGCTGGCCGAGAACGGTGACCTGGGGACCGATCCGGCCGCCGTCACCCCGACGTCGGATGCGTGAAGGTGGCCACGGCATCCTACCCACTCCGACTGTTTCACCGTAAGTGAGTTGTTGTTCACAGTGGGCAATGACTGGTATTGATCAGTCACCGCCTGTCGCGCGGAACACGCGGGCGGGGCGGGGCAGCGCGGGCCGGGACCTGCAGACGCGCCACCTTCCTGGCCCGCGCCCACCAGCACTGCAGCGCATGGCCACGGACACGGTGAGGTCATTGTGTCCGGAGGGCGTGGCCGGACCACGCGTGACCTGGTGGGCGGCCGTTCCCGAGCGGTCACGCCCGTGCTCCTGACGCTAGGTCGTCCAGCCTCCCACCGCCTCACCGGCGTCTGGGTGGGCCTCGGCGTCGGCGCGCAGGTCCGCCGTGCGCACCTTCAACAGGCCGAGTGCGCCGGCGAGGTCGGCGAGCTGGTCGCGTTCGGCTGCGCTGACCGGCGTCGCCCGGGAGGCCAGGACGTCGATCGTCTGGGTGACGGCGTCTTCCCATCCCCGCCGCAGCGGCCTGGGTGATGCGCCGTCTCGTACGGGCGGGCAGCCGGTCGGCGTACCGGCCCGGCAGTGCCCGCACCTGCTGGGCCATCCGCAGGCCGGCGCGCCGCGGCGGACTCGCGGCGACGTCGGTGTCGCTGCGCCATCGCGTCGGCGGCGGAGCGTACGAGCAGGGCGACGTCGCGCAGGACCTACATGACCTTCCCCTCCGGTGATCGCCGACGGCGTAGCGAAGGGCGTGGCCGGTGGCCTGCGACGTGGAGTTGGGCTGGCACGGACTTACCCCGGTCGCGCCCCGGTTCCCACGCCACTCACCAGCGGACGGGCCGCGACCTACGTTGCATAGGTTGCGGTTTCGCGGTGTTTGCCAGGTCGTTCGGGGGTTCGCCTAATGGCGTTATGTAACCCCAGGGTCTTTCTTGCCTCGATGTCGCCTGCCGTCGGGCAGGCGCTTGGGCGGGAGGGTTCAGGCGGGGACGCCAGGGCCGGCGAGCGCCTCGGGTTCAGTGGGCCCCTCGGGTCCGGACAGCTCCTGCACGCTGGGCACGAAGGCGTCCAGTCCCGCGATGGTCAGCCTGCGTTGCAGGTACACCGTTGGGCGCAGCAATATCAGCTGCCCGCCGGCCGGGCGGATGGCTCTGTGGGCACGGATGAAGCAGGCCATGCCGCTGCTGTCGCAAAAGGTCAGCGCCGACAACTCCAGCGCGATGCGCCGGAGCCCTGAGGCCAGAAGCGCCTGCAGGTGGTCCCAGAACAGTTCGACGGTCCCGTAGTACAGTTCGCCGGTCAGGTGCATCACGATCCAGCCGGCCTGGGGCCGGTCGGTGATGGTCAACAGCTCCCCCGCCGTCACAGCCGTCGCCCCCCAGCGTGCGCTCTGGATGCCGGTGCGGATTTACCCTGCGGCGGGCGATCTATTGCGCCGTGTCGCCGATGGATGGCGAACAGAGTGCCAAGGGCTTCGGTGAGACCGTCGTGGGTGGGGCGGTGGGTGAGGGTGTAGCCGGGCTGCTACAAGCTGCGTCAGGCGATAGCGGCGATGAGGCTGGCCGAGAAGGGCGACCTGGAGGCCGATCCGGCATCCGTCATCTCGATGCTGGGTGCGTGAAGGCGGGGTGGATGGCCGGCCATCCATCCAAACGACGCCGGTCACCGACCCGCCAGGCCAGACGTCAGGCCGCCCCGCATTTGGTCCGCAACTTCACGGCCGTCGCCCCTGACCTGTTGTGGGTCGGGACGTGACGCAGATCGACATCGGCGAGGGACCAATGCATCTGGTGACCGTGGAGGACATGTTTCGTCCGCCGGCTGCTGGGGTTCGCCATGTCCGCCCACCAGGACGCGGATCTGACGATCGCGTCGTCGCCGATGGCTGCGGCCACCCGCAGCGGGAACGTGGAGTGGTGATCTTCCATTCCGACCGCGGCAGGAGCTCACGTTCGGGAGCCGACGGCGAGGGCGATGTCGTCCGCGTACGGGGCCGTGTGCGGCGTCGCGGGATGGACCATGGTTCGGTGTGGCCCATCCCGCGCAGGCGCGTCAGCGCCGCTGCAGCTTTGCGAGCATCAGGGTCGGGTCGTTCCCGGCGAGGTTCGCGCCGTTGGTCACATAAACCCGGTTTCCTCGAACGCGGACGGCCGTGGTCCCCTGCATGCCGTCATCGGCGCCCAGCAGGGTCTCGTGGGCGCCATCCGCGCTCACACGCACGAGCTTGCTGCTCTGGTTGATCGCGGCAAGGATCTCGCTGTTCCGACCGGTGAAGTCGAAGTCGTCGATGCCCTCCAGCCCCGTGGCCCGGACCTCGGCGCGACCGGAGCCGCCGTCCTTGGTCACCGGGATGCGGACGATGGTGCCGCGGTCGGAGTTGGTCGCCCACACGGCGCCGTCGTGGATCTTCATGCCGTTGGCGCCGAAGAAGCCGACGGGCGTCAGGGCTGGGTCCGCCGACCACACCGAGGCCTCGCCGCCGCTTAGCGGGGCCTGCCAGATGCGCCCGCCTGCGGAGTCGGTGGCCAGGAAGCGATGCCGCCTACCGTCGATGACCAGTGCATTGGGGAAGGTGTCGGCGGGCAGCGGCACGACAAGCCGGGGCTCGCCAGAGCGACGGAGCTGCCAGATCCCGGTCAGCCCGCCCTGCCCGGAGGAGTAGAGGAAGTACACGGCGCCGCTGTCCGACCGGGCGACCCCGGTGACATCGGGGGCCCCGACGACCGGGGTAGTGGTGCCGCCGCCCGGAGGTAGCGGCATGGTGGCGAGTACCTGGAGGGCCCCGTTCCGCGCGACCCTCACCACCTGGCGGGCGGAGATCATGCCGATGACCACGCTGCCGCCGGGCTCCAAGGCGATGCTCTCGGCGACCTGGCCTGCGGCCCGGTCGAAGTGGGCGAGGACGCGCACGTCGCCCAGGCGGGTGCCGGCTGTGCGGTCAGGGTCTGTCGGGATGGTGGCCGAGACCGCGGTCGGGTCCGGGGCGGCGAGGGCCGCCGGAGCCGTAGCGAGCGCGGCGAACAGGCCGACGAGACCGAGCGTGGCGGCGCGCCGCCGCAACCGGGCGGGTCGGTCGAGGGACATGGCTTTCCTTTCCGTCGTACGGGACGGAGAGGGACGGCGATGGCGCCGACCGTGATCGCAGACATGGAGCCGGCGACGCCGGGCGCCCCGTGGCGTGAGATGACGAACACAGTTCTTCTTCCACCTCCCCGCCAGACTGTATCGCTCAGTACAGAAGTTCTGTGGCAGACTGTATCAGGCAATACAAAGAAACTGTACCGAGAAGTACAGAACATGGAGGAGGTCCATGGGACGCACACCGACCACCACACGGGGTCGCGCGACTCGAAAGCGCATCCTTGACTCGGCGGCAGACCTCATCGAGCGGCGCGGCGTCGCGGCGGTGACGCTGGAGGATGTCGAACGCGCCGCGGGGGTCGGCCGCAGCCAGCTTTACCACTACTTCGACGACCGTGACGACCTCATCCGATCTGTGGTTCATTGCACCGTGGACAAGGTGTTGGCCGCGCAGGAACCGCTGCTCTTGGAGGTCGACTCGCTGGCCGGCATCGACCGCTGGTTCGACGCGATCGTGGCCAACGGAACGCGGCGGGACGCGGTCGGTGGCTGTGCGATCGGCTCGTTGGCCAGCCAGCTCAGCGGCCGCGACGACCTCACCCGGCAGGCGTTCGTGGACGCCTTCGCGCGCTGGGAGGCCCCCCTCATCTTGGGCCTGCGCCGGATGCAGGAGTCAGGCGAGCTGCGCCCGGACGTGGAAGTGACGGAGTTGGCCGACCTCACCATGGCCGCGATCCAGGGCGGCCTCCTACTCGCCCAGGTCCGCCGCACGCCGGACCAGCTCCGCCTCGCCCTGCGCGGCGCGCGGGCGGCACTGGAAGACGCGCTCACCCCCTGACCTGAACGCGGTCCGCCTGCCGCTCAGCGCAGGCGGCCCATCATGCACTACCGAAACCACCTGCGGGGTGCACAGCAAGGCGGCTGCGCTGCCGAAGAGAGCGAAATCCTCGGCGGCCTCGGGCGCCGTGATCAAGAATGTGATGACCGGGATGTGCGTCGACATCCCTGATTTCGGCAGAGGGACGATCGACGGCCGGGTGCAGCAGCACACGTGTGACGGATCGTCCGCCGACAACCAGCGGTGGGATCTGGTCGCGGGCCCGAATGGCGCCGACCTGTTCACCATCCGCAACACCAAGGACGGCTGCTGCCTCGACCTGCCCGACTACGGGACCGCCGACGGGGCTGATGTGACCGAGTGGTACTGCGACCCCCGGCCCCGGCGACAACCAGATGTGGTATCTGGAAAGGAAGTCCTCGGGCGAGTACTGGATCCGGAACGTCAAGAGCCCGGGCGACGAGTGCCTCGACGTGGCCAGCTTGAACGGCTCTGGTGGGCAGGACGCCAAGCTGACCATCTATCCGTGCAGCTACCACCCGCTGCGGCGTCGACGTCCGGAGGGGCAGCGCCGTTCAACTCCGGCAACGCGGTCAGCAGCACGCGCATCACCGCACGGGGGTCGCTGGTTCCGGGGCCGCCGGCCGGGTCCGTGTTGTAGGCCGCCCAGTACTCCGGCCACACGCTCGTGATGACCACCAGGTGGTTGCGGCCCATCAATACATCGGCCAGCCTCGCCAGCGCCTCGCGGCCGTCAGTGTCGTCGGCGTAGTGCCGCAGTTCGTTCAACCACAGCACCGACCCGCCCGGCACTCCCTGTTCCAACATCCTCACCAGGGCGCCGGCGGTAGGCGGGTACAGCACCGGTGTGCGCGGCAGCCGTGCCCGCACGGCCTCATAGGCCGCGCGGGACTTGCCCGTTGAGGAAGCACCGCGCAGCACGACGAGACGGTTCGCCGCCACCTGGGGACTCAGCACCGCATAGAGCAGATGATCATGCGCCCGCTGGACATACACCGGTAGCGGGGTGCCGCCGATCGCCCGGTGCACGCCCAGGCGTACCGGCCCCACTGCTCGGCCGGCCAGCCTTCGCTCACCTGCTGGCCTACTCCGACGTGCGTACCCGCTGCCGACGCCGACGGGCGACGCGGCATCCGGTGGCGCTCGACCTCGGTATCGCGGCTCTGCTTGGCCTCGGCCAGCAATCGCAGCCACCCGTCCACGTCACCGGGCGCGCTGCCCAGGCCGGGGTCACGACCAGCCCTCCCAAGGCACAGCTCCACCACCGCCACTAGCGGCCCGGTGCCCGCCGGCAGATGCTCGCCCTTCTTCCAGTCGTACAGCACGCTGCGGGACACCACGCGGGGCAGCGCCCGCACCACACCGTCCGGGGTCAGCCCAGCCGCACGCAACAGCGCGGTGAATGCGTGTACGGGCCACCCGGCTGCCGGGCGGCCCGTACGTTATCACTGGTAGCGGGTCAGAACTTGCTGGCCTTGATGTCAGCGAGCCTCACCCGGGAGGTGTGGTAGTACGTCGCGTTCAGCGGCTTGCCCGGCTCCCTGTTGAACAGGGCGACGGGAGAGCCTGTCTTGGCGTTGATGACCAGCGACTCGACGAGCCCCGAGTGGTCCAAGTTGGGCCAACTGTCCGCCAGCGTGAGCGTGGGCTGGCCGGCGGTGGTGGTCTTCGTGACCTTGACGTGCGGCATCGACGCCAGGATTCGGAGCACGCCGGCCCGAACCTGGGGGTTCTCCGGTGCCGCGACGAGCGCGTCGAGAGAGTTCGTCCAGATGAAGTTCTCGGTCTGATCCTTCTTCTGCGCAGGGGTCAGCGGCTTCAAGGGCACATACTTCTTGCCCTTCGCCTTGGCGATGGCCTTGAGCTTCTCGTTCGCGGCCTGGGTCGGGTCCGGGTGGGGCTTGCCCGGGACGAGGTTGGCAACGGCCATCCGTGCGCGCGCGGTGCCGATATCGCCCTTCACGGCGTAGAGCGCCGCCGCGATGTCACGTTTGAACTGGCCCTCATCCTCATGATGGGGATCCTTGACCGCCTTCACCAGGGAATTCTTGCTCACCGCCCAGTAGTAGGTGCCGTCGTCGCTGAACAGGTCGACGCCGTTACCGCCCACCGCGTCACTGGTCGGTGACTGGTTACGGATTTCCAGCGTCGCGTCGCCCGACAGTTCGGCTCGCAGCGGCGTGATGTCCGCGGCCAGCTTGGCAAGGATCGGGTTCGCCGCTGCCGACGTCGCGCCCGCGGAAGGACCACCGTTCGCCGATGTCTTGTGGCTCGACGCCGATGTGGACGTGACGACCAGCGCCACCGCCGCGGCCGCGGCCAGTCCGACGGCGCCGAAGCCCGCCGTACGACGCGCGCCCCACCGAGTCCGCCTGCGAGATGCCGCCTTGATCTCCGTCACGCCTTCGACCTCCGTCGTCCCTTTGTTCTCCGATACCTCTTCCACGGCCATCGCCGCCTGCAGCACGGCCCTCGCCTTCTCGAAGGCGGCCGGCCGCACCGCCTCGGCACCCTCCAGGCGCCTCAGCAGGTCCATCTCGTCAACCATCAGTTGGCCCCCTTCACCGCGTTCTGATCGGTCAACAGCGCGACCATTCCTGGCGCGTTTCGCAGCGCCATGCGTGCCTCGTGCAGGCGACGGCGCGCTGTTCCCGGCGGCATGCCGAGGACCCGCCCCGCGTCGGCGACGGTCAGGTCCTCCCAGGCGACCAGGGTCAAGATCTCCCGCTGCTGCGGCCCGAGCAGCGCCAGAGCGCGCCGCAGCACCGACTCGCCGTCGACACGGTTGTCCACGGCGGCCCACGGATCCCACCCGGACGCCACAACGCTCATGTCCGCCACCGGCTCCTCCGCCGGGCGGGATCGCCAGTACCGCCGGAGCGTGTTGTGCGCCACGCCGATCAGCCACGGGCCGGCGTCGGGGAACGCGCGGTCGTACTTCGCCCGGGACTTGAACGCCGCCACCCACACCTCACCGAGCAGGTCCTCGGCAGACTCCCGGCCGGCCCGTCGCGTGAGGTAGGCACCCACCGCTGCCTCGTGACGCCGGACGACCTCGACGAAGGCATCCTGATCGCCGTCGAGCGACCTGGCGATCAACTCCGCATCATCCGGATCAGATGTCATGACTCTCCTCGCAGCCGGATTGCCCCACATCCAGGGATTGCCAACCGATACGGCAAAACGTTCAGCGCTGGTCAGCGCCTTGGCTCTCGAAGCTGCCACCTTCCTGGAGCAGGGTGCGGATCGGCAGGTCCGAATGCTGCCGGGCCGACGGCCGGTCGACCCGGCCGACCACCGTGGCCTGATCCAGAGGCTGCGCGTCGGCTCCATCCAGATCTCGCGGTCGACGACCTCGACCAGGCCGAGAGGTAACCTCAGCCACTGACCGACCTTGCGCCAAGCGTGGTGTCGGGCACGCGCGAGTGCATGGCGATTCATCCAGCGTTCGACCTTGTAGGGGCCGGTCGTCTTGTGGCCGAACACGGGCAACGGCGGAGGGCGACTCTGGCGTTGCCCGCCGACCTCGACGACGCTACACAGCGCTCTGAGGGCGTTCGCCCTTTTAGCACCCCAATGGCCGCAGAAGACCCCAACAACAGCCAGCGCGCATGCCGCCGACCGGCCGCGCGTCTCACGACTCACTGCCTGAACGAGCTGGCCACCTCGGCAGACACCAGCGGCGGTCCCGCGATGTGACCGAAGAGCACGCTCCCCCGGCGCCGGGGAGTCATCGGCGGGCGGCGCAATCTTGCTTGCCAGTCCTGGAGGTGCGAACGTGCACACCAGGCTCAGGGACCAGGTGTCCTGGCCACCGCGCTCGGCGACCAGCGAACGACGACGGTGTCTGCCTCCCTCAACGGCTACTCATGGCGCGAGCGCTCGTCGCGTCGCTGACCTCCCCCATCCCAAAGGAGGCCGGCGCGGGCGGCACGTGTCTCCAGGTCGGCGTCGCGGGCCATCCGCCATGCGGTTTACCAAAATTGTCCGGTTACCCCGCCGGAACTTTGGTCGGTCGCGGACAAGTCCTTAATGCCCCGGCTCACTGGATCTGATGCGGGCTCGCCGCATGTGATCCGGCCGGGCGGCTATCTGATGCCGGCTCAGTGAAAGTGATGCGAGATCTGTGGGGGCTCTGCCACGATCGTGTGCGGGCGATGACGCCTTACGTGGATCGAGAGGGCCTTGCCGTCGGATGCCGAGGTGCGGCAGCACGAGTGGTGGATCGATCCTCGGGAGTATGCCCGGCATGAGGCTCGCCGTGGCCGCCGGTTCGCGTTCGTGAACCTTGTCCCGGCCCGTACCGCGCTCGTGGTGATCGACATGGTGCCGTTCTTCGTGTCCGAGAACCCGTACTGCCGCGGCATCGTGCCGAACATCGCCCGCATCGCCGATGCCCTTCGAGGAGCGGGCGGCACGGTCGCCTGGGTCCTTCCCGCAGTCGGCGAAAGGACGCCGGTGCTGGATGAGTTCTTCGGCCCGGAAACAGCCGAGGCATACCGCGCGTCCGGCGGGACGGGTCCGCTGCCCGAGCGGTTGTGGCCGGAACTGGTGGTCCGTCCCGGTGATGTGCTGGTGGAGAAATCCGCTCCCAGCGCGTTCTTCCCCGGCCGCTGTGACCTTCCGGGAGTCCTGGAAGAGCGCGGCGTCGACACCGTTCTGATCAGCGGAACCGTCACCAACGTGTGCTGCGAGT
Organism: Actinoallomurus sp. NPDC052308; assembly: GCF_040679195.1. Classification (NCBI taxonomy): domain Bacteria; kingdom Bacillati; phylum Actinomycetota; class Actinomycetes; order Streptosporangiales; family Thermomonosporaceae; genus Actinoallomurus; species Actinoallomurus sp. NPDC052308. The sequence continues at coordinate 16,719 of NZ_JBFAUM010000047.1, read as the reverse complement.
CCTCCGCCCGCGACGCCGCCACCCTCGGACTGCGGGTCATCATGGTCGCGGACGCCAACGCGGCCCGGCGCGACCAGGACCACAACGCCACGCTGCACACCATCTACCGGTCCTTCGGCGACGTGCGCTCGACGTCCGACCTGCTCGACATGGTCCAGGCCGCTGACGTCGCCCATGCGCACTCTTCCACAAGCATCACGTTCACTGAGCCGGCCACCAGCACGACGGATCAGTGGATCTGATGCAAAGGAGAACAAGCCGTGTGCCCTCGCATCAGAACGAGCCGCGCCAGGACACTTACTGAGGTTGAACTCGTGTGTCGCCGCGTTGCTCAGGTGAGTCTGATTGTCGGGCCGGTCTCGGCAAGGCAGCCGTCTATGGCCAGACCGTCGGCCGCCGCCGATTACCGGGTGCGGTCGTCGTACTCTTCGCGGGCGGTGATGACTTCTTCGATGTGCAGCACGGACCACTCCGTGAGCGCCTTCAGCGGTTCCCGCAGCGTCTGGCCGAGCGCGGTCAGCTCATACTCCACGTGCGGCGGCACCTCTGGGTAGACGGTCCGGCTGACCAGCCCGTCGCGTTCGAGGGTGCGCAGCGTCTGGGTGAGCATCTTCTCGCTCACGCCCGCCAGAGCCTGCCGGAGCTGGCTGAACCGGGAGGTCCCGTTCCGGCCGAGTTCGCCCAGCACGAGGACCGCCCACTTGCTGCCGATCTGGTCGAGCAGGTCCCGCGACGGGCAGCCGTGCTCGTACGGATCGAATGACGGTATGGGCCCGGTCACGTTTTCGACAGTCGCCATACGGCTCACCTCGATGCTTTCGCTGGGGTAAGTACCCTACCAAGAAGTGGCTACTTTCCAAGAGAGAGTGTGCAGGTCATCCTGAATTCCATCCCGCCGCGGACGAACCGCGACAGGCGCGCGAGGCATCGCGCGGAAGGAAGGAATGACCACCATGTCGATCGTCGTCACCGGAGCCACCGGCCAGCTGGGCAGGCTCACCGTCGAGGCACTGCTGCGGCGCGGGATCCCGGCCGCGGACATCATCGCGACCGGCCGGGACATTGCCGGGATCAAAGACCTGGCCGACCGAGGCGTCACGGCACGCCGCGCCGACTTCGCGGACACCGACAGCCTGGCCGAGGCCTTCGCGGGGGCAGACAGACTGCTGCTGATCTCGGCCTCGGTCCCCGTGGACGAGCGGGTCGCCAACCACCGCCGTGCGATAGACGCCGCGGCGGCCGCGGGCGTGTCGCTGGTGGCGTACACGAGCACGACGCACGCGGACACGGCCACCACCATCATCGGCGCCACGCACGGCGAGACCGAGGAGTACCTGCGAGACCGCGGAATCCCCAGCGTGCTGCTGCGCAACGGCTGGTACCTGGAGAACTACACCAGCCAACTGCCGCAGATCCTGCAGAACGGCGCCGTCGTCGGCGCCGCAGGCGAGGGGCGGATCAGCGCCGCGTCCCGCGCCGACTACGCCGAGGCCGCAGCGGTCGTCCTCACCACTGAAGGCCACATTGGCGCCGTGTACGAGCTCGGCGGCGACGAATCCTTCACCCTGACTGAGCTCGCCGCCGCGATCTCCGCTGCGGCCGGAAAGCAGGTTACCTACGCTGACCTCCCGGTGACCGACTTCGCTCAGGTACTGGTCGCCGCGGGCCTACCCGCCGAGCTGGCGGAGGTCCTCGCTGACGCTGACCTCGGCATGAACCGCGGCGAGATGTACACCGACTCTGGCGATTTGCGCCGCCTGATCGGCCGCCCGCCCGTGACCCTGGCCGAGGCACTCGCGGTCGCCCTGCATGACTGAGGTTGAACTCGTGATGTGGCCGGGTTGCTCAGGTGGCTCTGATTGTCAGGCCGGTCTCGGCGAGGCAGCCGTCTATGAGTTCGCTGCGGTACTGGATGTGCCGTAGGCCGCGCCGGATGCGCTGGACGAGGTGTTCGGGGGCGCTGAAGGCGGCGTTGGAGAGCCAGCCGCGTCGCAGGAGGGACCAATCCGTTGGGGGCCTCGACACCCCACGCGCCGCGGATGATACCTGCGACCTTCAGCTCGGCCGGATCCACGACCAGGCCCGTCTCCTCCTTCAGCCCAGGTCGCCCTCCACCGTGTCCAGCTGAGACCGCAGTTCCCCGACACGGACGTCCAGCGCGTCGAGCTCGCCAGGAGGCGTCGGCGTTGCCCAGCAGGTTTCGCGCTTCGCTGCGTTTGGCGATGCCGGCCTCAACTACGGCCATCTCCTCTTCCCACCGGGTGACGGCCTCCGCATCGCGCACGTTCGTACGGTGCGTATGCTCGGCCGACCGGAGGGCCCGCCATCGTTCAGCTGTGCGCAGCCGCATTCCCGGTGTCAGGTCCGGGGACGGTCAGATCCGCGAGTGGGATGTGCTGCTGGCCGGCGTGAATGTCTCGGTCGGCCAAGCTGCCTTGGATGGCCGGGCGCGGGAAGGATGCCTTTATCACCCGGATGGCGGGCAGGTGGTACAGCTGGACGACCGCGGGGTCTACTCGGTAGAGGACGCCGATCGTGTCTCGGGTGAGCACGCCGGATTCCTCGACCCATTGGTAACTGGCGGCGGATGCGAAGAACACGTCGAGCGTGATCCAGAACGGGCCGGCGTTCTTCGATCGGACCAGTTCGGCGATGTCGGCCAGGGTGCGGGGGGTCTCAGCCATGCCCGACCTCGCTGTACACGGTGCGGAACAGTTGGTGTGGCGCCTCGACGTCGACCGCGTGGTTGAGCACGAACTTATAGACCGCACCGCGCTCCATCTCGGCCGGGGACGTCGCGAACGCGAAACTCGGCAGATATTCGCTGCCCGGCAGCGGTAGATGCAACAGGAGGGGATTGGCGATCTTTGCGATGGCCGTCGCGGCGGCCTGGTCGGCGGCGCGCGCCTGGAACAACACCCCTACCTCGCGTGGCGCCGCGGTCTCGGGTTCCAGCGGGCCCAGTACGGCGTTGGCGCCGTAGCAGCGGATCTGGATCTCATAGTCGCCATCCCTGAGGCCGAGCAGCGTACGCACCTGGTCGGTGACCATCATGCGCAGGGTGCTTTGCCATGTGGCGAGGTGACCCAGTATCTGTGGGTCGCGGATGCCGACGAGAATGACCGTCTCATAGCCGGCGAGCGAGCTGCCCTCCAGTTTCACCGTGTACTGCTGGGCCGGCTCGAATCGGGAACCCTCGACGCGTACGCGCCGGTCGTCCAAGGCCACATAGGTGGCATCGGAGGTATCGATGGTGCCGGAGGGTTCCCGCATCCGGAACGGGTCGACGTTCTCATAGATCATGTGTGCCGCGACCGAGGTCGGCGTGCACGCGGCGTGCTCGTCGAGGGGTTCGACGGTGAAGCCACCACGGTCGATGCGTACGTGGACGCCGCCGCTGCGGGGGCTGGTCGTGCAGAGCCCGCCGCATTCGACGGTCTTGGCGGCGTGCCATGCCGGGCCGGCCGGCAGGCCATGACGGAGGGCGAGTGCGGCCACCGAGGACGTGTCGGTGGCGCGTCCGGTGAGGATCACCTGGGCGCCCGCGTCGAGGGCCTGGGCGATGGGCTCGTGGCCCATCAACCCGACGATGTGCGTGCAGGAGTGCAGCGTGTCGGGCTGGAGAGGGCCGAGCGGGGGCAGTGGCCGGATACGCCCCGCGTGCAGAGCCGGCAGCAGCGTGCTTGCCTGCTGCTCGCTGTAGATTTTGGCGAGACGGAACGACCATCCACCCTGCTCGGCGATGGCGGTGACCATGTCGGCGATCCAGTCGACACCGGAATCGGTTCCGGATGTGCCGCACGAGGTCACGATCAGCGGTATCCCGGCTGTGCTCGCGGCCGTCAGCAGCAGGCGAAGGTCCCGTTCGACCGCCGAGCCGGTGGTCTTGGCCGTCGCTGTGCCGAGGTAGTACGGACCGGAGTCGGTGGAGCCGCCGTCGACGGCGATGGCGTCGGCGCCCAACTCGATGCCGCGCCTGATCGTGTCGGGCGGGAATCCGCCGCCGAGCATCCCCACGGGGAAGATGACACCGACCGAATCGGGGGTGCCTGCCGCAGGGCCGTCGGCGTCATAGGGATCGGACAAGATATGGGTCACTTGAGCTGGCTCCATCACAGGTGAGGAACGGTCAGTCGACAAAGGTGGCGACCGCAGGGGGGATTCGTACGTGAGATGTGTCGCCGCCGGGACGAGTCCGGCTGCGGACGATGAGCTCCAGGCCGCCGACGCTCACGCGGGATTGGTAGTGATCGCCCAGGTAGGAGGTGTCGAGGATGGTGGGCTCAGGCCCGTCCCCCGCGGTATCGGTGAAGACGATGTCCTCTGGCCGAACGGCCACCGTCGCCGGCAAGCCATCGGCTCCGTCGCGGCGCCCTCGAACGACGATTCCGTCCGGGAACTCGGGGGTGAGCAGCAGGCACTTGCCCCCGGGCCCGGTGCGGACGGTGCCGGTGAGGAAGTTGCACTGACCGACGAATTCGGCCACGCGGCGGTCCGCCGGTTCGCCGTAGACCTTCTCGGGGGTGCCGCTGCGCAGGATGCGACCCTGGTCCATGACCACGATGCGGTCGCTCATCGCCATCGCCTCGTTCTGGTCATGGGTGACGAACACGGTGGTCAGGCCGAGGCTGTGCTGCAGTTGCTTGAGCCAGGTCCGGGACCGCTCGCGGAGTTTCGCATCGAGGTTGGAGAACGGTTCGTCGAGCAGGAGTACGCCCGGTGAGTAGGCCAGGGCCCGGGCGAGAGCGACACGCTGCTGCTGCCCGCCGGAAAGCTGGTATGGGTAGCGGTCGGCGTAGGCGCCCATCTCCACCAACTCCAGGACCTCGGCCACCCGGGACCTGATCGCCTGTTTGCCCTGCCTGCGGACCTTGAGCGGGAAAGCGACGTTGCCGGCGACGGTCAGGTGCGGCCAGATCGCGTAGGACTGAAACACGACGCCGAGGTTGCGGTGCTCGGCCGGGCTGTCGATGCGGGCGTCGGCGTCGAAGAAGGTGTCATCGCCGCAGCGGATCGCTCCCCGCTCCGGTGACTGGAATCCGGCGATCGACATCAAGGTGGTGGTCTTGCCACATCCGGACGGGCCGAGCAGGGTGAGGAACTCCTTGTCCCGTACGGTGAAGCTGACATCGTCGAGGACCCGGTTCGTGCCGAATGACTTCACCAGGTGCTCGACGTGGATTTCAGGCATGACGGACTCTCCTGATTGCGCGTGCCCCGATCGCGAGCACGACGGCGACGATGAGAACTTGAACGACCGCGAGCGCGGCGACCGGCCCGACGACGCCCTGCTGCCAGTACTGCAGCATCGTGACGCCGATGACCTCGGTGCCGGGTTTCTGCAGGAAGACCACCGGGTCGTAGTCGTTCAGGAGGGTGATGAACATCAGCAGGAACGCGGCCAGTAGTGACGGGCGCAGGATCGGCAGCAGGATGCGCCGCGCGATGGTCCACCATCCGGCGCCGCCGGCTCGGGCGGCCCGGTCGAACTCATCGTTGATCCGGGCCAGGCTCGGGTAGATGACGACATAGGCCAGAGTGATGTTGCGGACCGACAACGCGATCAGCTCACCCCAGATGTTGTTGCGGACCTGCGCACCCGGCGGGCTGACCATGAGGTAGGACCAGAAGAAGCCGATGCCGAAGATGATCCCGGGCACCGCCCGGGGATAGACCAGCATCGGGGAGATCGTGCGGCGTAGCGGGAACCGGGACCGGTGGGCGACCAGAGTCGCGACGGCGACGAACCCCACGCTGATCGCGCTACCCAGCAACGCGATCAGCAGCGAGTTCGTGATCGAACGCCGGAAGGCCACGTCGGTGAGCACCTGATGCCAGCTGTGGCCGGTGAGCAGGTGCCACGGCGCCACCAAGGTCGTCAGCGCCTTGACGCCGGACATCATCACCAGGCCGAGCAGCGGGATCGCGCTGGTCACCGCGATGAACGCGCCGACCAGCAGCGACAGCGGACGCCGCCAGCCGCGTAGGTCGAGCGGCTGGTAGGCGCCTCCGCCCCGGGCCCCGGCGGCCACGAAGCGTTGCTCCGCGCCCAGCAGGCGGCTCCGCAGGAGCAGCAGAACCGAGACGACGAGCAGGAGCAGCACCGCTCCCGCGCTGACGTAGGACGGGTCGGGGGTGATGCTGCCGCTCCAGGCGCTGTAGAGGTAGCTGGCGTAGAAGTCGATGTGGGCCGGCGGCCCGAGGAACAACGGGATGCCCAGCACCTCCAGCGACAAGGCGAAGATGAGCACCGTGCAGTCGAGCAGGGCCGGGCGCAGCAGCGGCAAGGTGATGGATCGGATGACCTGTACGGGACTTGCCCCGGCGCTGCGCGCCGCGTCCTCCAGTGAGGAGTCGGTCCCCGCCAGCGCCGCCTGGCAGGTCAAGAACGCGATCGGGATGGTCACCGCCGCGCCCAGCAGGGCCATGCCGGGGAGGGAGGACAGGTTCCAGACCGGCAGGTGGAGATTACGGCCGACCAGGCCGGTCAGGTAGCCGCTCTGGCCATAGATCGAGACCCAGCCGACGATCAAACCCAGCGGAGGGATCACGATGGGCGCCAGCAACAGCGTCGAGTAGACCTTCCGCCCTGGCATGTTCGTGCGTCCGCACAAGATGGCGAATGCCGATCCCGCTGCGACCGCGAGCACGGTGGTTCCGACCGCGAACAGCAGGGTGTTCTGGACGGCGCGCCAGAACGCCGGGTCGGCGAACAGGGTCCGGTAGCCCTGCACGGTGAAGACCCCACCGGGCAGGTAGTAGGGCTTGCTGCGGAACGAGGCATAGAGCAACGGCACGAGCGGGCCGATGACCAGCACGACGACGGCGCCCCACACGATGCCCTGCGACCAGCCGACGGGCAGGCGGCCTCGGTGGAGGCGTGGCCGAGCCACCGGTGCGGCTGTGGTGGTCACGCTCCTACCCCTCTCCCGTATCCGGTGCGGATCATCGGTGGAAGGACTGGTTCCAGCGCCTGGTGATCCCTGCTTGCGCGTTGAGCACCTGCTGGTCGATGGGGACCGTGTACACCGTGCCGGCGGGAACCTGGCTCTTCAGATTGGTCAACGAAGCCGTGCAGCCACCCGCCGGCTTGTAGTTGTTCATCGATGCCTCGAACCCGCCCGCACACAGCGCGTCCTGCCCGGCCTTGCTGTAGAGGAAGTCGAGGAACAACTGCGCCGAAGCAGGGCTGCTCGCCTTGGCCGTCACCGCGATGGCCCGCGGAATCAGCGGGGTGACGTCCTTCATGAACGTGTAGCCCGCCAGTCCCTTGTACTTCGGGAGGACGCCCTGCGCGAGCCCGGACGTGATGTAACCGACCGACGCCCCTCCTTGGATTATCTGCTGCAGACCGTCCAGGCCCTCGTTGTAGGTCTTGGTGTTGGGCGCTATCGCGTCGAAGTAGCTCCACACCTTGTCCGCGCCGAGCACGTGGATCATGCCGTACACCGCGGCGTAGGCCAGCGGGTTGTCGATCGGATACGACACCAACTTGTACTTGGCCGGGTCGGCTTTGCTGTCCGCGGCCAGTTGCGCGTACGTGGTGGGCACCTGCGCCGAGGTGAGCAGCTTGGAGTTATGGGTCTGCAGGATCGGCTCCGGTGACATGACGAACACGCCGTGACCCTGGTTGGTGTCGGCGGGGAAGTTCTCCAACCCGGTCGGGGTGACGTTGGCGGGGACACCGTTCTGCTCGGCCTGTAGCCACGAGGCCGGGGCGCTGGCGAAGACCAGATCCGCGGTCCGCGCTCCCTGGGCGGCCTCGGCCTCGTACTTGGAGAACACCTGGTTGTCGCTGAGGTCGGTCTCGGTCACCTTGATGCCGGGGTACTGCTTGCCGAACGCGTTCATCACCGGCTGCAGGTACTGCGTGGGCGCGTTGCCGTAGATGACCAGGCCCTTCTCCGACTTCGCCGCGTTCACGAGGCGAGCCACCGGCGTCGGCGCACTGGCCTGCGACGCACCACCCGCCGACGTCGAGCCACCGGAGGACGAACACGCCCCCAGCCCCGCGCACATCACGGCGATGACCGCCGCGGCTACCGGCTTGTTCCAGCGAAACCCATCAGGCTTCATGATCTCGTCTCCTCCATAGCATATTTGCTATAGCAACCATGTCGACACTTGAGTCAGCGCGAAGTGGAAGGGTGTGTGGTGTGGTCGGTTACCGGCCGCGATCGTCGGCCGGCACTGCTGTCCGCTCGCGTTCGGCGAGGGTCAGGAACCGTTCGCCGGCATGGAGGGCGTGGGTGCGCGTGAGCTCTTCGGCCCGATCGGGGTCGCGTGAGCGCAACGCCTCGAGGATCTCTTGGTGATCTTGATGACCTTCGTGGGCCGGGTAGTCAGTGCCCAGGGTGGTGGCCGCATGCAGTCGCGCCGTCCAGTCGAACGCGGTCGCGGTGGCGATCATGTCGACGAGCATCGGATTGCCGGAGGCCTCATCGATCTGGGAGTGGAAACGCCGCGTGAGGGTGAGGATCTCCCGCGCCACCTCTTCCACCGGCCGTCCATCGCGCGTGACCCGCTGAGCCGCCGCGTGCGTCTCGGCGATCTGGCCGAGCTGCCGAGCCGACGCGCGGGTCGCCGCGAGCCGCGCCGCGACCCCGCGAAGTGCCGCCTCGATATGGACGAGCTCGCGGAGTTGGGCGATCGTCGGTGCCGCGACCGTGAGCGTCCGCCCCTCACGCACGAGGAGGCGTTCGTGCTCCAGCCGCGATATCGCCTCCCGGATGGGTGTCGGGCTCACCTGGAACTGCGTGGCGAGCCCCCGCTCGGTGAGCCGCTGTCCGGGGACGAACGTGCCGTCGGTGATGCTCTGGCGCAGCGCACCGTAGGCCTGGTCCGCCAGCGATGGACCGGTCGTCAGCGGACGCATCGAACCACTCATGCATCCCACCCGATCTCCGAGAGGGGCGCCTCCGAAAGGCGCCAGGCTATTTGCTATAGCGAACTTCATCATCTTCAGCCATCCACTGTCAACGAACGGGAGAGGCGTGGCAGTTCGATGGCCACGTGTGCGCCCGGTTCTGGAGTATCGGCGGCCCAGATCCGGCCCTCGTGCGCTGAGGCGATTTCGCGGGCGATCGCCAGGCCCAGACCACTGTTGCCGCTGGCGCGATCACGGCTGGCATCGAGCCGGACGAAGCGGTCGAAGACCCGTTCTCGATCCCCCGCCGGGATGCCCGGTCCATCGTCGAGGACGTGGATGCGGACGGTGTCAGGCGTCGCGACGACCGTCACCGTGACCTTGGCCCTGGCATAGCGGACGGCGTTGTCCAGCACGTTGCCGACCAGCCGGCCGAGGTCGGCGCGATTGCCGTAGAGACACGCGTCCTCGGCGAGGTCGATGTCGATGGTGAGTGCGCGCGCCGGGGCGGCGCCGACGACATCACGTACGAGGTCACCGACGTGCACGGTCTGCCGGTGGCCGACCGGGGTGTGCTCATCGGCCTTGGCCAGGCGCAGAAGGTCCTGGATGAGCCGTTCAAGGCGCGCGGTCTGGTCGGCGGCGCGGGCCGCCACGGTCGGCCACGGTGCCCGGTCGGAGTGGGCCAGTGCCACGTCGAGGGTGGTGCGTAGCGCGGCCAGCGGGCTGCGCAGTTCGTGGGAGGCGTCGGCGACGAAACGCCGCTGGCGCAGTACGGAGTCCTCCAGCCGGGCGAGCATCTGGTTCATCGTTTCGGCCAGGTGCCCGATCTCATCGGCCGCGCCCGGTTCGGGCACACGGCGGGACAGATCGGCGGAGGTGATGTCGGTAACGGCGTGCCGAATCTGCTCCACCGGCCCGAGCGCGCGCCCGACCACGATCCACACGGCCACGGCTGCGAAAGCCAGGATGACCGGGAATCCCATGATCAGATGGACGGTGAACTCCGAGTCGATCGCGCTGAGGATGCCGGTGGGGGTGCCGGCGACGATGGTGACCGGCCTCCCGTTGACGGTCTGGCGAATCGCCACGACTCCCACATCGTCGGGTATCACACCACCGGCGCCCTTGAGGCGGACCGGCCGGCTCGATCCGGCGGGAAGCGTGAAGGCGGCCGGGACCCCGGTCAGTCCCCGGGTCGCCGCCAGCACGGTGCCATCGGCGGCGATCACCTGGGCCTGCGCGGCCGGATCCAGCGACGAGCCAGGCAGCGGATGGGGCCAGTTCCCGGTCGGCGACGCCTGGGCGATCTGAGTGATATAGGTCTTTAGCTGGGTGTCGACAGACCGCCGTACCGAATGCATCTGCAGCAGGTAGAGCAGGACGATCCCGCCCGTGATGGCGGCAGCAGTGATCAGGCTGGCGACGATGGTGACACGCGTACGCAACGATCGCCTGCGGCGCAACCGAGCCCGCAGTCCGGCCTCAGCCACCGTGGTCGTCCTCGATCAGGTAACCCTCGCCCCGTACGGTAATGATGATCGGCGAGCCTGTCGGCGAATCGATCTTGCGGCGCAGCCGGTGGATGTGGACCTCGACCACCGCCGGGCCACCGTCGTACGCGGCGTCCCAGCAGTGGTCGAGCAACTCGGTCTTGGACACGACGCGGCCTTGGCGCCGCATCAGGTGTTCCAGCACCGACATTTCCCGGCTGGACAGCTCCAGTTCCACCCCATCGCGCCATGCCCTGCGGCTGGCCGGATCGAGGGTGAGGCCGGCGGCCGTGATCACCGTCGGCCTCACCCCGAGCCCGCGCCGGGTGAGTGCCCGCAACCGGGCCAGCAGAACCGTGTACGAGAACGGCTTGGGCAGGTAGTCGTCCGCGCCGACGTCGAGCCCTTCGGCCAGATCCAGGTCGTCGTCCATCGCCGTCAGCATCAAGATCGGCGTCCACAGACCCTGGGCTCGCAGCCGGCTGCAGACCTGGAAGCCGTCCAGCCCGGGCAGCATGACGTCGAGGATGATCACATCGTGACCGGTTTCCTGGGCCTTCCACAGACCCTCTTCACCGTTCTCGGCGACGTCCACGACGTACCCTTCCGCCTCCAGCCCCCATCTGAGGGACTCGGCCATGTCCGGCTCATCCTCGACTACCAGCACTTTCATGGCTCAAGCATCTCCCACGTTCACCGGGATCCGCTCTCGCGGGGTCGGCTCCGAGGTGCCGGCCCGAGGCAGCCGCAGCAGCCGGGCGGCCCAGTCGGGCATCCACCAGTTGGCCTTGCCGAACAGCGACACCAAGGCCGGCAGCAACAGCATCCGTACGACGACGGCGTCGAGCAGGACACCGGCGGCCATCCCCGAGGCGAGCTCACGGACCGTGATGTCGTTGGCGCTGGCCAGGGACGCGAGGGAGAAGAAGAGGATCAGCGCCGCGCTGGTCACCAGCCGCCCCGTCCGTGAGACTCCCTCCACGATCCCTTCATGGGTGGAACCGGTACGGTCATAGCCCTCCCGCACCCGGGCCAGAATGAACACCTCGTAGTCCATGGAGATGCCGAACAGGAACCCGAACATCAGCATCGGCACGAAGGTGTCCACCGATCCGGTGCCCGACACGCCCCACAGCGCCTGGGTGCCGAGCCCGTGCTGCCACACCAGGACCACGACACCGTACGTCGCCGCCACAGACACCGCGTTGAGGAGCACCGCCTTCGCCGGGAGCAGGATCGACCTCAGCCCGCGCGCCAGCAGCAGGAACGTCACGAGGGCCACCAGACCGAACATCAGCGGAAACGCGCCGTATGTGGAGTTGACCTCATCGATCTGCTGCGCGGCATGACCGCCGACCAGCACACCCTGCGGCACTGTGCGCCTTACGTCGCTCAGCGAGGTCCCCGCGTGCGAGGTACCGATCTGATGGTTGGGCAGCACGACCACCAGGCCGTTGCCTCCTCGCTGCCAGGACGGGCCGGTCGGGGCGACCGCACCACGCACGCTGGACAGGCCGCTGAGCGACGTCGCCACCGCCTCCGCCTGCCCGGCGGAAGGCACCCAGATCGGGATGGTGGTGAGCGTGCCGCTGGGAAATCCATCGGCTTCGAGGGCGTGCAGGCCATCGGCGTAGGGTCCGCTACTGGCCAGCGCGGATCCGGTCGGCTGGGCGACGTTCATCGTGGCCGCGGCCCCGGTCAGCCCGAACAGGATGGCCAGGCCGCACACGGCGGCCATGACCCGGTGGCGGATGACCTGGCCCGACCACCACGTCCAGAACCGGCTCGCCTTTCCGCTGGCTCCGCGTCGCGGCCAGTCCAGCCGGGGGCCCATCTTCGACAGCACCGCCGGCAGCAGTGTCAACGCCACCAGCGTCGCGGTCGAGGGGATGAACAGTCCGGAGATGCCGATTCCGCGCACCAGCGACACCGGGACCACGATCAGTGCGAACAGGCCCAGCGACGCGGTGATACCGCTGAACATGACCGCGTGCCCGGCCCGCTGCATGGCGGCCTGCACCGCCTCGGCGTTCGGCCTGCCCGCAGCGCGTTCCTCACGCCACCGGTTGACGATGAGCAGCGAGTAGTCGATCGACAGGCCGAGCCCGAGCAGCGCGACGATGTACTGCACGGCCGGGTTGAACGGTGTTCCGGACGGCACCACGAACGTCAGGGCGTAGATGAACAGTTGCATCGTCAGCACCGAGATCAGCGCCATGATCAGCGGCAGGAGCGCGAGGAAGGACCCGAACACCCAGGCGAGCACGATCAACGCGGCCAGCGCGCCGACCAGCAGCTCCGTCACCACACTGGACTTGCCGCTGGAAGCGTTACCGGACGCGAGCGCGTTGATGCCGGTGCCGTGCGCCGTGGCCCCCGGCACGGCGACTCTGGCCGCCGCGGCCAGCCGATCCAGCACTGGCCCCGGTATGTCGCTCCCGGCCACGGGCGGATAGACGAGCAGGATCGTGCTCCGACCCCCGTTACCCACCAGGGCCTGGTTACCGGTCGAAGCGTAAGAGATCTCCCGTAGCGCGGGCATCGCCTTCGCGATCTGTGCGTCGAGGCCACGCAGCTTCGCCGCTATCCCTTTAGACGTGACCGTCGTGCCGTTCGGCAGATCGATCACAACCACGCCCGTGTCCGACGCGCTGCCGCCATACTGCCTGGCGATCTCCTCATTCGCCGTGTACGCGGCAGTGTTCAGGTGGATGCCGCTCTTCAGCCGGCCCGATACCGACGGGGCCAGCAACAACCCCACCCCGGTGATCGCCAACCACACGAGCCCGACCACCAACCGGTGCCGGACCACCCATCTACTCAACGAGCCCAAAAGATGCCTCCCGAACAGAGTCCCGCTGTGTCAGCCCCGGACTCTAAGAAGCACCGGCTTTCAGTTCCCTTACCATCGCTCCGGGTAGTGGGTTCTCCTACCGGGCGCCTGGGGAAGGCCTGCGGCGAGGAGTTCGGCCAGGCAGGCGCAGCGCTCGATCAGCACCGTGACGAAGGCCACCGCGCGCCGGGCGGTCCGCCGCTCGGCCGGCCCGGAAATGGCTATATCGGCGCTAGTGCCCACTGAGCTGGGCGAGCGGCAATGGAGTGACGTCCTGGCGATCGCGGCCAAGGAGCCCGTTCGCAACCGCGTCATGCTCGCTCTGGCCTACGATGCTGCGCTACGGCGCGAGGAGCTGTGTTCGCTGCCCACCGATGACCCCGACCCCGCGCACCGGACGCTGCGGATTCGGGCGGAGACCACCAAGAACCGGCTGGAACGGGTGGTGCCGTACTCGGCGGCGACCGGCGTGCTGTTGTCGAGCTACCTGGCGCATCGGGCGAGGATCAGCAGGGCGTGGCCCGTTGTTTTTGTCGGAGTCGCGCCGCAACCAGGCCCACCCGTTGACGTTGTGGACCTGGTCGAAGTGCGCACGTACGTCAGTGACTGGGCAGCCGGCCAGCTGTCTGTCTACGGTGCGTCACGGCGACCCGGCACCGCCGAGTTGCATAGTTATGCAGCAGGGAGCACACCCGCGATGGCCACGCTGCACAAGATCGCGACAAAAGAGCACCCACGGAGCACCCGCGCCGCTGAAACGATCACTACAAGATCCACCAAACCGACGAAACCCCAGGTCAGCGGCCAGGTGAGTGGTAGGGCGCCTGGGACTCGAACCCAGAACCTATGGATTAAAAGTCCACAGTTCTACGAGTATCCGCAGCTCGACGCGCTATCGTGTCCTGCTCCACAGTGCCACTACGTGTCATTCGGTCCGCATTCGCCATTCCTTTTACAACGTACTAGCCCGACGGGGTACCGGGTGCTGCCGGACGGTACCGCGACGTACGAGCACCCGCCGAGCAACCAAACCGGCCGTTGGGCTTGGATAACTATGCGTCGCGCCCGCTCCTGAGGTCTGACACCCATCGCCGAGTGTGTCCGCTGGCGATGGGGCAGCGCTCTCGACAGGCTGCTGGGCGTCTCCCCAGGTCGCTTTCAACGCCTCCTGCGCCGCGCAAGCCGTCGGCGTGCGTAGTCCGCCCGCACTCCGTGCGACTCGTACCAGCACACGCGGCGCAGCAGTTCCGGAGCTACCATCGCCAGCTCGGCAGCGGAGCCCGTGACCGTATGTGCTTCGTCGACAAGCACGATGCCAGAGCGCGTCGCTTCCTCAGCGAGGTCAATGCGACTGGATTTCCGCATGACAAGTAGGCCCTTTCTCGGTCGCAGGGAAACGGTCGCCTGCTCATACTCTGTCTCGCTGATGTAACCCGACTGCTCCCCGACAGGAACCCGTCGGGGAGATCGGCGGCCAGTGTCAACGACGCGCGAATGTGGGCTCTGGCACGGATTCCGTGATCTTGACCCGGCAGGACCGCCCGGCTTGGTGATCATGGTTGGTGACGGTCTCGGAATTGTTGACGTTCTTCTTCCCGCACCTGGCTGACGTGTGTATCGATCGGGTTTTCCGCGCTGGTAGGTCGGTGCGGATTCAGGCGCGAACCGGGACGTCGGAGGCGGTGTGCCCGTCGTGCGGGATCATGTCGGGGCGGGTCCATAGCCGGTATGAGCGGCGGCTGTCCGACAGTGCGATCGGCGGCCAGGAGACCATGATCCATCTGCAGGTCGGCCGGTTCTTCTGCAGCAACGAAGCCTGCGGCAAGCAGACCTTCGCCGAGCAGGTGGCAGGCCTGACCGTCCGCTATGGCCGGCGCAGCGTCGGATTGGGCGCGCAGTTGCGGGCGATCGCGCTGGCGCTGGGCGGCCGGGCCGGTGCCCGCCTGACGCATCGGCTGGCGGCGGCGGTGAGCCGGATGACGCTGATCAGGATGATCCGCGCCCTTCCCGACCCGGATCACCATGCCGGTCCCGTGGTGCTGGGGGTGGATGACTTCGCGCTACGTCGGGGCCATACCTACGGCACCGTGTTGATCGACATGGCCGCCAGCCGCCCGGTCGATGTGCTGTCCGAGCGTTCCGCCGATGCGCTGGCCGCGTGGTTGGGTCGCCATCCCGGCGTCCAGATCCTCTGCCGTGACCGTGCCGGGGCTTATGCCGACGGCGCCGCCCGCGGCGCGCCCGAAGCGATCCAGGTCGCCGATAGGTGGCACATGTGGCGAAACCTCGGCGAGGCCGTCGAACGCACTGTCGCCAAACACCGCGCCTGCCTGCGCGACCTGCCATCCACAGTGATGGATGAAAACCATCCGCCCGTGCCTGCACTGGCCGATCCGGGACCCGCCAGCCCGCAGCGCCGAAGTGGACGGCTGCCGGAGCGGACACGCCGTCGGCATGCCGCCGTCCACGATCTGATCGCTCAAGGGCACCCGCTCCGCGCGATCGCCCGCGAGCTGGGGATCAGCCGCAACACCGTCCGCCGATTCGCTCGCGCCAGCGAGCCCGAAGAACTCCTGGTCAACGACGGCACCGGACGACGCCGGAAAACGCTGGACCGTTACGCGCCCTACCTGCGGCAGCGATGGATGCAAGGCTGCACCAACGCCGAGCAGCTCCTCGGCGAGATCCGCGCCATGGGCTACCGCGGAGGCGGCACCGCGCTCCGCCAATAGGTCCGGCCATGGCGCTCGAGCATGTCGGCCACTCTGCCGCCTCGCGTTCCGCCGACGGTCCGGCAGGCCGCCGGCTGGATCCTACGTAACCCCCAGCACCTGGACACAGACGAGCAGCAGAAACTGGACGCGCTGACGGCCGCCTGCCCAGCAGTGGCCGCCGTCCGCGAACACGTCCGCGGCTTCGCCGTGATGATGCTGCACCTTCGCGGACGCGACCTCGACCGCTGGATGGACGCAGTTCAGGCCGACGACCTGCCCGACCTGCACTCCTTTGTGGCCGGACTACGCCGGGACTACGACGCCGCCCGCGCCGGCCTGACGCTGCCCCACAGCTCGGGCAAGGTCGAAGGGCACGTCAACCGCATCAAAATGATCAAACGCCAGATGTATGGCCGCGCCAACCCCGACCTGCTGCGCAAACGCATCCTGCTCGCCGACTAGGGCCTGTCTCGAAGTGAGTGGAGCCATTCGTTGATGGCGGTGATGTGGATGGTGGCCTCGTAGCGGACGGCGAGCTTGTCGTACCTGGTCGCGACGGCGCGGTTGCGTTTGAGCCGGTTGATTCCGCACTCGACCGCGTGACGCTGCCGGTAGGCGACCGCGTCGAAGGCGGGCGGCCGGCCACCGTTGGAACCTTTGCGGCGCCGGGCTGCGTCCTGGTCGGCCTTGCTGGGGATGGTGGCTTTGATCCCGCGGCGGCGCAGGTGAGCGCGGTTGGCGCGGGAGGTGTAGGCCTTGTCGGCCAGGACCCGGTCCGGCCTGGTCCTGGGCCGGCCGCCGCCCAGGCGGGGC
>NZ_JBFAUM010000046.1:0-43292 GCF_040679195.1 Actinoallomurus sp. NPDC052308 | reverse complement strand
GCCGGCCTCGTCGAGGCCGGCGGCGCGGACGAGACGGTCAGAACCGGACGCCGGGCAGCTTGTCGGGGTTGCGGATCCCGTCGATCGCGGTGATCCGGCCGGCGTCGACGGTGAACGCCATGACGGTGAGCACGCCGGACGGGTCCAGCATGATGAGCCCGGGCGCGCCGTTGACGTCCGCGATCCGTACCTCGACGGACGGCTGGACGATGAACCCCACCAGCAGGCGCGCGACCTGCTCGGCGCCTCCCTCGACCCGGCTCACCGCCGGGACCTTGCCGCCGCCGTCGCCCCGCATGGTGACGTCGGGGTCGAGCACGCCCACGAGCCGGTCCAGGTCGCCGCCCTGACAGGCCGACAGGAACGCGGAGACGAGTTCCCGCTGTTCGTCGTACGTCGGCGGGAACCGCGGCAGGCCGTCCTCGACGTGCTTGCGTGCCCGCGAGGCGAGCCGGCGCACCGCCACCGGCGTGCGGCCCACCACGCCGGCGACCTCGTCGAAGGGAATCCCGAACACGTCGTGCAGCAGGAACGCCGTCCGTTCCGCCGGAGACAGGCGCTCGAGCACGACCAGCAGGGCCATGCTCACCGTTTCATCGAGCGTCACCCGATCGGCGGGATCGTCCGCGTGGGCGTCCCCGACCAGCGGCTCGGGCAGCCACGGACCGACGTACCGCTCTCGCCGGACGCGCGCGCTGCCCAGCGCGTCCAGGGCCAGCCGGCCGACGGTGGTCGTCAACCACGCGGGCAGCTCACGGATCGTGGACGGGTCCTCGAGCCGGCGCAGCCGCAGCCACGCGTCCTGCACGCAGTCCTCCGCCTCGGCCAGGGACCCGGTGGTCGCGTACGCGACGCTCAGCAGGCGCGGCCGTTCCGCTTCGAAGGCCCGGGCGAGGTCCTCCTGCGTCCACCGGCCTCCGGCGGGCATGTCACCGTTCCTCGGCGCTCCGGTCACGACCGCTCTCCTCCAGCCACGGCGAATCTCATGTTCCAGTGACGACATACCGCGCCGAAGTGTGACATGAGGGTCGGCTCACCGAGGATCCGGCACGGCCTCCCGCGAGCCGGCCGGCGGAGCCGAGGCCGGGTGGCCGTCCCGGAAGCCGTGGGCGCGGGCCGCGAGCACCACCAGCAGGACCGGCGCCATGAGCACGAGGACACTCCAGGGGAACGACCCCGGGCCGGACCGCGCGAGCAGGAGGCCGCCGACGATCCCGCCGCCGGCCATGGCGACGTTCCACAAGGTGACGAGCATGGCCTGGGCCGCGTCACCCTGCTCACCGCCCGCCTGGCCCGCGGCGGTCTGCAGGAGGGTCGGAACGCCTCCCCAGCCGAGGCCCCACAGGGCGCTCGCCGCGTACACCGGCGCGGGATCGTCGGCGAACAGCGCGAGGACGGTGGCCGCCAGCGCGACCAGGAGCGTGGCGGCGATGGTGAGGGTGCGCAGCCGTCGGTGGATCTGTACGCCGACGACCCAGATGCTCACCAGGGACGCGATACCGAACACCAGCAGCACCAGGTCGGTCGAGTCGCCCATTCCGTGCCGGTCGAGGAACGTGGCGATGTAGGCGTAGAGGATCGTGTGGGCCAGGACGAAGACCAACGTGACGACCAGGACCGCCGCCACACCGGGGACGC
Organism: Actinoallomurus sp. NPDC052308; assembly: GCF_040679195.1. Classification (NCBI taxonomy): domain Bacteria; kingdom Bacillati; phylum Actinomycetota; class Actinomycetes; order Streptosporangiales; family Thermomonosporaceae; genus Actinoallomurus; species Actinoallomurus sp. NPDC052308. Next base: position 41,654 of record NZ_JBFAUM010000046.1, on the reverse strand, counting down.
GGAGCGCGCCGAGGATCGGAGTCCGCTCGTGCTGCCGCAGGCCGGGATGGTCGGGAACCGACGCGGTGATCCACGCGATGAGGACGACGGTCAGCGCGGTCATGCTCCAGAAGGCCGTCTGCCAGCCCAGCGCCTTCCCCACGAAGGTCCCGGCGGGCACGCCCAGCGACAGGGCGATCGGGATGCCGGCCATGGCGATGGCAAGCGCCCGGCCCTGAAGGTGAGCGGGGGCCAGACGGCGGGCGTACCCGGCCAGCAGTGCCCACGCCACGCCCGCCGCCACCCCCGCCACGAAGCGGGCCGCCATGGTCAGGGGGTAGCTCGTCGAGACGGCCGTGACCGTGTTGGCGACGGCGAATCCCGTCATCGCGGCCAGCAGCAGCCGCTTGCGCCGCCACCCCGCCGTCGCGGAGGTCAGCGGGATCGCGGTCGCCGCCGTGGCGAGCGCGTAGACGGTCACCAGCTGTCCGGCCGCCGACTCGCTGACGTGGAGGTCCGCGCTGATGCCGGGCAGCAGACCGGCGGGGAGCGTCTCGGTCAGGCTGGTGATGAACACGGCCGTCGCCAGCGCCAGCAGCGGGGACAGCGGGAGGCGCCGGCCTTCGGCGGCCGGATCGGCAGATGGGGATGCGTGATGGAGGGACATGCCCGTATGCTCAAACCTTCACATTGATGTGACGGTCAACTCGGGACCATGTGAGGTGGCGCACATGCGCATCGGGGAGTTGGCGGAACGCACGGGCACGTCGAGGCGGCTGCTGCGCTACTACGAGGAGCAGGGTCTCATCGTCTCAGCGCGCTGCGCGAACGGCTACCGCGACTACGATCCGCGCTTCGTCGACCGGGTCATCCAGATCAGAGGGCTCCTCGACGCGGGCCTGCCGACGCGGATCATCAAGCAGATCCTGCCCTGCCTCGACAAGCCGAGGTCCATCCACTTCCCGGACGCGACCCCGGAGATGCTCGCGACACTCGAGCGCGAACGCGACCGGATGACCGAGCGCATCACCTGCCTGACCCGCAACCGGGACGCCATCGCCGAGTACCTCGATGTGGTCCGCGGCGACGCCCCTTCCGCCGCCGACGCGGCGTCCTGACGACCTCAACCCAGGCGCGCGATCCTGCGGCGGCCGGACGCGCGGGGCCTCAGCCGGGCGACGGGGAGCAGGTTCTCGCTACGCAAAGCGTACCGCTCGTCGAGTGACGCGCTGCTGAGCAGGCGTGCGGTGAGCTCCCTCCGCTCCACGCCATCGGCGACCGGCAGGACCTCGGCCCGCACCTCGCGCGCGGTCGGCCCGGCGTCGATCCCGGCCCGGAGCCGTGCCGCCTCCGCGTCGCCGTCCGCTCCGTCGGTGACCACGGCGACGGCCGTACGGGAGCCGCCGTCCTCGACCTCGAACGTGACGTCTTCGGCGCCGCACAGGTCGCGCACCCGGTCCGACGCGACCTCGGTGGCGCGCACGAGGACGACATAGTCGTCGCCGTCCCGCAGGTGGTCCACGGCGACCGGATCGAGCTGCGGGACCTCGTCGATCTCCGTCAGGCGAGCGGTCGGCGTGCCGTCGAACCGGTACGGCAGGACCCGGCCGCGGGACACCCGGAACGCCACCCGGTTGACGGCTCCGATCACGTGGATCGCCACAGCGTCCAGCAGATACCCCATACGGCGTCCATCCGGCTCGGCGGCCTCCACTGTAGCCCGGCCCGGCCCGAGGCTCCATGTGCCGCGTCGACGAACGGCGACGGCGCTCGGGCCGCGTCGGCGGATTCGCCATCGATGGCCGACGCCTTATAGTAGGTTCCGGCTATTAGGGGGCGGTGATTCTGATGGCGAAGCGAAAGATCTCCAACACACTGGCGCTGGCCGTGCTGGGCCTGCTGCAAGAGCAGCCGATGCACCCGTACGAGATGGCGTCCACCCTGCGGGAGCGGCACAAGGACAGCAGCTTCAAGGTCAACTCCGGGTCGCTGTACGACACGGTCGAGGCGTTGGTCCGGCATGGCTGGATCGAGCCGGTGGAGACGGCGCGTGAGGGCAGGCGGCCGGAGCGGACCGTGTACGCGCCCACCGAGCTCGGCCAGCGCGAATTCGTCCGCTGGATCGACGAACTCCTCCGCACGCCCGTCGCGGAGTACCCCAAGTTCATGGCCGCGGTGTCCTACCTCGGCGCGCTCGGTCCCGACGGGGCGGCGGAGGCACTGACCGAACGGGCCGGGCATCTGGAGCGGCGGATCGAGGAGACGAACACGGTGCTGGCCGACACGGTCGGCTCCGGCCAGGTCCCTCGGCTGTTCATGATCGAGGTCGAGTGCGCGCTGCACGCCTGGGAGGCCGAGTTGGCCTGGACACGGCGGACCATCGCGGAGATCCGCGACGGCAGCCTGTTCTGGCCCGAGGTCGAGCGAACCGAACAGGGATGGACCTGGTCCGCCTCCACAGACCGGAAGGGAACCACCCGATGACCGAGGTGTTGATCGTCGGAGCCGGTCCGGCCGGGCTGTTGCTCGCCGTTGAGCTCCGGGTCGCCGGCGTCGACACGGTCATGGTCGAACGCCACGCGCAGCGGCCGGGCTTCTGCCGGGGCTTCAACCTCAACGCCCGCGCCCTGGACCTGCTGGCGCGGCGCGGCCTCGCCGACAAGTTCATCGGCGAGGGCTGGCAGGTCCCGCACGCCCCGTTCTCCGGCCTACCGGTGACGCTCACCCTCGCGGGCGCGCATACCGACCACCCGTACTCGCTGGGCATCCCGCAGACCCGGGTCGAGGAGATCCTCGAGGAGCACGCCCTCGACCTCGGAGCCGACATCCGGCGCGGACACGAACTGCGCGCCCTGGAACAGGATCCCGAGTCCGTCACCGCCACCATCGCCACCGGCGACGGGGAGTACCGCGTCCGGGCGGCATACCTGGTCGGTTGCGACGGCGGCCGTAGCACCGTCCGCAAACAGGCCGGCATCGACTTCCCCGGCACCGAGGCGACCCGCTTCACCCTGCTCGGCGATGTCGAGCTCGCCGATCCCGACGCGTTGCCGTTCGGCGTGACCACCGGCCCCGGCGGGGCCGTGTTCGTCATTCCCCGCCCCGGCTACGTCAGGGTCATCACCTCTGACGGGCGGCCTCCCGCGGACAAGGACGCCCCGGTCACTCTCGACCTGCTCCAGACCGCCGTGGATGACGCGCTCGGCCGCCACGTCGAGCTGCGCGCCGCGCGCTGGCTGACCCGGTTCGGCGACGCCGCCCGGCAGGCGGCCGAGTACGTCCGGGGCAGGGTCATCCTGGCCGGTGACGCCGCGCACATCCATCCGCCGGCCGGGGCGATCGGGGTCAACGTCGCCCTGGACGACGCGTTCAACCTCGGCTGGAAACTCGCCGCCACCGTGCGCGGCACCGCGCCGGCGAACCTGCTCGACAGTTACCACGCCGAACGCCACACCGCCGGCGCGCAGGTGCTGGCCAACACCCGGGCCCAGGTGCTGCTCGGCGACGCCGACGATCGGCTCGCGCCGCTCACCGACCTGCTCACCCGCGTCGCCGGCCACCCCGCGGGCAACCGCGCCTTCGCCGAGACCATCACCGGACTGGACACCCGCTACGAGATGCGCCCCGCCACCGACCATCCCTGGCTGGGCCGCCTGGCGCCCGACCTCGCCCTGACCACGGACGCCGGCCGCACGAGCCTGGCCGAGTTGCTCGCCTCGGGCCGTGGCCTGCTGCTCGACCTGACCGGCGGAAGCGCCGTCCGCGAGTCGGCCGCAGGGTGGGCGGACCGCGTCGACATCGTCCCCGCGACCTGCCCCGACCAGCCCGACCTCCACGCGATCCTCCTGCGGCCGGACGGTCACACCGCCTGGCTGCGCACCGCCGACCACGACGACGCCGACGGCCTCCACCAGGCGCTGCGACACTGGCACGGCGCAGCGGCCTGACCCGCGAGCCGGCTTCTTGATCGACGCCTTCCGTGATCACTGGCATCCACTGACGATAGAGAGCAGCGATTGCCAGTGATCTCCCACGCGTAGCGAGGGTGCTGAGCGACGACCCCGGGCGGCCGGGACGGCTGCTCGGGGTCGTGGTCGAGGCGGTGAAGGAGGTGGGGTCAGACCTCGATCAGGGAGCCGTGCTCGTCCCTGCGGTCGGCGGTCTCGTCGTCGAACCACACGCCGCCGGTGGCCAGGTAGCGGAACCGGTGGACGCCGGGGGAGAGGATCACCGAGACGGTGCGCCTGCCGTGCCGCCGCCTGATGAGCTCGTGGCGGCCGGGCTCCCAGTCGTTGAAGTCGCCGACGACGCTGACGACGCCGTCCGGCTGGTCGGGGGGAAGGCTGAAAGTGACACGGGTCTTGCGGCCGAACAGCCGCGAGCGCCTGAGCATCGAGGTCCTCGCACAGGTGTCGATCAGAGGGGGACTCACAGCATGGCGCGCCCGAAGACGGACGGCGCGGACGACACGGCGTGTAACGCAGAATTCACGTATTTGATCCGCTGTGTGCGGCCTCAGAAGGCGCAGGGCAGCCGGCTGATCCCGTTAATGAAGCTCGTACGCTGCCGGACGGGCGGCGCGGTGGCGTGCAGGGCGGGCAGCCGGGTGAACAGCTCTCGCAGCAGCACGGTCATCTCGCGGCGGGCGAGGTGCGCGCCGAGGCAGAAGTGCGGACCGGGCCCGCCGAACCCGACATGGGGGTTGGGCGTCCGGGTGATGTCGAAGACGTCCGGGCGGTCGAAGACGGCCTCGTCGCGGTTGGCCGAGTTGTAGTACAGGACGACGCGGTCGCCGGCCCGGTAGGTGTGCCCGAGCAGGTCCACGTCGCGGGTGACGGTGCGGCGCATCCAGGTCACCGGCGTGGCGTACCGCACGACCTCCTCGACGGCGCCGGGCAGCCGGGTGTCGAGGTCCTCCATCAGCAGCGCCCGCTGGTCGGGGTGGTCGGTGAACAACGTCAGGGCGTGGCTCAGCGCCGTGCGGGTCGTCTCGTTCCCCGCGATGACCAGGAGCCCGAAGAACTTGCCCAGCTCGCGTTCGGTCAGTGACTCGCCGTCGACGTTCGCGGTGACGAGGGCGGTGACCAGGTCGTCAGCCGGACGTGCCCGGCGTTCCCCGGCGAGCTCGCCCATCAGGCGGTGCAGGTAGGCGAACCGCTCGGCGACCATCGAGACCCGGTCCTGCCCGTCGGGGCCCACGTAGTCGGGGTCGCCCACCCCGATGATGAGGTTGGTGGCGTCGATCACGCCGTCGTACTCCGACTCCGGGATTCCCATCATCGCGCAGATGATCGTGAGCGGCAGCGGCATCGCCACCTCGGTGACGAAGTCGCACGGCCCGCGCTCGACCAGCCGGTCCACGATGTTCCTGGCGACCAGCGCGACGTCGTCCTCGAACTTTTTGATCATCCGGGGCGTGAAGGCGCGGGAGACGATCCGGCGCAGCCGCGCGTGCCGGGGGTCGTCGATGCTGATCATGGATCCGGTGAACTCGCTCAGGAGGGGTGGCGGGTCGTCGAGACTCGTCGCGGTCGGCTCCGAGCTGAAGACCTCCGGATTCCGGCTGACCTCGATGATCTGCTCGTGCCGGGTCAGCGCGAAGAACCCGTTCACCGGCTGTGCCGCGTCCGGCGCGTAGTCGACGAACACCGGACGCCCGGTGGCCCGCAGCGCCGCGAACGCCTGCTCGCGCTCGGCCTGCGGCCGCCCCCAGAACTCCAGCCGCGCCAGGTCCGCCCCGTACGTCATCGCTCATCGCTCCCCGGGTCGCCGATCCGCTGACACCCACGGTAAGGCATTGTTGTTGTCACTGTCATCGATCCCGCTTCGTCCGGGTTTTACGGAAAGGGCCGCTCGGTTACCTGGACGTCACGGCGCCGACCGCAGGGCGCAACGCGGGTTCCGCAGAGTGGCCCCCATGGGATTGAAGATCAGGAACGGCCGATCGACCGACCGTGTCGGTGCCTCCCACGGTCACGGCAGGCGGGCCTGGCGGCGGGAGGCCGTCGAGTTCGCGGCGCTGTTCGTGGCGGCGGGCATCGCGCACCTGTTCTCCACGGCGCTGGGCCATCGCCGGTCCGGCGCCCTCATGCTCGTCGTGCTCGGCGGTGTCCTCTGCGCCATCGTGTCGGCGCACATCTGGCTGACGCACCGGCGTGACCACCACGGGCGCCCCTCGCCCTCGCGAACCGGCCCCGCACCGGAGGCCGCTCTGCCGGCGGCGCGGCTGTGGCGGGTACGGGCGCGGGTGCGCGAGACGCCGGGACAACTCGCGGCGCTGGCCGCCGCCACCGCCGCGCTCGGCGGCAACATCCTGTCGCTGAGCACCCAGCCCGACACCGACGGAACCGTCGACGAACTCCACGTCCAACTGCCGGAGCCCGTCACCGCGCCCACGCTGGTCGACGCGCTCACCGCGGCGGGCGGCCGGTCGGTGCGGGTCCGCCCGGCCACCGTGCGCGAACTCGTCGATCCGGTCACCCGCGCGCTCCTGCTGGCGTCCTGGGCCGGCGAGGACCCGCATCGGCTGCCGGTCGCCCTGGCAGCGCTGCTGGAGGCCCGTCTCGTCCCGAACGCGGGGGACCGGACCGAACGGGAGACGCTGTCCCTCACCACCCCGACCGGCGACCGGATCCGGCTGCACCGGCCCGGCCTGCCGTTCACCGCGACCGAGACCGCACGCGCCCTGGCCCTGCTCGGCCACGCCCACCGGCCCACGCCGGCCCGGCCCGCCTGAACCCACCGCGCTCAGCCGCGCACGGCCCGCTTCGCCTCGACGGCGACCGAGCTCAGCCGCGTACGGCTTCGGCCAGCCGGACGACCTCTTCCAGGCAGTCGGCCGGGGATGCGGAACCGCCCTCGGCGTACGCGGCGGCGAACTCCGCCTCCGGGAGCGCGGCGCGGACCCGGGCCGTGGCGCGGTCGACGTGGTCGCGTTCGGCGGGGCCGGCGGTCAGCCCGGAGGACCGGCGGAGCGCGGCCGCCGTGCCCAGCAGGCGGGCGGCCCGGGCGGGGTCGCCGGCGAGGCCGAGCGCGCCGGCGGCGCCTTCGAGGGCGCCCGCCGTGTCGCGGGGCGCGCCCATCCGCAGCGCGGCGGCCAGGGCGTCCCGGTGGAACGCCAGGGCCGTGGCCGCGTCGCCCCGGTGCTCGGCCACGAAGCCGAGGCCCGTCTGCAGCATCGGCAGGTGCAGCGGCGGCGCGGCGTCGGGGTCGTCCCGGGGCACCGCGCGCAGCAGGGTCTCCAGGTGCTCCTCGGCGACGTCGAGGTCGCCCTCGCGCAGGGCCGTGTAGCCCAGTGTGGTCCGCGCGAACACGGCGGCCGGCTGGTGGCCCTGTTCGAGGGCGAGCCGCAGCGCCCGCCGCCCGTACTCGCGTGCCGACGGGTACGCGCCGCGCATCATCGCGGTCCAGCCGAGCCAGGCGAGCCGTACGGCGACGTCCGGCCAGAGCCGCAGTTCCTCGGCCGCGGCCAGGCCCCGCCGCTGCAGTCGCTCCGCCCGCTCGTGGTCGCCGGTCAGCTCGGCCAGGGCGCCGAGCCACTCGGCGGCCTGCAGTTGCCCCCAGCGGTCACCGAGCCCGGTGAAGAGGCGCGCCGCCCGTTCGGCCTCGCCTTCCAGCACCGCGAGTTCGCCCCGGGCGTGCGCGTACTTCGCCTTGAGGATGAGCGCGGCCGCCCGCCCCCACCGGTCGCCGGCCGCGTCGAAGCCGGTGAGGGCCCGGTCGAGCAGTTCCTCGCCCGCGGCGGGATCCTCGACCTCGCCGGCGGTGAAGGCCAGGAACCACTGCGCCCGCGCCGTCACCGCCGGGTCGTCGTCGGCCGTGAACAGCTCCAGCGCCGCCGCCCTGCGGGCGGCCCAGTCGGTCCGGTCGCCCTGCAGCAGGGCCAGGCCGGCGCGCCACGCCAGGGCCCTGGCGCGGTGCGGCCGCGCACGGCCGGAGTGGTCGAGCGCGAGGGCCGCCTCGAGGGACCGCCGCGCCTCGGTCAGCCTGCCGCGCAGGAACCAGTACCACGCCAGCGCGTTGACGAGGCGCAGCGCCGACTCGGCGTCCCGGTCGGTCACCGCGCCGTCGAGCGCGGCCCGCAGGTTGGCCGCCTCGGCGTCGAGGACGTCCAGCCACCGGGCCTGGTCGGGCCCGTAGAGGTACGGCTCGGCGCGCTCGGCCAGCTCCGTGTGGTGGCGACGGTGCCGGCGGCGTACCCGCTCGTGCTCGCCCGCCTCCGCGAGCCGGTCGGCGCAGTAGGCGGCCACGGACTCCAGCAGGCGGTAGCGCGGCCCGTCGTCGCCGTCCTCGGCCATGACGACGAGCGACCGGTCGACGAGGCGCACGAGCAGGTCGAGCACCTCCTCGGCGGGCAGGTCGGGGCCGGAGCAGACGGCCTCGGCGGCCTCCAGCGCGCAGCCGTCCGCGTGTACGGCGAGCCGGCGCAGGACCGTGCGCTCCGGGTCGGACAGCAGCTCCCAGCTCCAGTCGATCATCGCCATGAGGGTCCGCTGCCGCTGTGGCGCGCCCCGGTGGCCGGTGGCCAGCAGCCGGAACCGGTCGTCGAGCCGGGCGACCAGGCCGTGCACGCCCAGGGCCCGCATCCTCGTCGCGGCCAGTTCCAGGGCGAGCGGGATGCCGTCCAGCCGCCGGCAGAGCACGGCGACGGCCGGCGCGGTGTCCGCGTCCAGCCGGAACCCGCGCGCCGCCGCCGTCGCCCGGTCGACGAAGAACCGCACCGCGCTGAACTCCGCGAGCGCGGCCGGATCCGCCTCGTCGGCCCGCGCGGGGATCCGCAGCGGCGGCACGCTCCACACGACCTCGCCGGTCAGCCCGATCGGCTCGCGGCTCGTGGCGAGGACGCGCAGGCCGGGCACCGCCCGCAGCAGCCGGTCGGTCAGCTCGGCCACCGGCTCGATCAGGTGCTCGCAGTTGTCCAGCACCAGGAGCAGCCGCTGCGCCGAGAGCGCGTCGGCGAGCCGGTCGACCGGCGCGACGGGGCGCCCCTCGCCTGCGGCGTCCCGGACGTCGAGCGCGCGCAGCACCACGTCGGCCAGTGCGTCCGCCGCCTCACGCACGGTCCCCGACGGCCCGGACACGCCCGCCAGCTCCACGAGCCACACGCCGTCGGCGAAGTCGTCGACCAGCCGGCCGGCGGCCTCGAGCGCCAGCCGCGTCTTCCCGACGCCGCCCGGCCCGGTGAGCGTGACCAGCCGGTCGGTGGCCAGCCGGGCGCGCACCGCCGCGAGGGCCTCGTCGCGGCCGATCAGCTCGCTGGCCGGCGCGTGCAGGTTGGTCCGCGGCCGGCGCGAGGCGCCGGCGCGCGGGGGCTGCGGCGCCTCCAGGGCGGGGTCGTGCTCGAGGATCGCCTGGCGCAGGGCGACCAGGTCCGGACCGGGATCCAGGCCCAGCTCGTCGGCGAGTTCGGCGCGCAGCCGCTCGTAGCTCTCCAGGGCCTCGGTCTGCCGCCCGCCGCGGTACAGGGCGCGCATGTGCGCGGCGCGGAGGCGCTCCCGGAGCGGATGCGCGGTCAGCAGGTCGCCGAGCTCGCCGACGAGCGCGCCGTGCTCGCCGAGGGCGAGCCGGACCTCGGCGTGGTCCTCCAGCGCGGTGAGCCACTGTTCCGTCAGCCGGGCGGCGGTCGCCTGCGCGAACGCCTCGTCGGCGAAGTCGGCGAGCGCCGGGCCCCGCCACAGCGCCAGCGCGCCGGCCAGGGCCGCCGCCGTCTCGGCGGGCTCGGCGGCCGTACGCGCCCGGCGGGTCAGGGTCTTGAACCGGTGCGCGTCCAGCCGGTCGTCGTCGACCGCGATGAGGTATCCCGCCGGGCGGGAGACCACCAGGGTGCGCGCTCCCGGCTCGGCGTCCTCCAGGACGCGCCGCAGCTGGGAGACCTTGGCCGACAGCGCGCCGGCGGGATTGCCGGGCAGCCGGTCGCCCCAGAGGTCGTCGATCAGCCGGTCGGCGGGGACGGGCCGTCCCGCGTGCACCAGCAGATCGGCCAGGAGCGCCCGTACCTTCGCCCCGGGCACCGGCACCGGCCGCCCCTCGTCGGCCCACACGGCCAGTGGACCGAGCATCCCAAAGCGCATGAGCGGCACGATAACCGCAGACCTCCGGTCGTGCCCTCATCCGGGCACAGGTCGGAGAGGCAGAGCAGGCGCCATGCTCGGGATCCGACGGTCAGAGCAGGCGGGCGATCTCGCTCGCCGCGGTGAGGACGCGCGGTGCGATCGCGGACTCGTCCTGCACTCCGATCTTCACCACGCCGATGCTCGCCTGGGCGGGCCGCCCCTTCGTGACGATCGGCGCGGCGACGCCCCACGCGCCGGACTGCAGCTCGCCGGCGGTGACCGCGTAGCCGACCCGGCGGGACTCGTCCACGATCGGCCGTTCGTCCGGATGGGGCGGCCGACCGGCGAGGATGGCGATTCCCGGCGCGCCACGGTCCACGGCGTGCCGCTTGCCCGCCCGGTACGCCACATGGAAGTCGGAGTCCCGCGGTTCGGCGACGGCCAGCACGACGACCTCTTCCTCGGCGTCCAGGACGCTGATGAACGCCGTCGCGCGGCAGTCGTCGGCCAGCGACTGGAGCGCTCCCTCGGCGGCGGCGCGCAGCCGGTGCTGGACGGCGGCGCCGAGTTCGACGATGCCGAGCCCCAGTGTGAAGCGCGTTCCGCTCCGGAAGACGAGGCGGTGGTTGCGCAGCGCGGTCAGGTGCCGGGCCACGGCGTTGCGATGCACGTCCGCGGCGCGGGCGAGCTCGCTGATCGTCATGCCGTCGGGATGGTCCCGGAGGATCTCCAGGAGCCGCAGGCCGGTGTCGATGGTCTTCGACCCGGTGGCGGGGGACGGCTGCGGCTCCGTGCCGGGGGACGCCGGCCCGGCGTCGGGGGAGGCCGGCGTGCCGGCGTGCGGGCGGCCGGGCGGCGCCGAGCGGTGCGGTCGGTCGGTCATCGCACGTCGCTCCGTCGTACGGGCGTGTAGCGGACGGGCAGGTGCTTGATCCCGGCGATGAAGTTCGACACCAGCCGCACGGGCGGCCCGGCGGGCTCCAGGTCCGGCAGCCGCCAGAGGAACTCGCGGTAGAAGATCCGCAGTTGCAGGCGGGCGAAGTGCGCGCCGAGGCACACGTGCGGGCCGTCGCCGAACGCCACGTGGTCGCCCGCCCGCCGGGCGACGTCGAACCGCTCCGGATCGGCGAACGCCCGCTCGTCGCGGTTGGCGGAGGCGTGGAACACGACGACCTTGTCCCCGGCGGCGATCGGGCGTCCCGCGAGCACGGTGTCCCGTACGGCGGTGCGGCGGAAGCTGAGCACGGGCGGATGCCAGCGCAGCATCTCGTCGATCGCCGAGTCGAGCAGTTCCGGCTGATCGAGGAGCCGCCGGTGCTGGTCCGGGTGGTCGAGGAGCGCCATGACCCCGCCCGGCAGGCCGGACCGTACGGTGTCGTTGCCGGCGATCACCAGCAGGAAGAAGAACATCGAGAGTTCGGGATCGCTGAGGCGCCGGCCGTCGACCTCGGCGGTCGCCAGCGCGGTCATCAGGTCGTCCGAGGGATCCCGGCGCTTGGCGTCGGCGAGCGTGTGCGCGTACTCGAACATGTCGGCCAGCATCGCGGGCGACCGGGGGTTCACCGGCCTGCCGTCCGGGCCGCGGGCGGCCTCGGCGTGGTCCGGGTCCTGGTAGCCGATCACCCGGTTGGTCCAGCCCAGGATCCGGTCGCGGTCCTCTTCAGGGATCCCGAGCAGGTCGGCGAGGTTCTGGATGGGGTAGTCGTCGGTGACGTCGACCGGCAGGTCGCACTCGCCGCGTTCGGCGATGTCGTCGACGAGCCGGCGCGCCCGGCGCTCGATGTCGGCCGCGAACCGTTCGACCCGGCGGGGCGTGAACACCTTGGCCGCGATCCGCCGCAGCCGGCCGTGCTCCGGCGGGTCGAGGTTCAGCATCATCCGGCGGATGAACGGCAGGTCGGCCGGGTCCGGGTCGCGGATCTGCGTCGCCCCGATCCACGAGCTGTACTCGGTAGGACCGCGCAGCACGCGGACGACGTCGGCGTGGCGGGTCACGGCCCAGAATCCCGGACCGGCCGGCCAGCCGCCGACCTCGTACTCCTCCTGCCAGTGCACCGGGTCCTCGTTCCGGAGCCGGCGGTAGGTCTCGTGCGGGACACCCCGCCCGTAGACGTTCGGGTCGAACACGTCGAGATCCGCGGCGGGTTTCGCCGGGACGGCGGCGGTGTCTCGTTCTTCGGCCGGCAACATGCCCCCTCGGATCCTCGGACGGCTGGAACGTTCCCGGGCGGCCGGTGTACCGGCGGCCCGGAGGGCGCTCAGGCGGCCAGGAAGCGCTCGATCTCGGCCACCAGCGCGAGCGGCGTCTCGTCCGGCGCGTAGTGGCCGGCGTCCTGGAACGTCACCAACTCGGCGTTGGGATACCACTCCAGCCACGTTCCCCGCATGACGTCGGCGGACAGCGCCGGGTCGTGCGCGCCCGCGATGACGAGCACCGGCGTGGTGTCGCCCACCACCTCCTCATGGAAGTCGGTACGGGCCCAGGCGTCCAGGTAGGCGCGGAACGCCGGGACCGTGGAGACGCGCAGCGAGTGGTCCACCATCTCGTCGAGCCAGGCGCCCGGGAGACGGCCGCCCGTGGTGAAGTCGATGATCGCCCGGCGGTTCCCGGCCTCGTCCGCCGCGCCGGAGAACAGCGCCCAGCCCTGCTCGTCGAACGGGACGCCGGAGGCGGGGACCGGCGAGACGCCGACCATCCTGCGGACCCGCCCGGGCGCGTCCAGCATCACCCGCTGCATCGCCGTTCCGCCCATCGAGTGCCCGACCAGCGAGAACTCGTCCCAGCCGAGCTTGTCGGCCAGCGTGATGACGTCGCCGGCGATCTCCGCGAGGGTGTAGTCGCCGGTGATGTCCCGGGCCTCTCCGTAGCCGCGGTAGTCCGGGAACGCGTACGTGAACGCCTCCCCGTTCAGATACGGCCGGATCTTGGCGAAGGCGTCGCGATCGCCGAACCAGCCGTGCAGCGCGATCACCCGATGCGGTCCGGTGCCGCAGAGGGCATGGGGAAGGGCGACGGGAGACATACCGGGTCCTGTTCTGTCGATGGCGGTACGGACGGGTCGGGCGAGACAGACGGCTCGGGCACGACGGGCGGTTCGGGCGCGACGGCGACGATGAGCTCCGGGCGCCGGGCGGTCGCCCGACCGGCGCGGGCGGGGTACTCCAGCCCGAACCAGACGTACTTGCCGCCGTGGTACCGGACGAAGCCCCACTGGTCGGCCTGGGCGTCGACCAGGAACAGGCCGCGGCCGCACTCGGCGACGAAGTCGGGCGTCCGCCGCACGGGCAGGGTCGGGTCCCGGTCGCAGACGGTGAGCCAGACCATGCCGTAGGCGACCCGGACGTTGACCCGGATCTCCTGGTCGCCCGAGGGTCCCGGGTTCGCGTGCTGGACGGCGTTGGTCACCAGCTCGCTGGTCAGCTCCGCGACCGTCGCCCGGTCGTCCGCGGGCAGCGCGAGGTCCCACGAGTCCAGCATGGCCGCGACCCAGTGCCGCGCGATGGAGGGCGCGAGGCGCGAGCCCGGGAGATCGCACCATCCGGACAGGCGGCGTCCGTCCCCGGGATCGGACGTGGCCGCCACGGCGTCGTTCCCCGGGGCGCCGGAAGGTCGCTGCTCCCGTGAATCGGACAAGAACTCGCGCTCCAGCCTGTGATGCCCGAATAGTGGGCGTGGTGGGCAAATTTTGGGCGTACGTCCCGGAGCATTGAGCGTCGAGGGCCTGATGTCAACGGAAACGTCGGAATACCCGGGAATTCGTTGGCGGCGTAGGCCCGCGCGGCGAACCGGTCCGGGTGTCGTTCCCCTCGCGGAACGACGCCGCCCCCATACGACACGGACGGTCGTACGGGGGCGGCGTCGTCGATCGGATCAGCGGAGCGGGCCGGCGGCGCGTGGTTCCGGCCGGTGCGGCCGCCCGTGGTTCTCGCCGGGGGACGGTGGCCGGCTCGGCACGAGGGGACCTCGCGTCCCGCGCGGCATGGGGACCGGCGGTCTCAGGGCAGCAGGACGCGGCCCAGCTGCGCGCGGCGCTTCGCGACGCCCAGGTCCGCCGGGGTGAGGGTGCGCAGGCCCGTGGTGGTGAGTCCGCTCCGGGAGCCGCGCAGCACCCAGAGGCCGCCCTCCTGGCCGTTCTCGCCGGGGGCGCCGGCGGTCAGGTCGGCCCGGCCGTCACCCGACAGGTCTTCCAGCGAGAGTCCGCCACCGAAGGCGTCGGCGGTCTCCGCGACGCCCGGTACATGCGCGGTGTTCTGGTCGAAGATCTGGGCGCCCTTGGCGGTGAGGCCACCGGCCGCGCCGCGCAGGATCGTGACCGCGCCGGCGTCCGCCACCCGGCCGACGTCCTCGCCGGGCGCGCCGACCGCGACGTCGGCCCGCCGGTCCCCGTCGACGTCGCCGACGGCGAGCACCGTGCCCCAGCCGTCGCGCGGTTCGGAGACGCCGGGAACGCCGGCGGTGTCCTGGGTGAACTTCTTCGGCGAGCCCAGCCCCGACGCGGTGCCGAGGAAGACGAGGATCCCCTCCGGCGGGTCGGAGGCGTCGCCGTCGCCCCCGCCGGCGGCGGCGACCAGGTCCGCCCGGCCGTCGCCGTTGACGTCTCCGGCGACCGCCACCGGCCCGATGCCGGAGCCCACCGCGGTGGGCGCGCCGAGACCGGCGGGCGACCCGCGCCGGAGTTCCGCGCGTCTCTCGACCTGCTCGCCGTCGATCGAGCTGCGCACCAGTACGACCAGGTCGGTGTACCCGTCACCGGTGAAGTCGCCCGCGACCGGGTTGATGGCGTCGACCTCGTCGCCCTTCGTCTGAACGGGGTAGGCGGTCGCGGTGACGGGCCGGTCGCGGACGTCGCGGAACAGGACGAGGGCGTTCGTGTCGCCCGTCACCGAGGACGCCAGGTCGGTGCCGCCGTCATGGTCGAAGTCCCCGACGGCCAGGTGCGGGGAGATCCACGCGCCCGGGCCCGACAGCGCGGTCGTGCGGCTGGTGAGTCCCTTCGCGCCGCCGTAGACGATGACGATCCGCCACGGCCGCCCGACCGTCACGGCGAGATCGGCGTACCCGTCGCGGTCGAAGTCGGCGGAGGCGACCGCGCCGCCGAACGCGTTGTAGGCGGAGGGCGAGCCAGGGATCCCCGGACTGTCCTGGGTGAGGGTCTGGCGGCGGGCCTTGTCCGGCCCCGACGCGCCGCCGTAGACGACGGTGACGAAACCGGCCTCCTCCTCGCCGGCCACCGTGCCGCCGGGGCTCGCCACCACCAGATCGCGCCGGCCGTCACCGTTGAAGTCGCCCGCCTTCGCCGGACGCGCGGAGGCGTGGGCCGGCGCGGCGACCGCCCCGGCGAGCCCGAAAGCGGTCACGACCACCGCGGCCCCCGCCGCGGCGGCACTGTGCGTCCTCACGATGAGTCCCCTTCCTCGCGGATGTCCACTCGGAGGACGCCGCAAGATCGCCGGGGGTTTACCCCTCCGGACCGGCCGCGTGACCCCTGGACTGCGCGGATAGGGTCGTGTCCGCACGGAGTGTTCCCGATCGAGGAGGAATGCGTGGTTCCGCCGAACACCTCGCAGCCGTCCCCGCAGTCGCCCGCCGGCCTGGACCTGTCCGGTCGCCGGGCCCTGGTGACCGGCGCGGCCGGCGGTATCGGCCTGGCGTGCGCCCGGCGGCTGGCGGCCGCCGGAGCCGAGGTCGTCATCGTCGACCTGCGCGAGGAGGAGGCCAAGGCCGCCGCCGAGGAGATCGGCGGCCGGGCGGTCGCGGCGGACCTGTCCGACGCCGCGGCGGTCGAGGCCATCGACTGTGACGTGGACATTTTGGTCAACAACGCGGGGCTGCAGCATGTCGCCCCGGTCACCGAGTTCCCCCCGGACGTCTTCGCGCGCATCCAGCGGATCATGGTGGAGGCGCCGTTCCGCCTCGCCCGCCGGGCACTGCCCGGAATGTACGACCGCGGCTGGGGACGGATCGTCGGGATCTCCTCCGTGCACGGCCGGATCGCGTCGCCGTACAAGGTCGCCTACGTCGCCGCCAAGCACGCCCTGGAGGGGATGACCAAGGTCATCGCGCTCGAGGCCGCCGAGCACGGGGTGACCGCGAACTGCGTCAGCCCGGCGTACGTGCGCACCCCGCTCGTCGAGCACCAGATCGCCGACCAGGCGGCCGCGCACGGGATGGAGCCCGACCGGGTCGTCGACGAGGTCATGCTGGCCCGGGCCGCGATCCGGCGGCTGATCGAGCCGGAGGACGTCGCCGAGATGGTCGCCTACCTCTGCTCGCCGCACGCCTCGATGATCACCGGGGCGTCCCTCACCATGGACGGCGGCTGGACCGCGCACTGACGGCCGACGGCGCCCGCGCGCGGTCGCGCGGGCGCCGATCGGGTCACATCGAGGGCTTACATGGGCGGGGCCGGGCCCGCGGTGGGCGATCCGAGGAAGGGCGGATAGCGGTCGCCGGGCACGAGATTGCCGCCGTAAAGCTCGGAGACCGTCACGAAGGCGTAGCCCTGTTTGGTCAGAGCGTCCAGAATGCCGGGTACGGCGTCCACGCTGGTCGGCCGGATGTCATGCATGATCACAATGTGGCCCGGCTTCGCGCCGGCGAGGACGCGCTTCGTCACCACCGCCGTGTTGCGGTCCTTCCAGTCCACCGTGTCGACGGTCCACAGGATCTGCGCCAGCCCCATCTGCTTCGCGATCTCATTGACCTGCTTGTCCGAGTATCCATAGGTCGGTCGCATCACCGTCGGCGCCGTGCCGGTCACCTGCAGGATGGCCTCCTGGGTGCGGATGAGCTCATCCTCGACCTTCGCCCGCGGGGCTCCGGTCAGCTTGGCGTGGTCGAAGGTGTGGTTGCCGATCTGGTGCCCCTCGGTGGCCTCCCGCTTCAGGATGTCCTGGTTGTTCGCCACCTGCTGGCCGAGGACGAAGAAGGTCGCGTGCGCGCCGTGCGCCTTGAGGATGTCGAGGAGCTTGGCGGTTCCGGTGACCGGTCCGTCGTCGAAGGTGAGCGCGATGCACTTGCGCACATGACAGTCGACCTTCGCCGGGGCCGCGGGCCGCGCCTTCGCGGCCCGGTGGGCGGACCGGTTCTCGTGCGACGATGAGCCGGCGAGGAGGAACACTCCCGCGCCCACCGCGCCGCCCACCAGTACGGCCGCGCCGAGGGCGGCGGGCATGATCCAACGCCGTTGCAGAAATCCACTTTTCTCGTTTTCATGGCTTTTATCGTTTTCGTCGTTCGTCACCTTTTGCCCCAGACTGAGCGACTTTTGGTCATGCGCAGGGTTCGGGGGGCGGCTAAGAACGGTCCGGAATATCGAGCCGAGCAGCGGAGACCGCGATGGCCACCCCCGTCGCGATACCTATACCCGCGAAATCGAGCCGCCCGAACTCGCGATGACGAACGCTGTCAGAAAAGAGGGGCGACGTAGGCGACCGGCGGCGTGGGGCGCCGGAAATCCGGTTCCCGGCTGTCAGTGCCCGCTGGCATACTGCCAGCGGAGGTAAGTGATCACTGTGACTGTGGAACCTTACCGGCGGGTGCTGGCCATCCCCGGTGTCCGGATGCTGCTGCTCGTCGGGCTGGTCGCCCGGATTCCGGTCGTCGCCTGCGGGCTGACGCTGACCCTGCACGTGGTCGGCGGTCTGGGGCGCGGCTTCATGCAGGCGGGCCTGGTCGGGGCGGCCTCGACCGCCGGAGTGGCGGTCGGATCCCCGATCGCCGGGCGTTTCGTGGACCGACGTGGCCTCCGGCCGGTCCTGGTGGTCACCACGCTCGCTCAGCTTCTCTTCTGGACCGTCGCGCCGTTCCTGCCGTACTGGCCGCTGCTCGTGGGCGCCTTCGTGAGCGGGGTCCTGGCACTGCCGGTCTTCACCGTCATCCGCCAGTGCCTCGCGGCCGCCGTCCCGGCCGAGCACCGCCGCAGCGCCTACGCCCTGGACTCGATGCTGGTCGAGGTGGCCTACATGACCGGCCCGGCGCTCGCCGTGGCCGGCACGACCGCGCTCGGCAGTTCCTGGACCATGGCACTCATCGGGCTCGGACTGGTCGGGTCCGGCACGGCGCTGCTGGTGCTCGACCCGCCCATCCACGTCGGCGACGAGTCGGAGACCGCCGGAGCCACGGTGCGCCGCCGCCAGTGGCTGACGCCCGCGCTCTTCGCCCTGCTCGGCGTGACGTCCGCCGCCACCTTCGTGCTCGCAGGGACCGAGCTCGGCCTGGTCGCGGTGCTCAAGGCCGACTCCGCGACCAGGTGGACCGGCCTGGTGCTCGCGTTCTGGGGCATCGCCTCGCTGGTCGGGGGATTCGTGTACGGCGCGCTGCCCCGGGGCTTCTCTCCGCTCGTCATCGTCGGCGCCATGGCCGCCCTCACCGCTCCGATGGGCCTGGCGGGCCACTGGGAGTGGCTCTGTCTCGCGCTGCTCCCGGCGGGGATGCTGTGCGCCCCGGCGATCTCCGCCTCGATCGACACCCTCAGCCGGTGGGTGCCCGCCGCGGCCCGCGGCGAGGCGACGGGGCTGCACGGCACCGCGATGACGCTGGGGCTGGCCGTCGCCGGACCCGTCACGGGCGTCGTCATCGACGACTTCGGCCCCCGCTGGGCGTTCGCCCTCTCCGGCGCCGCGGGTCTCCTCGTCGTCCTGCTCGCCACCCCGATGTGGCGGCGCGCCGCCCGGCCGGCGGCACCGCGGACGACGGCGGTCGAGCCGGTCGCCGACGCCGCTTGACGCGCTCCCCGGCCCTGGCGAGGCAGGGGTCCGGTCCGCGTCACGCGGTGCCGCCGTCCCATCGTGGCCGCCGCCCACCGCCGGACCCGGGTTCCGCGCGCGGCGGAGCCGGTGTATAGCTGATCCATGCGACGACCGAACGACCCGGCGGCGCTGCGCGGGCGCCGCGTGCTGGTCACCGGAGCCGCGCGCGGCATCGGCGCGGCCCTGGTCCGCCGCCTGCACGCCCGGGGTGCTCGGGTGGCCCTGGCGGGTCTGGAGCCGGACGGCCTCGCGGCCGTCGCCCGGGACTGCGGCGACGCGCCCTGGCGGACGTGCGACGTGACCGACCGCGACCGTGTCGAGCGGGTCGTGACGGAGCTGGCCGACGAGCTGGGCGGCCTGGACGTCGTGGTGGCCAACGCCGGGGTCGCCTGCCAGTGGCCGGTCCTCGGCGGCGACCCGCGCATCCTGGAGACGACGATGCGCGTGAACGTCTTCGGCACCTATCACACGCTGCGCGCGGCGGGCCCGTACATCGCCCACCCGGGCGGCTACGCGCTGGCCGTCGCCTCGCTCGCCGCCGCCGTCCACGCCCCGCTGCTCGGGGCCTACAGCGCGTCGAAGGCCGCCGTCGAGGCGCTCGGCGACACGCTCCGTCTCGAGCTGCGGCACACGGGAGCGCGGGTCGGCGTCGCGTACTTCGCCGAACTGGACACCGACATGACGCGCCGCGGGTTCGGCACCCGGGCGGGCGCCGTGCTGCAGGGCCGGCGCGGCGGGTTCACCGGGGTCACGCCGCTCCGGTCCGGGATCGACGCGCTCGAGCGCGGCATCGCGACGCGCGCCCGCCGGGTGCACGCTCCGCGCTGGGTGGGGCCGGTCCTGTACGGGCGGATGGCGGCCCAGCGGGTGGTGGAGACGGCGGTGCGGGCACGGGTGGAGCCCGCCCTGCGGATCGCGCTCGAGGAGGAGGACCCGCCGATGACGACGCCGCAGCCCGAGGACCGGGCCGGATGACCGCCGACCGGCCCCCCCTGGAGCGGGAGGGGCCGGGGCGTGGGGTGCCGCGTGTGCCGCCCGGATCGCGGCGTGAGCTGGGCACGCCGGCGTGGACGTTCATCCGGCTGGCGGGACGGCGGACCGGCACGCGGGCGCCGGTGCTGTTCCGGGTGCTCGGCCGGCACCGCCGCCTGTTCCGCGGCTGGCTGCACTTCGCCGGCCGGCTGATGCCGGGCGGCGTGCTGCCGCGCCGCGAGACCGAACTGGTCATCCTGCGGGTGGCACACCTGCGGGACTGCCGCTACGAGTTCGATCATCACGTACGGCTCGGCGCCCGGGCCGGGGTCACCCGCGCCGACCTTGCCCGGCTCGTCGAGCGCGGGCCCGAGGACGACGGCTGGTCGCCGCGCGAACGCGCCATCCTGGCGGCGGTGGACGCCCTGCAGGCCGAGCGCGACCTCGACGACGCCGCGTGGGGACGGCTCCGAGAGCACCTCGACGACCGGGAGTGCATCGAACTGATCATGCTCGTCGGCCATTACGACATGCTGGCGACGGCCATCACCGCGCTGCGGATCCCGCCCGACCCTCCCCGGCGGCGCCGGCCCCTCGGGCGGCGCTGACCTCCGGTGGCGCTGATCCCGCCGGGGCTTGCCGGGCCCTGGCAGTCGCGGGCCGAAGAGCGGGCGCCGACACGGCCCCGTGGCGGAGCCGGTCGTGTGGCCGCGGACGGCTCAGAGTGCGGCGCCGACCGCGTAGCCGAGGGCGGCGATCGCGGTCCCGAGGATGAGCCCGCCCACGGCGTTCAGGCCCGCCTCGCGGAACGAGCCGTCCTCCAGGAGCCGTACGGTCTCGAATCCGAAGGTGCTGAAGGTCGTCAGAGCTCCGCAGAATCCAGTGCCCAGCAGGGTGACGACGTGCGCCGGCAGGGCGTGGGCGGAGCCGGTGAGCAGACCGAGGATCAAGCAGCCGATGAGGTTCACGGTGAACGTGCCCCAGGGGAAGACGCCGTCCCGCCGGCGCTGGACGTACCGGTCGATCAGGTAGCGGCTCGGGGCTCCGACGGCGCCGCCGAGCAGCACGAGCAGGACGGTCACCCGCGCCGTCCTTCCCGGCCCTGGAGCACGGGCAGCCCGGCGATCAGCCGGGCCAGCGTCATCCCGCACCACACCGCGGCGAACCCGCCGAGGAGGCTGCCGAGCGCGTACGCCGCGGCGATCCCCCAGGACCCGTGCGCGGCCAGCGTCCGCAGTTCGACCGCGAAGGTCGAGAACGTGGTGTAGCCGCCCAGGACGCCGACGCCGAAGAACGGCCGTACGTAGCGGTTCGGCGGCCAGACGTCCAGGACGAGGACCATGAGCAGCCCGATCGCGAGGCACCCGCTCAGATTGATCGTGAAGGTCGCCCAGGGGAAGCGGCCGGGGGACACGTGGAGCGCCTGGGAGATCAGGTAGCGGGCGACGCCGCCCAGCCCGCCGCCGAGCGAGATCGCCGCCAGCACGCGCCACTGCCGGTCACGGCGCCCGGCGCGGACCGCGAGGACGTCGGCGTCCGGTGCGGTCCCGTCGATCGGGCCGGTGTCGGGGTCGACGGACGGGAGGCCGGGGTCGGCGGGCGGCTCCTCGGTGCGGCGATCCACCGAGCCCTTGGAGAATCGTGCGGCCACTGCGTCCTTTCGGTCTGTCCCCTACCAGTGTGAGGGATGCGCGCAGCGGTCGCGTCCCGGCCCGATCCTCGTCCGTGCCGGACGCCGGTACGGCCCGGGTCCCGCCGGCCTCGGGACGGCCGGGGCCTCACGCGGGTCTCGCCGACGGTGGCCGCGAGACCGGCTCGTCGAGGTACGCGGCCGCCTGGAGGCGGAAGGACTCGGCGTACAGCCCGCCCGCGGCCATCAGCTCGTCGTGGGTGCCGGTTTCGACGACCCGGCCGCGGCGCAGGACGAGGATCCGGTCCGCGGAGCGGACGCTCGAGAAGCGGTGCGAGATCAACACCACCGCTCGTTCGGTGAACAGCTCCCGAATCCGGGCGAACAGGTCGGCCTCCGCCCGGGCGTCCATCGCCGCCGTCGGTTCGTCCAACACGACCAGCGGCGCCTGCCGGAAGAATGCCCTGGCCAGCGCGATGCGCTGCCACTGCCCGAGCGACAGGTCGGTGCCGCCGGTGAACTCCGCGCCGAGCTGCGCGTCGTACCCGCCCGGCAGGTCGGCGACGATCCGCGCCGCCCCGGCGCGGCGCGCGGCCTCCAGCAGCCGGCCCCGGTCTCCGAGGAACGCCGGGTCGCCGAGCGCGATGTTCTCCGCGACGGAGAGCTTGTAGCGCAGATAGTCCTGGAACAGCACGGTGGACAGCGCGCGCAGCTCGGCGGCGGGGGCGGGTCTTCCGTCCACCAGCAGCTCGCCGGAGGCGGGGGAGTACAGGCCGGTCAGCAGCTTCGTCAGCGTGGTCTTGCCCGAGCCGTTCTCCCCGACGAGCGCGACCACCTCGCCGGGGCGCAGGTCGAGCGACACGTCGGCCACCGCGGTCCGGGCGCCGCCGGGGTAGGCGAAGGAGAGGTTCCGGGCGGTCAGGATCCCGAACGACCGGCGCGTGGCCACGGGCGGTGCGGGCGGACCGGAGACCTCGGCGGTGAAGCGCCGCAACTCCCGCAGGTAGCGCAGCGAATCGCCGGAGCTCCGCAGGACCGAAGTGATCATGATGCCCTGCTGGACGCCGATCAGCAGGCCGCCGAGTGCCGTCAGCGCGGTCGGCGCGTCGACCACGCCGGCGACGGTGGCGACGAGCAGGCCGCCGACGGCCGCCGCCGCCATCACCTGCCCGGCCAGCCGCGCCCGGATCTCCTTCCAGAGGAACCGGTGCCGGAAGGCGATCTCGGCGTTCAGCGTGCGGTCGTAGCAGGCGGCCAGCCGGTCGAAGAAGGTGCGGCTCAGGCCGAACGCGCGAAGCTCCTTCGCCTCGTCCCGCCCGGTGAGCAACTGGGTGAGGTAGCCGGCCGCGCGCTGGTTCTCGGTGAGCTGCCGCTGCAGGTCGAAATGGGCGCGCTGCTGGAGCAGCGCGACGCGGATCGACGGGAGGGCCGCGACGAGGAGGAGCGGCAGCAGCCACCAGGCCATGGCGATGAGCGCGATCAGCACCGTCGCCAGCGTCAACGTCGTCCGCGTCACCGTCAGCACGGTGAAGGGGAGATTCGGGGCGTGGATCTGCGCGGCCGTGAGAGCGAGCCGGACCCTGTCGTGGAATCCGGGCCTTTCGAACTCCAGCAGGTCCGTCCGCGCCGTGGCCGAGGTCACCGCCTCCACGGCGTCGCGTTCGATGGCCACGCGAAGGACGGACTGCTGGGTGAGGCCGAGGATGTTCACGGTGCTGTTGACGAACGCCAGCGCCATGACGACGACGGCGGAGACGGCGGCCCGGGAGACGTCGGTCCGCCCGTGTCCGGAGCCGAGGAGACCGTCGGCCACGCCGCGCCCGGCGAGGAGCATGCCGCCGACTCCGAGCGCCTGGCCGAGTTGCAGGAGCAGGACGATCGTCACCCGCCGGCGATCGGCCCGCCACCCGAGAACCACCCCGAAGCTCAGTAATTGCCGCATCTCGGTAAAACGCCGCCGCCGACCTTTGATCGTCATATGGTGCCGCCTTTCCATGTGCCATACCCGTGGCTTGTCGTTCGGCAGTCTGCCATGCCGAGTAAGGAGACATCGAGCGCGGTGAATATGGCATTTCGGGCAATGTGCTCAGCGTCTCGGCATCGGCCTTTTACCTTGGTAAGGTCGGCCTCGTGAGTCCTCCCAGTGAACGATCTATTTATTCCGGAAAGATCGAATCAATGGCGGGCTTGAATGGGAATTCCATTACATCAGGCACTGTGGGGTGATCGGTGGGAAGACGGGGTGACATGCCAGATTCGACCCTGCAGAAGGGTCCGATGACCGGTGCCGCGCCCGGCGTACGGACCGTCGGCTGCGCCGCGGGCGGCGCACCCGTCGGTTTCGCGGGTACGGTCACGTCCGCGCGGATGCTCCTCGAGACGGTCTGCTCATGCGGCGGGCGCCACGTCCCGCCCGCGGGCTCGGAGGCGGTGCCCGGTCCGACGGTCGTGGGCCCGTTCGCCTCCGCGGGGCGGCTCGCGCAGACGTGGGCCGATCCGGCCACCGGCACGCTCGGCAGGGGCGCGCTCGCGCAGATGCCGCTCTACTACGCCGTCGCCGACGGAACGGGCACGGAGGGGCGCCTGGTCCGCTTCTCCACGGACCTGGCCGACCTCGTCGGCTCCCGCTCCGAGATGTGGTCCGCGGCGGTCGCGGCGGCGCTGGCCGGAGAGGCCCTGCCGATGCCGCTCACGCCGTACGAAGGGGTCCTCCAACTGGCCTGCGGCACGACGCTCGGCACGTCGGGCGGCCGGGAGCGCCTCACCCTGGACGAGCTCGACCTCGACGGCCTGGCCGACCAGGCACGGCGGATCACCGGACGTCCCACCGACCCGCGCGGGGTGGTGCGCCGGGCCCTGCGGCACGCCGTCGACGAGGCGCTCGCGGCCGGCGGGGGCAACGGGATCCTCGGCGACGGTGGCGGGATCGGCGCGGCCGCGCTGGCCGCGATCGCTCCGGCGCGACTCCGGCGATTCCACGTGCACCTGGACGTTCCCGTCCTCGACCGCCGGCGCGGACGGCTGGCCGCCGGAGTCGAGGTGATCGACGGCACCGCCCACTGGCACCGTGCGTGCGACACCCCCTGGTTCGGCGCACCGGGGGACGGCGACCCCTGGCCGCCGGCTCCGGACCTCCTCCGGCCCGCGGGATGGGACACCGCCCCGCTGCTCAGCGGCGCGGGACTGGTCGGGCTGCTGACCGGGGCCGCCGAGACACCCGGCCGGCTGCGCACCGGATGGCGCCAGCTGACCATGGCGGCGCCGTTCCCGACGCTGTTCGGCCGACCCGGATGGCGGGCCTGGAATCCGCCGCGGGGCGACGATCCGCCGCAGGGCTCCGGCGACCAGGCGGCCCGGCCCGACGCCTTCCTGCCGGGCGGCTGGATCTCACCCGCCGTCGCCGAGTCCGGCGTCGCCGTGACCTCGGCCCGGACCCCGAGCCACCTCGTCCCCATCGTCGACGACACGACGGGCGCGGTGCCCGGCGCCGCGTCCCTGCAGACCGTCCTCGACCTCCTCGAACGCCCGCCACGGACACCCGGCGACCACAGGCTGGACCCGGTGCTCGTCTGCGCCCACCCGGTCGTGCTCGGCGCGGCGGTCCTCCTGGCCCGGCACGGACGCCTCCGGCTGCGCCGGCGTGACGGGTACGTGCACCGGGCGCCGCTCCTGTGGGACCTGGTGCCCTCCGGCCTGTGGCCCGCGGACGTCACCCCGGCCGAGCGCGAAGCCCTGCTGGCCGCCGCCTTCGTCACCCGCCGCCTGGCGGCTCCGGCGCGGCGCGCGGCACTGCTGGCCCAGGTGGAGGGGAGTCCCTGGGTCCTCGCCGAGCGCCTTCGGGCGGTCCTCGCCGACTCCTCCAGGATGCTCGCCGACGCGCGAGCCCTGCAACGGCTCTGCGTCACCGCCGCCCGCCACCCCGGCCCGTGGACCTCGGGAGGCCGGTCGTGAGCTGGACGCTCCGTGAAGGAGTCAGCCTGCATCCCATGCCCTTCGGGGGCGCCTTCGTCATGGACGACGCCCGGCTGGCCGCTCGGCAGATCGGCTCCGAGCTGGCCGCCCTGCTCGCCGGCACCGCTGCCGCGCCGGCCGGGCCGGGCGGCGGCGACACCTCACCATCCGAGCCGGTCGGCTCCGAACCGGGGGCCGCCGGGACGCCTGGAGTGTCACCCGCGCTCGCCGCCGAGCTCCGCCTCGGAGTCGAGGAGGGCTGGTTGATCCACCAGGAGGAGACCGCATGAAGGAGCTCACCGTCCTCTGTGCCGCCGCCGTCCTCGTGGGCGGCGTCGCCGTCCTCGCCCTCAGCGTCGCCGCCAAGCTCATGGACTGGGAGACCACCCGCGCCGTGTGGCCCGTGACCGGCGGCCTGCGAGCGCTTGCCGGACCGACGCCGGTGACGGTGGTGGAGGGACTGGTGGCGGTGACGGCATTGCTTCCCGCGCCCGTCGGAGTACGCCTCGGGCTGCTCGGCGCCGTCTTCGCCGGCTACACGGTCGCCGCGCTCCTCATGCGGGGCCGTCGCTGCGCCTGCTTCGGCGACTGGATCCCCACGCGGTTCACGATGACCCATGCGGCCGGCTGCGCCGTCGTCGCGGTGCTGGCCCTCGTCGGCATCCTCGGCCCACCGGGAGTGTGGGCGGCCGGCGCCCAGGCCGGAGCCGGCCTCATCCTGGCCCTGGTCGCGGCCGCCTGGTTCCGCCGCCGGTCCGCCGCCGACGGTCACGCCGAGCCGCAGGCCGACGTCCACCGCATCGTCATCTTCACGACCGAGTCCTGTCGCTACTGCGCCGCTCTCGAGGCGCAACGCGACCGCTACCAGGCCATGGCCGACTGTCCGGTGGAGTTCCGGCGGGCCGACGGCGACGAGGAGGTACGGGCCGCGGGTGGAGCGTTCCCGGCGGCCGTCGCGTACGGGGCGGACGGCAGTGCGGTCTCGGAGGCCGCGCACGGCCTCGCCGCGATACGTGACCTGCTGCGCCACTCGACGACACCGTCCCGCCGATCGGGGTCCCAGGTGAGCACGTGACGACCACGATCATCGCGATGTGGACGGCGTTCCGGCTACGCCACCACGACATGCCCGCGCTCGTCGCCGGAATGGACCGGCCCCCACGGCGGCGCCGCGGCACCCGCCCGTCCGTCACGCCGATCGTCCTGACCCTCCGGATCTCCGCCGGCTTCTCCGCCCCGATGCGCGAGAACGCCCTCGTCGTTGCGGCCCTGCACCGCTGTGGCGTCCCGGCGCAACTCGTCGTGGGCGCCGACCCGGTGCCCGAATCCCACGGCGGATATCGCATCTACACCTGGATCGAGATCGCGGGCGTTCCCCTCGACACCGAATCGCCGCCTGGGAATTATCTGGTCGAACTGATCAGATTTCCCAAATCAGGCGAAACGCATTCGTGATCAAAATTAAATCACAACAGGATCAAGAAATGGCCATTGACACTAGAATCCCGGCGCGCCATTCTGTAAATACCGGGTAACCGGCCACCGCGAAAAGAAGGGATCTGCCACGTATGCACGGTCTTCAGGAAATGGCCGCGACACGCACCACCTTCACCGTGACCCCCTACCGCAACGAGCGCGAGGCCGAGACGTGCTACTGGGACGGGACGGCGCCGTTCTGCGCCGGCGCGTGCCCTCCGGGATACACCGAGCGGAACCGCAACAGCTGCGGCGACGGTGCCTGCTGCTGGACCGGCTACAAGGTCTACTGCTGCAAGTGAAAGAGGATCCGCATCGCTCCTGACGCCGAATTCACGGAGCGGATGACGTGATCCGCGAGGACTCCGAGGTCGGCTCTCCCTGCTGAATTCGCAGGCGGATATCACCCCGGATCCCGCAGCGGCGGATATGGCGGCTCGCTCATCTCAGGCGCCATATCCGCCGATCCGCAACGCTGAACATCGAAGCCAATCGATCGGCGGAAGAAAGAAAGGAACGGTCATCGGTCTTCATGACGGATGACGTGAGCGGCGAGAAGTTCCGCGAACAGATCCTCGGCCTGCTGGACGCGTGTTCGGAGCAGGCGACGGAGGCTCATCGCGGCGGATATGGCACCTCGGTCGTCCATGCGCCGTATCCGCCGATCCTTGGCGTCGGCCCGATACCGTCGGGACTACGGCCCGGGCGGTTGTGCCTCCACCTTCCGGACGGCACGCGCTGGATGCCGGACCGGCTGCGGGACGTGCTCGGCCGACCGGTCCAGCATCCCGTCGAGCCGTCGGTGTTCGCCGGTGTCGCGATCGACTCCGGCGCTTCCCGCTGCTGGATCGCGGACGCGGCCGACCGGTCGGTCACGTTCACGGGACCGACCCCGGCGCTGCTCGCCGGGGATGACGCGCCCGTCGCATGGGCCGGGTCCGCGCTCGTGGTGCCGGTGGACCCGCCGCCCGGCCCGTACGCCGCGGCGCCGCAGATCTTCGAAGCACCACCGGGTGAGCGGATCCGGGTGATCACCGGCCCGCCGGCCCATGATCGCCGACCCTGCCGGTTCGTCGCGCTCGATCCGGCGGACGGCGGCATCGAGGCGATGCCCCTGACCGGCCGGCCGTACCAGCGCGTGCGCGGGGCGGCGACGGGTCACATCGCGGCGAGCACGCCGGCCATCGACACCGGAGGCGAGATCCTCGCCGTCGGCGGGCCTGATTCAGCCGACGAGCACCTGATCGCGGTCGGGAACGGTCCGCTGCACGACTTCTGCTGGCTGACGGCGGGGGCGGAGCTGGTCATGGTCATCGGTCGCCCGGACGGCTTCGACATCACGGCCTGCGCGGTGTCGGACCACACCGTCGAACCTTCGCGTCTGCTGCACCGGCACCGTGGGCGTTACCTCCACGCCCACCGCCAGGAGGCCCTGTTCGTCCTGGCCTTGGACGCCGACGGCTCGTACGCCGTGCTCGTCGTGGATCCGGGTGCTCCGCGACCCGTGCTGAGCCTGGCCCTCGGCCTGCGACCGCCGGTGCTCCTCAGGATCGCCGCGGTCGCGGCCGAGCCGGGGCCGCCGGTGGCCGGGCGGTGCTTCGCCACGGTCGACGCGGACAACGACGTGATCGTCTGGGGCGTGCCGGCGGAGGGCACGACCGCGCGGCGGCTCTCCGGCCTTTCCCTACGGGAGGACGAGGAGCTCATCACCGTCTCCGGCTGGGAGGCCGGCGAGGTCAGGCCCGTCTGCGTCCGAAGGCGCGCGCGGGTTCCGCTGCCCGCGCATCCGGGCGGGCCGCCACCGCTGCGCGGCACCGTACCGGCGGCGGCCGCGGACTTTTCGCTGTACCTGCCCGGGCGGCGCGACCCGGCGGCGGTCCTCGTGTGGCTGTCGCAGGCGGGGGAGACGGTACCCGGCGGAGCGGTCGCCTCCCCCGCCGTGCTCGATCCGCACTGGCTGACGCTCGCCGGCTTCGGCGTCCTGGATGTGCGGCTCACTCCCGGCTGGTCGCCCGAAGTGCCCGACGAGGACCTCCGGTCATCTCTCGTCCGGCAGATCCGTGCCGCCGTTCTCGGCAGCGGGGTCCACCGTCACGGGGAGGCGGCGCGTCTCGCCGTCGGCGGCGCGAGTTTCGGCGCGACGCTGGCGTTGCTCGCGGTCGCGGACTGTGACCTGTTCGAGGCCGCGATCGTGCAGAACGGCGCCTACTCCCGGCAGTTGACCCCGTTGGGCTTCCAGGACGAGACCCGATCCCTCTGGGAGGCTCCGCGGGTCTACGCGGACTTCGACGCGATCGTGAACGCGCACCGCATCCGAAGACCGGTTCTGATCATCCACGGTGAGGCGGACCGGAACCCGGCGACTCCGGTGCTCCAGGCGACGCTGCTGTTCCAGGCGCTGATCGCCAACGGGACCCGAGCGCGGCTCGTCGTGCTGCCGGGGGAGGGGCATGTGCTTCGGAGCCGGGACGGCATCGCGGCCGCCCTCACGGAGAAGGCCGCCTGGCTGGCCGCCGCCCAAGACCCGTTGTGATCAGCCGCGCGTGGGCCCCGGGCGGATCGCCTCCGGTGGGCTGAGCGGCTTATCGCGCCGCGGTCAGATCCGCGTCGCCGGTGGGTGCGTCGCCCGGGATCTCATCCGTGCTGGACAGGAACCGGTCGAGTCCGGTGATCTTGAGCATCCGTTGGACGTGCCCGGCGGGCCGGAGCAACAGCAGCTCGCCACCGTCCTTACGAGCGCGCTTCCAGGCGCCGACGAAGCAGCCCAGTCCGACCGAGTCGCAGAACTCGAGCTTCGACAGGTCGAGTGCGATCCGGACCTGGCCCGCCGCCAGTATGGTGTCCAGCTCGTCGCGGATGCTCCCGACGGTCGTGTAGTCGAGCTCGCCCGCCACGTGCACCAGCGCCCACTCGCCCCGTGGCTCGACCGCCACGTCCAGCGTCGCTTCCTCGGGTCGATCCGCCGTCATTCGTCCCCACCTCCACGCCGAATGATGGTGGTCTTCACTTTACGGCCCCCAGTCATTCTTGGCCGATGGTACGTCAACGCCGACCGCGTCCACGTGGTTGGGCTATCCACATATTGTCGACTGACAAAGTGGGGAATATAGTTCGCTCATGCCACGACTCCAGGTTGCGAAGCTCGACACCCACCTACGCGAGGCATCGCCCGACCTCGATGTGGGGCCGCCGCCGGTCCCGGACGACCCGCCACCAGGCGGCCTCCTGGAGGTGATTCCGCTTCCCGGCACCGGACAGGTGGTGGTGATCACCGCCCATCTCCTTCCGGCGGCGGACCTCGGTACGCCGGTCGCCGTTCCCCGGGCGGTCAGGTCTCTGGACCGAGGGCCGGGCGGGTGGGAGCCCGACGACCTGGTCGTCGACCGCGACGCCAGGCGTGTCTGGCTGGACGGCGAAGAGGTGTCGCTGACGTTCCAGGAGTTCGAGCTGCTGGACTACCTGACGGCGCGCCCCGGAAAGGTGTTCTCTCGCATCCACCTGATGAACGCGGTGTGGGAGGGCGCGGCCGTCGTCGTGCCACGGACGGTGGACGTCCACGTCCACCGCCTGCGCCGCAAGCTCGGGCGCCACGGCGACCGCCTGGTGACCATCCGGCGGGTGGGCTACTGCTACCGGCGGCCGGAGGCCGACGCCGCGTCGGTCGGCTGAGCCACCGCGGGCCCCGGCGTGCGGTCACGGCGCGCCGGCCGCCCGCACGGCGGAGTCTCCGGGCCGACACTCGTCGCGGGGCCGGGCTCAGCCTTCGAAGAAGGTGATCCGCACGCCGGAGACGATCCGCTCGACCGGGACGAAGCGGCCCAGGACGGTCTGTTCGCGCAGGGTCTCGCTGAGGTAGACACGGCCGGGCCGTCCGAGGTCCTGGGCCATCTTGGACGCGACGTTGACCGGGGCTCCGGCGATGTCGCGGCCGCCGCCCGGTGTCTCTCCGGTCAGCACCGGCCCGGTGTCCACGCCGATCCGGCATACGATCTCGCGCTCGGCCAGCCCCGCGCGGAGCCGAAGGGCGAATTCGACGGCGGATCCGGGATCGTCGAAGAGGTAGATGCCCAGTGGACCGGCGACCTTGATCTCCACGGCGCCGGCCGACGGCAGCAGGCCCAGCGCCGTCTCGCGCATCGTGGTGGACAGGGCCAGCCCTCTCAGCACCGCCAGGTCGGGCGTGCCCGCCGACGCGCCGCCGCGTTCGACGAGCACGACGGTCCGCTCCCGGAGGTGCCGGGCGGTGAGCCGGGCGAGGAGATCGGCGTCACCGGGCGAGCGCTCGAGGTGAAGGAGGTCGGCGTGGAGGTCGGGGGAGTACGGGATCGGGTACCGCTCGCCCTCGACGGGGCGCGCGTCGGTCAGGCGCGGGCCGTCGAGCAGCCGGTAGACCGGGCCGATCGGATGCCGCAGGTCGTCCCTGCGGACCACGGTGAAGGGATGGCCGGGCGGCAGCAGGTCGACGACCGGTTCGGTGACGGCGATCTCCCCGCCCTCCACGTGGTTCTCCGCGACGTCCTCGATCCCGTCGGCCTCCTCGCCGTACAGCCCGCCGGACAGCTCGCTGAAGGTCCCGCGGTGGACGCCGATGCCGATCCGGATCCGGCACCGGCGCTCGATCTCGTCCTGGACGCTTAAGAGGGCCGCGAGCAACTCCGCTGCGCGGGTGCCGGCCGGATGGAACAGCTGGGCGTTGTCGGCGGCCCAGACTCCCACCGCCCGGCCCCCGATCGCCCGGCCGTACGCGTGCAGGATCCGCTTCGGCCGGTCGATGAGCGCCAGCACCTCCAGCAGTGCCAGCCGCTCGCTGAGCCTCGTCAGGCCCGCCGAGTCCGACACGACGCTGTAGCCCTCGACGGCGTATCCGCTGAGCAGGCGCCGCGCGTCGTCGGCCGTCTGACCGCTTCGCCGCCACCGCTCGACGAGGGCGTGCGGCAGCCCGCCGACGATGTCGCGGGTGAGGTCGTAGTCGCCGGGAACGTGCCGGCCCGCGGGGGATTCGGAGGTCACGCCGCCAGCATAACAACGCACGGTGATCAAATGAGTGCGATTCGTAATAAAAATCTACAATGTAAAGGCGGAGGCCCGGTCGCACAGAACCCTCCCCGACTTCTGGCCCGGCCCGCGATCGCCCATTACCGGACTCTTGTGCGAAAGGTGAGCCATGTGACATTTTACCGCTCGTGAGCACTGCTGACGTGGTGATCGTCGGCGGCGGCGTCGTCGGTGCCGCGTGCGCGTACTACGCCGCGCGGGCCGGGCTGGCGGTGACCGTCGTGGAACGCGGCCCGGTGGCCGGAGGCACCACCGGGGCGGGAGAGGGCAACCTCCTCGTCTCCGACAAGGAGCCCGGCCCGGAACTCGACCTCGCGGTCTTCTCCTCCGCCCGGTGGGCGGAGCTGGCCGCCGAGGACGGGCTCGGGGCGGCCTTCGAGTACGAGCCCAAGGGCGGCCTCGTCGTGGCCGAGAGCGAGAAGGGCATCGCCGGGCTCGCGGCGCTGGCCGAGCTGCAGCGCGCGGCGGGCGTCGACGCGGTCGCCGTGCCCGCGGCGGAACTGCCCGGCTACGAGCCGCACCTGGCCCGCGACCTGGTCGGCGGGATGTTCTACCCGCAGGACGCGCAGGTCCAGCCGATGCTGGCCGCCGCGCACCTGCTGCGCGCCTCCGGGGCCGAGGTCCGTACGGGCGTCACCGTGACCGGGATGCTGCGGAGCGGCGACCGGGTCACCGGGGTGCGCACCGACCGGGGAGACCTCGCCGCGGGGGCGGTCGTGAACGCGGCCGGCACGTGGGGCGGGGAGGTGGCGGCCCTCGCCGGGGTGACCGTCCCGGTGCTGCCCCGCCGGGGCTTCATCCTCGTCACCGAGCCGCTGCCGCCGCTGATCCGGCACAAGGTGTATTCCGCGGAGTACGTCGCGAACGTCGCGAGCGACGACGAGGGACTGGAGTCCTCCGCGGTCGTCGAGGGCACCCCGGCCGGCACGATCCTGATCGGTGCCAGCCGGGAGCGGGTCGGGTTCGACCGCACGCTGTCGATGGCGGCGCTGCGGCGCCTGGCCGCTCAGGCGATCCGGCTGTTCCCGGTGCTCGGTGACGCCACGGCGATCCGCGCCTACTGCGGGTTCCGGCCGTACTGCCCCGACCATCTGCCGGTCATCGGCCCGGATCCGCGCGCCGAGGGGCTGCTGCACGCCTGCGGCCACGAGGGCGCCGGGATCGGCCTGGCGGCGGCGACCGGCCACCTGCTCGCCCAGTCCCTCACCGGCGCGCGGCCGGACCTCGACCTCGCGCCGTTCCGCCCCGACCGCTTTCCGGAGCAGCCATGAGTCAGATCGTCTTCGAGGGCCGGCCGGTGCCGTTCGAACCGGGTCAGAGCGTCGGCGCCGCCCTGACCGCCGCGGGCATCAGATCCTGGCGGACGACCCGGTTCGGCGGGCGGCCGCGCGGGCTGTACTGCGGGATCGGCGTGTGCTTCGACTGCCTGATCACCGTCAACGGCCGCCCGTCGCTGCGGGCCTGCATGGTCGAGGCGCGGGACGGCGACGTCGTGGAGGGCGGTGGCCCGGATGCATGACCTGGTGCTGATGGCGGGGGACGGCGACGTGGGGAAGGGCGGTGGCCGCGATGCATGACCTGGTGGTGATCGGCGCGGGACCGGCGGGCCTGGCCGCGGCGGTGTCCGCCGCGACGGCCGGGCTGGACGTCGCGCTGATCGACGCGGGACGGCGGCCGGGCGGGCAGTACTACCGGCACCACGCGGCCGAGACGGGCCGTCTCC
The DNA here is from genome assembly GCF_040679195.1 of Actinoallomurus sp. NPDC052308. Lineage (NCBI taxonomy): Bacteria > Bacillati > Actinomycetota > Actinomycetes > Streptosporangiales > Thermomonosporaceae > Actinoallomurus > Actinoallomurus sp. NPDC052308. Next base: position 8,065 of record NZ_JBFAUM010000046.1, on the reverse strand, counting down.
ACCACGACTGGGACGCCTTCGTACGGCTCCGGGACGCGCTGGACCGCCTCACCTACCTGCCGGACCACCGGGTCTGGCACGTCGAGGACGGGTTCACCGTGCACGCGCTCGCGGGGGACCGGGACGAGCGCCCGGTCCGGATCGGCGCGCGGACGCTGGTCGTCGCGACGGGCGCGCATGACCGGTCGCTGCCGTTCCCCGGCTGGGACCTGCCGGGCGTGCTCACCGCGGGCGGCGCGCAGGCGCTGTTGAAGGGCGACCGGGTCACGGCGGGCGAGCGGATCGTCGTCGCGGGCACCGGCCCATTCCTGCTCCCCATCGCCACCGGCCTGGCCGGGGCCGGGGCGACCGTCGTCGGGGTCTTCGAGGCCGGCCGTCCGTACGGCTTCGCCCGGCACGTCGCCCGGCATCCGGACAAGGCGCGGGAGGGCACCGGGTACGCCGCCCTGCTGGCGCGGCACCGGATCCCGTACCGCACCGGGCACGCCGTCGTCGCGGTGCACGGGGACGACCGGGTCGAGGCGGCCACCGTCGCCCGGCTCGACCGGGACTGGGCGCCGGTACGCGAGCGCGTCGTCGCCTGCGACACGGTGGCGGTCGGCTACGGGTTCACGCCGCAGCTGGAGATCCCCCTGCAGCTCGGCTGCGCCACTCGGATGGACGCCGACGGCAGCCTGGTCGTCGCGGTCGACGTGGCGCAGCGTACGAGCGTGCCCGGCGTGTACGCGGCGGGGGAGACCACCGGGGTCGGCGGCGCCCAGCTCTCGCTCGTCGAGGGGGAGCTGGCCGGGCTGTCGGCCGCGGAGGCGGCGGGCGGCGTCGCGCCCGACCCGGCCGACGTACGGCGCCTGCTGGCGCGACGACGGCGGCTGCGGGCGTTCGCCGCGGCTCTGCACCGCGCGTATCCCGTCCGCCCGGGCTGGATGGACCGGCTGCGGGAGGACACGATCGTCTGCCGCTGTGAGGAGGTCACCTGCGGTCGGCTGACCGAGGCGGCGGAGCTCGGCGCGACCGACCCGCGCTCGGCCAAGCTGCTCAGCCGGGCGGGCATGGGCCGGTGCCAGGGCCGGGTATGCGGCTACGCGACCGCGTGGCTCGCGGCGGGGATCTGCGGGCGGCTGCCCGACGCCGACGACCTGCGGGGAATCGCGCGCCGACCACTCGCCCAGCCCCTGCGGCTGCGTGACCTCGCCGCCGAGGACCGGCCCTGACACCGGCCAGAGCGAACAGCCACGGCCGGAGGGGCGAATCCCTACGGCCGCGGTGCGGAAACCGTCCGATCAACCAGGCATAACGGACGTATCACGAGTCCTGTCACATCTTGACGGCCATGCTCGGCCCAACGTGAAATGTCACATCGCATAAGGGAGAACCGCATGAGTGCCCCCCGTAAGCCCTGGCACGGCATCCTCGTCGCCACCGCGCTGCCGCTGCGCGAGGACCTGTCGGTCGACTTCGACCGGTACGCCCAGCACGTTCGCGACCTGGTCGACGCGGGCTGCGACGGCGTGTGCCCCAACGGCTCACTCGGCGAGTACCAGAACCTCACCCCCGAAGAGCGGGCCCAGGTCGTGCGGACCGCGGTCGAGGCGATCGGCGGCGACCGAGTCGTGCCGGGCGTCGCGGCGTACGGCTCAGCGGAGTCGCGGCGCTGGGCCGAGCAGGCCGCCGAGGCCGGAGCGGGCGCGGTCCTGCTCCTGCCGCCGAACGCCTACCGCGCGGACGACCGGATCGTCGAGGCCCACTACGCCGAGGTGGCCAAGGCGGGGCTGCCGATCGTCGCGTACAACAACCCGTACGACACCAAGGTGGACCTGACCCCCGAGCTGCTGGCCCGTCTGCACGAGGCCGGTCACATCGTCGCGGTCAAGGAGTTCAGCGGCGACGTGCGCCGCGCCTACCGGATCGCCGAGCTGGCCCCCGAGCTCGACGTGCTGATCGGCGCGGATGACGTGCTGCTCGAGCTGGCCATCGCCGGTGCCAAGGGCTGGATCGCCGGCTACCCGAACGCCCTGCCGAAGGCGAGCGTCGCGCTGTACCGGGCGGCCGTCGCCGGCGACCTGGAGCGGGCGCTGCCGCTGTACCGGGCACTGCACCCGCTGCTGCGCTGGGACTCGCGGACGGAGTTCGTCCAGGCGATCAAGCTGTCGATGGACGTCATGGGCGGGTACGGCGGCCCGTGCCGGCCGCCCCGCCTCCCGCTGACCGAGGAACAGGCCGCGACCGTGCGGGCGGCCACGGAGGCCGCCGCGCACCTGGAGAGCAATGCGTAGCAAGCACGTGTTCCACGCGGTGGACTCGCACACCGAGGGGATGCCGACCCGCGTCGTCACCGGCGGGGTCGGCGTCATCCCCGGTGCGACGATGTTCGAGCGGCGCGCGTACTTCATGGAGCACCTCGACCACATCCGCACCCTGCTGATGTACGAGCCGCGCGGGCACGCCTCGATGAGCGGCGCGATCCTCCAGCCGCCGACCCGGCCGGACGCCGACTACGGCGTGCTGTACATCGAGGTGTCCGGCTGCCTGCCGATGTGCGGGCACGGCACGATCGGGGTCGCGACCGTGCTGGTCGAGACCGGGATGGTGGAGGTGACCGAGCCGGTCACCACGATCCGGCTGGACACGCCCGCCGGGCTCGTCGTCACCGAGGTCGCGGTGCGCGACGGCGCGGCGAAGAGCGTGACGATCCGCAACGTCCCGTCGTTCGTCGACGCCCTCGACCAGACCGTCGACGTGCCGGGGATCGGCCCCGTCACGTACGACATGGCCTACGGCGGCAACTTCTACGCGATCCTGCCGATCGAGCGGGTCGGGCTGCCGTTCGACCGGGAGCGCAAGAACGACATCCTCAGCGCCGGCCTGGCGACGATGGCGGCGATCAACGAGCAGCGCCGCCCGGTGCACCCGGAGAACCCCGACATCGCGGGCTGCCATCACGTGCAGTTCGTCGCGCCCGGCTCGGACGCGAAGCACTCCCGGCACGCGATGGCGATCCACCCGGGCTGGTTCGACCGCTCGCCGTGCGGCACCGGCACCTCGGCCCGGCTCGCCCAGTTGCACGCGCGCGGGGAGCTGGCCCCCGGCGCGGAGTTCGTCAACGAGTCGTTCATCGGCAGCCGGTTCATCGGCCGGATCGCCGAGGAGACGACCGTCGCCGGTTCCCGGCCCGCGATCGTCCCGGCGATCACCGGCCGCGCCTGGGTGACCGGCACGGCGCAGTACCTGCTCGACCCCGACGATCCCTTCCCCGAGGGGTTCCTGCTCTGATCCCCCGTTCCTAGACCTCCCGCTCCTCAACCCGACCGTCCGACGCGGCGTGGCCACTCCGGCCGCGCCGCCATCTCCCCCTACCCGTCGTTCACATATCGGAGATCCCCATGAGGAAAGCAGCGCTCGGCGTCGCACTGGCGGCGACCGCTCTGACCGCCTCGGCCTGTGGCCAGGGCGTGCTCGGTGGCGACAGCAAGAAGGACAAGGGCCCCATCCTGCTCGGGATGGACATCCCCCTGTCGGGCAGCAGCGCCGACATCGGCCCGTACATGAAGAACGGCGCCCAGATGGCGATCGACGAGATCAACGCGAAGGGCGGTGTGCTCGGCCGCAAGCTGGAACTGCGCGCCGAGGACGACGCCTGCGACCCCAAGACGGCGGTCGCCGCGGCGAACAAGCTGGTCGCCGCGAACGTCGCGGTGTCGGTCGGCGGGTACTGCTCGGGCGCGACCCTGCCCACGCTCCCGGTCTTCGACCGCCGCAAGATCCCGATGATCATCCCGGCGGCCAACTCGACCGAGCTGGTCGACCAGAAGCTCAAGCACGTGTTCTTCGTCAACGGCACCGGTGACCAGCAGGCCGTCGCCGCGATGACCTGGATGACCAAGAGCGGCGCCAAGAAGGTCGCGCTCCTGCACGACAACACGTCCTACTCCAAGGACATCGCGGTGCGCACCGCGGCCGAGCTCGACAAGCCCGGCGGCCCCGACAAGGCGACCCTGGACGCGGTCAACCCCGGCGAGAGCGACTACTCCGCGAACGTCACGAACGTCCTTCGGAAGAACCCGGACTTCATCTACTGGACCGGCTACTACCAGGAGGGCGGCCTGATCCTGCGGCAGCTCCGGCAGGCCGGGTACAAGGGCAAGTTCATGGTCGCCGACGGCTCGGTGGACGCCAAGCTCGTCAAGATCGCAGGCGGGGCCGCCGCCGAGGGCGCGTACGCGACCATGACCCAGACCCCGGACACCATCCAGGGCGCGGAGAGCTGGATCGCCACCTACAAGCAGAAGTTCGGCGCCGACCCCGGCCCGTACTCCACCCAGTCCTACGACGCCGTGCGGGTCGCGGCCGAGGCCATCAAGAAGGCCGGCGGCACCGACGGCGACAAGCTCGCCACGGCGCTGGAGGGCATCAACGGGCTGCAGCTGTTCTCCGGTCCGCTGAAGTTCACCGACCGGCACACGCTCACCAGCGGCGGCTTCGTGATCCTCGTCGTCAAGAACGGCAAGTTCGTGCTCCAGGACGCGCTGAAGTAGGCCCCTGCCAATGTCACAGCTGATCTGGAACGGCCTGTTCGTCGGCTCGTTCTACGCTTTGGTCGCGCTGGGCTACAGCATGGTGTACGGCATCATCAAGCTGCTCAACTTCGCCCACGGCGACCTCTACATGCTCGGCGCGTTCAGCGGGTTCGCGATGCTCGGGGCGATGGGCGGGCTGGTGAAGTCCTCCTCTCTCGTCGCCCTGTTCGTCGTGCTGATCCTGACGATGGTGGCGACCGGCCTGTCCGGCGTCGTCATCGAGCGGGTCGCCTACCGGCCGCTGCGCGGCGCGCCCCGCCTGTCCCTTCTGATCACCGCGGTCGGGGCGTCGTTCGCCCTGGAGTACGGCACCCGCATCGTCGCCGGGCCGAACCCGAAGGTGTACCCGGTCCGGCTCGACGGCACGGCGCTGCACGTTCTGGGCGCCCGCGTCACCTGGCAGCAGATCGCCCTGATGGCGGTCTCCGTCGTCCTCATGGTGGCGCTGAACGTCCTGATCACCCGGACCCGGCAGGGCCGCGCCATGCGGGCCATCGCGCTGGACCCGAAGGCGTGCCTGCTCATGGGCATCGACGTCGACAAGGTGATCTCGCGGACCTTCTTCATCGGCTCGGCGCTCGCCGGGGCGGCGGGCGTCATGGCCGGCGGCTACTACGGGAAGATCGACTTCCTGATGGGCTTCATCATCGGGCTCAAGGCGTTCACCGCGGCGGTCATCGGAGGCATCGGCAACATCCCGGGCACCATGCTCGGCGGTCTGCTGCTCGGCCTGCTGGAGTCGTTCGGCACGCACTTCGTCGGCGGGCAGTGGCGCGACGTCTTCGCGTTCGGATTCCTCATCCTGTTCCTGACCGTGCGGCCCACCGGCCTGCTCGGCGAACGCGTCACGGAGCGCGTATGAGCGCGGGCGAGGGACCGGGCGTGAGCGCGGGCGACGGCACCGCGGTCCAGGGCCCACCGGTCAAGCCGGTGAAGGGCCGGGGCCCGACGTTCATCACGCGGTTCCTGGAGAGCCGGCACCTCGGCTGGGCGGGCCTGGCGATCGGGCTGCTCGCGCCGTTCGTCATCGCCACGCCGTACGCGATGGACGTGATGACCAGCGCGGTCGTCTTCGTCATGCTCGCCGTCGGGCTGAACATCGTCGTCGGCTACTGCGGCCTGCTGGACCTGGGGTACGCGGCGTTCTTCGCGGTCGGCGCGTACACCAGCGGCGTGCTGTCCACCGAGCTGAAGATCCCGCTGCTGGCGACGGTCCCGGCGGTCGTCATCGTGACCGTGGTCGCGGGCGTCATCATCGGCGGCCCGACGCTCCGGCTGCGCAGCGACTACCTGGCGATCGTGACGCTCGGCTTCGGGGAGATCATCCGGATCACCGCCAACAACCTGGACATCACCGGCGGACCGTCCGGCATCTACGGCATCCCCGGGCTGTTCGGCGACGCCTCGTCGAACCAGGTCGTCTTCTACTACGCCGTGCTGATCATCGTCGCCGTGGCCGTGCTGCTGGCGGCCCGGCTCGGCCGGTCCCGGATCGGCCGGGCGTGGCGGTTCGTCCGCGAGGACGAGGACGCCGCCGAGGCGATGGGCATCAACACGTACAAGGTGAAGCTGGCCGCCTACATCGCGGGCGCGGTCTGGGGCGGCCTGGCCGGCGTGCTGTTCGCGGCGCAGCTCTCGGCGATCTCACCGGCCAGCTTCACGTTCCTGCAGTCGGCGCTCGTGCTGATGGCCGTCGTGCTGGGCGGCATGGGCTCGACGCCCGGCGTGGTGCTCGGCGCGATCGTGATCAGTCTGCTGCCGGAGGTGCTGCGCGGCCTGGCCGACTACCGGTTCTTCGCCTTCGGCGTGCTGCTGATCATCGTGATGATCGCTCGTCCGCAGGGGCTGTGGCCCCATCGATCGAGGGAGCGGTGATGCTGCAAGTCGAGGACCTTCGGCTGTCCTTCGGCGGCGTGCTGGCCGTGGACGGGCTGTCGTTCGGCGTCGGCGCGGGCGAGATCGTCTCGGTGATCGGCCCGAACGGCGCCGGCAAGACGTCGGCGTTCAACTGCGTCACCGGGTTCTACAAGCCCACGGCGGGCCGGATCCGGATCGACGGCGCGGACGTGACCGGGCGGCGGCCCTCGCTGATCGCTTCGCGGGGCGTCTCCCGGACGTTCCAGAACCTGCGCGTGTTCGGCGAGATGTCGGTGCTGGACAACGTGCGGGCCGGTACGCATCTGTGGCTGCGCCAGCGGGTCGTCGACGCGCTGCTGCACACGCCGCGGTACCGCCGCAGCGAGCGCGAGGGCACCGAGGAGGCGAACAAGTGGCTCGACTTCGTCGGCCTGCGCGGTGACCGGACCGGGCTCGTACGGAACCTGCCATACGGTGAGCAGCGCCGGGTGGAGATCGCCCGAGCACTGGCCCGCCGCCCGAAGCTGCTACTGCTCGACGAGCCCGCGGCCGGGCTCAACCACGGCGAGAAGGCGGAACTGCTCGACCTGATCCGGCGGATCCGCGACCTCGGCATCGCGATCGCGCTGATCGAGCACGACATGGGCCTGGTCATGGAGGTCTCCGACCGGGTCGTCGTGCTCAACTTCGGCCGGGAGATCGCCGACGGGCCGCCCGAACAGGTCCGCAGCGATCCGGCGGTGATCGAGGCGTACCTCGGGCGGGACGCCGACGAGGCCGAGGTCGAGGCGGCCAGAGAGGAGGTCGGCGGTGCTCGAGGTGAGTGACCTGGAGGTGAGCTACGGCGGGGTCCAGGCCCTGCGCGGGCTGTCGCTCACCGTGGGCGAGGGCGAGATCGTCGCGCTGCTCGGCAACAACGGCGCCGGCAAGACGACGACGCTGTCGGCCGTGTCCGGGCTGGTACGGCCCGGTGCGGGACGGATCGTGTACGAGGGCGACGACATCACCCGCGCGGCGCCGCCCAAGATCGTCGGACGTGGTCTGGTGCACGTGCCGGAGGGGCGCAGGATCTTCAGCACCCTGACCGTGCACGAGAACCTGCTGCTCGGCGGCTACCTCGTGCGCGACGCCAAGGAGCTGGCCCGCCGCGTCGACCGGGCGTACTCCCTGCTGCCCAAGCTCGCCGAACGGCGCGCCCAGCACGGCGGCACCCTGTCCGGCGGCGAGCAGCAGATGCTGGCCATCGGCCGGGCGCTCGTCGCCGGGCCGCGGCTGCTGATGCTCGACGAGCCGTCGATGGGGCTGGCCCCGCTGATCGTCGCGGCGGTCATGGACGTCATCCGCGACATCAACGAGGCCGGCACCGCCGTCCTGCTCGTGGAGCAGAACGCCAAGGCCGCGCTCAAGATCGCCCACCGGGGCTATGTGATCGAGAACGGCCGCTGCGTGCTCGACGGCCCGGCCGCGGACCTGGCCGCCGACTCCCGCGTCGTCGAGGCCTACCTCGGCGGCGTCGCCTGAGCCCCGCCCCGGCGTCGTGGTGCACCTGCTCGAAATGTGCGAACGGGCGGGGTTCAGCCCCCGCATCTCGTTCACCACCGACGACTTCGTGGCCGTCCAGGCGCTCGTCGCGG
>NZ_JBFAUM010000045.1:0-44085 GCF_040679195.1 Actinoallomurus sp. NPDC052308 | reverse complement strand
CGCGGCTCGTTCCGACCACCACCGGCCGGCCCGCCCCGGCCGGGACCGGCGGCCGGGAGCGGTGCGCCGCCCGAGCGGGCGGGCCGGATCACTTCCGCTGGCGCTTCTCCCGGATCTTCATGCTGATCTCGATCGGAGTGCCCTCGAAGCCGAAGTCCTCCCGCAACCGCCGCTCGACGAAGCGGCGATAGCCGACCTCCAGGAACCCGCTCGTGAACAGCACGAACTTCGGCGGCTGCACACCCGCCTGCGTGGCGAACAGGATCTTCGGCTGCTTGCCGCCGCGTACGGGGTGCGGCCGGGCGGCGACCAGGTCGGACATGAAGGAGTTGAGCCGGGCCGTCGGCACCCGCTCGCCCCAGCCCGCCAGCGCCGTGTCGATGGCCGGAACCAGCTTCTCCACGTGCCGGCCCGTACGAGCCGAGATGTTGACGCGCGGGGCCCAGCGGGCGTGGTGCAGCTGCCGGTCGATCTCGCGGTCGATGAAGTGCCGGCGCTCCTCGTCCACCAGGTCCCACTTGTTGTACGCCAGGACGAGCGCGCGGCCGGACTCGATCACCATGGAGATGATCCGCAGATCCTGCTCGGTGAGCGGCTCGCTGGCGTCCACGAGCACGACCGCGACCTCGGAACGCTCCAGCGCCGAGCGGGTGCGCAGTGTGGCGTAGAAGTCGGCGCCCTGGGACTCGCGAGCACGGCGGCGGATGCCGGCCGTGTCGATGAACCGCCAGGTCTCGCCGCCCAGCTCGATGAGCTCGTCGACCGGGTCGCGGGTCGTGCCGGCGACCGAGTCGACGACGACGCGGTTCTCTCCGGCCAGCTTGTTGAGCAGGCTGGACTTGCCGACGTTCGGCCGGCCGAGCAGCGCGATGCGCCGCGGGCCGCCCGCGGCGCCGTACGTCTCCGGCGGCGCCTCCTCGGGCAGGGCCTCCAGAACGGCGTCGAGCAGGTCGCCGCTCCCCCGCCCGTGCAGGGCGGAGACGGTCAGCGGCTCGCCGAGGCCGAGCGACCACAGAGCGGTCGCGTCCGCCTCGGCCCGGGCGTCGTCGACCTTGTTGGCGGCCAGGACGACCGGTTTCTTGGACCGCCGCAGGACGTCGGCGACGGCCTCGTCGGTGTCGGTGGAGCCGACCGTGGCGTCCACGACGAACAGGACCGCGTCGGCGGCGTCGACGGCGAGCCGCGCCTGGTCGGCGACGGCGGCCGCGAGGCCCTCGGCGTTCGGCTCCCAGCCGCCCGTGTCGACGACGGTGAAGCGCCGTCCGCTCCAGGCGGCGTCGTACGCCACCCGGTCCCGGGTCACGCCGGGAACGTCCTCCACGACCGCCTCACGGCGGCCCAGAATGCGGTTGACCAGCGTGGACTTGCCGACATTCGGCCGGCCGACGACGGCCACGACCGGCGGCGGCGCGACGTCGTGCTCGACGGCGACGTCGATCGCCTCGGCGTGCTGGAATTCACTCACTCGTCTCGCTCCTCGTGCGGCGGCTCACCCGTACGGGAGCGCGCCTGTGACGCCGAATCGCCGTCGGCGGCGGCGAGGTGCTTGCGCGCGATGCGCAGCACCTCCTCGATGACCTCGTCGAGGCCGAGGCTGGTGGTGTCGACCTCGACCGCGTCCGCCGCCTGCGCGAGCGGGTCGACCTTGCGTGTGGAGTCGAGGCGGTCGCGGCGGGCCAGATCGGCCTGGGTCGCGGTGATCGTGACCCCGGTGAGCTCGGCGTTGCGGCGCTGCGCCCGCGCCTCGGCACTCGCGGTCAGGTAGATCTTGACCTGGGCGTCGGGGGCGACGACGTTGCCGATGTCGCGGCCCTCCACGACGATGCCGCCCGCACCGATGATCTCCCGCTGCAGGGCGACGAGACGCTCACGGACGGCGGGTACGGCGGCGACGGCGCTGACCGCACCGGTGACCTCCGAGCCCCGGATCGGGCCGGACACGTCGACGCCGTCGACCGTGATCGTCGGTGCGTCCGGGTCCGTACCGGAGGCCAGCACGGGCTCGGCGGCCCGGGCCGCGACCGCGGCGGGGTCCTCGACCGGGACGCCCTCGCGCAGCATCCACCAGGTCATGGCGCGGTACATCGCGCCCGTGTCGAGATAGCGCAGCCCGAGGGCGCGCGCCACGCCTTTGGAGACGCTGGACTTACCCGACCCGGAGGGACCGTCCATGGCGATGACGAGCGTCACGTTCGCTTCCTTATCTGCCTTTTTCGCATAACCGACCGGCCAACGTCTGAGGCTACCGGTCTCGGGCCCCCGTCGTGGCCGCCCGGCCCACTCGCGACGGCCCGGTGGCCGCCGCGTTCCCATCGCGTACTGGCCGCACGCGCGCCGGGCATCGGGTGGGGCCCCGCCCCGGACAGGGGCTCCAGCGGCTTGTATGTAACATAGATACAAGATGACCTCAGCGACCTCCCGGGCCTACGACCACGTCAAGCAGGCCATCCTCGACCGCGCCTACCCAGGTGGCGCGCTGCTCAGCGAGGGTGAGATCGCGTCCGCGGTCGGCGTGTCCCGTACGCCCGTACGCGAGGCGCTGCTCCGCCTGGAGACCGAGGGGCTGGTCCGGCTCTATCCCAAGCGCGGCGCGCTGGTGCTGCCGGTCTCCGCCCAGGAGATCTCCGACGTCTTCGAGACCCGCGAGCTCGTGGAGACCTTCGCCGCCGGCAAGGCGACCCTCGGCCCGGACCGGATCGAGGAACTGGCCGGGTGGCTCGAGGCGATGCGCACCCACGCCGCCGGCGGGGACGCCCGGGAATTCGCGCGCGCGGACCGTTGTTTCCACCGAACAATGGTCGCTGCGGCGGGTAACGAGATCATTACCCAGCTCTACGACGCGCTGCGCGACCGTCAGCTGCGCATGGCGCGGCTGACGGCCGACGATTCGGACCGTACGGCGACCGCGATCCAGGACCACGCCGAGATCCTCGAGGCCGTGCGAACCGGCGACCGCGAGCGGATCCGCGCCGCGGTCCACCGTCACCTGCACACCGCGGTGACGGCCTTGCGCGGGCACGCGTGAGCGCCATATCGATCAAGGCACCACCGAAAGGCTCCCCCCGTTGAAACCCGCGGTTCTGACCGTCCCCGCCGAAGCGTCCGCACCGCGGCCTCCCTCCCACCCGCTCGGCGGACGCCGCGCCTGGACCGTCTGGGGCGTCGCCGCGCTGGCCTACCTGATCGCCTTCTTCCACCGGACCAGCCTCGGCGTCGCCTCGCTCGCCGCCCAGCAGCGCTTCGGCGTCGGCGCGACCGCGCTGTCGATGTTCGTGATCCTGCAGCTCGGCGTGTACCTGGTGATGCAGATCCCGGGCGGGTTGATGGCCGACCGGTTCGGACCACGCCGCATGATCGGCGCGGCCCTCGTCATCATGGCGCTCGGTGAGGCGGTGTTCGCGTTCGCGAGCTCGATGCCGCTCGCGATCACCGGCCGGGTGCTGGTCGGACTGGGCGACGCGATGACGTTCCTCAACCTCATCCGCCTGATCGCCGCCTGGTTCCCCCGCCGGCGGTTCGCGCTGCTCACCGCGATGACCGCGATGATCGGGTCGCTCGGCCAGGTCGTCGGCACGGTGCCGCTGTCCGCCGGGCTGCACGCGTACGGGTGGACGAAGACGTTCCTCGGGATCTCGGTGATCAGTGCCGCGATGGCGGTCGTCGTGTGGCTGTGGGTCCGCAACCACCCGGGCGCTCCCGTGGAACGCTCCATCTCCCTCTCCGAGTCCAGCGCGGAATCGAAGAAGGGCTCGGCGCTGGCCGACATCCGGGCGGTGTTCGGCACACGCGGCACCCGCACGGGTCTGTGGACGCACTTCACGCTGTCGTCGTTCACCGTGCTGGCCACCCTGTGGGGCTACCCCTACCTGGTCAAGGGGCTCGGCATGGCGCCTGGAGCGGCCCGGCTCATCCTCACCCTCGGCGCGGCGACGCCCATGGTGGCCGCCCCGCTCCTCGGCTGGTTCGCCGGCCGCCGTCCCGACCTGCGCGGCCGGTTGATCATCTCGACGGTCATCACCCTCGCGGTCGCCTGGCTCGTCGCGATCACCTGGCCGGGCGGTCACCTGCCCGTTCCGCTGGCCCTGCTCCTCTTCCTGATCAACGCGGTCGGCAGCGCGGCCTCCATGCTCGCGTTCGACCTCGCGCGGGACGCGAACCCGCCGGAGCGCGGCGGTCTCGCCTCGGGCATCGTCAACCTCGGCGGGTTCTCCCTGACCATCACCGGCCTGCTGACCGCCGGGGTCCTGCTGGACGCCACCGGCGACGGTGGCTACGGCCCCGTCGCGTTCCAGGTGGCGTTCATCCCGATCACCGGCCTGGTCGTGATCGGCGCCGTCCGCGTGACCCTGCTGCTGCGCCGGTCACGGCACAGCCGCTAGGGGCGCCCCACTGACCGGCGGCCTGGGGCCGCCGGGCCGGGGGCGGATCGCCGGTCAGCCGGGAACGGACCAGCCGCGGGCCCGAAGCTCCTCGGCGAGCCGCTCGGCCGCCGCGGGATCGACGCTCAGCTCGACCACACCGACCGGGCGGCCCGGCGAGTGCTCGATCGTGACGTCCTCGATGTTCACCCCGGCGACGCCCGCCGCCTGGAACAGCAGCGCCAGCTCACCGGGCCGGTCGGGGATGAGAACGGAGACGACGGTGTACGCGCCCGGCCGCCCGCCGTGCTTGCCGGGCAGCCGCCGGCGGCCCGCCCCACCGCGCTCCAGCAGGTCGGAGACGCCCGGCCCGGCCCCTTCGCGCAGCGCGGCGGCCACGGCCGTGAGGTCGGCGGCGACCTCGTCGATCACCTCCGCCACCGGCAGGGCGTTCGACCCGAGGATGCCGATCCACAGCTCCGGGTCGCCGGCCGCGATGCGGGTCACGTCGCGTACACCCTGGCCGGCGAGGCCGAGCGCGACCTTCGGTGCGCGCCGCAGACGGGCGGCGACCGCGGCGGACACGACGTGCGGCGCGTGGGAGACCAGCGCGACGGCCTGGTCGTGCTCCTCGGCGTCCACGATGACGGCCTGCGCCCCGCACTCCCGCGCCAGGGCGGTCACGGTCTCGACGGCGGCCGGGTCGGTGCCGTCCGTCGGGCACAGCGCCCACGGCCGGCCGAGGAAAAGGTCGGCCCGCGCGGCGGCGGGCCCGGACCGCTCGCTGCCGGCCAGCGGATGCCCGGCGACGTAGCAGGTCAGGTCGCAGCCCAGCTCGGCGGCCTCCCGCAGGGGCCGGGCCTTGACGCTCGCCACGTCCGTGTAGAAGCGGGCCAGGTTCCGTTTCTGCGCGTCCAGGAGGGTGGCCGCGACCGCCGCGGGAGGGACCGCCAGGACCGCCACGTCGGCCGGTCCGTCACCGTCGCGCAGCGGTGTCCCGGCGCCCAGCTCGGCCGCCAGGCGTACGGACGCCGGGTCGCGGTCGGCGAGCGCTACGTCGACACCGCGCTCCCGCAGCGCGAGGGCCACGGACGTACCGATCAGTCCGGTACCGATAACGACGATCCGCCGCAATCCGCCGATCAGTCTCACCTCCACACGAGCTACCAGCGTATCGACTCCGCCGTCCGCCGACCCGGTGATCAAGCACGGCGAGGCGCCCCCCGCCCGCCTCCGGGAACCCCGGAGGCGCGGAGTACGCCTCGCCGTGACACGCCGATCCCGGGCCGGTCCGCCGGGGGCCGAACGCTATTGGACGATGTCGAGCCGCAGGGCCACGGCCCCGCGCAGGTAGACGTGCTGGATCTCCGAGCGCGGCCGGTCCGTCTCGACGTAGGCCATCAGCCGGATCACGCGCGGCAGCGCGTGCGGTACGTCGATCTCGGTCGCGCACAGCAGCGGGACCTCGTTGAACCCCAACTTGCGCGCCGCCAGCGCCGGGAACTCCGCGGTGAGGTCCGGGGTGGCGGTGAAGATGACGCTGATGACGTCGTCGGTCGTCAGGGAGTTGCGGGCCATCACCTCGGCGACCAGCTCGCCCGTCGCCTCGAGGATCTGATCCCGGTCGTTGTCGTCGATCTGCGTGGCACCGCGTACCGCACGTACTGCTCGTCCCATGAAACCTCTCTCGAAATCCGCGCCGGCGAACGGTGCGCGCTACAGCTCGACGACGGCGTACAGCTCGCCGATCTCCTTGGTGGTCAGCGCGCGGATCGTGCCGGACTTGAGCCGACCGAGCTTGATCGGGCCGAACTCCGTTCGCGCCAGCTGCTGGACCGGGTAGCCGACCTCCGCCAGCAGACGCCGGACGATGTGCTTGCGCCCCTCGTGGAGCGTCACCTCGACCAGTACGCGCTTGCCGACCTGGTCGAAGATCCGGAACGCGTCCGCCTTGGCGAACCCGTCCGCGAGCTCGACGCCCTTCTTCAGCTTGCGGCCGAGGTCGCGCTCGATCGGGCCGTGCACCTCGGCGAGGTAGGTCTTGCTGACGCCGTACCGCGGGTGCATCAGCCGGTTGGCCAGCTCCCCGTCGTTGGTGAGCAGGATCAGTCCCTCGGTGTCGGTGTCGAGCCGTCCGACGTGGTAGAGACGCTCGGGAACGTCCCCGACGTACTCGGCGAGGGTCTTACGCCCGCGCGGGTCCGACATCGTGCTGACGATGCCCCTGGGCTTGTTCAGGGCGTAGTACCGCAGCTCGGTGCGGGTCGGGATCCGCTTGCCGTCGACGTGGATCACGGCGGTCTCCGGATCGACGCGAGCGCCGAACCACGTCACCTTCTCGCCGTCCACGCTGACCCGGCCCGCGGCGATCAGGTCCTCACAGGCGCGCCGACTGGCGATGCCCGCGTCGGCGAGCACCTTCTGAAGTCGCACGCCCTCATTCGTCTGGTTCACTGCTGGAGTTCCTCTATGCCTTCCACGTCGTCAGGTAGGTACGGGGCGAGATCGGGCAGCTCCTCCAGGCTGTTGAGACCCAGCCGTTCGAGGAAGTAACCGGTCGTACGGTAGAGCACCGCCTGGTGCTCCGGGTCGTGGCCGGCCTCCTCGATGAGGCCCCGCAGGGTCAGCGTGCGGATCACGCCGTCGCTGTTGACCCCGCGGATGGCCGAGACCCGTGCCCGGCTCACCGGCTGGCGGTACGCGACCACGGCGAGCGTCTCCAGTGCGGCCTGGGTCAGGCGGGCCTGCTGGCCGTCCCGGACGAACCGCTCGACGAGCGGCGCGCAGACGTCACGCGTGTAGAAGCGCCATCCACCGGCGATCTCTCTCAGGTCGAACCCGCGTTCCTGTGCGGTGTATTCCGCCGCCAGCTCGCGCAGTGTCGCGGCGACCTCGTGACGGGGCCGTTCGAGGATCTGGGCGAGCGTGACCTCGGGCACCGGCTCGTCGACGACCAGCAGGATCGCCTCCAGCCCCGCCCGAAGCGACGGCTCGGCCTGCCGCGGGTCCTCGCCGTACGGCTCCGCCGGGTCCTGAGGCCCGTCGTACGGGATCTCGTCGTACGGCCCGCCCGGCGTCGTCTCGGGCTCGTGGGGCGGCGTGTCAGTCATCGTCGTCGGACTCCGTCGGTCGGCCGGTGTAGTCGTCGCCGACCTTGATCTCACCGTCGGCGGCTCCGGTCCACGTGACGTGCAGCTCGCCGAGAGGCTCGTCCTGCTCGAAGGCGACGGCCTTCTCACGGTAGAGCTCCAGGAGGGCCAGGAACCGGGCGACGACCTCGAAAGTGCCCGCGCAGTCGGCGGTCAGGACCTGGAAGGTCGCGCGCTCCAGCTTACGCAACCGCTCCACGAGGATGCTCGCCTGCTCCCGCACACTGGCCTGGGGCGCGTACATGTGCTCGATGGACACGGTCGGCGGGCGCTTCGGCGCGAGGGTACGGGCGGCCAGGCCCGCGAACGCCTCCGGTCCCAGGCCGAGCAGCACCTCGGGCAGCAGGTTGGCGAACTTCGGCTCCATCGGGACCATGCGCGGGAAGCGCCGCGACTCGGCCGCGATCCGCCCG
Organism: Actinoallomurus sp. NPDC052308; assembly: GCF_040679195.1. Taxonomy (NCBI): domain Bacteria; kingdom Bacillati; phylum Actinomycetota; class Actinomycetes; order Streptosporangiales; family Thermomonosporaceae; genus Actinoallomurus; species Actinoallomurus sp. NPDC052308. The sequence continues at coordinate 36,165 of NZ_JBFAUM010000045.1, read as the reverse complement.
GCGAACAGCCCGGCGATCTCCTTGTAGGCGCGGTACTGCAGGAGCCGCGCGAACAGCAGGTCGCGGGCCTCGAGCAGCGCCAGGTCCTCTTCGTCCTCGACCTCGCCGGACGGGAGGAGCCGGGCGGCCTTGAGGTCCAGGAGCGTGGCGGCGACGAGCAGGAAGTGGCTGGCCTGGTCCAGGTCCCAGTCGCGGCCGTGCGACCGGATGTGGGCGATGAACTCGTCGGTGACCTTGTGCAGCGACACCTCGGTGATGTCGAGCTTGTGCTTGGAGATCAACCCGAGCAGCAGGTCGAACGGCCCCTCGAAGTTATCTAGGTGGACCCGGAAACCACCGTCGTGCTCTTCAGTCGCCGGCTCGTCCACCTCGTCAACGGTAGTCGAGGTCACGGACTCCCCCGCGACGCCGTCGCGGCGCGTGCGGCTCGGGACGGGTCACCTCGGCGACCGGCCGCGGGCGGCCGGCGGCCGAGCGGTTCCTCCGGCGGGCGGCCGCGCGGGAGTGAGCGCCCGGCCGGGCGGCCGCGGGGGACGGCGTCACCCGGCGTGCTGCCACCTCTGCAGCACCTCCTTGGCCAGCTCCCGGTAGGCGTTCGCGCCCATGGACGACGGGTCGAACCGGGTGATGGGCTCGCCGACGACCGTCGCGTCCGGGAATCGGACCGTGCGGTTGATGACCGTGTGGAAGACCTTCTCGCCGAACGCCTCCACGATCCGGCCGAGCACCTCGCGGGTGTGCAGGGTGCGCGAGTCGTACATGGTGGCCAGGAACCCGTCGATGGTCAGCTCGGGGTTGAGCCGGGCCTTGACCTTCTCGATCGTCTCCATGAGCAGCGCGACGCCGCGCATGGCGAAGTACTCGCACTCCAGGGGCACGAGGACGCCCTGGCTGGCGGTGAGTGCGTTGACGGTCAGCAGGCCGAGCGACGGCTGACAGTCGATCATGATGAAGTCGTACTCGTCGGTGACCGGCTTGAGCAGGCCGCCGAGGATGTACTCCCGGCCGACCTCGTGGACGAGCTGGACCTCCGCGCCGGACAGGTCGATGTTGCTGGGCAGCAGGTCCATGCCCTCGACGCTGGTCGGCAGGATGACCTCTTCGGTCTCCACGCCCTGGTCCATGAGCAGGTTGTAGATCGTCAGGTCGAGCTGGCGCGGGTCGCCCTTGCCCAGGCCGACCGACAGCGCCCCCTGCGGGTCGAAGTCGACGAGCAGCACCCGGCGGCCCTGCTCCGCGAGCGAGGCACCGAGGTTGATCGTGGTCGTCGTCTTTCCGACGCCGCCCTTCTGGTTGCACACCGAGACGATCCGGGCCGGCCCGTGCGCCTGCAGCGGCGGCGGGTCGGGGAACGATGGAATGGGACGCTGCGTAGGGCCAAGTGGCGCTGCGTCACGCGGATCGGTCGCGATGGCGGTCGAGAGCGCCAACTCCGAACGTGCTCTCTCCTGCTCGCTGGGTTCAGTCACCAGCTCCTCGAACCTCCCCGGCGGCTGCGGTTTGCCGTAGATGGGGACTCTAGGGCCTGTCAATCAGGGCGGGCAAGGCGGCGCACCGCGAACGCCGCCGTGTCGCGGACCTGCGGGGCGCCGTCGAACGCCGCCCTGCCGGCCTGCTCACGCCAGTGCACGCGGATGTGCCGACGCGTAGACCTCGCGGAGCCGGTCGACGGTGACCAGGGTGTAGACCTGGGTCGTGGTCACCGACGCGTGGCCCAGCAACTCCTGCACCACCCTAACGTCGGCGCCGCCGTCGAGCAGGTGGGTCGCGAAAGAATGCCGCAGCGTGTGCGGGGAGACGTCGCTCAGCCCGGCGCGGCCCGCCGCCGACCGCAGCGTCGACCAGGCGCTCTGGCGCGACAGCCGGCCGCCACGGGCGTTGAGGAACAGCGCGGGTCCGCCCTGGCCCCGGACGTTGAGCGTCGGCCGGGCCCGTACGAGGTAGGCCTCCAGGGCCTCACGGGCGTATCGGCCGACCGGGACGACGCGGTCCTTGTCGCCCTTGCCGTGCAGCAGGACCACGGCGTCGTCCAGGTCGACGTCGTCCACGGCCAGGCCGACCGCCTCGGAGATGCGGGCGCCCGTGCCGTACAGCAACTCGAGCAGCGCGCGGTCGCGCATCCCTCGCGGCGTGTCCGACGGGCCGGCCGCCGCGAGGAGCCGCTCGACCTCCGCGATGCCGATGGCCTTCGGCAGCCGGCGCGGCGGCACGGGCGGCCGGACGTCCCGTGCCGGGTCGGCCGCCGACATGCCCTCGCGCACCGCGAACCGGTGCAGGCCGCGCACGGCGACGACGGCGCGGGCCGCGGAGCCGGCCGCGAGCGGCGGGTGCGCCTCGTCGCCCTCCCGCAGCGCCGCCAGGAAGGACACGACGTCGTCCTCCCCGACCTGGCCGATCGCCGTACGGCCGCGGGCGCTCAGGGCGTCGACGTAGCGGCGCAGGTCACGCCGGTATGAGCTCAACGTGTTGGCGGCCAGGCCGCGCTCGACCGCGAGATGGTCGAGGTAGGCCCGGACCTGCGCCTGCAACGATCGTCCGACCTCTTCACCGGCGGCGGATATCAGCGCGGCACCTCATCCCGACGAGTCGTGGCGGACGCGGGTCACCACTCGGGGGCGTCGGGTGCGCGTAGGTCGCGGAAGCCCGTGGCCCGGGCGGCGTAGACCGACAAGATACCCATGACGGCGAGGGGATTGTGGACCTGTCCCCGGCGCACCGCGGCGACCGCCTCGTCGAGGGGCACCCACGCGATCGGCATGTCCGCCTCCTCGTGGACCCGCTCGAAGTCGTCCTCCCCCTCGGGGATCTCGCTGAGCCCACGGGCGAGGAAGAGCCGCGTCCGCTCGTTCGTCATGCCCGGTGACGTGCACGCGTCCAGGAGCGTGTGCCACTCGCGGGCGCGGTAGCCGGCCTCCTCGGCCAGTTCGCGCTCCGCCGTGCGCCACAGCGGCTCGCCCTCGACGTCGCGCAGCCCGGCCGGCGGCTCCCACAGCAGGTACCCGACGGGGTGGCGGTACTGCCGCAGCAGGAGGATCCGCTCCTTCTCGTCCAGGCAGATCACGCCCACGGATCCCGGGTGCACGACGATGTCGCGCTCGACCACCTCGGAGTCGTCGCCGTTCGGCATCCGGACCCGGTCGGTGCGCACCTCGATGATGGCGCCCGTGAACCGTGACTCGCCGCCCACGGTCTCCCAGCGGCACGGCTCGTCGGCGACGCCGCCGTCCGCGCCGGTCGCGCCGCCGGTCACCGGTCCGCCGCCTCGCCGAGCGCGGCCGCGACGAGGCCGGCGAACAGCGGGTGCGCCCGGGTCGGCCGGGACCGGAACTCCGGGTGGGCCTGGGTGGCGACGTAGAACGGGTGCCGGTCGCGCGGCAGCTCGGCGTACTCCACGAGGCGCCCGTCCGGGGAGAGGCCGGAGAAGACGACCCCCGCCGCCGTCAGCTCCTCGCGGTAGGCGTTGTTGACCTCGTAGCGGTGCCGGTGGCGCTCCTCGACCTTGTCCGCGCCGTACAGCCCGCGGACCAGCGAGCCCTCGGCGAGGTCGGCCGGGTACAGGCCGAGCCGCATCGTGCCGCCCATGTCGCGTTCGCCGGCGACGACGTCGACCTGGTCGGCCATCGTGGCGATCACCGGGTCGGCGGCCTTCTCGTCGAACTCGGCGCTGTTGGCGCCGTCGATGCCGGCCAGGGAGCGCGCCGCCTCGATGACCATGCACTGCAGGCCGAGGCAGATGCCCAGCGTGGGGATGCGGTTCTCGCGGGCGTAGCGGGCGGCCGCGACCTTGCCCTCGATGCCGCGCACGCCGAAACCGCCGGGGATCAGGACGCCGTCGACGCCGCCGAGCTCGCGCGCCGCGCCCTGCGGCGTCTCGCAGTCGTCGCTCTTGACCCAGCGGATCTTCACCCGGGTGTCGTTGGCGAACCCGCCGTGCCGCAGCGCCTCGGTCACCGAGAGGTACGCGTCGGGCAGGTCGATGTACTTGCCGACCAGCGCGATCGTGACCTCATGGGCGGGGTGGTGGACGCGGTGCAGCAGGTCGTCCCACTGCTTCCAGTCCACGTCGCGGAACGGCAGGCCGAGACGGCGCACGACGTACGCGTCGAGGCCCTCGGTGTGCAGGACCTTGGGGATGTCGTAGATGCTGGGGGCGTCCACCGCCGAGACCACGGCGTCGGCGTCCACGTCGCACATCAGACTGATCTTGTTCTTCAGCCCCTGGGTGATCGGCCGGTCCGAACGGCACACGATCGCGTCGGGCTGGATGCCGATGCTGCGCAGCGCGGCGACCGAGTGCTGCGTCGGCTTGGTCTTCAGCTCGCCGGACGGGCCGATGTACGGCAGCAGCGAGACGTGCAGGAAGAAGCAGTTGTCCCGGCCGATCTCGTGCCGGATCTGGCGCACGGCCTCCAGGAACGGCAGCGACTCGATGTCGCCGACCGTGCCGCCGACCTCGGTGATGACCACGTCGATGTCGGGCCCGGCCATGCCGCGGATCCGGTCCTTGATCTCGTTGGTGATGTGCGGGATCACCTGCACGGTGTCGCCGAGGTACTCCCCGCGCCGCTCCTTGGCGATCACGTTGGAGTAGACCTGGCCGGTGGTGACGTTGGCCGAGCCGTGCAGCTCCGTGTCGAGGAACCGCTCGTAGTGGCCGACGTCGAGGTCGGTCTCGGCCCCGTCGTCTGTGACGAAGACCTCACCGTGCTGGAACGGGTTCATCGTTCCGGGGTCGACGTTGAGGTAGGGGTCGAGCTTCTGCATGGTGACGCGCAGACCGCGAAGGGTCAGCAGCCGCCCGAGGCTGGAGGCCGTCAGGCCTTTGCCGAGGCTCGAGGCGACACCGCCGGTGACGAAGAGATGCTTGGTGGCCCGGACGGACCCACCAATGACTGCCGAAGGCAAGAAAGACGCTCCCGTGGTCGTTGTCGCGGCGTTCACCGGCGTGGCGAACAACCGAATGTCCACGGGCCACCAGGATAACAGGCGACTCTCCTGGTGGCGTCCGCCGATCCGGCGTCGAAGAGACGTCAGCGGTAGCCGGTCGCGTAGCTCCCGGTGGTGTTCGGCGTGCCGCCCTGGATCTGGCCGCTGAGCTCGTCGATGATCTTCCGGGCCTGGTCGGCGGCGGTGCGCGCCTGGTCCCGCTCGGTGGAGAGGGCTGCCAGGGCGTCGCGCTGCTGGGTGACGGCCTCGGCGAGCTGGTCGACCCACTCCTCGCGTTCCTTCAGCTTCTGGGCGAGGGCGTCGCGCTCGGTGGTCGCCTGCCGGGCCGACGCGAGGGCCTGGTCGCGGTCGGAGGTGGCCTGCCGGGCGGACACGAGGGCCTGGTCGCGTTCGCGGGCGGCGTCATCGGCGCGGCGCTGGGCCTGGTCACGGTCGCGCACGGCGTCCTCGGCGCGGCGCTGGGCCTGGGCCAGCTCCGACTGTGCCCGCGCCTGTCCCCGCTCGGCGAGATCCCGGCCGCTCTCGGCCTTGGTCGCCAGGTCCACCGCCCGGCGGCGCTCGACGTCGAGCTCCTGGGCGCGACGGCGGGCGTCCTCGGCCTCCTTCGCCGACGCCGCCGCCGTCTGCTGCAGGGTCAGGGCCGCCGCCTCGAGCTCGGCGATCTTGGCCCGTAGGCCGGCCATCTCGATCTGCGCGGCCTCCAGAGTCTGGGACAGCTCGGCCGCGTGCTGGGAGATACGGTCGCGCTCGCCCTCGACGGCCTTGCGCACCGTCTGGGCCTCACCGGCGGAACGGTGCGCCTCGTCGCGGTCCTCGCGCATCTGGTCGCGTTCGCTGAACGCCTGCCGGGTGGCGGCCTCCGCCTGCTCTGCCATCGCCCTGGCCTTGTCGGCGACCGCCTGCGCCTGTTCGGCACCGGCCCGTGCCTGGTCGCGCTCGGTGAACGCCTGCCGCATCGCGGCCTCGGCCTGCTCGGTCGAGACCCGCAGCCGCTCGACCTCCTGCCAGGCCGACCCGGCCTCGCGCTGGGCGGCCTCCCGCTCGGCCATGAGCTGGCGGACGGCGGCCTCGGCCTGCTCGGCGCGCTGCTCGGCCTGGCGCGCCTGCGCCATGGCCTGGTCGGTCTCCTGGCGGGCGGTGACGGTCTCCCGCTGCGCCTGGTCGCGCTCGGTCAGGGCCTGGCGCATCGCGGCCTCGGACTGCTCGGCCTGGGCGCGCGCCCGCAGCCCCTCCTGCCAGGCGGTCTGCGCCTCCTGCTGAGCCGTCTCCCGCTCGGAGATCGCCTGCCGCATCGCGGCCTCGGACTGCTCGACGCGCTGGCCCATCTCCTCGACCTGGGCGCGCATCCGGTCGACCTCCTGCAGGGCGGCGGCCGCGTCCTGCTTGGCGGCCTCCCGCTCGGCCATGAGGCCACGGGCGGTGGCCTCGGCCTGCTCCTTGGCCTGCCGCTCGCCGAGCGTCTCCTGCTGGGCGGCGTCGCGCTCGGCCATGAGGCCACGGGCGGTGGCCTCGGCCTGCTCCTTGAGCTGCCGCTCACCGAGCGTCTCCTGCTGCGCGGCCTCGCGTTCGACCATCAGCTGCCGCGCCGCCGCCTCGGCGGCCTCCTTGGCCTGCCGCTCGGCCTGCGTCTCCTGCCGCGCCGCCGCGGTCTCCTGCCGGGCGGTGGCGGTCTCCTGGCGGGCGGCCGCGGCCTCCTGCTGCGCGGACTCGCGCTCGGCCATCATCTGGCGGACGGCGGCCTCGGCCTGCTCGGCGCGCTGCTCCATCTGGTCGTGCGAGGCGCGGATGCGCTCGACCTCCTGCAGCGCGGAGGCGGCGTCCTGTTTCGCGGACTCGCGTTCGGCCAGCATCTGGCGCGCGGTGGCCTGCGCCTGCTGCACCTGGGTGCGCAGCCGCTCCACCTCCTGCCAGGCGGACGAAGCTTCCTGCTTGACCGACTCGTGCTCGGCGCGCACGGCGGCGATCTGCGTCGCGGCGTCCTGTTTGGCCTCGGCGACCTTCTGCTCGCCCTGCGCGAGTGCGCCGGCGAGCATGTCGGCCATCTGCCTCAGCCGGTCGACCACCTCTGCCGGTTGGTCGGTGTCGTCAGGACGCGCCGGCGGGTTGGTGTTGTTCGGCGCCCACGACGACCCGGCGCCCTCTGCGGCATAGGAACCGCCCGAACCGTTGAGATCGCTCACATAGGGAACTCTAAGGGCGTCTCACCAAGCTGTCTGCCATGTCACGCAAGGTGTGGCGCATAACTCGTGATGATTTCGAGATCTACGCGAATCGATGCGTCGCCCGTGACCAGCGGTTACGCACCGTGAGGCGATCCACGGTCACGCTGTGCGGTCGTCGGCGTGTCGGATGCGAGAATTCCCACCATGAGGACGCTCTACCCGCCGATCGAGCCGTACGACTCCGGGCTGCTCGACGTCGGCGACGACGATCAGATCTACTGGGAGGTCTGCGGCAACCCCGACGGCAAGCCCGCGGTGATGCTGCACGGCGGGCCGGGCGGCGGCTGCACGCCCGGGCACCGGCGGCAGTTCGACCCGGAGGCGTACCGCATCGTGCTGTTCGACCAGCGCAACTGCGGGCGCAGCCGGCCGCACGCGAGCGACCCCGCCGTCTCCCTGGAGCACAACACCACCGCGAACCTCGTCGCCGACCTCGAGCGGCTCCGCGAGCACCTGGGCATCGACCGGTGGCTGGTGTTCGGCGGCTCCTGGGGAAGCGCGCTGGCGCTGGCCTACGCCGAGACGCATCCAGACCGGGTGACCGAGCTGGTCCTGCGGGGGATCTTCACGCTGCGGCCGTTCGAGCTGTACTGGTACTACCAGGAGGGCGCCTCGTTGCTCTTCCCCGACCTGTGGGAGAAGTACGTCGCCCCGATCCCCGAGGACGAGCGGGACGACCTGATCGCCGCGTTCGCCGCGCGGCTGAACGACCCCGACCCGGACGTACGGATCCCGGCGGCGCGGGCGTGGAGCGTCTGGGAGGGCTCGACGATCACGCTGCGTCCGGACCCGGAGATCATCGCGCAGCAGGACGACCCCGACTACGCGGTGGCGTTCGCCCGGATCGAGAACCACTACTTCGTCAACGACGGTTTCTTCGAGGACGGGCAGCTCATCCGGGACGTCGACAAGATCCGGCACATCCCGGCCGTGATCGTGCAGGGCCGCTACGACATCGCGACCCCGGCGGCGACCGCGTGGGACCTGCACAAGGCCTGGCCCGAGGCGGACTTCCACCTCGTCGACGACGCGGGGCACGCCTACAGCGAGCCGGGCATCCTGCACCACCTCATCGAGGCCACCGACCGCTTCGCCCGTTGACGCGGCGGATCGATCGCCGCCAGGATGGCACCACCGTAACGACTTAGGTGGTGTGCGCATGGCCCTCGTGCAGCGGTCGATCGCCGTACTGGACGCTGCGTCGAACCTCGGGCTCCGGCCGCCGCGCGAGGGCCACGAGCCCGGGGTCCGCGGTCTCGCCGCCGCGTTGCGCGGGCACGGCGTCGTCGACCGGATCGGCGCGGCCGACGCGGGCCGGGTCGAGCCCCCGCCGTACTCCTTCGCCGCCGAGCCGGTCACCGGCTTCCTGAACGGACCGGCGATCGCGGAGTTCTCCGTACGACTCGCGGACCGCGTCGGAGATCTCCTCGACGCGGGACGGTTCCCGCTCGTGCTGGGCGGCGACTGCGGCATCGCGCTGGGACCGGCCCTGGCGCTGCGACGGCGCGGCTCGTACGGGTTCGTCTACCTCGACGGGCACGACGACTACTCACCGCGGCGCGACCCGGCGAGCCGGCACGGCCGGTTCACCGCCGGGGGCACGGCGCTCGCGCTCATCACCGGGCACGGGCCGGCCGCGCTGACCGACATCGAGGGCCTCGGCCCGTACATCGCCGAGGAGCACGCCGCGCACATCGGCGTGCAGTACGAGCCGGAGGACCTCGAGCTGTTCGACCTCGAGCCGTTCCGCACCTCGCCGATCCACCGGTACCCGATCGAGTACGTCCGCGAGCACGGCGCCGCGGCGGCCGCCGAGGCCGCGCGCCGGGACCTGGCGGCGGCACCCGTCGAGGGTCACTGGATCCACATCGACGCGGACGTGCTGGACAAGAGCGTGATGCCGGCGGTCGACTCCCCCAACCCGGACGGCCTGTCACTCCCGGAGTTCACCGAGGTCCTGTCCATCCTTCTCGGCGACCCGCGCGCGGTCGGCATGCACGTGGGCATCTACGACCCGGAGCTCGACCCGTCGGGCGAGGCGGGCGGCGCCCTGGTCGACGCCCTCGTCACCGCGCTCACGCGCTGAACGCCCCTCCCCATAACCGAACATGATTCGGTACGGTGGGAGGCGAACGCGCACGAGAGTGAGGCGGCGACGGTGAGCCATGGCTGAGACCGCGATCGCCGGGCTCGGCATGACCGAGCTCGGCAAGGTGTACGGCCGCAGTCCGCGCCGCCTGGCGGCGCAGGCCGTGCGGGCGGCGGCGGCCGACGCCGGACTGGCCCTCACCGACCTGGACGGCCTGATCGTCGCGCCGGGCATGTCGGGCGGTCCCGGCGTGGAGCTGGCCCGCACGCTCGGCCTGCGCGACCTCCGGCTGCTCACGACGATGAACGCGTTCGGCGCCTCCGCCGGCGCGATGGTGGCCTACGCCGCGTCGATGATCTCCGCGGGCTCGGCGAGCGCCGTCGCCTGCGTGTTCGCCGACGCGCCGCTGCGGCCCGAACGCCCGGCGGGCGCGGCGTACGACCGGACCGCGCCCGAGTGGCACGGCCTGGACGGCCTCCGCGCGGCCCTCGGGTTCCGCAGTGTCAACGCCTACTACGCGCTGGCCGCCCGGCGGCACATGGCCCGCTACGGCACGACCAGCGAGCAGTTCGGCGCGATCGCGGTCGGTACGCGGGCCTGGGCGGCCGGCAATCCCCTCGCCCAGATGCGGGAGCCGATCTCGCTGCGCGACCACCAGGAGTCCCGCTGGGTCGTCGAGCCGCTGCACCTCCTCGACTGCTGCCTCGTCTCCAACGGCGGCGTCGCCGTCATCGTCACCGGCGCCGAGCGCGCCCGCGACCTCGCGCGGCCACCGGTGTACGTCTGGGGCTGGGGGCAGGGCCATCCCGGGCACCGGCTGGAACGCGGCAGTGAGTTCGGGCTGACGACCGGCGCCGCGATCTCCGGCCCGGCGGCGATGAAGATGGCCGGCGTCACCACCGGCGACATCACCATGTGCCAGCTGTACGACTGCTACACCTACACCGTGCTGGTGTCCCTGGAGGACTACGGCTTCTGCGCCAAGGGCGAGGGCGGCCCGTTCGCCGCGAGCGGCGCGCTCGACCCCGGCGGGGCGCTGCCGACCAACACCGGCGGCGGGCAGCTGTCCGCGTACTACATGTGGGGGATGACGCCGCTGTCGGAGGCGGTCATCCAGGCCCGCGGCGACGGCGGCGAGCGCCAGGCGGCCCGTAACGACCTGATCCTGGTCAGCGGCAACGGCGGCATCCTCGACCACCACTCGACCCTGATCGTCGGCCCGCACCCGAAGGGGCATCGATGAACGTGCACGGCGTCGTACGGCGGGACGCCCGCTCCGGTCCGTTCTTCGACGGCGCGGCGCGGGACCGGCTGATGCTCCGCCGCTGCGCGCCGTGCGACCGCTGGTACGCCCCGGACGCCGGCGGCTGCCCCGAATGCGGCGCCGAGGAGCTCGACTGGGCGGAGGCGAGCGGCCGGGCGGTCCTCATGTCCTGGGCGGTCGCGCACCCGCGCGGCGGCGACCCCGCGCCGCTGGCGCTGGTCGAGCTCGCCGAGGGACCGTGGATGTACGGGCGGCTGCACGGGGTCACCGCCCCGCGCGAGGGGCTGCCGCTGCGTGCGCGCTTCGTCCATCCGGACGAGGGCGAGAGCCATCCCGTTTTCGAGGAGGACCGTGAAGACCGAGGTCTGTGACAGGTTCGGGATCGAGTTCCCGCTGTTCGCCTTCAGCCACTGCCGTGACGTCGTCGCGGCGGTCACGAACGCGGGCGGCTTCGGCGTGCTCGGCGCGGTCGCCTACAGTCCCGACCGCCTCGAGGAGGAGCTGCGCTGGATCGACGAGCACGTCGGCGGCCGCCCGTACGGCGTCGACGTCCTCGTCCCCGGCAAGATCGCCAAGGAGGCGGCGGACGGCCGCGGCTCGCTGCTGTCCGCGGTCCCGCCGGAACACTGGGACTTCCTGAAGGGGCTGTTCGAGAAGTACGGCGTCCCGGCACCGCCGCCGGAGGCGCGCAGCGACCCACGGGTCGACGGCGTGGGACGGCAGGTGACACAGCAGGGCGCGACCGAGCTGATCGACGTGGCGCTGGCCCATCCGATCCGGCTGATCGCCAGCGCGCTCGGCCCGCCCCCTCCGGTCATGGTCGAGCGGGCCCGCGCCGCCGGAGTGCCCGTGGCGGCGCTGGTCGGCACGGTCGAGCACGCCCGGCGCCAGGTCGAGGCCGGGGTCGACCTCATCGTGGCGCAGGGCGGTGAGGCCGGCGGCCACACCGGCGAGATCTCCACGATGGTGCTGGTCCCGGAGGTCGTCGACGCCGTCGCGCCGCTCCCGGTCCTCGCCGCGGGCGGCATCGCGACCGGGCGGCAGATGGCGGCCGCGCTGGCCCTGGGCGCGTCGGGCGTCTGGTGCGGCTCGGTCTGGCTGACGACCGAGGAGGCCGAGACCCTGCCCGCGGTCAAGGCCAAGATGCTCGCCGCCACGTCCCGGGACACCGTCCGCTCGCGGTCGCGCACGGGCAAGCCGGCCCGGCAGCTCCGGTCCGCCTGGACCGATGAGTGGGACTCCGCGGACAGCCCCGGCCCGCTGCCGATGCCCCTGCAGATGATCGTCGCCGAGGGCGCGATGGCGCCCATCGGCAAGGCCGCCGAGGCCGGCAACGAGGGCGCGCGGGAGCTGGCCAACTACTTCGTCGGCCAGGTCGTCGGGCTGATGAACACCGTCAAGCCGGCGCGTCAGGTCGTCTACGACATGATCGAGGAGTTCGCCGACGCCCTCGAGCGGCTCAACCGCATCACCGGCGAGTGAAAGCCCTGCTCCGCGCCGGTCCGGGACCGGGCCGGCGCGGAGCGCGTCAATCGGCCATGTCCTCATCCCGGGTTGTGGTCGGGACGCATCCCCAGGTGACGTGAAACCGCCGGATCCGCCTCGTACGCTGCATTCACGACGGTCCGTCACCGTCGTGCGGTGCGATTTCGCGGGGGTGCGGCGTGAGTGTCACGGAACCCGCAGAGGCGGCCGGGGAGGAGGTCCTCAGGACCCAGGTCGGCCGCGAGCTCCTCGAGCTGCTGGACGAGCGCACCACGGCCCATCCGTGGCGGCTCGGCGGCCAGGCGTTCCCGCTGATGGTGCTGGAGGCGGCCGATCCGGGCGTGGCCGCCGGCGCGTACATCGACGCCCTGGCCCAGGCCGCCGCCGCGGCGGACATCCCGCACATCGTCCTGTCGCCTCCGGACGCCCCGGAGGGCGCCGCCGGCCCCGGAGATCCGGGGGCCGCGATCCCCGGTGGGACGCCGCCGGAGGTCACCCTGCTCGACTCGCTGACCAAGCCCGGCGCGTGGCCCGGGGACCGTCCCGCGGCCGGCCGCTACCGGTTCCCCCGATCCGACCTCGTACGGTCCCTCGAAGAGGCGGTCAGGAGTGCCGCCGCCAAGAACCGGACGCAGCCGTCCTCGACCACGCCCGCCGAGGAGTGGTACGACGCGGCCGTCCTGCTGCCGTGGACCCGCCGGCCGCTGACCGCGCCGGTGTGGTGGTCGACCGTCATCGTGCTGGTCGCCGCGATCTTCGGCGGCGTCGCCCAGGGCGTCGCCGACCAGACGCGCGTCGGCACCCTGCTGGCCATGTGCGTCGTCCTGCTGGCGGCCGTCGCGCTCGCCGCCGGCCTGATGAACCGCAGGATCTGGCTGCCCGTCCTGTCCCGCGTCGGGTTCGGCACGCGGTACCGCTGGCTGGCCGCCTCGTCGTTCTTCGCCGTGCAGGGCAGCCGCGGGTTCGGCGGCCGGCTGAAGTCCCAGCTCGGTCACGTCCACCAGGCCCTCGCCGCCGGATCGCCCGCCTCGGCGGAGTCCTGGCTGCAGACGAAGACCTTCGCGTTCCTGGAGGACCTGCGCGCCCGGCACCGCCGGCTCTCCCCCACCCTCCGGGGGTTCAAGCGGCCCGCCCCGTCCGTGATCTTTTTGAAGGACATCACCCGCCGGAACGGCGGCGTCGGGCTGCTGCTGGCCATGAGCGACGTGCGCAGCCGCCGCAGCGAACTGCACCCCCTCCTCGTCGTGGCCTCCGTCGACCACGGCCACCGCGCCGACATCGACGACCTGCCCGGCGCCCGCGGCGTCCAGGGCTCGCTGTCCCCACGGGGCCGTTACGAACAGTGGATCGAGTCGCTGGCCCGCGCCCAGGGGCCGAGCGCCCAGGTCGCCCTGCCGTGGCTGCTGCGGCTGCCCATCGCCGCCGGCAGCCCGACCCGGGCGGCGCCCCCGGCGCTCAAGCCCCGGACCCGGCCGCGCTGGACCTGGCTGTGGTCGGGCCGGTCGCTGCTGGCCCTCCTCGCCGCCCTCGCCGTCGGCGGGTCGTACCTGCACGCCCAGCTCGCCTCCACCCACTGCAGCGTGCACGCGCTGTTCTTCGCCAACACCGACACCCAGCTGCGGACCGACGCGGCGGGCAGCCGCGAGTGCGTCGGCATCGCCACCAAGGGCGTCCGCTTCGAACGGGACCCTCTCAGCACGGCGCTGGGCGGCACGAGCGTCCGGCCCGACGCCGCCCACACCGCAGGTCAGATCACCCTCGCCGACCTGGAGAACCGCATCGCGGCGGAGAACGCCTGGGTGCTGGGCACCCACCGGCCGTACGTGACGATCCTGTACGTCGGGATGATGACGTCGGCCGACGGCCAGGAGAGCAGCGCGGTGAGCACGATCCGCCAGCTGGCCGGCGCGTACCTCGCGCAGCGCGGCAACAACCGGGCCCAGGCGGGCGGCGGCGACAACCCGCTGAAGATCCGGCTGCTCGCCGTGAACGCCGGGCAGGACATGGCCTTCTCGAAGATCGCCGCGGACCGCATCCTGGCGATGGCCCGGCGGGACCGCACGGTCGTCGGCGTGGTCGGCCTGGGCCGCAACACCGCCGAGTCCCAGAAGGCCATCCGCCGGCTCAATGCCGCCGGCCTCGCGGTGGTCGACCCGGTCAACTCCTCCGACACCCTCCGCGCGCTCCCGCAGTTCTACGGCCTGGCCGCCACCGACAACGACGAGGCCGTGGTCGCCCGCAAGGCCCTGGGGAGCCGGCGCGCCGGCCGCACGCTGGTCGTCTACCGCTCGCCCGGCTCGGAGGGCAGCGACTACGGCGCGGAGCTGGCCGAGGACGCGCGGCGGGCGCTGGCGCTCGGCCCGTCCTCGACCATGCTGCGCTACGACGGCATCGACGACATCGGCGCCAAGGTACGGGCGGCGTGCCGCGGGTCGACGGGAGACCCCTACGCCCTGGTGTACTTCGCCGGGCGTACCGAGGACCTCGGCGGCCTGATCAACGCGCTCCGCGACGGCGGCTGCGCCGACCGCGAGCTGACCGTGCTCGGCGGGGACGAGGTGTCGCGGTCGCGGTTCGGCACCGGCCGCACCGACGTGCTGCTGCCCCGGTCGATGACCGTCTACTACACGACGTTCACCTACCTGCCGAACCTCCTGGCGGGGGGCCGGGACACCGACAACCCGTTCTTCGTCCTCGCCCGGAACGAGCTCGGGATCGGCCCGGCGGATCGCACGGCCCTGCTGGGGGATGGGCAGATGATCATGGCGTACGACTCGGCGTCCGCGCTGGCGCGCGCGGCGGAGAACGCCTTCGGGACCCTGGACCTGGCCGCGCACGGCGTGTCCCGTGCCCCGGGCAGCGCGTCCGTCACCTCGGGCGCGGTCCTGCTGACCCTGCCGAACCTCAGCTACCAGGGAGCCACCGGCCTGATCGACTTCACCCGCGACCAGCACGTCACCGGCGGCTCCGGCCGCCGGGCGCTCACCCTGGTCAAGGTGTCCGGGCGGGACCTCGGAGCGACGCCCACCGCCGTCTGCGGCCAACTGGCCGGCGGCACACCGGCCCCCGGCCTGACACCCTGCCGGTAGACCGGCTCGCGCACGCCGGGGGTCTCCGGTCCGCGGCCGGGAACGGGCCCGTCAGCGGCCGGGAGAGAGCCCGTCCGCCACCGGGGGCCGGGAACCCGTCAGCGGCCGGGAGAAAGTCCGTCAGCGGCTGGGAGAGGGCCCATCAGCGGCGGTACTGGTACACCGGCCGGGCCGGGCCGGACTGGATCTGCCGGTCGATGAGCTGCGCGAAGGCACCGTAACCGAGCTGGTTCGGGTGGAAGCTGCGGGGTTCGGCCGCCAGCGCCCCGAAGTCGATCTTGAGTGGGTTCAGGTACGGCTGCGCCGTCCCGAGCTCGTGCCCGTCGAACGCGGCGTACCCGTCGGCGAACTCCACGGTGCCCGGCCGGCCGGCCGCCGCCAGTTCCCCGTCGGCGCGCCGGGCCGCGTCGGCGATGACGTCGTCGAGGGCGCGGACGACACCGTTGAGGTAGACTTGGTCGGCGACGCCGATGTTGTCCACCGAGCGGCCGGGCCGCACGGGGAACGGCCGGGGATAGCCCAGCACGACGATCCGCGCGTTCGGCGCCCGCCGCCCGATCTGATCGAACACCGAGGCCAGCCCGGCGGGCACGGCGGCCATCCGCGCCCGGATGCCGGCGTCCTGGTCACGGCAGGCCGACGACCACGGGAGCCGCACGACGCACCGGGTGACGATCTCCGAGAAGCCGATGTCGTTGCCGCCGATGGTGAGCGTCACCAGGCTGGTGTCCGGTCGCAGACGGTCGATCTGGGCCGGCTCGCCGTACCGGCCGCCGTGCAGGACGTCGTCGATCCGCGCGCCGCTGCAGGCCCACAGCGTTCCGCCGAGGGCGAACCGGAAGCCCCGCAGCACGGTCGCGAAGTACGAGCCCTGGGAGCGGTGACAGTCCTGGGCTCCGCCGCCGGCGTACCCGCGGTCGGCGGTGAGATCCCAGGTGCCCTCCCCCGAGGAGTAGGAATCGCCGAGGGCGACGTAGCCGCCGCGAAGGGCGGCCTGCAACCCGGTGAGCCGGGTCGGCGGAGGGACGAACCGGATGCGCGGGATCCCACAGCCGGAGCCGAAGAGCCGGCACTGCCCGGTCACCGCCAACGGAACGACCAGCGCGCCGATCAGGACCGCGACGACCGCCGGGACCAGGACGAGCAGGCCACGGCGGGTACGGATGCTTCTCCCCAGTGCCGCGAGCGCGACCATGCACCACCTCCGCCCCCGAGATCATGATCTCATCTCCCCGCGCCGGGAGCGAGCCATGAACTCCGCCGCGAGGGGCCTCCGGGGCGGCGCGATGATCAGCACGCTTGCCGGGGTACCGGGGAGGGGATAGCATCCGAGGTGTTGCAGTCGTAGTTTCCTCGTACGTGTTGAGTTTTACTTGAACGCCCGCAGGAAGTTTTGACGGCGGGCGTTTTCGCTTCTCCGGGATAGTCTTCGCGGACGTAAGCAAAGGTCCGTAACGCAGCCCCGGAACGCCGACCGGCGTCTCGGTGAGGCTCCCAAGAAGGAGAGAAGAAAGAAAGTGGCAGAAGGTACCGTCAAGTGGTTCAACGCCGACAAGGGCTTCGGATTCATCGCTCCTGACGGCGGCGGCCCGGACGTTTTCGTGCACTACTCGGCGATCACCTCCTCGGGCTTCCGTAGCCTGGAGGAGAACCAGCGAGTCAGCTTCCAGACGACCCAGGGCCCGAAGGGCCCGCAGGCGGAGGACGTGACCCCGCTCTAAGGCTTAGAAGTGCCTCACCGGGCCCGCACCGATCATTGGTGCGGGCCCGGTGTCCTTTCGGCCCCGCAATGCGGGCCGAATGCCCCTTCGGCCCCGCAATGCGGGCTGTATGTCCCTTTGGCCCGCAGTGCGGGCCGAATGTCCTTTCGACCCGTGGTGCGGGCCGAACCGGAGGGCCCGGTTACCGGACGCCGGCCTCCTTCATGTCGCGCAGCTCGCGCTTCAGCTCCTTGATCTCGTCGCGGAGCCGGGCCGCCATCTCGAACTGCAGCTCCTCCGCCGCGTGGTGCATCTGCTGCGTCATCTGGTCGATGAGGGCCTCCATCTCCTCGCGCGGCCGCTCGCCCACGAGGTCCGCGGCGTGCCGGCCGGCCCGCTGCTTGGAGGACAGGCCCGGCACCGGGGCCTTGCCCCGGCTCTGCTGCCGCCCGGCACCGCCGATCAGCTCCTCGGTGTCGGCGTCCTCCCGGGCCAGCATGTCGAGGATGTCGGCGATCTTCTTGCGCAGCGCCGTAGGCTCGATACCGTTCGCCTCGTTGTAGGCCGTCTGCTTGGCGCGCCGCCGGTTGGTCTCGTCGATCGCCCGCTCCATCGACGGAGTCACCTTGTCGGCGTACATGTGGACCTGGCCGGAGACGTTTCGCGCGGCACGGCCGATCGTCTGGATCAGCGAGGTCTCCGAGCGGAGGAACCCCTCCTTGTCGGCGTCGAGGATGCTGACCAGCGACACCTCCGGCAGGTCGAGGCCCTCGCGGAGGAGGTTGATGCCGACCAGGACGTCGAACTCCCCCAGCCGCAGCTCGCGCAGCAGCTCGACCCGGCGCAGCGTGTCGACCTCGCTGTGGAGGTAGCGCACCCGGATGCCGAGCTCCAGGAGGTAGTCGGTGAGGTCCTCGGCCATCTTCTTGGTCAGCGTGGTGACCAGCACCCGCTCGTCGCGCTCGGCGCGCTGCCGGATCTCGTGGACCAGGTCGTCGATCTGCCCCTTGGTCGGCTTGATGACCACCTCGGGGTCGACCAGGCCGGTCGGGCGGATCACCTGCTCGACCACGTCGCCCTTGACCCGGCCCAGCTCGTACGGACCGGGCGTCGCCGACAGGTACACCGTCTGCCCGATGCGCTCCAGGAACTCCTCCCACTTCAGCGGGCGGTTGTCCATCGCGCTCGGCAGCCGGAACCCGTGGTCCACCAGCGTGCGCTTGCGCGACATGTCGCCTTCGTACATCGCGCCGATCTGCGGCGTGGTCTGGTGCGACTCGTCGATGACGAGGAGGAAGTCCTCCGGGAAGTAGTCGAGGAGGGTGTTGGGCGCGGTGCCGGGACCACGGCCGTCGATGTGCCGGGAGTAGTTCTCGATGCCGGAGCAGGTGCCGACCTGCCGCATCATCTCGATGTCGTACGTGGTGCGCATCCGCAGCCGCTGGGCCTCCAGCAGTTTGCCCTGCCGCTCCATCTCGGCGAGCCGCTGCTCCAGCTCCGTCTCGATGCCGTTGATGGCGCGCTCCATGCGCTCCGGGCCCGCGACGTAGTGCGAGGCCGGGAAGATGTACAGCTCCTCGTCCTCGGTGATCACCTCACCGGTCAGCGGGTGCAGCGTGGCGAGCTTCTCGATCTCGTCGCCGAACATCTCGATGCGGATGGCGAGCTCTTCGTACTGCGGGATGATCTCGATCGTGTCGCCGCGCACCCGGAACGTGCCGCGGGTGAACGCCAGGTCGTTACGGGCGTACTGCATCGCGACGAGCCGGCGCAGCAGCTCGTCCCGCTCGATCTCGTCGCCGACGCGCAGCCGCACCATGCGGTCGACGTACTCCTGCGGGGTGCCCAGGCCGTAGATGCAGGACACCGACGCGACCACGATCGTGTCGCGGCGGGTCAGCAGCGAGTTGGTCGCCGAGTGCCGCAGCCGCTCCACCTCGTCGTTGATCGAGGAGTCCTTCTCGATGTAGGTGTCGGTCTGCGGAACGTACGCCTCGGGCTGGTAGTAGTCGTAGTAGGAGACGAAGTACTCGACGGCGTTGTTCGGCAGCATCTCGCGCAGCTCGTTGGCGAACTGCGCGGCAAGCGTCTTGTTCGGCTGCATGACGAGGGTCGGGCGCTGCACCTTCTCGATCAGCCAGGCGACCGTCGCGGTCTTGCCGGTGCCGGTCGCGCCCAGGAGCACCGCGTCCTTGTCGCCGCGATTGACGCGCCGCTCCAGCTCGGCGATCGCGCCCGGCTGGTCACCGGACGGGGTCATCTCGGTGACGACCTCGAAGGGCGCCACCTTCCGCTGAAGATCGGTGACAGGCCGCACGATGCTCCTCCGCTTGCTGCGCTCGCTGGCCGCCTCGGCGGCTCCTGGATCGGGCGGGCCGACGGCCACGGTCCCCGGTATGAGATTCAACCTACGCCCCGGCACCGACATTCCGCGCCGCGATCGGCCGCCCCCAGGGGGTCAGGACTCCCCGCCGCCGGCTCCGCCCGGGACGACGAGGCCCGTCTCGTAGGCGACGACGATCGCCTGGGCGCGGTCGCGCAGGCCGAGTTTGGACAGGATCCGCGTCACGTGGGTCTTCACGGTGGCGTCGCTGACCTGGAGCCTGCCGGCGAGCTCGGCGTTGCTCAGCCCGCGCGCCAGCAGCCGGAGCACGTCGAGCTCTCGGGGGGTGAGCGTCGACAGGTCGCGGTGCAGGGTCGCGGCCTGGCCGTCGTGGCGGGCGAACCGCTCGATGAGCCGGCGGGTGATGCTCGGGGCGAGCAGCGCGTCGCCGGAGCGCACCAGCCGCACCGCGGCGACCAGGTGCTCGGGCGAGACGTCCTTGAGGAGGAACCCGCTGGCGCCCGCGCTGAGCGCGGCGTAGACGTACCGGTCGAGGTCGAAGGTCGTCAGGATGATGACGCGCGGCACGTACGGTCCGGCGGACAGAATGCGCCGCGTGGCCTCCAGGCCGTCGACCTCGGGCATCCGGATGTCCATGAGCACGACGTCGGGCCGGGTCCTGCGGACCTCGTCGACGGCCTTCCCGCCGTCGGCGGCCTCCCCGACGACGTCGATCCCCTCGGCGGCCAGGATCATCGCGAACCCGGTACGGACGAGGGCCTGATCATCGGCGATGACCACCCGCAGCGGTTCCCGCTCGCTCATGCGTCCTCCCCCGTTCATGCGACTCCGCTCGCTCACTGCTCCCCCAGGGGGATCAGGGCGCACACCCGGTAGCCGCCGGCCGGGAGCTCACCGGCCTCGAGCGTGCCCCGGTACACGGCGAGCCGTTCGCGCAGGCCGATCAGTCCCCGGCCGCTGCCGGAGCGCGCCGCCGGGGTCGGCGTGCCGCCGGTGTCGGAGACCTCCACGCGCAGCTCGTCCGGAGCGTACGCGACCGTGATCCGCACGCGGGCGCCGGCGGCGTGCTTGACGGTGTTGGTCAGCGCCTCCTGGATGACGCGGTACGCCGCCAGGTCGACGCCCGCGGGCAGCGGCACCGCGGAGCCGGTCACGGTCAGTTCGACGGGCACACCGGACTCGCGGACCCGGGCGGTGAGCGCCGCCACCTGGTCGAGGCCCGGCGGCGGCGCGAGGTCGTCGGGCGCCTTCTGATCGGGGTCGTCGACGTTCAGGGTGAGCAGGCCCATGACGTGGCGCAGCTCGGTCATCGCGGCGCGCCCGCCGGACTCGACGGCCAGCAGCGCCTGCTCCGCCCGCTCGGGCGCCGTGCTCATCACCTTGCGTGCGGCCCCGGCCTGCACGACCATCATGCTGACATTGTGGGTGACCACGTCGTGCAGCTCCTGCGCGATCCGGGAACGCTCCAGCTCCACCGCGTGCCGTGTGGCGGCCTCCTTCTCCGCCTCCAGGCTCCGTACGCGCTGTTTCCAGGTATGGATGGCGTTGGCCGCCAGCCCGAACGGGATCAGCAGCAGGAACGTGGCCAGGCCGGGCCTGAGGGCGGGCACGGCCGCGTCGTGGTCGGCCGCGACCAGCGCGGCGCCCACGAGCGCGCTCGTCATCGCGAGGGCGCGGTACGGGCTGTACACCACGGCGCTGTAGGCCGCGATGACGAAGGCCGTGAACGTGAACCAGGGGTCGAAGCCCGGGCTCTGGTGATAGGCCAGCATCGCGCCGGTCACCACCCAGAAGGCCGCGAGGGGGAACCGCCGCCGCGCCACCAGCGGCGCCGCGGCCAGAACGGCCAGGATGAGCTGCCCGAACGAGGCCGCGGCGAAGTGGTGGGCGAGCTGACCGCCGTCGAGTGGCGCGACCGGCCGAGGCGGAACGGGCGGCCGGTCCGGGGGCATCGGGAAGGGGACCACCGGAACCGGTCTCCCGTCCACGGTCCTGGAGACGGTGTCGGAGTCGCCCCAGCTCAGCGCGTCGTTCAGCGTGCCCACGGTCAGCACGAGAGCGAGGATCGCGTCGGCCGCCCACGCCCAGCGGGACTGGGCCGGCGGCGGGCTCGTGACACGCCGCAGCGCGGCGATCCCGGCGTGCCATCGGGCGGTGATCTCTGCTCCGTACACGTGCCCAAGTGTCGCAAGCGCTCCCCGGCTTCTACATCCGTCCGGATGACGAGCGGCTCCCTACAGGGACGTACATCGCAGTAATGACGCGCCGCCCCGGTCCACCCGGCGGCGGACCGGAGTTCGTCACCGCTGCCGACGCGCCCGGCGCGGGGCCGCTCCTAGCGTCGGGTCCGCCCTGAACCGACCCCATACGTGGAGGACCCGTGACCGCGCCGATCATCGAGATCCGCGACGTGAGCAAGAGATACGAGGCGGGACGGCCCGCCCTGGACGGCCTGACCCTGGAGGTGGGCGCCGGTGAGGCCCTGGCCGTGCTCGGCCGGTCGGGCAGCGGCAAGTCGACCCTGCTCAACCTGATCGCCGGGCTGGACCGGCCCAGCGAGGGCGCCGTCACCGTGGACGGCCGCCGCGTCGACGGCCTGAGCGAGGCCGCCTCGGCCAGGTACCGACGGGACCGCATCGGCATGATCTTCCAGTTCTTCAACCTCCTGGACGACCTGACGGTGGAGGGCAACGTCCTGCTGCCCGCCCAGCTGGCGGGGACCGCGCGGGAGCGGGCCCGCGCCCGGGCGGCCGAACTGCTGGAGCAGCTCGGCATCGCCCGGCACGCCCGCGCGTACCCCGGCCGGCTGTCCGGTGGAGAACGCCAGCGCGTCGCGGTCGCCCGTGCCCTGATGAACCGGCCCCCGCTCCTGCTGGCCGACGAACCGACCGGCGCGCTGGACAGCGGGTCCGCGGCGAACGTCCGGGAACTGCTGGTCGAGCTGAACCGCGACGGTCAGACGATCGTGCTCGTCACCCATGACACCGCGCTGGCCGCCTCGTGCGCGACCAGGACGATCGAGCTGGTCGACGGCAGGATCGCCCGTGACGTACGGGCGGCGGCTCGATGAGCGCCCGTCGAGAGAGCGGTACGGCCCGCGCCGGGCGGCGACCCGTGCCGACGGGGAGCGCGCTGGGCAGCGGTGATGCGGCCCGCGGCGCGCGGCGACCCGTGCGGGCCGGGAGCGCGCTGGGCAGGGTGGTCCGCGCCGGTGTGGGGCGGCGGCGCGTCCAGACCGTCGTGATGGTTCTGACCACGATGCTGGCGGTCGCCGCGTCCGTCCTGGCCCTCGGTCTCCTCGTCGCGTCGCGGGCGCCGTTCGACCACGCCTTCGCCCGCCAGCGGGGCGCGCACCTCACCGCCCAGTACGACGGCGCGAAGGTCACCCCCGCGCGGCTGACGGCCACCGCCCACCTTTCGGGAGTGACGGCCGCCGCCGGGCCGTTCCCCGTCCGCTCGCTGCGGCCGCGTATCCAGGGCGCGGAGGCGACGATGCTGCCGACCGACCGGCTGCCGCCGATGACGATCGTCGGCCGCGCCGATCCCGGCGGGCCGGTCGACCGAGTGGACGTCACCGCCGGCCGGTGGGTCTCCGGCCCCGGGGAGATCGTGCTGAGCGACGACGGCCCGCGGTCCGGCGTCGGCGACCGGCTGGACTTCCCCGACCTGCCGGGGGGCCCGACGCTGACCGTGGTGGGACTGGCCCGGTCGGTCGGTGCGAGCGCCGAGGCCTGGGTGTCGCCTGCGCGGCTCACGGCGCCGAACGCGCCCGGCACCGGGGCCGCCTACCAGATGCTCTACCGCTTCACCGACTCCGCCACCGACGCCCAGATCACCGCGGACCGCGCCGCGGTCGCCGCCGCCGTGCCTCCGGGATCGATGACCGGAGCGGCGTCCTATCTGAAGGTCAAGCTGGCCGCGAGCCGCGAGTCGGCGACGTTCGTGCCGTTCGTGGCCGCCTTCGGCGTGCTCGGCCTGTGCATGTCGATCCTGATCATCGGCACCGTGGTCAGCGGCACGGTCGGCGCCGCCACCCGGCGCATCGGCGTGCTGAAGTCCCTCGGGTTCACGCCCGCGCAGGTCGTGCGGGCCTACGTGGCGCAGGCCCTGCTCCCCGCGGCCGCCGGCAGCGTCCTGGGCGTCGTGCTCGGCGGCCTGCTGTCGGTGCCCGTGCTGGCCCAGGCGGAGAGCGCCTACGGCACCGGGGCGCTCACCGTCGCCCCGTGGATCGACGTCGCGGTACCCGTGGCAGCCCTGGTCGCCGTCGCCGCGACGGCGCTGGTACCGGCGCTGCGCGCCGGGCGGCTGCGGACCGTCGAGGCGATCGCGGTCGGGCGTACCCCGGGCGCCGGACGCGGCCGTACGGTCCAGCACCTGCTCGGCCGCCTGCCCCTGCCGCGTCCCGTGAGCCTTGGCCTGGCCATGCCGTTCGCCCGGCCCGCGCGGTCGGCGACGATGGTCGTGGCCGTGGCCTTCGGCACGATCGGGGTGACCTTCGGTGTCGGCCTCGCCCTGTCGCTGAACGCCATCGAGGACGGCCTCGGCCGCCGGACCCCCGGCACGGTCCAGGTCCATGCCTTCGGTCCGCCCGACCGGGGAATGCCCCCGCCGCAGCGGCCGGCCGACCCGGAGGCCATCGCCGCGAAGATCAGCGCCCAGCCGGGGACGCGGAGCTTCTTCCGGACCGGACAGGTCCAGGTCGGCGTCGCCGGGCTCGCGGGCGCCACCACGGTGATCACCTACGCCGGGGACTCGTCCTGGGGGTCGTACCAGATGGTCGCCGGCTCCTGGTTCAGCGGCCCCGGCCAGGCGGTCGTTCCCTCCGGTTTCCTGCGGGCCACCGGGACGCGCATCGGCGACACGGTCCACCTGACCGCCAACGGCCGTACGGCGCCCGTGCGGATCGTCGGCGAGGCCCTCGACCTGCACAACGAGGGGATGGTCATCCTGACCGACGCCGCGTCCATCGCCGGCCTGGACGCCACCGTCATGCCGGAGTCGGTCACGTTCGCCGTCGACCTGCGGCCGGGCGTCGGCGCGCACGCGTACCTCGACTCCCTCAACGCGGCCCTGCGGCCGCTGGGCGTCACCGCCCGCCCCAACTCCGGTGAGGTGAGCGGCACGGTCGTCGCCATGGACACGCTGGCCGCGACGCTCGCCCTCATGCTGGTCGCCGTCGCCGGTCTCGGCGTGCTCAACACGGTCGTGCTCGACACCCGGGAGCGCGTCCACGACCTGGGCGTGCTCAAGGCGCTGGGGATGTCACCGCGACAGACGATCACCATGGTCCTCACGTCCGTCGCCGGGACCGGCCTGGTCGCCGGCGCGCTGGGCGTCCCGCTCGGCGTCGTCCTGCACGATCAGGTGCTGCCGGTCATGGGCCGGGCGGCGGGCACCCGCTTCCCCTCGGCGGACATCGCGGTGTACGGCGCGCCGGTGCTGATCCCCCTCGTCCTGGGCGGACTGGTCATCGCGACGGCGGGGGCCTTCCTCCCGGCCGGCTGGGCCGCCCGGACCCGTACCGCCACCGCCCTGCGCACCGAATGACCGTCGCATCGCGTCCGCCTCGCGGCTCTTGGGCGCCGTGGCCGCCGCCCGGCGCGAGCCCGCACGGGTGGCCTCCCGCTCTCCGTCTGGGGAGCGGGAGACGCGATGCCGCTCCGGGCTTCGGCCGGCGTTACCGAATGTCAATATGAGCGTCATGTCGGGCTTACACACTGCTCTCCGCCCGGCAGTCCGGTCGGAGCACCGTCATAGCCGAGCCCCCGCCCCCGGCCGTGAAGGACCCCCATGCCCCTGCGCCTCGCCGCCGTCACGCTCGCCTCCGCCCTCCCCCTCGCGCTCACCGGTACCGCCTCCGCCGCCACCACGGTGATGGACGTCGGGCACCGGGGCGCGTCCGCGTACGCGCCGGAGAACACCCTCGCGGCCTTCCAGCAGGCCAAGACCAGGCACGCGGACTACTTCGAGCTCGACGTCCAGCAGACCAAGGACCACCAGCTGATCGTCATGCACGACGAGACGCTCAGCCGCACCACGAACGTCGAGAAGATCTACCCGCACGGCTCGCCGTGGCGGATCCGCGACTACACCCTCAAGCAGATCAAACGGCTCGACGCCGGATCGTGGTTCTCCGCCAAGTACAAGGGCGAGCGGGTGCCGACCCTGGACGAGACGCTGCGCGCCATGAAGGGCGAGGGGATGAAGCTCCTCTTGGAGATCAAGAACCCCTCCCTGTACCCGGGCATGACGAGCCGGATCGCCGCCGAACTGCGCACCGAACCGTACTGGCTGCGCCCGGGCCGGCTGATCGTGCAGAGCTTCGAGTGGTCGTACCTCAAGTCCTTCCACAAGCTGCTGCCGTCCGTGCCGCTCGGCGTCATCGGCAAGCCGACGACGGCCCAGCTGCCCGCCGTCGCCAAGTACGCCCGGTACGTCAACCCGAAGTACACCACCGTCACCAAGAGCTACGTCAGCGGCGTGAAGAAGCGCCACCTCAAGGTCTTCGTGTGGGTGGTCAACGACCGCACGACGATGCGCCGGATGATCGGCTACGGGGTGAACGGCATCATCACCAACCACCCCGACACGCTCCGGTCGGTCCTCAAGGGTTAGCGAACTCGCAGAAGGCCACGGTGGCGTCGTCGTGAGGCTTGTTGCGGGGCCAGCGCCGCCCGTCCGGGTCGGTGCGCTCGGCCTCGCGGACCTGCTCGATCAGCGCCGCAGGCCCCCGCTCGGCCAGGGTGGTCAGGGTCTGCGGCCAGTCGGTCAGGCCGAACCGGTCGACCAGTCGGGTGGCGCCGTCGGTGAGCAGCGCCGCCCGGCGCAGGCCCGCGATCGGCACGCTCCCGACGCGCGCCCGCTCGGCCACGCGCGGGTCGGCCGCGGCGAACCCGCTGCCGTCGGCGGTGAGCGCCGTGACCCGCCCGTCCCGGTCGAGCAGCAGCGTGGAGTCCGACAGCACCAGGTAGTCCGCCGCCCGGTCCCGGGCGCGCAGCGCGACGACCGTCGTGGCGGGGGTCCAGGGATGGGAGAGGTCGCAGCGGCCGTCGTGCGCGTCCGCCGTCTCCGCGATCGCCTGGGCCAGGGCCGTGGCCGGGCTCACCCGGTGGTCGAGGAGGCCGGTGAGCAGCCGGGTCGCGAGCTGCCCGACGTACCAGGGACGGCCGTGCACGCAGCCGGTCTCGAGGCTCATGTCGATGCTCATGCCGTCCAGCACGACGGCGGCGCCGAGCGCGGTGGCGACGAAGTCCTCGTTCGGCCGGGCGGGACTGCCCTGATCGGTCGCCCAGGTGATCCGCATCATCGCGCGACGCCCCTTTCGGCCGCCCCCGTGACCCGCGTCATCGCGCCACCCCTTCCAGTCGCCCGGATGAGCCGCGTCATCGGGCGCCGCCCAGGTCGGCGCGCCGTTTGAGCTCCGCCCACAGCTCGTCGACCTGTTCGGCGAGCCGCTCCAGCGAGCCGGAGTTGTCGATGACCCGGTCGGCGATCTCCAGCCGCCGCTCCCGGGTGGCCTGCGCGGCGATGCGGGCCTGCGCGTCCGCCTCGGTCATCCCGCGCCGTTCGGTCAGCCGCCGCACCTGCTCCTCGACGGAAGCGTCGACGACCACCACGAGGTCGTACATGCCCGCCAGGCCGTTCTCGGCGATCAGCGGCACGTCGTAGACGACGATCGCGTCCGGCGGCGCCTGCTCGACGAGCTCGCGCATCCGCTCGCCGACGCGCGGGTGGACGATCGCGCCCAGGCGCGCCCGCCGCTCCTCATCGGCGAACACGATCGACCCGAGCCGCTCCCGGTCCAGCGAGCCGTCCGGGCGCAGCACCTCATCGCCGAACTCCGCGACGACCTCGGCCAGGCCCGGCGTGCCCGGCTCGACGACCTCACGCGCCGCGGCGTCTGCGTCGACGACCACCGCGCCGTGCTCCGCCAGCCGCCGGGACACCTCGCTCTTGCCCGACCCGATCCCTCCGGTCAACCCCACACTCAGCACGACCGCGAGCGTACTCACTCCCCCGGCGCGACCGCCACGAGGGACTTGCGCATGTGCACGAGCGTCAGGTGGTCGGCGACCCGCTCCCGGTGGGTCTCGGCGTACCCGAGCCGGCGGTACAGCCGCAGGTCGGTCTCGCTGAGGTGCCCGGTGAACAGCACGCAGGAGTCGGTCCGCCCGGCCACCTCCGCCTCCAGCGCCCGCATCAGCGCCTCGCCGATCCCCCGCCCCTGCAGGTCGGGCGCGACGACGAGCCGCCCGACCAGACAGGTGCGCTCGTTGAACCGGCCGCGTACGGAACCGACGAGCCGGGACCCCACGCTCGCCTTGAGGACCAGCGACTCGGCGATCATCTTCCGGATCTGGTCGAGGGACTCGACCAGCGGCGGCAGGAACGGATCACCGTGCAGCTGCGCCTCGGTGACGTACGCGGCGCGCTGCACGGTGAGGATCTCCCCGGCGTCGGCGACGTCGGCGCGCTCGATCCGGGTCTCTTCCACGGGCGGTCAGCCCACCACGCGGACGGTCGCGGCCACCGGGTAGTGGTCCGAGGCCTTCCGGGAGGAGTCGACCGCGCTGCTGTCGAAGCCGAGGTCGTCGCTGCCCAGGATCCAGTCGGCGCGCGCGCCGCCCGTCGTGGTCGGCGGCGGCGAGTCGATCGGGCTGCGCAGCCCGCTCTGGCTCATCAGCCGGCTCAGCTCCGGGGTGCCCGGGCCCGCGCCCATGTCCCCGGCGATGACCGTACGCGGCGCGCCGCTCCACACCTGCAGCAGCTTCGCGATCTCGGTCAGCCGGCTCTGGGTGCGGTCGGCGCCCTGCTGGAGCTGGACGGACCATACGTCGGCGGTGCTCCCGCCGCCGACGTCGACCCGGGCCCAGACGTACCCCGGCGCCTGCGGGCCGGCGCCCACCGGCAGCCGCCCGGTACCGGTGGCCCTGACCCGCAGCCGGGTCAGTACCGCGTTGCCGTCCTGGTGGTCGGCCGCCGGCCCCCACACGAGACGCATCTTCAGCCGCCGCGCCAGCCAGGACGCCACGTCCGCGGTGCCCGACATCGGGCGGCCCCGGCCGACCTCCTGCAGCGCCACGACGTCGGCGTGCTGCGCCTCGATCGCGCGGGCGACCGCCTCGGGATCCAGCCGTCCCCCGTCTCCCACGGCGTCGTGGACGTTGTACGAGACGAGGCGGAACGTGCCCGGCAGCGCCGCCGCCCGCGTCACCGAGGGCGCGGTCACCGCGTAGATCACCGGGACGACCACGAGGACCAGCGCGCCCGCGCCCGCGCCGAGCGCGCGGACCGCCGAACGGACCGGCAGCGGGCCGCCGCGCGCCGCGGCGATCGCCGACAGCAGGCCCAGCGCGATGCCCGCCAGGCCCGGGAGGACCTTGTTCGGCAGCGGTAGCGGGTGGGTGTAGTGCAGTTGGTACGGCAGGATCACGACCAGGACGCCCAGCCCGCCGAGGGCCGCGCCCAGGTCGATGCGCCACGCCCGGCCCCCGGTGTCGGAGACCTTGACGTTCGGCGGCGGGCCGCCCCGCTCGGCGGGCCGGCCGCGGTATCCGCCGCGCCGCAGCGGCACCCGCGAGGCGACCGCCAGCAGCCACGCCGACAGCACCTGCCCGATCACGACCACGGCGATCGCCACCGCGCCGGTCAGGCCGTACCGGCCGGTGACCGCCCCGGCGCCCACGCCGAGGAGCGTGCCGCCGAACACGCACACCCCGCCGGGCACGGCCGCCACGGCCAGGCCCGAGGACAGGAACGCCAGGGCCAGCGCCTGGCCGACCAGGACGACCGCCCCGGCGACGGCCAGGGGCAGCCCGCCGCTGGAGGACGCGAACGCCGGGCTGGACAGCACGAGGATCTGCAGGGCCAGGAACGGCCCCAGCGCCGCCGCGCCGAGCGCGTCACGCCAGCCGATCACCGGAGCCTCGACCGGCGGTGTGCGCAGCCAGCGCGCCAGCGCGGCGGCGCCGCCGGCGACGACCAGCAGGGTGACGATCCAGGCCGCGACGCCCGGACGCGCGGGCGGGTCCCAGGTGCCGAAGGCGAGCCGCAGCGCCGTATCGCCGGTGAGCCCGGCGGTCGCCGCGACCGCGAACCCGGTGCCGGACAGGCCGCGCGCCGCCTCGTACAGCGCCGTGACGGCGAGCATCCCGAACACGGCGCCCGCGAAGGCCGGCCACAGCGCCGGTGAGAGCGCCTGCATGGCGAGCCGGACGAGCAGCAGCCCGCCGATCGCGACGGCCGCCAGGCCGCGCGGCCCGGCGACCGCGCGGACGCCGGGCGCGAGGAAGCCCGCGAGGCAGGCCACCAGGATCACCAGCGTGGCGGTGACCGCCCCGCCGCTCTCGGTGTAGTGCCCGAACGCGGGGAACGCCGCCCGCAGCACCTCCGCGAGCACCGCCAGGGTGATCGCGATCAGCGAGATCCGCGACAGTTCCTGGGGAACGACCGGGGGCCCCGCCGTAGCGACGGGACCCCCAGATCGGACGCGTGAGTCAGAATCGACCATATCGGTGGTCTTCTACTCCTCGCCGGTATGCGGTTGTTTGTCCTACTCCTGGCCGCCGGACAGCTTCTCGCGAAGCGCCGCGAGGGCCTCGTCGGAGGCGAGAGCGCCGCCCGTGTCGCCGCCCTGCGACTCCTCGGTCGCGTAGGACTGCGGGCCGGCCGCCTCGGCCTCGGCCCGACGGGCCTCCTCGACCTGCCGCTTGTGGGCGTCGAAGCGGGACCGGGCCTCGGCGTACTGCCGCTCCCAGGCCTCGCGCTGCTCGTCGTAGCCCTCGAGCCAGTCGCCCGTGTCCGAGTCGAAGCCCTCGGGGTACTTGTAGTTCCCCTGCTCGTCGTACTCGGCCGGCATGCCGTAGAGCGTCGGGTCGAACTCCTCGTCGGTGAACGTGCCGCCGGTCTCGTTGGCCTGCTTCAGCGAGAGGCTGATGCGGCGCCGGTCGAGGTCGATGTCGATGATCTTGACGAAGATCTCGTCGCCGACCTGCACGACCTGCTCGGGGATCTCCACGTGGCGCTCGGCCAGCTCGGAGATGTGCACCAGACCCTCGATGCCCTCCTCGACCCGCACGAACGCGCCGAACGGCACCAGCTTGGTGACCCGGCCCGGAACGACCTGGCCGATCTGGTGGGTGCGGGCGAACTGCTGCCAGGGGTCCTCCTGCGTCGCCTTGAGCGACAGCGAGACCCGCTCGCGCTCCATGTCGACGTCGAGGACCTCGACCGTGACCTCCTGGCCGACCTCGACGACCTCGGAGGGGTGGTCGATGTGCTTCCAGGACAGCTCGGACACGTGCACCAGACCGTCCACGCCGCCGAGGTCGACGAACGCACCGAAGTTGACGATGCTGGAAACGACGCCCTTGCGGACCTGGCCCTTCTGGAGGGTGTTGAGGAAGGTCTGACGGACCTCGCTCTGCGTCTGCTCGAGCCAGGCACGGCGGGACAGGACCACGTTGTTGCGGTTCTTGTCCAGCTCGATGATCTTGGCTTCGAGCTCGCGGCCGACGTACGGCTGGAGGTCGCGGACCCGGCGCATCTCCACCAGCGATGCCGGCAGGAAGCCGCGCAGGCCGATGTCGAGGATGAGGCCGCCCTTGACGACCTCGATGACGGTACCGGTGACGATGCCGTCCTCGTCCTTGATCTTCTCGATCGTGCCCCAGGCGCGCTCGTACTGGGCGCGCTTCTTGGACAGGATCAGGCGACCTTCCTTGTCCTCCTTCTGGAGGACGAGGGCCTCGACGTGGTCTCCGACCTTGACGACCTCGTTCGGGTCGACATCGTGCTTGATCGAGAGCTCACGCGAGGGGATGACACCCTCGGTCTTGTAGCCGATGTCGAGCAAGACCTCGTCTCGATCGACCTTGACGACAGTGCCTTCGACAATGTCGCCGTCGTTGAAGTACTTGATGGTCTCGTCGATCGCCGCGAGGAAGGCTTCCTCGGACCCGATGTCATTGACCGCTACCTGCGGGGTACTCGAGGTGGCCTCGGTGCTGCTCGTCATGTGTGGGATGGCTCCGGATACGGACATGCGTAGTTGCCTGTGCTGCGCGGAGGGCCAGTTATCCGTCCCTGCCGATGAACCGGCGGCGTGACCATACCGATGTCGACGTGACCGAGCGCGAGCCTGCTCTGTCCGAGGCGCGCGCAGGCCCACAGCGCAGCGATTAGAATATGGGACGTCGACCGGTACGGTCAATCTCTCGCATGATCAGTATGGGCACGCGCGGGCGCGAAAGCCCTCGGCGAGGTAGATCATCTTAGCCTGAGGGAAGGCCACCGTGGCCGGATCTCCGTCGGACGTGTAGCGCTTGTCCGGGTGCTGGGCCAGCCAGTCGAGCCAGGCGATCGAGCAGAACCGCCGGCAATCGTCCTGGCGAACCCTGCCGTCATCGCGGATCCGCGGGATCTGCCGAGGATCATAGTCCTTCTCGAACGGCGAGTCGGCCGGACGCCACCCCGCCAGGAACATTCCCTGGAAGTCCCACCGGGCTCCGGCGGCCGCCCCGTGATCGGCCCACGACAGCCGCGCCGGGGCGCCGAAAGGAAACGCGAACGTCACCGGCGGGATACCCGTCGCACCCGTGATCATCTTCTGGTCGGTGCCGATCTCCGTCGCCACGGCACCGTGGCCCATCCCCGTCAGATCCGGGTGATGGGTCGTGTGGTTGGCGACCTCGAAGCCGTGCTGGGCCAGCCAGCGCATCGCGGCCGCCGCCCGGTCCCCCAGCGCGAACGGATCCGCGTTCACGAAGAACGTCGCGACCGGGCGGAACCCCGGATTCTCCCGGGCCACCCGCTCGATCACCCCGACCGCCGTGTCCGGCTCCGGAGCGCCCGCGGCGTCGAACGCCAGATGCGTCGGCGAGCCGTCGTCGAAGGTCAGCACGACCGGATGCCGGCCCGCCGGGACGTTCATCGTCCCCGTGACGAACTCCGCGGCCGTCACCGGCACGTACCCCTCCCGCGCCAGCCGGGTGAACTCCGCGTACAACTGCGCCGGCGTACGGTCCAGCGACACCTTGGGCTTGGCCAGCACCCGGTGGACCATCAGGATCGGGACCTGGCCGAGCTCGTTGGCGCCGACGGCGCGCGCCGCCGCGGCCGCCTTCGCCGGGTCGAAGCCGGACGGGGACGGTGCGGCCGTCCGCGCCGGCGCGACCGCCCGCCGGCCGCGCCCGGTCCCCCGCGCCGTCGTCCCCGCGGCGCCCCCGGCGGAGGCCGCCGCGCCCGCGCGGCGCGCGGTCACCCCGTGATGGCCGGATCCGGCCGACGGCAACAGCACGCCGACGGCCACCGCGGCCACGATCAGGGCGACGGCGAGTCGGTGAAGGTGCGGCACGGGCGCCCCCAGCAGTCCGGGCCCACGGCGATCTGTGAGACCGTGCGCGACGTCGAAGTTCCGCGCGGAACGGACCTTCGACCAAGACGATCCGCGCCGCGCGGACTCTTACTTCCCGCTCACCGGATCTTGCAATCCGTCACCGGGGCCACCAGTCGGTGACCGGCTCAGTGACCGGCGTCCTGCCAGGTGCGGCCGGTGCCCATCGAGACCTCCAGCGGCACCCGCAGGTCGTACGCGCCGCTCATCTGCTCGCGCACGAGGGACTGCAGCGCCGCCAGCTCGCCCGGCGCCACCTCGAAGATCAGCTCGTCGTGGACCTGCAGCAACATCCGCGACCGCAGCCCGGCCGCGCGCATCGCCCGGTCGACGTTCAGCATCGCGACCTTGATGATGTCGGCCGCCGACCCCTGGATCGGCGCGTTCAGCGCCATCCGCTCGGCCATCTCACGCCGCTGCCGGTTGTCGGAGGTCAGGTCGGGCAGGTAGCGCCGCCGACCCATGATCGTCTCGGTGTAGCCGTCGTGCCGGGCCGTGGCCACGATGTCGCGCAGGTAGTCGCGCACGCCGCCGAACTGCTCGAAGTACTCGGCCATCAGCGCGCGCGCCTCGTCCGGCGTGATCCGCAGCTGCTGCGACAGCCCGAACGCGGACAGGCCGTAGGCCAGGCCGTAGTTCATCGCCTTGATCCGCGACCGCAGCTCCCCGTCGATCTGCTCGGGCGGCAGGTCGAACACCCGCGAGGCGGTGATCGTGTGGAAGTCCGCGCCGGACTCGAACGCGTCGATCAGCGCGGCGTCCTCCGACAGGTGCGTCATGATCCGCAACTCGATCTGGCTGTAGTCGGCGGTCAGCAGGCAGTCGTAGCCCTCCCCCACCATGAAGCCCTCACGGATCTGCCGGCCCTCGGCCGTACGGATCGGGATGTTCTGCAGGTTCGGATCGGACGAGGACAACCGGCCGGTCGCCGCGACCATCTGCCCGAACGTCGTGTGGATGCGCCGGTCCTCGTCCGCCATCGGGATCAGCGAGTCCACCATGCTCTTGAGCTTGGCGACCTCACGGTGCCGCAGCAGATGCTCCAGCACCGGGTGGCCGGTCTGGGCGAACAGGCTCGTCAACGCGTCGGAGTCGGTGGTGTAGCCGGTCTTGGTACGCCGCGTCTTCGGCAACTCCAGCTCGTCGAACAGCACCTGCTGGATCTGCTTGGGCGACCCGAGGTTGAACTCGTGCCCGATCGCCTCCCAGGCGCCCTCCTCCATCGCCTTGACCTCACCGCCGAAGGTCGCCGACAGCTTCGCCAGGTAGTCGATGTCCAGGGCGACGCCGACCCGCTCCAGCCCCGCCAGCACCTCCACCAGCGGCAGCTCGACCTCCTGCAACAGCCGCGTCGCGCCCCGCCGCTCCAGGTCCGCGTCGAGCGCGTCGGCGAGGTCGACGACCGCCCGCGCCCGTACGACGAGGTCGAAGGCGGCCTCCTGCTCACCGGAGCCGTCGATCGTCAGCTGGCCGCCGTCCTCGGCCTCCTTGCGCAGCTCCCGGTGCAGGTAGCGCAGGACCAGGTCGCCCAGGTCGAAGGAGCGCTGGCCGGGCAGCGCGAGATAGGCGGCCAGCGCCGTGTCGCTCGTCACGCCGTCCAGCCGCATGCCGCGCGCGGTCAGCGCCAGCATCGGGCCCTTGGCGTCGTGGATCGCCTTCGGCCGCTTCGGGTCGGCCAGCCAGGCGGCCAGCGCCCGCTCGTCGTCCTCCGGCAGCTCCACCGGGTCGACGAAGGCTCCGGCGCCCGCCTGGTTGGCCAGCGCGAGGCCGGTGATGTCACCGGTGCCCCGCCCCCACGTGCCGGTCACCGCGACGCCGACCCGGCCCTCGCCGGTGGCGTGCTCGGCCAGCCAGGCGGCGAGCTCGCCCGGCCCCGGCCGCGCCATCTCGACCTCGAAGCCCTCCTCCGCCTCCGGCTCGACCGCCGACAGCGTGGCGTACAGCCGCTCGCGCAGCACCCGGAACTGCAGCGTGTCGAACAGCGTGTGGATCTCGTCGCGGTCCCACTGCCCGATCGTCAGCTCGGCCGGGGCCGCGTCGAGCGGCACGTCGCAGACCAGCTGGTTGACCTGGTAGTTGCGCATGACCTCGCCGAGGTGCTCGCGCAGGCTCGCCCCGGCCTTGCCGGTGATCTCCTCGACGTGCTCGATGACCCCGTCGAGGCCGTCGTACTTGGTGATCCACTTGGCCGCGGTCTTCGGGCCCACACCGGGCACGCCCGGCAGGTTGTCGCTGGTCTCCCCCACCAGGGCGGTGAGCATCCGGTGCCGCTCCGGCGGCACGCCGTACTTCTCCTCGACCGCCGCCGGCGTCATCCGCGCCAGGTCGGACACGCCCTTGCGCGGGTAGAGCACCGTGCAGTGCGGGCCGACCAGCTGGAAGGCGTCCCGGTCACCGGAGACGATCGACACCTCCATGCCCTGCTCGACCGCCCGCGTGGCGAGCGTGGCGATCAGGTCGTCGGCCTCGTAACCCGCGACGGACATCCGCGGGATGCGCAGCGCGTCGAGCACCTCGAAGATCAGGCTGATCTGGCTGCGAAAGTCGTCCGGGGTCTCTCGCCGGTTCGCCTTGTACTCGACGTAGGCCTCGTGCCGGAACGTCGGCTCCGACCGGTCGAAGCACACCCCGACGTGCGTGGGCGCCTCGTCGCGCAGCACGTTGATCAACATCGACGTGAAGCCGTACACCGCGTTGGTCGGCTGACCCGTCGTGGTCGAGAAGTTCTCGATGGGCAGCGCGAAGAACGCCCGGTAGGCCAGGGAATGCCCGTCCAGGAGCAGCAGGCGCGCGTTTTCAGAGGTCGCTTCCGTCGTCACCACGCCAGCAGCCTAGTGCCGTGTCAAGCAACCTTGTTCGTATGACCAGCCGCTTGTTCGTGGTCCTCCGATGGTCTGGCCGGTTTGCCCGGCGATCCTTGGAGGAGGTCGGGTTTTGTCGTAGGTACTTGGTGTAATCACCTCGTGCCTCAACGTGTTGACCCTGAAGCCCCTCGGACGGTGCTGCGCACCGCCCGGGTCGGCCTGCGAGTCACGCCCGCGCAGCGGCGGCGCTGTTTCGGGTTGCTGGTCGCGGCCGGGGACGTGTGGGCGTGTGCGCTGGATATGAACCGGTGGCGGCGTCAGCGCGGCCTGGCGCCCATCATCAACTTCCAGCAGCTGTGCCGGGAGCTGCACAAGGCCGGCCCCGGGGCGTTCGGTGATCTGAACTCTCCCTGCGCCGAAGGGGTGCTGCGTCGTTACAGCGATGCCTGGTTCGCCGCCGCCAAACGCCGCGCCGAGGGCGATGCTTCGGCGCGGTTCCCGCGTCGTAAACGCCGTCTAATGCCGGTGCGGTTCCGCTACGGCGGCTTCGCTATCGACGGGCAGCGCCTGCGGCTGGCGGTCGCCCGCGGGCGACCGCGCCTGTGGGTGCGCCTGGACCGGGAACTGCCCTATCCGGTCGGGCAAATCCGGTCGGTCACCCTGCTCAACGAGGGCGCTCGGTTGTTCGTCGAGGTGACCGCCGAAGTCCCTGTCGCCACCTACCCGCCCGGAACCGAACCCGACCCTGCCCGGTTGGCTGGCGTAGATCTGGGCGTGATCCACCCGTACGCGGTCGCCGGACCGGACGGGGAAGGGTTGTTGGTCTCG
>NZ_JBFAUM010000044.1:0-44649 GCF_040679195.1 Actinoallomurus sp. NPDC052308 | reverse complement strand
GAGCGGACCGTCGTGCTCGTCGAACGCGGCGGCGCGTCGGCGGGCACGCCCGACCTGGCGGCGCCGGCGTCACTCCGGCCCGGACGAGGCGGTCCGGGTCACTTGAGCCCGGACGACGCGATGGAGCGGACGAAGAAGCGCTGCGCGAAGACGAAGAGGACGAGCACCGGAATCTGGCTGGTCACGGTACCGGCCATCAGCACGGGCCAGTTCGTGAAGTGCTGCCCCTGGAAGTTCTGCAAGCCGAGCTGGATCGTCATGTTCCCGGGGCTCTGCACGGCGATGAGCGGCCACAGGAAGTCGTTCCAGACGTTGAGGAAGGTCAGGACCGACAGTGTGGCGAGCGTCGGGCCCATGAGCGGCAGCAGGACGCTCGCGAGCGTCCGCAGCCGTCCGGCGCCGTCGATGCGGGCCGCCTCCTCCAGTTCCTTCGGCACGGTGGTGAAGAACTGCCGCATCAGGAAAACGCCGAAGGGCGTGGCGAGGTTCGGGGCGATCAGCGCCCCGAGCGTGTCGGTCAGGTGCAGGTGCTGCATCACGATGAGGGTGGGCAGCATGACGATCTGGAACGGCACCATCAGCGTGGCGAGGACCACGACGAACAGCACCCGGTTGCCGAGGAACGGGATCCGGGCGAAGGCGTAGCCGGCCAGCGAGCACAGCACCAGGTTGCCGATGACACAGCTGACCGACACGATCGCGCTGTTCAGCAGCCAGTGCCCGAACGGACCCTGGTGCCAGGCGTCGAGGTAGTTCTGCCAGTGGACGCCGCTCGGCAGCCCCGGGGGGAACCGCCGCGTCTCCGCCTCCGTGGAGATCGACAGCAGCACCATCCAGATGAGCGGGGCGAGCATCACCGCCGAGAGCGGGATGAGGATCAGGTGCAGGGGGCTGGGCCGGCGGGACCGCCGGCGAGGCGGACGCCCCTGCTCCGCCGCGCGGACGTGTCCCCGCGATCGGGCGAGCGCGGTGTCGGCCATCTCAGTTCACCTCGTAGTGGGAGGCCCGGCGGCTCAGCCAGAGCTGGACCATGGTCACGGCCAGGATCACCACGAACAGCGCGCTGCCGATCGCGGCGGCGTAGCCGCCGTCGAAGTCCACGAACGCCTGCTGGTACAGGTAGTAGACCAGGACCGTGCTGGCGTGCAGGGGGCCGCCCTTCGTGGTCACGTAGACCTCGTCGAACAGCTGCAGCGCGTTGATCGTCAGCCAGACCAGGAGGAAGGACGAGGCCGGCGCGAGCAGCGGCAGTTCGACCTTCCAGAACGCCTTCACCCGTCCGCAGCCGTCCAGGGCCGCGGCCTCCATGAGCTCACGCGGGACGTTCTGCAGGGCCGAGAGATAGA
This sequence comes from Actinoallomurus sp. NPDC052308, assembly GCF_040679195.1. Taxonomy (NCBI): domain Bacteria; kingdom Bacillati; phylum Actinomycetota; class Actinomycetes; order Streptosporangiales; family Thermomonosporaceae; genus Actinoallomurus; species Actinoallomurus sp. NPDC052308. The sequence continues at coordinate 43,303 of NZ_JBFAUM010000044.1, read as the reverse complement.
TGATCACCGCGAAGCCGAGCCAGCCCCAGACGGTCATCCCCACGACCGCGGGCAGCGCCTCGCCCGTGCTCTGGAAGAACCCCTGTTGCGGCAGGCCCACCTTCCCGAGGGCGGCGTTCACCAGGCCGAACTGCGGGTTGAGGAGCCAGCTGAAGATCACGCCGGTGGCGACCGTCGAGGTGACCAGCGGGACGTAGACCGCCATCCGGTAGAACGTCATGCCGCGCACCTTCTGGTTGAGCAGCACGGCGATGGGGATGGCCAGCAGCATCGTGATCGGCACGAACAGCACGCAGTAGACCAGGGTCTGCCGGGCCGCCTGCCAGAAGACGGGGTCGTGCACCATCTTCTGGTAGTTGGCGGCTCCGGTCCACGTGCCCGGCGACGTCAGGTCCGTCTCCTGGAAGGACAGCAGCAGCGACCAGACGACCGGGACCAGGCCGAACAGCCCGATGAGGAGCACGGCCGGGGACACGAAGGCCCAGCCGGCGAAGTGGTCGGCCCGGCGCATCCGCGGGCCGGGCCCGCGAACCCGGCGGCCGCGCGGGGCTGACCGGCGTTCGCGCGCGGCCGGATCGGCCGCCGCGACCGCCATTACGCGCCCGCCATGACGCTGTTGACCTGGTCACGCGCCTGATCCAGCGCGGCCTGGGGCTGCGCCTTGCCGAGCAGCACCGCCTGGACCGCCAGGCCGAGGGCCTGGGAGATCTTGGAGTACTCGGGGATGTTCGGCCGCGACTTCGTGGCGTTCTTCTCCAGGTTGTCGACGAAGACCTTGTTGCCGGGGTACTTCTTCAGGAACTGCTGGTAGCCCGGCAGCTGCGTCTCCGACTGCCGCAGCGGCAGGTCGCCGGTCGCGGTGGAGAAGCGCAGGTGGACCTCAGGAGAGGTCAGCCACTGCAGGAAGGCCCACGCGGTCTTGCGGTCGGACTTGTTGAACAGCATGTAGTTGTCCGGCCCGGCGATCGTGGCGTGGGTGACCTTGCCGGGCAGGATCTGGACGCCGTACGACACGTCCTTGGTGATGGAGCCCAGGTCCCACGGCCCCGTCCACAGCATCCCGATCTTCCCGGAGTTGAACAGGTTGAGGTACTGCTGGTCACCGCCGTCGAGGTAGACCGAGTGGTCGGTCACGGACATGTCGTGCAGCAGCTGCATGGCGGACAGGCCGGCCGGCGAATCGAAGGCGGCCTTCTTGCCGTCCGGGGTGAGCAGGTCGCCGCCCGCCTGCCACAGCAGCGCGAGGAACCGCCAGACGGTGTCCTCGGTGCCGTCGTTGACGTAGGCCCAGCCGTACTGCTTCTTGCCCGCGTCGGTCAGCTTGCGCGCGGCGTTCTGGAAGTCGGTCCAGGTCCAAGCCGGCGTCGGATACGAGAGCCCGGCCGCGTCGAACAGCTTCTTGTTGTAGACCAGCCCCAGGTTGTCCACCAGCGCGGGAACGCCGTAGATCTTGCCGTCCGGGGTGGTGGCCGCCTGCCGGGCGGCCGGGAAGAAGTCGTCCCACTTGAAATCGGGGGAGCCCTTCACCAGCGAGGTGATGTCCTGCGTCTGGTGGCGCTTGGCCAGCGTGGTGATCGACGAGCCGAACTCGTAGGCCATCCCGGGCGTCTTGCCGGACACGAACGCGCCGAGCGTCTTCTTCAGGGCGTCGTCGTTGCTGCCGGCGAAGGTGACGTTCACCTTCTCGTCGGGATGGGCCTGGTTCCACTCCTGGCCGAGTGCGGCGATCTCCTTCGCCTCCGGCCCGGTGTAGCCGTGCCAGAAGATGGCCGCGCCGTGGGAGGATCCGGATCCTCCTCCGGAGCAGGCCGCCACGGCCCCGAGAGCGAGCGTGGTGGCCATCGCCATGAGCCGCGTACCGGCCGTACGGCCGAGCAGACGAGTTCTTGCGCGCGTCATTGATAACTCCCTGGGCAGGCCGCCCGCGCATGCGCTTCAGTCAGATTCGGTGCTCGTTTGCGAGCAATGCATGGGACTTTAGATCAGAATCAATCACGTGTACAAGGCGTTCTGCGAACAACACGGTCACATTGCCGCAACCGATCAGCGGTCGATCATCGACGTTCGCGCACGACGGAGCCCCGGGCCGCGCCTGCGAACCCGGGGCTCCGTCTCGTCGTCGGGCGGCCGTCGGCCGCCTCTCGGCTACTCGTCGGCCTCCAGGTCGCCTTCCAGGTCGAGGTAGGTCCGGCGCAGCCGGTCCAGCGTCTCCGGGTCGGGTTCGGCCCACAGGCGGCGGTCGGCGGCCTCCAGGAGGCGTTCGGTGATGCCGCGCAGCGCCCAGGGGTTCGACTGCTCCATGAACGCGCGGTTCTCGGCGTCGAAGACGTACTCCTGGGCGAGCTTCTCGTACATCCAGTCGTCCACCACCCCGGCCGTCGCGTCGTACCCGAACAGGTAGTCGACGGTGGCCGCGAGCTCGAACGCGCCCTTGTAGCCGTGCCGGCGCATCGCGGCGATCCAGCGCGGGTTCACGACGCGCGCCCGGAACACCCGGTGCGTCTCCTCCCCGAGCGTCCGCGTCCTCACCTGGTCCGGCAGCGCGGAGTCGCCGACGTACGCGGCCGGGTTCCGCCCGGTCAGCGCCCGGACCATGGCGACCATGCCGCCGTGGTACTGGAAGTAGTCGTCGGAGTCCATGATGTCGTGCTCGCGGGTGTCCTGGTTCTTGGCCGCGACCGAGATGCGGCGGAACGCCGCCTCCATGTCGCCGCGCGCCTCCCGCCCGTCCAGGCCGCGTCCGTACACGTAGCCGCCCCACACGGCGTACACCTCGGCGAGGTCCCGGTCGTCCCGCCAGTTGCGGGCGTCGATCAGCGGCAGCAGGCCCGCGCCGTACGCCCCCGGCTTGGAACCGAAGATGCGGCTGGTCGCGCGCCGCCAGTCGCCGTGCCCGGCCAGGTCCTCCAACGCGTGGGCGCGCACGTGGTTGTCCGGCTCGTCGAGCTGCGCGACCGCGCCGATCGCGTCGTCCATCAGCGCGATGACGTGCGGGAACGCGTCGCGGAAGAAGCCGGAGATGCGCAGCGTGACGTCGACACGGGGCCGGCCCAGCTCCTCGCGCGGGATGACCTCGAAGCCCGTGACGCGACGGGACGCCTCGTCCCAGACCGGGCGGACGCCGATCAGCGCGAGCACCTCGGCGATGTCGTCGCCCTGCGTCCGCATCGCGGACGTGCCCCACACCGTGAGCCCGACGCTGCGCGGGTACTCGCCGGTGTCGTCCAGGTGCCGCCGGATCAGCGACTCGGCGAGGGACACCCCCACGTCCCACGACGTGCGGGACGGGATGGCCTTCGGGTCGACGGAGTAGAAGTTGCGGCCGGTCGGCAGCACGTTGACCAGCCCGCGGGTCGGCGACCCGGACGGCCCGGCGGGGACGTACCCGCCGTCGAGCGCGTGCAGGACCGCGTCGAGCTCCCCGGACGTCGCGTCCAGCCGAGGCACGACCTCCCGTGCCCCGAACTCCAGCAGCGCCACGACCTCGGGCACCTCACGGCCGAGCACCTCGGCGCAGACCGCCGCCGCCCGGGAGGCGTCCCAGCCGAGCGTCTCCATCCCGACGACGAGCCGGCGCGCGGCCGCCTCCAGCAGGTCGACCACGTCCGACGCGGTACGGGCGGGGCCGTCCACCACCTCGGTCAGCGCCGTCGCCTCGACCCGCGCGCCGGGCACCGCGAGCAGTTCCCGCTCGTCCAGCCCGTACGCCGCCGCGATCGCCGCGCGCAGCCCGGGCAGCGCGCCGGCCCGCCCGGCCCACACCTGCGCGGCGCGCAGCACCGCGAGCACCAGGTTCACCCGCTGCTCCGCCTCCGGCGCCTGCCCGAGGATGTGCAGGCCGTCCCGGATCTGCACGTCCTTGACCTCGCAGAGGTACCCGTCGATGTGCAGGACGAAGTCGTCGAAGTCGGCCTCGCCCGGCTCGTCGGCGACGTGCAGGTCATCGTGCAGTTGGGCGGCCTGCACGAGCGTCCAGATCTGGGCGCGTACGGTCGGCAGCTTCGCCGGGTCGAGCGCCTGCACGGTGGCGTACTCGTCGAGGAGCTGCTCGAGCTTGGCCAGGTCGCCGTACGTCTCCGCGCGCGCCATCGGCGGCACGAGATGGTCGACGATGACGGCGTGACCGCGCCGCTTGGCCTGCGTGCCCTCGCCGGGGTCGTTGACGATGAACGGATAGACCAGCGGCAGGTCGCCGAGGACGGCGTCCGGAGCGCACTCGGCCGCGAGCCCGAGGCCCTTGCCGGGCAGCCACTCGAGCGTGCCGTGCTTGCCGAGGTGGACCACGGCGTCCGCGCCGAACACCTCGTCCAGCCAGCGGTAGGCCGCCAGGTAGTGGTGCGAGGGCGGCAGGTCGGGGTCGTGGTAGATCGCCACCGGGTTCTCCCCGAACCCGCGCGGCGGCTGGATCATCAGCACGACGTTCCCGAACCGCAGCGACGCGAGGACGACATCGTCTCCGTCGGTGTACAGCTCTCCCGGCGGCTCGCCCCAGTGCTCCCGCATCCGCTCGCGCAGCGGCTCCGGCAGCGCGGTGAACCACCGCTCGTAGTCCTTCAGCGTGACCCGGGCGGGCGCGGCACGGAGCTGCTCCTCGGTCAGCCACTCGACGTCGTGCCCACCCGCCGCGATCAGTGAGTGGATGAGCTCGTCCCCGTCCTCGGGGTACTCGCCGACGTCGTAGCCCGCCGCGCGCAGCGCCCCGAGCAGGCGGACCGCCGAGGCGGGGGTGTCCAGGCCGACGGCGTTGCCGACCCGGGAGTGCTTGGTCGGGTACGACGACAGCACGATCGCCAGCCGGCGCTCGGCGACCGGCGTGTGCCGGAGCCGGGCCTGGCGGACGGCGATGCCGGCGACCCGCGCGGCGCGCTCCGGGTCGGCGGCGTAGACCGGGATGCCGTCCGGCCCGTCCTCCTTGAAGGAGAACGGCACCGAGATCACCCGGCCGTCGAACTCGGGGATCGCGACCTGCATCGCGGCGTCCATCGGGGACAGCGCGGCGTCCGACGCCGCCCAGGTCGCGCGGGACGTCGTCAGGCACAGGCCCTGGACGACGGGCACGTCCAGCGCGGCCAGCGCCCCGGCGTCCCAGGCGTCCTCGTCGCCCCCGGCCGACGCGTCCGCCGCCACCGCTCCCCCGGCGGCCAGCACGGTCACGACCAGCGAGTCCGCCCGTCCGAGCAGCTCCAGCAGCCCTTCGTCGGCGGAGCGCAGCGAGCCGCAGAAGACGGGCAGCGCGTTCGCGCCCAGCTCCTCGATCCGCGCGCACAGCGTGTCCACGAACGCGGTGTTGCCGGAGAGTTCGTGCGCCCGGTAGAAGACGACGCCGACGGTCGGCCCGCCGTCCTTCGGCGCGCCGCCCGTACGGTGCAGGCCGTACGCGGGCATCTCCCGTGGCGCCTCGAACCCCTCACCGGTGAGCAGCAGCGTGTCGGAGAGGAAGCGGGCCAGCTCCCGCAGGTTGTCCACGCCGCCCTCGCGCAGGTACGCCAGCGCCTCCGCGGCGACTCCGGCGGGCACCGTCGACAGCGCCATCAGCTCCGCGTCGGGCGCGGCCTCGCCGCCGAGCGCGATGAGCGGCACGTCCCTGCGACGCAGGTCCTCGACGCCCTCCCGCCAGGTCTTCAGCCCGCCGAGCAGCCGGACGACGACGACGTCGACGCCCTCGCACAGGGCGTCCAGGTCGGCGACGCCCAGGCGGGACGGATTGCCCGTCACATACCCGGCGTCCGCGGAACGCGCGGACAGGAGTTCGGTGTCGGCGGTGGAGAGCAGCAGGACACGCACGTGTCGGTTCCTTCCCTCGGGGGTCCTCGCCCCGGCTCGGGTGAAAGGTCGTCGACGGCGGGAAGTCTCCTGACTTCCAGGTCACCGCTCCCCCGCGGCCTTCCAGCTCATCGCCGTGGCCGTACGTGCGGGCTCGCTACCTGGTCACAGTTGCGGGACAGCCCCGGACTCGCACCGGGTTCCTTCCCTCGCCGTCGCGCGCCCAGTCTACGAGCGCGCCCTCACCGGCGCACCGCCCCGGGACCCCACGATCCGGCGCGTTCCGCGCTCACGTCTTCGGGCGGGCACGACGGAGCCCGCCTCGCGAAGGTGCGAGGCGGGCTCCCTCGATGCCGGCGAAGGCGGTGTTCAGAGGCTGCGGGCTCCGGTCGGCAGCGCGGGCTCGGCCGGCCGGGGCGACACGGGGGCGCGGCGGTCGAGGGCGCCGGAGACGAGCGCCACCGCGAGGCCCGCCACGCCGAGGAGGGCGGCGATCCAGGTCGTCGAGGCGTAGCCGAGACCGGCGTCGATGGCGAGGCCGCCGAGGAACGGCCCGACCGTGTTGCCGAGGTTGAACGCCGCGATGTTGGCCGCGGACGCCATCGTCGGCGCGCCCGCCGCCTTGTCCAGCACGCGGGTCTGCAGCGGCGCGATCGTGGCGCTGCCGACCACGCCGAGCAGCAGCATCACGACGACCACCGCGACCTTGCTGTGGACGACGAGGAGCAGGAGGACCGACACGGCGATCACGGCGGCGAGGATCGCGTACAGGCTGGGCATGAGAGCGCGGTCGGCGAGCCTGCCGCCGAGCGCGTTGCCGGCCACCATGCCGAGGCCGAACAGCACCATGAGGATCGGCACCGCCCCCGAGGAGAACCCGGTGACGCGGGTCGCGATCGGCGCGACGTAGGTGATGACGGTGAAGACCGGGGCCCAGCCGAGGGCCGTCATGGCCAGCGCGAGCCAGACCTGGCCGTGCCGGAAGACCGACAGCTCACGGCGGAGGCCGGTGTCGGCGGACGGCCGTGGCTGTCCCGGGACCAGGGTGGCGATGCCCGCGAGCGCGACCAGTCCGATCGCGGTGACGACCCAGAACGTGGACCGCCAGCCGAGGGCCTGGCCGAGCGCGGTGCCGCCCGGTACGCCGAGAACGTTGGCCACGGTCAGGCCGGTGAACATCATCGCGATCGCGCCGGCCCGCTTCTCGGGGCGGACGAGGTCGGCGGCGACGACGGAGCCGATGCCGAAGTAGGCGCCGTGGGCGAAGGCGGTCACCAGGCGGGCGACCATGAGCACGCCGTACGTGGGGGCGAGCGCGCACAGGAGGTTGCCCGCGGTGAACAGCGCCATCAGCGCCACGAGCATGGTCTTACGGGAGATCCGCGATCCGAGCGCGGTCAGCAGCGGGGCTCCGACGACGACGCCGAAGGCGTATCCCGACACCAGGAGCCCGGCGGTGGGGATGGAGACGTGGAGGTCGGTGGACAGGTCGGGAAGCAGGCCACTGATGACGAACTCGGTGGTGCCGATGCCGAAGCCGCCGATCGCCAGGGCGAGCAGCGCGATGGGCATGGAGTCTCCTCCGGATAGACTGGGCGGCGTGAGCAATAACCAGCACACACAATAGTTGCACACGCCTGATACTTGCAGACGCCGACTATCTCACCACGCAATCGGTGAGATGCCAAACGAGAAGAGGGGTGACCCATGCCACTGCCCGATGACGCGGCCGAGGCTCGCGCCCAGGGCTGGCGTACCCTCGCCGCCCTGCACGCCCGGATCGAGGACAGGGTCGAGCGGGCCCTGCAGGCCGAGCACGACCTGAGCGTGAACGAGTACTGCACCCTCCACCTGCTGTCCCGCCAGGAGGACTGGCACATGCGGATGCAGCAGCTCGCGAACGCCCTGGTCCTGAGCCAGAGCGCCACGACCCGCCTCGTCACCCGCCTGGAGAAGCGCGGCCTGCTCCGCCGCTACCTGTGCGAGGACGATCGGCGGGGCATCTACACGGAGGTCACCGAGGCGGGCGGGGAGCTCCTCGCCAAGGCCACCCCGACCCACAACGCGGCCTTGGAGGCGGCACTCGCCGACGCCGCCGCACTCCCGGAACTGGCCCCACTGGTCGGAGCCCTGGAGACCCTCCCCGACCTCACCCCGAGCGGCTGAGGCCGCCGCGCTCCGCGGCTACCGCGGAACGCGACCTTCCGCCTCGGTCACCGGGGACCCCACTCAGCCGAGCCACGTCACCGCCGCCAGGACCAGGAGTCCGGGTCCCAGTCCGCACCCACGACCTCGCCGACCAGCACCGGATCGGCGAACGCGCACCCGACAGGTCGGTGCTGCGAGAGCGGGATACGGTTCGACGCATGGACGGGGCTGGGCGGGTCGGTCAGAGCGTTCGGGTTCGGCCGCCGGCGCGGCTGGCGGCGGTGGTGGCGCGGTGTGTCGGGTATCGATACGAGGGCTTCCCGCCGGGCACGCATCTGGGGCTGCCGTCCCGCCACCTGACCGTGGTCCTCAGCCTGGGCGCCCCGACCCGTACGAGCGGCCCGTCCGGCCGGGCGCCGACCGCCTTCACCGCCCTCGCCGGGGGGCTGCACACCCGGCCGGTGCGGATCTCGCACGACGGCGACCTCGCGGGCGTGCAGCTCGACCTCACGCCGGAGGGGGCCCGTTCGCTGTTCGGGCTGCCCGCGGCCGAGCTCGGCTCGGCGGTCCTGTCCCTCGACGACCTGATCGGCACCCGCGCCCGGGAGCTCGTCGAACGGCTGGCCGAGGCTCCGACCTGGCCGGCGCGCTTCGCCGCGGTCGACGACGTGCTGTCGCGGGGCGTCGGCCGGCTGCCGGCCCCGGCGCCCGAGGTCGGGTACGCCTGGCGGCGGCTCGCCGACACGGACGGCGCCGTGCGGATCGGCGACCTCGCGCGCGAGGTCGGGTGGAGCCGGCGGCACCTGGGCGAGCGGTTCGCGGCGGAGTACGGCCTGCGGCCGAAGGAGGCGGCCCGCGTCATGCGGTTCGAGCGGTCCAAGCGGCTCCTCAAGGAGCCCGGCCGGCCGTCACTGGCGGCCGCGGCGGCGGCGTGCGGCTATTACGACCAGGCGCATCTCGCCCGCGAGTGGAACGAGCTCGCCGGCTGTCCCCCGTCCGCGTGGCTGGCCGGCGAGGAGCTCCCATTCGTCCAAGACGGTGACGGCACCGGCGGGAAACGATGAGGCCATGAGCGAAACACGAGTCTGGCCCGCACTCCGCTACAAGGACGCCCGCGCCGCCATCCGGTTCCTCGTCGACGCCTTCGGGTTCGAGGAGATCGCGGTCTACGAGGACGACGGCCGGGTCGCCCACGCCGAGCTGCGCGCCCCCGGAGGAGGCGGCGTCATGCTGGGCGGCGCCGACCGGGCCGACAGCCCGATCGCCGGTCTGCCCCCGGGCATGGGGTCGGTGTACGTCGTCACCGACGCGCCCGACGCGCTGTACGAGCGGGCGGTGGCGGCGGGCGCGACCGTCGTCCAGGGCCTGACCGACCAGGACTACGGCTCCCGCGACTTCACCGTACGGGACCCCGAGGGCGTGTTCTGGAGCTTCGGCACCTACGCCGGCGCCGGGTCCTGAACCGGAGCCAGGATCGGGCAGCCGAGCCACTCCTCGGCGTGCACCGGCGGCGGGGCGCCCTGCGACACGGCGATGCGCAGGGGCCAGAACGGCTCGCGGGGCGCCTCGGCCGCCAGCCTCGTCAAGAACGCGGACGTCGAGAGCAGCACGCTCGCCCGGTGCCGGCGCACCCGCTCGGCGACCGCGGCGATCGACCGCCGGCCGGAGTCCAGCACCGCGCTGGCCCCGGAGTACAGCGGGAGGAAGACGGTGTTGCGCAGCCCCGCCGGGTCGTAGGTCTTGGGAACGGAGAACAGCACGTCGTTCTCCCGCAGCCCGAACGGCTCCATCGCCAGGAAGGACGCCTCCGGATCGCCGTGCGTGTACACCTCGCCGTACTGCGCGAACGCCGGCGTTCCCGAATGCACCGGGTACGCCGGCGGCGCGGTCGCCCGCGCCATGCCGGTGACGAGCTCACCGGGGGTGATGACCTTCTCGTGCCGTCCGGGCGTGCACACCGCGACCTCGCCCGGGGGGAGCATGGACGCCTCCGGGTCGGCGATCAGCGCGATCGCCCCGATCCGTACGGCGCCGAGGAACGCCCACACGAACTCGATCGACGCCGGCAGCCCGATCACCACCCGGTCGCCCGGCCGTACCCCGTGCGCCCACAGGAACCCGGCCGCACGCCCCGCCCCCCGGTGGACCTCGCCCTGCGTGAAGACGTCCTCACCGCACAGGAACGCCGCCCGGTCACGCCAGCCGAACGCCCGCGTCCACTCGCTCAGCGACTCGGCCAGGTTCGCATCTGGCGACGGGTCGGGCATGCGTGCTCCTTCACCGATCGATGGCCCCCATGGGAGATTAGGCCGATCCCTCGTGCCGGGACAGACCCACAGCGTGATCAAATGGCCATTAAGGAGGCCATCTGTGGACAACCTGCGCGTCGCTCTGATCGGGTATGGGACCGGAGGCGCGGTCTTTCACGCCCCGCTCATCTCCGCCGCTCCCGGTCTGGAGCTGGCCGCCGTCGTGACCCGGGACCCGGCGCGGCGGGCCGCCGTCCGTGACCGGTACGCCGGCGCGGAGCTGCTCGACACACCCGACGATGTCTGGTCCGGTGGGTACGACCTGGTCGTCGTGACGACGCCGAACCGCACGCACGCGCCGCTCGCCCGCGCGGCGCTAGACGCGGGCCTCCCCGTCGTCGTCGACAAGCCGATCGCGGTGACCGCCGCCGAGGCCCGGTCGCTGGCCGGCGGCCCGCTGGTCGTGCCGTTCCACAACCGCCGCTGGGACGGCGACTTCCGGACCGCCGCCCGGCTCATCGGCGAAGGAACGCTCGGGCGGGTGCTGCGGTTCGAGTCGCGGTTCACGCGCTGGCGCCCGCAGATCAAGCCGGGCTGGAAGGAGACGGCCGACCCGGCCGCCGCCGGCGGCGCCCTGTACGACCTCGGCGCGCACCTCATCGACCAGGCGATCACGCTGTTCGGCCCGCCGGTGGCCGTCCACGCCGAGCTGGACGTACGGCGGCCCGGCGCCGAGGCGGTCGACGACGCGTTCGTCGCCCTGACCCACGCGAACGGCGTCCGGTCCCACCTGTGGATGGGCGCGATCAGCGCGGACCTCGGCCCGCGCTTCCGGGTGCTGGGGGACCATGCCGCGTACGTCACCTACGGCCTGGACGTCCAGGAGGACCAGCTCCGCGCCGGCCGCACACCGGAGGACCCGCAGTACGGCGTGACGCCGCCCGAGGCGTACGGGCGGGTCGGCACCCCCGGCGACACCCACCCGGAACCGACCGACCCGGGCAGCTACCAGGACTTCTACCCGGCCGTCGCGGCGGCCGTCCGCGGCGACGGCCCGCCCCCGGTCACGCTCGAGGATGCCGTGGTCGGCCTGGAGATCATCGAGACCGCGACCCGCCAGACCGGCTGACGCCTCCGGGCGGCGCCGTGGCACGGCCCGCCCGGGAGCGCGTCCGGCGAGTCACGCGACGGTCGAGGAATTCACGAGCCGTGTGGCCGTTCTCCCGGCGCACGGACAGTACGAGGACGAAGGCTAAAGCGATCCTTCGCCATGGAGGTACAACGAAAATGCGAAGCGAAAAGATGCGGTGGGCCCTCCTGCCCGCCGCCGTGGCCGTGGCCGTGCTGGGCCTGTCCGGGTGCGCCGGCGGTAACGCCGACCACGTGGACTACTGCACGACGCCCACGCCGCGTCGCACTGCGCCCACGAGTACGCCGGCCACCAGCACGCCGTGCTACACCACTCCGGCTGCCCACAGGACGCCGTCGCTCCACAAGGCGCCGTCGGTCCACACCACGCCGCCGGTCCACAATGTGCCGGTCCGCAAGGTGCCGGTCCACAAGGCGCCGTCGCTCCACAAGGCGCCGCCCGTCCGCAAGGCGCCGTCGGTCCGCAAGGCGCCGTCGGTCCGGAGCGGGCGGCACCGCTGAGGCACCGGCGGGCACCGCGCTGAGTCGCGGAATCGCCACCGAGCGCCTGCGCGAGCAGCAGGCGCTCGTCAGGTGACACCTGACGCCATGTGATGTCCCGGCGGGTCGGGGTGGGGATCGGCTCAATGCCGCAGCCTCTCCCACCGCCGGGACATTCTTCTCTTCCGCGGCTATCCCGGCCGAGTGGTCATCGTTCCGGGTGCCGCCGAGCGATGACGTGGAGGAGGGCGGCCACGGCCCGGTACGGGTCGGTGCGGCCGGCGCGTTCCTCGCAGGACAGGAGCGCAGCCAGTCGCTCGGGCGCGGGAACGGGCGCGTCGTCGGCGGCGGTGTCGGTGAAGACCCGGACGCCGTACCAGGCGAGCCGGGTCATGCGGCGCTCGTCCAGCGCCGCTGTCAGGTCGGCGAGCCGGTCGGCTCGGGCGTCGACGCCGATCCGGTTGCGTTAGGCGGTGCCGTCGAAGGCGTCCGCGGTGGCCGCCCAGTCGCCCCGCAGTCCCGGCCGCATGGCGAGGGCGTCACCGTTCCGTACGAGGAGGGACACGAGCCCGCCCGGCGCGGTGACCTGGGCCACGGCGTCGAGGACCGGACCGGGGTCGGCGAAGTACATGAGGACGCCGTGGCACAGCACGAGGTCGAACCGGGACGGTGCCGTCAGCGCCGCCGCCTCCCGCGCGTCCCCCGCGACGAGGCGGACCCGCTTCCGTACCTCCGGCGGCTCGGCCGCCAGCGCGGTCCGCAGATCCCCGAGCAGCGCGGGCGAGGCGTCCAGTCCCGTCACCCGGTGACCTCTCCGAGCCAGCGCCAGGACCTGCGTGCCCTGGCCGCATCCGATGTCCAGGACGTCGCCCGGCTCGGAGTCCGGGAGGTGGTGGGCGAGCTGCCGGATCACGAGTTCCTGGCGGACGACCTGCCGCAGCGTCCCGAGCCCCGCTCGCCAGCGGTCCTCGCCCGGCGTGAAGGTGCTCGTGCGGCCTCCTTCGTCGGAGGGGCGACCCGAGGCGCTGCGCTCATCGCTTCGCTCGCTCCGCTTGCTCATGGGGTCGCCCCGGCCGGCGGGACGATGGGGAGGTCCGCTGGGGCGCCGGTGTCGATGAGGCGCCACAGGGCGTCGGTGTCGAGGTGCCGCTCGACCAGGTCGCCGAGGGCGTCGAGCTGGGCCTCCCGCAGCGCGGCGAAGTCGGTGTCCGGCGCCGGAGTGAAGTCGCGTCCCGCCACCTGCGCGACCTCGCGGAGGAACGCGCGGCGGAAGCCGTCGTTCTCCAGCGCGCCGTGCCAGGTCGTGCCCCAGACCGCCCCGTCGCGGCACCCGTCGAGGAACGGCTCCCCGCCCTCCACCGCCGCCACGCCGTGGTGGATCTCGTACGCGCGCACCGGCTCGCCGTACGCCGTGCCGCCGGGCCGGCCGAGGATCTTCTCCGGCCCGAACTCAACGCGGACCGGCAGCAGCCCGAGGCCCGGCACGGGCCCGGCCATCGACTCGATGTCGTCGAGGATCTCGCGGGCCAGCATCTGGTAGCCGCCGCAGATTCCGAGCACCGGCCGGCCCGCCCGCGCCCGGCGTACGACCTCGGCGGCCAGTCCGCGCTCGTGCAGCCAGGCCAGGTCGGAGACGGTGGCCCGGGAGCCGGGCAGCACGACCAGGTCGGCGTCGGCCAGCTCGCCGGGTGTGGTCGCGAACCGTACGCTGACGCCGGGCTCGGCGGCCAGGGCGTCAAGGTCGGTGAAGTTCGAGATCCGGGGCAGGCGGGCGACTGCGACCCGCAACGTCTCCCCCGCGACCGCCGGGCGCGTCTCGGGGCGCGCGTCCAGGGCGAGGGAGTCCTCGACGTCCAGCCAGAGGCCGCCGAGCCAGGGCAGCACGCCGTACACCGGCCGGCCGGTCAGCGCGGTGATCTGCCCCAGGCCGGGGGCCAGCAGCTCCGGCGCGCCACGGAACTTGTTGATGACGAACCCGGCGATGAGCCGCTGGTCCGCGGGCTCCAGCAGGCCGACCGTCCCGTACAGCGCGGCGAACACCCCGCCCCGGTCGATGTCGCCGACCACGATCACCGGCATGCCGGGCCCGTCCGGGGAACCGGCGGCGCGCGCCAGTCCCATGTTCGCCAGGTCGCCGGCGCGCAGGTTGATCTCGGCGGGGCTGCCCGCGCCCTCGCAGATGACGACGTCGTACTGGGCGCGCAGCTCGGCGAGGCTGCCGAGGACCACCCGGCGCAGCCGCTCCTTGTACGCGGCGTACCCCATCGCATCGACCTCGGCGATCGGGTGGCCGAGCACGACCACCTGGCTGCGCCGGTCGCTGCCGGGTTTGAGGAGGACCGGGTTCATGTGCGCGGTCGGCTCGATCCGCGCGGCGGCGGCCTGCATGGCCTGCGCCCGCCCGATCTCCGCGCCGTCGGCGGTGACCATGGAGTTCAGCGACATGTTCTGCGCCTTGAACGGCGCGACCTTGACGCCCTGGCGGGCGAGCCACCGGCAGATTCCCGCCGTGAGGATGCTCTTGCCCGCATCCGAGGTCGTACCGGCGACCAGCAACATCCCGTTCCGCGTGTCCACGGACGCCGAAGCTAGCAGCCGCACCGCCGGTCGCGGTCGGTCAGGAGGCGCCGAGGCCCCGGTGCGCCGGCTCGAGGACGGCGGCGGTCACCTCCGCGACGTCGATCGGCGTGTCCGCGGCGATGAGGTCGTCGAGCAGACCGTCGGCCGCGTGGTAGGACTCCGCGACCAGGCCCTGACTGCGGCGCGCGCTCCGATCGCGACGGCGGCCGAGGCCACCGTGACCGTACGGGACAGGCGAACGGCGCGCCGGATGTCCGCGGGCTCGGCGGCACGGCCGTCGCCGAGTTCGGGCCGGTACTCGACGCGATTCCCGTACACGTTGACGCCACCGAGCCGGACGCCGAGCGCCCCGGCGAACGCAGCCTCGCACTGCCCGGCGTTCGGGCTCGGGTGCGCCGCGCCGTCACGGCGGAGGATCGCGTACGAGGCGCGCGGCGAGCCGCCGACGAGCGGGGCGCAGGCCGCCGTGAGCAGCCCGGTCAGGCGGGCGGGAACCCAGTTAGCCACGTCGTCCAGCCGCGCGGCGACCCGCCCGAACCTGAGGTACCGGGCGCTGCGGTGCCCCACCATCGCGTCCAGCGTGTTGACCGCCCGGTACGCGAGCAGCCCCGGCACGCCGAGGGCCGCGCCCCAGAACAGCGGCGCGACGGCAGCGTCGGAGGTGTTCTCGGCGATCGACTCGACCGTGGCCCGCGCGAGCTCCTTGGCGTCGAGTTCACTCGGATCCCGCCCGCACAGGTGCGGCAACCGGCGCCGCGCCGCCTCGACGTCCCCGGCCTCCAGAGCGGCCGCCATCACCAGGCCCTCACGCCCGAGCGACGTCCCGCCGAGCACCGCCCACGTCGCGCAGGCGGTGAGCATCGTTCGCCCGGCCGCCCGACGGCCGACGGCGTCCACGACAACACCGGCACCGGCCGCCCCGACCACGCACACGGCCGTGAAGACCGCACCGCGCGCCACCGAGTTCCGGTACAGGCGCCGCTCCAGCGCGCTCGCCGCCCGTCCGAACGCCGCCACTGGATGCCCTCGCCGTGGATCCCCGGCCAGCGCGTCCAGCACCAGCCCCGCCCACAGCCCCTTCTCCACCGTCACGAACGAAGACGATAGGCCCCGGACGGTCTCCGGCTCCGGAGCGGGTAGTGGAAGGATGACGCTGATCACCGCATCACGGTTGGAGCCGACGCATGGAACTCACCGCGGAACCCTGTTCGCCGGTCAAGGTCGAGCACGCCGAGGGGCCGTTCTGGTACGGAGACCGGCTCGGCTGGGTGGACATCATGGCCGGGCAACTGTGGCTGGCCGGCTACGACGGCAAGACGCTGACCGACCCGCGATCGCTGCAGGTCGACCGGCCGATCGGCGCCGCCGTGCCCCGGGTGCTCGGCGGGTGGATCATCGCCGCCGGCACCTGCTTCATGGAGCTGGACGAGGACGGCAGGGCGACGGCCCTGACCGGGGACCTGGCCGACTCCGCCACGATCCGGATGAACGACGGCAAGTGCGATCCGGCGGGACGATTCTGGGCCGGCACGATGGCGTTCGACGAGACGCCCGGCGCGGGCTCGCTCTTCGTCTTCGACGGCTCGATCCGCACGGTGGTCGAAGGGGTCGCCATCTCCAATGGGCTCGGCTGGAGCCCTGACCACCGCACCATGTACTACATCGACACCCCGACGGATCGGGTGGACGCCTTCGACTACGACCTGGAGACCGGCGCGGTGACGAACCGGCGGCCGTTCACCGAGGTCGAGGGCGGTCATCCCGATGGCATGACCGTGGACGACGAGGGCTTCCTGTGGGTGGCTCTGTGGGGCGGCGGCGCCGTGCACCGCTACGCCCCGTCCGGGGAGTTGGTCGCGACGGTCCGCCTCCCGGTGACGAACGTCTCGAGCTGCTGCTTCGGCGGCACCGACCGCTCGACGCTGTTCATCACCACGTCGCAGCAGGACCTGTCTCTGGAGCAGCGGGAGGCCGAGCCGGACGCCGGCCGGATCTTCCGCGTCGACCCGGACGTCACCGGCCCCGTGGCGACGCCGTTCACCGGCGCCCGCTGAGCCGCCGGCGCGGGCGCCCGGCGGCCGGGCGCCCGCGCCGGAGCGGTGCCGGGGCTTGTCCGGCGGATCATGCCGGGCGGCCCGCCGGCGCTGAATCGCTGTAGCGTCCCGCTGGAGAAGGCGCTGGGCGGAGCAGGTGGGGTCCGTCGGTAAATACCTCGACAGCGGGCGCGGTGATCGGAGACGCTTCGCGCGATGACCAGAATCGATGACACGCCGCCCGCATGGGACGAGCGCACCCAGCTCACCACGTTCCTCGACTACGCACGGGACACCGCCCGCGCCAAGTGCGAGGGCGTCTCCGCGGAGAACGCCCGCAAGGCGCTCCTGCCGGGCTCACCGCTGATGACCATGAGCGGACTGATCAACCACCTTCGCTGGGTCGAGTACTACTGGTTCCAGGTGGTCTTCCTCGGCGAGGAGGACCGGGCCCCCATGACGGATGAGGACCCCGACCGCGAGATGCGTATCGCCGTCGACTTCCCGCTCACGCAGTTGCTCGACGAGTACGCCGAACAGAGCGCCCGCTACCGCGAACTGGTCGCCGGGAACGACCTGGACAAGCAGGCCGTGGGAACCATCCGCAACGGCCTTCACCCCGACCTGCGCTGGATCCTCCTCCACCTCACCGAGGAGACAGCCCGCCACAACGGCCACCTGGACATCCTGCGCGAGATGCTCGACGGCACGACCGGCGACTAGATCCGGCGGAGATCACGGGCAAGCATGGGACGGGGGGATTCGCCCTGGCCTGGTTGCTGCACCGGTCGCCGAACATCCTGCTGCCCGGCACCTCTGAGCGCTTTCACTGGTGTCCGCTGCCGTTAGAGCGCAGCGGACACCAGTGATCAGCCCGCGGACCCGCCGTAGGGAACGCCGTGCCCTCGGTCAGGAGTCGTCGCCGGCCGTCGTTTCCCGTTCCCCCGTCAGCGTGACGAGGAGGTCGTTGAGGCGGGCGGCGAATTCGGCCGGTTCGTCGACGCGCGCGCCGAGGGTGAGGACGGACTGGCCGTAGAGGACGTGCGCCCAGTCCGCGAGGCGTTCGTCGGCTTCGGCGTCGAGCCGTCGGATGAGCGGGTGCTCGGGGTTGATCTCCAGGATGGGCTCGCTCGGCATCCCCGAGCCCTGCATCCGGCGGATGAGGTTCATCTCGAGGTCCGGCTCGCCCGCGACGATGCAGGCCGGTGACGTGGTGAGGCGATTGGTGGTCCGGACATCGCGCACGCGGTCGCCGAGGGCCTTCTTGAGACGCTCCACCAGGGCGGCGAACTGCGTGCCGGCCTTCTCGTTCGCCTCCTTCTCGGCGGCGTCCTCCAGCGCGCCGAGGTCGGACGCGCCCTGCGCGACGGACTGCAGACGCTTGCCGTCGAAGTCGGGCAGGCTGGTCACCACCCAGTTGTCGACGGGATCGCTCAGCAACAGCACCTCGATGCCCTTCTCGCGGAAGATCTCCAGGTGCGGGCTGGTCTTGGCGGCGGCGAGCGTGGGGGCGAGCAGGTAGTAGATCTTCTCCTGGCCCTCCTTCATGCGGGACACATAGTCGGTGAGGGAGGTGTCCGGCGTGTCGGTGCCCGACCTCGTCGTGGTGAAGCGCAGCAGGCGGGCGATGTCGTCCCGGTTGGAGTAGTCCTCGGCGATTCCCTCCTTGAGGACGGCGCCGAACTCACGCCAGAAGGTGGCGTACTTCTCCGGTTCCTTCTCGGCCAGGTCCTTCAGCAGTTTCAGCACCCGCTTGACCGCGCTGGAGCGGATCGAGTCGACGACGCGGCTGCTCTGCAGGATCTCCCGGGAGACGTTCAGCGGCAGGTCGCTGGAGTCGATCACCCCTCGGACGAAGCGCAGGTAGTTCGGCATGAGCTGCCCGGTGTCGTCCATGATGAAGACCCGCTGGACGTGCAGCCGCACGCCGTGACGCGACTCGGGCATCCACAGGTCGAACGGGGCGTGTGCCGGGATGAACAGCAGAAGCGTGTACTCGTAGGTCCCCTCCATCTTGGCGTGCAGATGGGCGAGGGGACCTGCGTAGTCGTGCGCGACGTGCTTGTAGAACTCGTCGTACTCCTGCTCACTGATCTCACTCTTCGAGCGGGCCCACAACGCGGACGCCCGGTTGACGGCCGTCTCGGCCGGAGCGTCGCCGGACTCGGCGTCCTCGCCCGCCATGAGGATCGGCAGGCTGATGTGGTCGGAGTACTTGCGGATGATCGTGCGCAGGCGATGGTCGTTGAGGAACTCGTCCTCGCCCTCGCGGAGGTGCAGCACGACCTCGGTGCCCCGGGCGGGACGCTCGACCGTCTCCAGGGCGTACTCGCCCCGGCCATCGGACTCCCACCGGACTCCTTCCGCCGCGGGCAGTCCGGCCCGGCGCGTGGTCAGCGTCACCCGGTCGGCGACGATGAACGCCGAGTAGAAGCCGACGCCGAACTGGCCGATGAGCGTCGCGTCCTTCCGCTGGTCCCCGCTCAGGGCCTGGAGGAATTCGCGGGTGCCGGACTTGGCGATGGTGCCGATGTTGTCCATCACCTCTTGCCGGCTCATTCCGAGGCCATTGTCGGAGATCGTGACCGTGCGAGCGTCCTTGTCATAGGAGACCCGGATCTGCAGCGGCTCATCGGCCTCATCGAGTCCGGGGTCGGTGAGCTTGGCGAACCGCAGGCGGTCGATGGCGTCCGAGGCGTTGGAGATCAGCTCCCGCAGGAAGATCTCCTTGTTGCTGTAAAGCGAATGAATCATCAGGTCGAGAAGCTGGACGACCTCGGCCTGGAAACTGAACCTCTCCTGCTGCGTCGGTGTGCTCATCGGATGAACACTTCTCCTTGCGATCGTCGCTTTCCGGCATTCCTCCGCCGGCCGATCCTCGGCCCCGGATCGGCCAAATCGTACCGAGGCTTCACACCTTCGGGCGGCGCGCTCTATCGCCGATCACGGTCGCCCCGCCCGTACAGCGTGGATGGAACGGGTGGAAGTCTCGGGGAAGGGGCCGTCTACCGCGGGCGCGTCCCCAGGTGCTGGGACAGGCGCAACAGATAGCCGTCCGGATCCTGCACGGCGAACTGCCGCACACCCACGGCATCGGCGGCTCGCTCGTACCAACGCTCTTCCAAGGGCAGGAACAACGTGCGGCCGGCGGCCAGCACAGCGGCATGTATCTGCTCGACGTCCTCCACCTCGATGGTGAGATTGAGGCCCCGCCCATAGGGGGGGTCGAGCTCCGCACGAGGATAGAGCCGATCGCGACTCAATGGCTGCTCAAGCATGAGCTCTGCCCCACCTCGCTCCAGGTAGGCGAAGCGCCGGCCATACTGGCAAATCATCCTTCTGGCGCCTGGCGGCTTCACCGGGGACTGCGCCCGGCTCCCACATGAATCGCGCTTCGAAGCGGCGCCTCACCGTAGGGCGAACCTGGCGATCGGCGGGTGGCCGTCGACGAGGTCGGCGGCGAGTTCGCCGAGCAGTGGGGTGAACTTCGCGCCGTGCCCGGAGCAGGCGGAGCAGACCACGAACGGCCCCCTCCGGTCCAGCACGAAGTCCTCGTCGGGCGTCGAGGTGTAGAGGCAGGTCAGCTCCGAGCGCGGCTCCGGGTCCACGCCCGGTAGCCACGTCCGGGCGTACTCGATCGCGCGGTCGCGGGCGGCCGGGTCCACGACGAAGTCCCGGCCGTCCGCTGTCGTCACCGCGCCGCCCACGTGCTCGCCGAACTTGACGTACGGGCCCTCCGGCAGCGCGTACACGTCGAGCGACGTCTCGCCGTGCACGATGGTCGGCCAGGGGCCGGGGTCCTTCGTCTCGAAGAAGAAGACCTGCTGCTGGGTCACGGTCAGCGGCGGGAGCGGGACCAGGCCGTCGAGCAGCGGACCGGCCCAGCCGCCCGCCGCGACCACGACCGTACGGGCGTGCCAGGTGGCCTGGTCGGTGTGGAGGAGGACGCCGGTGGAGTCCGGCTCCAGGGCCCGGATCGGGGTGTCGTACGCGAGGTGCGCGCCGGCCTCGGCGGCGAGCCGGGCCATGGCGGTCATCGACGCCTCCGGGTCGAGGACCCCGCCCTCCGGGTCGAAGACGACGGGGCCGGTGAAGCGGATGCCGGGCCAGCGGCCGGCGGCCTCCGCGGGATCGAGCAGCTCGGCGGCGACGCCGTGCCCCCGGAGCAGGTCGACCATGTGCGACGGCTCCCGGCCGGGACCGTGGTCGACGCCGCCGGTGCGGGTCAGGAGAGGTTCCCCCGCCTCGTCGCTCAGCTCGTCCCAGAGCCGCCCGGCCCGGCCGGTCAGCTCGACGTACAGCGGGTCCAGGTAAGCGCGGCGGAAGATCCGGGCGCGACCGTGTGAGCTGCCGCGCCGGTGGCCCGGCCCGTACGCCTCGAAGGCGGCCACGCTCCGGCCCCGCCGGCTCAGCGCCCAGGCGGTGGCGGATCCCGCCAGCCCGAGCCCCACGATCGCTACGTCGATGTCGTTCATGCCCCGAATAATGCCTGGTTATAGGGGTAGGTTACGATAACTGCAGAATACAGATAAACCGTGGGAGGACTTCGGTGACCCAGCCCCGCCCCACCGCGTCCGCAGTCGCGGGCACCGGCCGAACGGCGCCCCGATGAGCACGCCGACCTCCGCCGCCTGCGGCCACGCCCCGCTCGACGACGCGGCCCTCGGGGCGCTCCTCGCCGGGGCGGCCGCGCGGCGCACCGCGCCGGTACGGCTCGTCGGGCCCGGCCTGCACGACCTGGCCGCCCGGCTGATCGCCGACGGGGTGCCGGTCGAGGTGTCCGTGCCGCGCCGACGCGACGCCCGCGCCCTGCGGCGGGCCGCGCGCCGCGCGGGCGGGAGCGTCCCGCCGGTCGGCGTCGGTGAGATCGACATCGACCTGCCCTTCTCCGCCGCGAGCCTCCCCGTGGTGGCCTGCCGCCTCGATCCGAAGACCTTCGCGTTCCCGCGGCACACCGTCCGCGAACTCGGCCGGGCGATGGCGCCCGGCGGCGTGGTCGTCGTCCTCCCCGGCGAGCGCGCGTCCTGGCCGGCCGGTCTGGTCGACGCGTGGGCCGCGGCCGCCGGGCTCACGCCGCCCGACGAGCGGGAGACCGGCGGCGCGCTGCCGTTCGCCGGCGCGGTGTACCGGGCCCGCGACTGACCGTCGAGCAGCCGGCCGAACGTCCGGGCCCCGACCGGACGTTCAGCCGGCCCGGACGGCCTCGTCGTCGCCCGAGGTCCTGGTCGCGTACCGGGTCTCAGGCGGGGACCTGGACGAATCCCATCGACTCGTAGAGGGCGCGGGCGCGGGCGTTGTCCTCGGTCACGGCGAGCGAGAGCCGGTCGTACCCGAGCTGCGCCAGCGCCCCCATCGTCGCGCGGATGAGCCGCCGGGCCAGGCCGCGGCCGGTGTGCGACGAGGCGGTGAACACGAACGCCAGCAGCGGTGTCCCCCGCCACACCGTCACCAGCGTGGCCGCGACGGGGCGGCCGTCCTCCTCGGCGACGAACGACGCCTCCGGCAGGAACGGGCCGTACTCCCCGTCGAAGGTCAGCCGGATCTCCGCCACGGCCGACGCGACGCCGTCGCCGGCGTCCCGCTCGTCCGGAGTGCCGCGGTAGGCGTCCCACATGAGGACGCCGAGAAGCGGCAGGTCCTCCCGCGTCGGCGTACGGAAGGACCCGTCCACCGGCGTCGGCGGCCCGGACAGCATCGCGTCGAGTCGGTAGCGCCGGGGCTCGGCCGGAGTCTGCGTCACACCGCGAGACTAGACGGCCGGACGGACCGGCATCCGCAGGATCGTGCGCATCTTCGCCGGGTCGCTCTCCTGGAGGTCGGACAGGTACACCTCGTGGTGCAGGCCGTTCGGCACCATCCCCGTCTCCCTCATGGAGGCGTCCATCCGCGCGAGGGTGCTTGGCTCGTCGGCGTACGCCCCCCGGTGCAGCACCTGGACGCAGCGTCCCTCGGTGTAGGTGACGAGTTGCACCCGCGCGGCGGCCGGGTGCGGCGCGGCCTCTCGTGCCTCGTCGTACCAGGCGTCCTCCACCGTGTCGGGCAGCCGGAGGAACAGCTGCCAGTGCCACTCCTCCCGTGGCACGTCGAACGGCGACCGCTCGTCCTCGACCCACCACCGGCCCTCGAGCGGCGGCAGGTCGAACGCCCGCCCGTTCCGGGCGGCCACGCCGCACAGGCCGCCCGCGACGGCGTACAGCGCTCCGACACACGTGCCGTACGCGGCGCCGCCGGGCTCGCCCTGGCCGACGACGCCCAGGCCACGGGCCGGGCCGAACTCGACGAGCTCGGGCTCGTCGGCGGCGGAGTAGAGGTTCTTCATTCGGACTCCTTCACTTCGATCATCAGGTGGGTCACGAGCCGCTCGGGCGGCGTGCTCGCGGGATCGGAGACGTAGACCTCGCGCAGCGGGCCGGCCGGGGTGTGCCCCCGGTCGCCCGCCCAGGCCAGCAACGCGTGCGCGGTCAGACCGATCTGGTCGTACGGCCCGACGTGGGTCGCGGACGCGAACAGCCCGCCGCGCAGGACGTCCGGCGCGGTGCCCGGCACGGCCGTGTCCGTCTCGACGCCGACCGTGACCAGGACCTCCGAGGTCAGGTCCAGCGGGAACAGCCCGATCGGCGCCCGGACGACCCCGGCCGCCGCGCACGCGTCCATGAGGCGCGCGACGCACGCCGACGTCACGGCGCCGATCCCGTCCGGCGGCGCGACGTCGCGGACGGCCGCGACGCGGCGGGCCGGTTCGCGGACCAGGCTCACGTCGGGGCGGGGCAGCCCGTCGGCGAGGATGCGCTCCAGCGCCGCGAGGTTGCGCCGCCGGCGCGCCAGGTCGGCCTCCATCGCGTCCCGTACGCCGCCCAGCGCGCCGGTCCCGGCGGTCAGCACCCGGCCGATCGCCGGGAGCGGCACGTCGAGGGAGCGCAGCAGGCCGATGACGAGGGCGTCCCGGGACTGGCCCGGCCGGTAGTACCGGTATCCGGTGTCCGGGTCGACGTGGGCCGGGACCAGCAGTCCCAGATCGTCGTAGTTCCGCAGTTGCTTGACGCTCAGCCGGCACAGCCGGGCGAATCGCCCGATGGGCAGGTATCCCTCGTTCACCCGCATCAGCATGGGCTCTCCCACAGTGGGAGAGTCCAGCCAGGGGCGATTCAGGCCGTTTACCCGTAATGTCGCAGTCGTGGTCGAGCAGATGTGGCGGGCGGTCGGGGTCTACCGGTTCATCGCCCTCCTCTATGCCGCGGTCATCATCGTGCGCGACCACCCGCGGTACGCGCATCCCACCGGCGGCCTGGCCGTGCTCGCCGTGATGGCGGCATGGTCCGTGCTGGCCACGGCGGCGTACTCCCGGGCGTCGGCACGCCGGCCCTGGCTCGTCGGCGCCGACGTCGCGGTCGCCGCGGCCCTGGTCCTCGCCACCCGGCTGGTCGACACGGCCGCCCGCATCGACCACGGCGCCGGGACGCTGCCCCTGTGCTGGGCCGCGGGCTCCGTGCTGGCCTGCGCCGTCGCCGGCGGACCGTGGGCGGGGGTCGCCGGGGCGGCCGTCCTGTCCGCCGCCGACGTGCTCGAGCGCCAAGCGCTGCCGCGCAACACCTTCAACGGCATCGTGCTGCTGCTCATCGCCGGCGCCGTCGGCGGTCACGTCGTACGGCTCGTGCTGCGCGCGGAGGCCGCCCTCGACCGCGCGGCCCGGCGGGAGGCGGCCACGGCCGAGCGGCAGCGCATCGCGCGGGACATCCACGACTCGGTGCTGCAGGTCCTGGCGCTGGTCAGCACACGCGGCCGGGAGCTCGGGGGTGAGGCCGCCGAGCTGGGCCGGCTCGCCGGCGAGCAGGAGACGGCGCTCCGGTCGCTGATCGCCCTTCCGCCGACACCGGCCCCGGACGGCCGGCTCGACGTACGGACGCTGCTGGAACCCCTGGCCGGTCACCGGGTCACCGTCTCCTGCCCCGCGCAGGAGGTGCTGCTGCCCGAGGCGGCGGCCCGGGCCCTGGCCGCCGCGACCGGCGAGGCGCTCGACAACGTCCGCCGCCACGCGGGGCCGGACGCGCGGGCCTGGGTGCTGCTCGACGACGAGGGCGAGGCCGTCGCGGTGAGCGTCCGGGACGACGGGCTGGGATTCGCGGCCGGCCGCCTGACACAGGCGGCCGAGGCCGGGCGGCTCGGCATCGCGCAGTCGATCGTCGGCCGCATCGGCGAACTCGGCGGGGAGGCGGCCGTGACGTCGGCGCCCGGCCGGGGAACCGAGGTCGAGCTACGGGTACCGAGGAACGAGGTCGCACGCCATGAACGCTGACGGTCCGCCACCCCGCCTGCTGGTGGTCGACGACCATCCGATCTGGCGCGACGGCATCGCGGAACGGCTGACGGCGGCCGGCCTCCCGGTCGTGGGCACGGCCGGCGACGGCGCGCAGGCGCTGCGGGTCGCGAAGGCCACCCGGCCGCACGTCGTCCTGCTCGACCTGCACCTGCCGGACCTCGCGGGCGCGGAGGTGACCCGGCGGCTGCTGGCGGCGGACCCGTCCGTCCGCGTGCTGGTCCTGTCGGCGAGCGGGGAGCGCCAGGACGTCCTCGACGCGGTCACGGCGGGCGCCACCGGTTACCTGACCAAGTCGGCGTCCCTCGACGAGGTCGTCGCGGCGGTGCGCGCGGCGGCGGTCGGCCAGGCGGTGTTCACCCCCGGACTGGCCGGCCTCGTCCTCGGGGAGTACCGCAGGCTGGTCGCCGCGCCGGAGAAGGCGACGCCCCGGCTGACGAACCGGGAGACCGAGGTGCTGCGGCTCGTCGCCAAGGGCCTGACCTACCGCGAGATCGCCGAACGGCTCGTGCTGTCGCACCGCACGGTGCAGAACCACGTGCAGAACACCCTGACCAAGCTGCAACTGCACAACAAGGCCCAGCTCGTGCGCTACGCGCTCGAACAGGGCCTGGACTGACCCGGCGCGGTTTCTTGCGGAAAGTTGCCGCAATCACTGGCCGGCCGCGCCGAGCGGTCCGGTGGAGCTGCGGACGACCAGCTCGGGCCGGAAGACCAGCTCGGTGTGCGGCGCGCCGACGCCCTGGATCTCGTCGAGGAGGCTGCGCACCGCGACCAGGGCCATCTCGCGGACCGGCTGGCGGACCGTGGTCAGCGGCGGGTCGACGTAGGCCATCAGCGGGGAGTCGTCGAAGCCGATGACGGAGACGTCCTCCGGCACCCGCAGGCCGCGCTGCCGGACCGCCCGGATCGCGCCGATCGCCATCATGTCGCTGCCGCAGCAGATCGCCGTGCACCCCTGGTCGAGCAGCCGCTTCGCCGCGGCCTCGCCGCCCTCGACGGTGAAGATGGTGTTGACGATCCAGTCGTCCACCTCGGCGACTCCGAGATGCTCGGCCATCCCCCTCCGGTAGCCCTCGGTCTTGCGGATGACCGGCACGAACCGCTCCTGGCCGACGGCCAGCCCGATGCGCCGGTGTCCCAGGTGCGCCAGGTGGGCCACGGCCAGTTCCATCGCGCCGACCTCGTCGCTGGAGACGAACGTCGCGTCGACCCCCTCGGCGTAGCCGTTGATCAGCACGATCGGCAGCCCGCGGTCCGTGAGGCGCTTGTAGCGGCCGTGGTCGGCCTGCGAGTCGGCGTGCAGCCCGGAGACGAAGACGATCCCGGAGACCCCGCGTTCGAGCAGGAGGTCGGTGTAGTCGTCCTCGTTGATGCCGCCGGGCGCCAGCGCGCCCAGCACCGCGGTGTAGCCGTGCACGGCCAGGGTGTTCTCGATGACCTGCGCGAACGCGGGGAAGATGGGGTTGTCCAGCTCGGCGACGATCAGGCCGATCAGCCCGCTGCGCGGCGGCCGGAGGCGGACGGGGCGTTCGTACCCGAGGACGTCGAGCGCGTCGATGACCGCCTGCCGCGTGGCCGGCGCGACGCCCTGCCTGCCGTTGAGCACCCGGCTCACGGTCGCCTCGCTCACTCCGGCTTGGGCGGCGATGTCCGCCAGGCGCATGCTCACATGCACGAATGTACCGCCGGACGGAACGGACCGGACCCGGCTCGTTACCGCGTTCTTTCGCAAGCTTGCAGCAAAGTCTTGCCAGCAACCGGCGCACGGGTTACCGTCGCGGCAACACAGCGGAAACACAGCGGCCGCCAGACCCTCGGGGGACCCCGCCCACTCTCCTCACCCAGGAGGCCCCGCATGTTCAAACGCCTGCTGCCCGCGCTGGCCGTCGCGCTGGCGGCCACGATCACACCCCTGGCCGGCGCCGCGCCCGCCGGGGCGTCGCCCGCCGGCGACCACGACGTCATCGCCAACCTCTTCGAGTGGAACTGGAACTCCGTCGCCTCCGAGTGCACGAACGTGCTCGGCCCGCAGGGGTACGGCGCCGTCCAGGTCGCCCCGCCCGAGGACTCCCTCACCCGCAGCGGCCACCCGTGGTGGGAGGTCTACCAGCCCGCCGACTACGACGTGAACAGCCGCATGGGCACCCGGTCGCAGTTCGCCGCCATGGTGTCGGCCTGCCACACCGCGGGCGTCAAGGTGTACGCCGACGCGGTCATCAACCACATGACCGGCCAGGGCAGCACGAGCTACGGCGGCAAGAGCTTCACCAAGTACGCCTACCCGGGCATCTACTCCTCGGCCGACTTCCACAACTACCCATCGGACTGCCCGGAGTCCGACGACCAGATCCACAACTGGAACGACTTCACCGAGGTCACCAAGTGCGAGCTGAGCAGCCTGTCGGACCTGCGCACCGAGTCCGACTACGTGCGCGGCAAGATCGCCGGCTACCTCAATGACCTGCTGTCCCTCGGCGTGGACGGGTTCCGGGTCGACGCGGCCAAGCACATCGGCGCGACCGACCTGGCGGCCATCGAGGCGAAACTGACCAGGTCCGCGTACATCTACCAGGAGGTCATGCCCGGCAGCGGCGGCAGCCTCGCGCCCAGCGCCTTCGAGGGCACCGGCGACCTGCTGGAGTTCATCTACGGACAGAAGCTCAAGGAGCAGTTCAACGGCAGCATCGCCAACCTGCAGAGCCTCGGGCAGTCGTGGGGCATGGAGCCGAGCGACAAGTCGGTCGTCTTCGTCGCCAACCACGACACCGAGCGGAACGGCAGCACGCTGTCCTACAAGGACGGCACCAAGTACCGGCTGGCCACGATCTTCTCGCTGGCCTGGAACTTCGGCACCCCGCAGGTCTACTCCGGGTTCGACTTCAGCGGCACCGACGACTCCCCGCCCGCGGACGGCAACGGGTACGTGACGAACACCAACTGCGCGAGCGGCTGGCAGGGCTGCCTCGACCGCGCGTTGGGCGGCATGGTCGGCTGGCACAACGCCGTGAAGGGCACGTCCGTCGCGAACTGGTGGTCCGACGGTTCCAACCAGATCGCCTTCGGCCGCGGCACGAAGGGCTACGTCGCGATCAACAACTCCGGCGGCACGCTGAGCCGTACGTTCGCCACCGGCCTGCCCGCCGGGACGTACTGCGACATCATCGGCGGCGGCGTGTCCGCCGGGAAGTGCACGGGCACGGCCGTCACGGTCGACGGCTCCGGCAACGCGACGTTCTCGGTAAGTCCGGGCAGCGCCGTGGCGATCGACGTCGCGGCCACCGGAACCGGCGGCGGTGGCGGCACCGGCGTCGTCCAGGTGACGTTCAACGAGTACGCGACGACCTACTACGGGCAGAACGTCTTCGTCGTCGGCTCGATCCCCGCGCTGGGGAACTGGGCGCCGGGCAGCGCCGTCGCGCTGTCGTCCGCGGGCTACCCGACCTGGTCCGCCGCCGTCTCCCTGCCGGCGAACACCACCTTCCAGTACAAGTACATCAAGAAGAACCCGGACGGCTCGGTCACCTGGGAGTCCGATCCCAACCGGTCGTACACCACCGGGTCCGGCGGCACCGCCACGATCAACGACAGCTGGCGCTGACCCACGCGGGCGCCCGGGACGCGTGACGTCCCGGGCGTCCGCGCGTCAGGCCGTCTGCTCCCGAAGCCTCGTACGGCGGAACAGCTCGCGCGGCGACCGGCCACCGCCGAAGCACCACAGGGCGATGACGGGGTCGCAGATGGCGCATCCCATGGACGAACTGTGGGCGAAGGGGATGATGGGATGGCCCTTGAGATGGTGGACGACGTCCCAGGCGGTGTGCAGCAGCCAGCCGACGCCGATCCACCGCCACGAGTCCAGGCCGCGGAAGGCGACGTAGGTGACCAGCCCGGTGAAGGCGAACTCCCAGCCGCCCATGCCGCCACCGCTGAGGTAGGCGGCGCCGGCGCCGGCGATCATGAGGGCGTTGACGCGCCGCCGGTGCGGTTCACGGATGAGGGACATGAGCAGCGCGTAGGCGAGGCCGACGCCGATCGGCGCGATGTAGGGCAGAAACTCCATGCTCCATGGGTACGCGGACGGCGCGGCGGCTCCCAGTGGCGTGAGTGACAGGTTCCAACGGGAACTCGCCAACCGGCGCCGAACAGGCCGCTGACCGGCCACTTCGATCGGATCGACGACGACGTGGAGTGTGGGAGCGCTCCCAGATTCCGGTTGCGTTCTCGTAACGCCCCATTGCGTCACCTAAGCGACAGGCTTAACATTCCGGCAATCGAAGCGCTTCGACAGGAGCGGACCTTGGTAAAGATCTCTGACGTGGCCAGCCACGCCGGCGTCTCCCCCAGCACGGTGTCCTACGTGCTGAGCGGCAAGCGGTCCATCTCGGACCAGACGCGCCGCCGGGTCATGGACAGTATCCGGGCCCTGGGCTACCGCCCGCACGCGGGGGCCCGCGCGCTGGCCAGCAACCGTTCCAACGTCATCGCGCTCGTCGTCCCGCTCCGCTCCGGCATCCACGTGCCGATCGTGATGCAGATGGTCATCGGGGCCGTGACCAGCGCCCGCGCGTACGATCACGACGTCCTGCTGCTGACCCAGGACGAGGGCGTCGACGGCCTCGAGCGGGTGGCCGGCTCCGCCCTCGTCGACGCGATCCTCGTGATGGACGTCGAACTGCACGACGTACGGCTGCCGGTGCTGCGCTCCCTGGACCGGCCGTCGGTGCTGATCGGTTTCCCCGCGGACCCGACCGGACTGACCTGCATCGACTGGGACTTCGAGGCGGCCGGCGCGGCGTGCGCCGAGTACCTGGCCGACCTCGGGCACCGCGAGATCGCGCTGATCGGCGCGCCGCCCGCGGTGTACGAACGCGGCACCGGCTTCGCCGAGCGCACGAAGGCCGGCTTCCAGCGGGCCGCCGCCGAACGCGGCGTCCACGCGGTCGTCCGGCCCTGTGACCCGGACCACGCCCGGGAGGCCGCCGACGACCTGCTGCGGGACCACCCGGGCCTGACCGGCATCGCGGTCCACAATGAGCCCGCGGTCGAACCGCTGCTCGCGGCGTTCCGTGCGACCGGGCGCCACGTCCCCGACGACCTCTCGTTCATCGCCATCGCTCCCGACGACCTCGCGGAGCGGCTCGACCTCACCTCGATCTCCATCCCCGCCGAGGAACTCGGCCGCCAGTCGGTCGCCCTGCTCATGGAGAAGCTGGACGGCCACCAGCCGCCCGGCGCCACCCTGCTCCCCTCCCGCCTCGTCGTCCGGTCCAGCACACCGGCGGCCTGACGAATTCCACGACTCCTTTTTTCGGCACTCGTCGAAGCGCTTCGACAGTTTTTCACCCCCTGGAGGATCCCCGATGTTCAAGGCGACAAAGGCGCTCGCGGCCCTGGCCGTGGGAGCGCTGGCCCTGTCCGCGTGCGGCGGCGGTGGCGGTGGCGGCGGCTCTTCGTCGAAAGAGCTGAAACTGTGGCACTACGAGACCCAGGACAGCGCCATGGGGATCGCGTGGAACCAGGCGATCAAGGAGTTCGAGGCCGCCCACCCGGGCGTCAAGGTGAAGTTCGAGGAGAAGGGCTTCGAACAGATCCAGAAGACCGCGCCGATGGTGCTGAACTCCAAGGACGCCCCGGACATCCTGGAGTACAACAAGGGCAACGCGACCGCCGGTCTGCTGTCCAAGCAGGGTCTGCTCACCGACATGACCGCCGAGGTCACCAAGCGCGGCTGGGACAAACTGCTCCCGCCGAGCGTCGCCGAGACCGCGAAGTACGACGCCAAGGGCGTCATGGGCGGCGACAAGTGGTACGGCGTCCCGAACTACGCCGAGTACCTGCAGGTTTATTACAACAAGGCGATGTTCGACAAGTACGGCATCAAGGTGCCCACGAACTTCGCCGAGTTCACCAAGGCGATGGACACGTTCGTGAGCAAGGGCGTCACGCCGCTGTCCAACGCGGGCGCGGAGTACCCGGCGCAGCAGTACCTCTACCAGCTCGCGCTGAGCAAGGCGGACCGGCCGTGGGTCGACCGGTTCGAGCGCTACACCGGCAAGGTCGACTTCCACGACCAGGCGTGGACGTACGCCGCGAACACCTTCTCCGACTGGGTGAAGAAGGGCTACATCGCCAAGAACTCCTCCGGCGTCAAGGCCGAGGACGCCGGCACGTCCTTCATGAGCGGCAAGTTCCCGATGTTCTTCTCCGGCAGCTGGTGGTACGGCCGCTTCGAGAAGGAGATCAAGAACTTCCAGTGGGACACGTTCCTCTGGCCGGACACCAAGATGACGCTCGGGTCGAGCGGCAACCTGTGGGTCGTCCCGAAGGGGTCCAAGAACAAGGACCTCGCCTATGACTTCATCAACATCACGATGCAGAAGGAGATCCAGAACCTCCTCGCCGACAACGGCGGCGTGCCGGTCGCGGGCGACCCCTCCGGTGTGAAGGACCCGAAGAACAAGAAACTCATCGAGAACTACCAGACCCTGGCGAACAACGACGCGCTGGGCTTCTACCCGGACTGGCCGGCGCCGGCCTACTACGACGTGCTCGTGGCCGGGACGCAGAAGCTGATCACCGGCTCCGCCTCGCCGAGCTCGGTCCTGGACGGCTTCGCCAAGCCGTACAACGAGAACCTCTCGAACATCGGCCACTAGCGACACCGCCGACCGCGGGGAGCGGGCCGGCCCGGCCGCCCCAGGGCAGGCCCGGCCGCCCGCCCCTCGCACCGGAGACACACGATGACTCAAACCCTGAGCGCGCCGCCCGCGAAGGCGGTGTCCAAGCCCGCCGGCCGGCCGCGCCGCGGCCTGTCCTACTCCGTCTACCTGATCCCCAGCACGGTGCTGTTCGTCGCCGTCATCCTGGTGCCGTTCGTGATGAACATCGGCTTCAGCCTGACGAAGTGGGACGGCATCGGCTCGCCGGAGTGGGTCGGGCTGGACAACTACACCAAGCTGCTGTCCGACGGCGCCTTCTGGGCCTCCTTCGGGCACAACGTCGCGCTCGTCATCGCCATGGCGATCATTCCGTTGTTCATCGGCCTGGTCCTGGCGGCCGCGCTGTTCGACTTCATCGCCAAGCGGTTCGGCCCGCGCACGGCCGCGATCCTGCGTGCCTGCATCTACCTGCCGCAGGTCCTGCCGTTCGCGGTGGCCGGGATCGTGTGGGCCTGGATCCTCGCACCCGACAACGGCGCCCTCAACGCGGTCCTCAAGGCGATCGGGCTGAAGTCGCTCCAGGAGGACTGGCTGGGCGACCCGAAGCTCGCGCTCTACACCGTGATGGGGGTGATGGTCTGGGTGCAGGTCGGCTTCCCGCTCGTCGTGTTCATGGCGGGCCTGCAGCGGGTCGACCCCTCCCTGTACGAGGCGGCGGAGATCGACGGCGCGTCGTGGTGGCGGAGGTTCTGGCACATCACGATCCCGCAGATCCGTCCGGAGATCTACGTGGTGCTGCTGACCTGCACGGTCGCCGCGATCAAGAGCTTCGACAAGATCTACATCCTGACGAAGGGCGGCCCGGGCGGCGCGACGAACGTCCCCGCCTACTACTCGTACCAGAACTTCTTCGAGAAGACCCAGGTCGGCTACGGCGCCGCGATCGCGACCGTGCTGACGCTCATCATCATCGTGGTCATGGCGGTGCTGATCAGCCGCCAGAACAAGGCCGAGGGGGCGGATACGTGACCGAGCGAAGCGAGGGAGCCGGTAGGCAGAGCACCTTGGTCATGAGGCCGACGAAGGAGGACTCATGACTACCCTCAGCGCCAGGCGTGGGGGCGCACCGCGCGGAGCCGCGCACCGGCGTACCCCGGGAGCCTGGGCGGTGCTCGCGTCGCTCGCCGTGCTCGCGGTGGTGATGCTGCTGCCGTTCGTCATCATCACGTTCAACGCGTTCAAGACCCCGGCGGAGTACTCCAGCAACGGCCCGCTCGCCATGCCCAAGGGCTTCTACCTGCAGGGCATCAAGGACTTCTGGGAGCGCGTCGACTTCGGCACCAAGCTCGTCAACAGCCTGATCATCAGCGGCTCGGTCGCGATCCTCGCGGTGATCCTCGCGGTGCTGAACTCCTACGCGCTCGGCATCGGCCGGATCAAGGGCCGGGTGTGGATCCTCGTGCTGTTCCTGCTGGCCAACACGATGCCGCAGGAGGTGCTGGTCTACCCGCTGTACTTCCTGTCGAAGAAGGTCGGCCTGTACGACACGCGACTCAGCGTGATCATCATCCTCACCGCGATCCAGACGGCGTTCGGCACCTACCTGCTGTCGTCGGTGCTGTCGACGTTCCCGCGCGAGATCCTCGAGGCGGCGCGGATGGACGGCGCGGGCCGGTTCCGCATCCTGTGGCGCGTCGTCGTCCCGATCAGCCGGCCGACCCTCGGCGTGCTGTTCGTCTTCTTCTTCATCTGGACGTGGAACGAGTTCTTCCTCCCGATGATCTTCCTGATCTCGAACGAGAACCAGACGGTGCCGGTCGCGCTCGGCGTGCTCCAGGGCCAGAAGATGATGGACGCCACCATGACGAGCGCGTCGGCCCTGCTCGGCATCATCCCGGCGGTCGTCTTCTTCCTGATCTTCCAGCGCACTCTCAGCCGCGGCATCACCGTCGGTGCCGTCAAGTAAGAGAAGGACCACCTTTGAGATTCACCAACGGCTACTGGATGCTGCAGGACGGCGTGCAGGCCTCGTACCCCGTCGAGGTGCTCGACGTGCAGGCCGCGCCCGACTCGCTCAGCGTCTACGCGCCGACCCAGCACATCCGGCACCGGGGCGACCTGCTCAAGGGCCCGCAGCTCACCCTGACCTACACCTCTCCCATGCCGGACGTCATCGGGGTGACGGTCACCCACTTCGACGGTGAGGTGCCCCGCGACCCGCGGTTCCGGCTGAACGCGGAGCAGGTCGACGTCGAGGTCACCGTGGACGACGAGGCCGCCGTCCTGACCTCGGGCGCGCTGTCCGTACGGGTCGCCCGGCAGGGTCCGTGGCGCGTCGACTTCTCCGCCGGCGGCCGGGTCATCACCGGCGGCGGCGCCAAGACCACCGCCATGGTGGAGACCGGCGACGGGAAGCACTACATCCGCGAGCAGCTCGACCTCGGCGTCGGCCACCACGTGTACGGCCTCGGCGAGCGGTTCGGCCCGCTGGTGAAGAACGGCCAGACCGTCGACGTCTGGAACGCCGACGGCGGCACCGCCAGCGAGCAGGCGTACAAGAACGTCCCGTTCTACCTGACCGACGCGGGCTACGGCGTCTTCGTCGACCACCCCGGGCACGTGTCGTACGAGGTGGCCTCCGAGGTCGTCACCCGCGCGCAGTTCAGCGTCGAGGGCCAGTCGCTGCGCTACTTCGTCATCTACGGCCCGACCCCGAAGGACGTCCTGCGCAAGTACACCGCGCTGACCGGCCGCCCGACCCGGGTGCCCGCCTGGTCGTACGGCCTCTGGCTGTCCACCTCGTTCACCACCTCCTACGACGAGGAGACGGTGTCGAGCTTCATCGACGGCATGGCGGAGCGGGACCTGCCGCTGTCGGTGTTCCACTTCGACTGCTTCTGGATGCGCGAGTTCCACTGGTGCGACTTCGAGTGGGACCCGCGCACGTTCCCCGACCCGGAGGGCATGCTGCGCCGCCTCAAGGCGCGCGGCCTGAAGATCTGCGTCTGGATCAACCCGTACATCGCACAGCGCTCGAAGCTGTTCGAGGAGGGGAAGGCGCGCGGCTTCCTGGTCAAGAAGCCGAACGGCGACGTCTGGCAGTGGGACAAGTGGCAGCCCGGCATGGGCCTGGTGGACTTCACCAACCCCGAGGCCCGGGAGTGGTACGCCGCGAAGCTGGACGCCCTGCTCGACATGGGCGTGGACTGCTTCAAGACCGACTTCGGCGAGCGCATCCCCACGGACGTCGTCTACTTCGACGGCTCCGACCCGGAGCGGATGCACAACTACTACACGTACCTGTACAACGAAACCGTCTTCGAGCTGCTGCGCAAGCGCCGGGGCGAGGGCGAGGCCGTGGTGTTCGCCCGGTCCGCCACGGCGGGAACGCAGGCGTTCCCGGTGCACTGGGGCGGCGACTGCGAGTCGACGTTCGAGGCGATGGCCGAGGACCTGCGCGGCGGGCTGTCGCTGAGCATGTCGGGGTTCGGCTACTGGAGCCATGACATCGGCGGCTTCGAGGGCACGCCCGACCCCGCGCTGTTCAAGCGGTGGATCGCGTTCGGCCTGCTGTCCTCGCACAGCCGGCTGCACGGCAGCCACTCCTACCGGGTGCCGTGGCTGTTCGACGAGGAGGCCGTCGACGTCCTGCGCCTGTTCACGAGGCTGAAGGCGCGGCTGATGCCGTACATCCTGGGCACGGCGCGGGAGACGTACGGCGAGGGCATCCCGATGATGCGCTCGATGGTCGTGGAGTTCCCCGACGATCCGGCCGTCAGCCACCTCGACCGGCAGTACATGCTCGGCGGCGACCTGCTGGTCGCGCCGGTCTTCTCGGCCGACGGCGAGACCGCGTACTACGTGCCCGAGGGCACCTGGACGCACGTGCTGACCGGCGAGCCGGTGACCGGCGGGCGCTGGGTGCGGGAGCGGCACGACTTCCTGTCCGTCCCGCTGCTGGCCCGGCCGGGCTCGGTGATCCCGATGGGCGCGGTCGAGGACCGCCCCGACTACGACTACGCCGACGGCGTCACGCTGCACGCGTACGCCCTGGCCGACGGCGCGCGGGTCACCACCGAGGTCCCGGACGTCTCGGGCGAGGTGGCGGCGACGTTCACGACGGCGCGCGACGGCGACGTGGTCACGGTGACCACGGCGAACGCCGAGAACTGGCGGGTGCTCCTCGTCGGCGTGCGGTCCGGCGACGTGGAGGGTGGCACGATCGTCCAGCACGATCACGGCCTCCTCGTCGAGGCCGCCGGCCCGACCGTCACGATCCGAGGTATCTCATGACCGATTTTCTGTGGGGAGCAGCGACCGCCGCGTACCAGATCGAGGGTGCGGCCAACGAGGACGGCCGGGTGCCGTCCATCTGGGACACCTACAGTCACACGCCCGGCCTGGTGCTGAACGGCGACACCGGTGACGTGGCCGCCGACCACTACCACCGGTGGCCGGAGGACGTCGAGCTCATGCGGGAGCTGGGCCTGGGGGCGTACCGCTTCTCCATCGCCTGGCCGCGCGTTTCCGACCAGCGCGGGATCGACTTCTACTCCCGGCTCGTCGACGCGCTGCTCGAGTACGACATCAAGCCGGTCGCGACCCTCTACCACTGGGACCTGCCGCAGGAGCTGGAGGACGCCGGCGGGTGGACGGCGCGCGACACCGCCTACCGGTTCGCCGAGTACGCCGAGCGGATCGGCGCGGCGCTCGGGGACCGGGTGCACCTGTGGACGACGCTGAACGAGCCGTGGTGCTCGGCGTTCCTCGGTTACGGCTCGGGCGTGCACGCGCCCGGCCGGACCGACCCGGTCGCCGCCCTCACCGCCGCCCACCACCTCAACCTCGCGCACGGCCTGGCCGCGCAGGCGCTGCCCGGCCCGGTGTCGGTCACCCTCAACCTGCACCACGTACGGGGAGAGGACGCCGACGCGGTCCGCCAGGTCGACGCGGTCGCCAACCGGGTCTTCCTCGGGCCCATGCTCGACGGCGCCTACCCCGCCGACCTGCTCGAGGACACCCGGGGCCTCACCGACTGGTCGTTCGTACGGGACGGCGACGAGGCGACCTGCAAGGCGCCGCTGGAACTGCTCGGCGTGAACTACTACGCCCCGACGCTCGTCCGGCGCTGGGACGGCGTGTCGCCGCGCGCCACCGCGGACGGGCACGGGGACGGGACGGCGTCGCCCTGGGTGGGCTGCGACGACATCGACTTCCTTCCACAGCCGGGCCCGTACACGGAGATGGGCTGGCCGATCGACGCGACCGGCCTGACCGAGCTGCTGCTGCGCCTGCACCGCGAGTACCCGGGTCTTCCGCTCGCCATCACGGAGAACGGCGCGGCGTTCGACGACCGCGTCGACCCGGACGGCCGAGTGCGCGACCAGCGCCGGATCGAGTACCTGCGCGACCACCTCACGGCGGTCGAGCGGGCGCGCGAGGCCGGGGCGGACGTGCGCGGCTACTTCGTCTGGTCACTGCTGGACAACTTCGAGTGGGCGTACGGCTACTCGAAGCGGTTCGGCATCGTCCACGTGGACTACGCGACCCAGAAGCGCACCTGGAAGGACAGTGCGCACTGGTACCAGGACATCGTCGCGCGATTCCCACAGGGACCCAAGTTCTCGGGGGCCAAACGTCGAAGCGCTTCGACTGACTAGGAGGTCGTAGCAAGTGAAATTCCGACCCCGCATTCCCCGACCAACCGGCCGCGGCCGACCTCCCGTGGTCGCCGCGACGCTCGGCGTGGCCGTACTGGCCACGCTCGGGCTGAGCGGTCCGGCCCACGCCAAAGAGACCTATCCCTTCCAGAATCCCCGCCTCCCCCTCAAGACCCGTGTCGACGACCTGCTCAAGCGGCTGACCGTCGACGAGAAGATCTCCCTCCTCCACCAGTACGAGCCGGCCATCCCACGGCTCGGGATCAAGGCGTTCAAGACCGGCACCGAGGGTCTGCACGGCGTCGCCTGGTCCACGGACATCCACAACAACGGCGCCGTCGTCACCGCGAACGGCACCGTCTTCCCGCAGGCCGTCGGCCTGGCCTCCACCTGGAACCCGGCGCTGATCCAGAAGGTCGGCTCGGCCGTCGGCGACGAGGCGCGCGGCTTCAACTCCGAGAACCCGGACGTGTGGGGCCTGCAGCTGTGGGCACCGGTCGTCAACCTGCTGCGCGACCCGCGCTGGGGCCGCAACGAGGAGGGCTACTCCGAGGACCCGTACCTCACCGGCGCCATCTCCACGGCGTACGGCTCCGGCATCGAGGGACCCGACAAGGACCACCTCAAGGCCGCGCCCGTCCTCAAGCACTACCTGGCCAACAACAACGAGGTGAACCGCGACACCACCTCGTCGGACCTGCGGCCGCGCGTGAAGAAGGAGTACGACGAGAAGGCGTTCTCCCCGGCGATCTCCGCCGACGCGGCGACCGGCGTGATGGCGTCGTACAACCTGGTCAACGGGCGGCCCAACACCGTCAGCCCCGACCTGAACGACGTCGTGCGCTCGTGGACCAAACGTGATCTGCTGAACGTCACCGACGCGGGCGCGCCGAACAACCTGACCGGCAGCGAGCACTACTACGCCACCCAGCCCGAGGCGGACGCCGCGCTGATCAAGGCCGGTCTGGACAGCTTCACGGTCGACGACACCAACGGCGGGCCCACCACCGCCGCGGTGAAGTCGGCGCTGGACCAGGGCCTGCTCAAGCAGTCCGACCTGGACACCGCCGTGTCGCACATCCTGAGCCTGCGGGTCCGGCTCGGCGACTTCGACCCGGACGGCGGCCCGTACGCCAAGATCGACAAGTCGGTCATCGACAGCGCGGCCAACCAGGCGCTGGCCCGGCAGACCGCCGACCAGGCGGCCGTGCTGCTGAAGAACGCCGGCAACGCCCTCCCCCTGGACGCTTCCAAGACCAAGAAGCTCGCGGTGGTCGGCCCGCTGGAGAAGACCCTCTACACCGACTGGTACTCCGGCTCCCTGCCGTACAAGGTGACCCCGCTGGACGGTCTCAAGGAGAAGCTCGGCAGCGGCGGCACCGTGTCCGACAGTGAGGGCGCCGACCGGATCGCCCTCAAGGACGTCAAGACCGGCAAGTACATCACCGCCGGGACCGGGGCGTCCGGGGCGGCGCTGAAGGAGAGCGCCACCAGCGCCGACACCACCGCCCAGTTCGACGCGTTCGACTGGGGCCAGGGCAAGCTGACCCTGCGCAGCGTCGCCAACGGCAAGTACGCCGGCCGGTACAACTGGGGCGACACGGTCGTCAACGACCAGGACCAGCCGAACGGCTGGTTCGTCCAGCAGATGTTCTCGCTGGAGCAGCAGAGCGACGGCAGCTACCTGCTGCGGTACGCCGGCTACGAGACCGACGAGTCCTGGTACGGCGACAACAAGTACCTCAAGGCCGGCTCCGACGGCACGCTCACGCTCACCACCAAGTCCGGGGCGTCCCACTTCAGCAAGGACGTGATCAGCAGCGGTGCGGACGAGGCGGTCAAGGCCGCCAAGGGCGCGGACGCGGCGGTCGTGGTCGTCGGCAGCATGCCGTTCATCAACGGCCGCGAGGCGCACGACCGTACGACGATGGCCCTCGCCGAGAGCCAGGAGAACCTGATCAAGGCGGTGCGGGCGGCCAACCCGAACACGATCGTGGTGGTGGAGAACAGCTACCCGACCACGCTCAACTGGGAGCAGCAGAACGTCCCGGCGATCCTGTGGACGACGCACGCCGGCGCGGAGACCGGGCACGCCCTCGCCGACACGCTGTTCGGCGACAGCGACCCGGCCGGGCGGCTCACCCAGACCTGGTACCGCTCGGACGGCGACCTGCCCGACATCCTCGACTACGACATCATCAAGTCGAACCGCACGTACCTCTACTACCAGGGCCAGACGCTCTACCCGTTCGGCTACGGCCTGTCGTACACGACCTTCAAGTACGACCGGCTGAACGTCAGCCAGTCGAGCGGCAAGGTCACCGCGACCGTCCACGTGACCAACACCGGCAAGCGCGCCGGTGACGAGGTCGTCCAGCTCTACACCCACCAGCGGACCTCGCGCGACAAGCAGCCGGTCAAGCAGCTCCGCGCGTTCCAGCGGGTGCACCTGGCGGCCGGTCAGACCAAGACCATGCACCTGACGTTCAAGGTGTCCGACCTGGCGCACTGGGACGTCACCCGGGACAAGGACGTCGTGGAGTCCGGCGCCTACGACGTGCTCGTGGGCGCGTCCTCGGCCGACATCCGGCAGCGCGGCGCGCTGCAGGTGCACGGCGAGACCATCCCGGCGCGGAACCTCGCCGCCCCGACCCGCGCGGTGGACTTCGACGACTACCAGGGCGTCCACCTCGTCGACGAGACCAAGGTGCGCGGTGACGCGGTCGGCGCGACCGACGGGAACTGGGTCAAGTTCGCCGACGCGTCGCTCGGCTCCGGCGCGGCGACCTTCACCGCCTCGGCCGCCAAGGCGGGCGCGGGCGACGGCTCGATCGAGATTCGCCTCGACTCGCCGACCGGCCCGCTCGCGGGCACGGCGACGGTCTCGAGCACCGGTGACGTCTACAAGTACGCGACCACGACCGCCGCTCTGCAGGGCGCGAAGGGCCGCCACGACGTCTACCTGGTGTTCCACGGTGACCTTCGGGTCAGCACCTTCTCGCTGAAGTAGCGGGACCGGCCGCCGCCCCCACCGGGCGGCGGCCGCCTATGAGCAGGGGCGCCCCGTCCATGCCCCAGGACGCGAGGGCGGGGCGTCCCGAACCACCCGGGGACCGACGTCCCCGGATCCATCGGGGGATCCGACCGTTCCGACTCCACGACCGCCATCGGAGGCCCGGCTCGTGAACGTCAGACCCGTCCGCCGCCTGAAACTCAGGCTTCTCGCCCTCCTCACCGCCGTGACCGCGACGCTCGCGCTCGCGGTGTCCCCGCTCTCCCCGCCGACCACCGCCGTCGCCGCCGCCACGCCAAGGCACCGGGTGACGTACGACCACTACTCCGTCTCGATCGACGGGCAGCGGGTGCTGCTGCGGTCGGCGGAGTTCCACTACTTCCGGCTGCCCAGCCCCGACCTGTGGCGCGACGTGCTGGAGAAGTACCGGTCCGCCGGGTTCAACACCGTCTCGATCTACTTCGACTGGGCCTACCACTCCCCCAAGGCCGGGGTGTACGACTTCACCGGCGTACGCGACGTGGACCGCCTGCTCACCATCGCCCAGCAGGCCGGTCTGTACGTCATCGCGCGGCCGGGCCCGTACATCAACGCCGAGACCACCGGCGGCGGCTTCCCCGCCTGGCTGAAGAACGTGCCGGGCCGGGCCCGCACCAGCGCGCCCGGCTACACGGCCGCGTACCGCGACTGGCTCGGCCACATCGACCCGATCCTCGCCCGCCACCAGATCACCCGCGGCGGCTCGGTCATCCTCTACAACGTCGAGAACGAGTACGCCGAGGCGACCGACGCGGCGTACATGGAGGACATCCAGAACAAGGCGCGCGCCGACGGCATCGACGTGCCGACGATGACCAACGACTGCTGCGACGCGGCGTCCTGGACCTCCACGTGGGCGTCCGGGCAGGGCGCGGTGCAGATCCCGGGCGTCGACGACTACCCGCAGGGCTTCGACTGCGCCAACGCGGACACGAGCTGGGGGCCATGGGGCGCGGGCCTGACCGAGCGGCTGCGCGACGACACGCCCGTGTTCGCCGCGGAGTACCAGGGCGGGTCGATCGACCAGCAGAACGCCGGCTTCGACAAGTGCCGGGAGCTGACCGGCCCGAAGTACATGAAGTTCTTCTACAAGTCGAACCTCATCGAGTCCGGAGCGACCGCCTTCAACTACTACATGGGCTTCGGCGGCACCAACTGGGGCTGGCTGGCCCAGCCGAACGACGTCTACACCTCCTACGACTACGGCTCGGCGATCACCGAGAACCGCCTGCTGAGCGACAAGTACGACGAGTTCAAGCGGCAGAACCTCTTCCTGGCCTCGGTCGCGCCGCTGACCAGGACCGACCCGGCGACCGCGCCGGCGTCCTCGGACAAGGCGATCGAGACCGTGGCGCGCGCCAACACCGGCACCCGCACACAGTTCGTACTGGTCCGGCACAGCGACCACACCGCGACCACCGACGACTCGGC
The DNA here is from genome assembly GCF_040679195.1 of Actinoallomurus sp. NPDC052308. Lineage (NCBI taxonomy): Bacteria > Bacillati > Actinomycetota > Actinomycetes > Streptosporangiales > Thermomonosporaceae > Actinoallomurus > Actinoallomurus sp. NPDC052308. The sequence goes on along the minus strand of NZ_JBFAUM010000044.1, from coordinate 1,782 downwards.
CACGCTCGACTGGACCACCCCGGACGGCCGCTACCAGGTGCCCGTACGGGTCAAGGGCCGCGACGCCAAGGTCCTCATCGCCGGCTACGACCTGGGCGGCCAGCGGCTCGTCTGGTCGAACTCCGAACTGATGACGCATACCTATCTTCCCCGACCAACCGGCCCCGACCTACCTCCCGGCACGGGCGGCCGGGACGTCGCGGTGCTGTACGGCACGGACGGCACGCAGGGCTCGACCGTGCTGCGCTACTCCTCGCAGCCGACCGTGAAGGTGCTGCAGGGGTCGGTGAAGTCGTCGTATTCCCCCCGACCAACCGACCCCGGCCTACCTCCCGGTTCCTCCGGTGACCTGCGGCTCGACTACACCCACTCCGGCCTGGCCCGAGTGCTGATCAGCGGCGGCGGGCGGCGCCCACTGCTGCTCCTGCTCGGCACCGACGCCGAGGCCGCGAAGTTCTGGCAGGCGGGCCCGCTGCTCGTGCGCGGCACGTCGCTCGTCCGCTCCGCCACCGTGAGCGGGCGGACCGCGTACGTCCGCGCCGACACGGCCAAGGCCGAGGACGTCGAGGTGTTCGGCGACGCCCGCCGCCTGGTCGTGAACGGCTCGCCGGTACGGACGCGGCCGACCGCGAGCGGGTCGCTGCTCGGCACGCTGCCCGGTCCGAAGGCCGTCCGCCTGCCGACGCTCACCGGCTGGCGGTCGAAGGCGGAGTCCCCCGAGACGCAGCCCGCCTTCGACGACTCCGGCTGGACGGCCGCGACGAAGACCACGACCGAGAGCCCGCTCAAGCCCAAGACGCCGACCGTGCTGTACGCCGACGACTACGGCTACCACTACGGCGACGTCTGGTATCGGGGCCGGTTCACCGGCACCGGCGCGGAGACGAAGGTGTCGCTGAACGCCTTCACCGGCAAGCGCGGCTCGTACCTCGTCTGGCTGAACGGCCGGTACCTCGGCTCGGCGGCCGGCGGCGTCGAGGCCGACGCGGACGCCCCGGTCAACCCCGATCCCGGACGCGGCGACTTCACGATCCCGGCGGGCCTGGTGAAGGCGGGGCAGCAGGCCGTGCTGTCCGTCCTCGTGGAGAACCAGGGCCACAACGACGACTGGATCGCCGACGACAACCGGTTCAAGCAGCCACGCGGCCTGTACGCGGTCTCCGTCGCCGGCTCGGACGCCCCGATCTCCTGGCGGATCCAGGGCGCCAAGGGCGGCGAGAACCTCACCGACCCGACGCGCGGCCCGCTGAACAACGGCGGCCTGTACGGCGAGCGGGCGGGCTGGCACCTGCCCGCGTACCCGGACGGCTCGTGGCGGACGGGCGCCGCGACCGAGGTCACGCCCGGCGTGACGTGGCAGCGCACGTCCTTCCGGCTCGACCTGCCCAAGGGCCAGGACGTGCCGATCGCGCTCCGCTTCGGCGGGCCGGTCGGCCAGGGCTACCGCGTGCAGATCTTCCTCAACGGCTGGAACCTCGGTCAGTACGGCGGGGACATCGGCCCGCAGACGGACTTCACGCTGCCCGCGGGTCTGCTGCGGCAGCACGGAGGCAACACCCTCGCCCTCGCGATCGTCGCCCGCGCGGACGCGACGCCCGCGCCGGTGAGCCTGGTCGCGCTCGACAACGAGCGCGGCGGCGTGCCCGTGTCCGACGTCCCCTCCCCCTCCTTCCGCTGACCTCCACGGGTCCGTGGCCGGGCGCCTTCGGGGTGGAGATGGTCGGCAGGACCGACCTGCCCAATGCGATCGTGCTGGGCGGCGCCTGCTTCAACATCGGCCGG
>NZ_JBFAUM010000043.1:0-50759 GCF_040679195.1 Actinoallomurus sp. NPDC052308 | reverse complement strand
GCTTGGTCGCTGAACCACCTACCGGAGGCCTCGCTACTTATCGAACACGACACGCCGTCATCCCGGACACAAACCGCACTTCGAGACAGCCCCTAAGAAGGGTCAGCATCACGGAATCCGTGCCAGAGCCAGTTTTCACGTGTCGCCGACAGGATTAAAAGTCCACAGCTCTGCCCAGATGGCGATACCGCACCGTGTTCCGCTCTGCCGGTACGTGCCGTTTAGTCCGCGTTCGCCATCCCCACTCTGGCAGATCAGCCCGATGCCGTACCGGGTGCTGCCGGACGGTACCGCGACATACGAGCACCCGCCGAGCACCCAACCAGGGCCACCAGACTGAATAGCGATGCATCGTACGCACTCGTGGTCGAAGTCATGCTTATGTGAACTGTCAAGCTGTCGCAGGCGTCCCGGCGTCGCAGTGGCTTGTCCTGCGCTCGCAAGGTAGTCCGGCGCATTACTGCTCTGTCGGTCATTCGGTGGGCGCGGTCGTCCCACGCGCTCAGGCGATCCGCAGATGACCGCTGTCACTCGTGGGGAAGATGTGGCTGTCGCAGGCGGCATCCGGTTGTGCATGAAGTAGTCCGGCGGGTCAGCCTGGCGGCCTTTCCGTGATCGATTACCTTCCGTCACAAGATGATCACCCGGGTAGGCGATGGGGCGGGGAAGGAACACGATGCGCACGAGTACGAGGGCATGTGTGGTGCTGGCTCTGGGGGCAGGGCTGGCCGGGGCCGGTATGGGGTCCGCGACCGCAGCGGCGCCTACGGCGGTGGCCACGCCGGTTCAGGCGCCGTCCCCGCAGACGAACGTCCCGGACCTGGATGCTCCGGGGCCGGCCAAGACGGTGGAGTACCCGCCGGACTACCAGACGCGGTCGCACCCGGATGAGGTCAGGATCGAGGCTCCGCAGTACACCCGGATCACCGGCGTGGACCCGCACTGTCCGAGCCCGATGATCTGCCCCGTCGACATCACCCCGGACGGCAAGTCCGCCACCGTCAAGCTGGAGGGTACTAACTGGACCTGGACCCGGCCGTGGGCGGTGCATGTCGCCGCCAACAGCGACGCGCCGTTGGCAGGGGGCGCCTTCACGGGCACTCTGACCTTCGAAGGAGTGACCTTGCCGTTGCGGGTCAACATCACCGCAGGCGGCGCCCAGGCGATCTTCGGCGGATACGTCGCCAATGCTTCGGGCGGCGGCGGGGTCAAGGTCAACTACGTCGAGCCCGGTAGCAAGGCCGAGATGTCCGGGATCTTGCCGAACGACGTCATCACCACGCTGAACGGGCAGCCGACCCCGACCGTGAGCGCTTTCCACGAGATCCTGGCGGGCAAGCGCGCCGGTCAGACGGTGCCTGTGGTCATCAACCGCAACGGCACCACGATGGCGTTGCAGCTCACGCTTGACGGAGCCTGACCAGATGGCCGGTGGGCGGCCGCCCACCGGCCATCTCAAGGCCGGTCCGCGCTGAGCGGTCCTCGACCGCCGGCGCCTCCGGCCTTGAAGACCGCGTCCGGTAAGGACGCCGGGCGGCCCGAACCTCGGCCGATGTGAGTTCCACACTCCTGCCCGGCCTGGAAGGTCACGCCGCTCAGTCCGGCGCGCCGGGTCGCCGCGATGGACTACGTATTAGCCCATCGCCGCGACTCGCCCACACCCTGGAAGTAGGACATGCCCGATATCCGCCTGACCGGCCTGTTGGCCACATGCGCGTCGGCGCTTCTGATCGCCGGCGTCTGCTCCCATCAATCGGTGTTCGCGGCGGCGGCGAGCGCAGCTCCTGCCGCCGTCGCGCCGCCACCCCCACCGACGCCCACGCCGACGCCGTGCCCGAATGGCGAACCGCACCCGTGCGGCGCGTCGGCGAAGGAACGCGAGGGCGTCGAATCCGAACGTACGGACGCCAAGAAGGACAAAGCAAAGGCGGATGAAGAGATCGCCGAGGCCAAGAAGAAGGCGGAGAAGTGTCCGCCGGAATCCAAGGAGTGCATGAAGGAGCTGATCGGCGGCGGCGAAGAGGAGCGCCGGGACATGGACAAGGCCCGGGAGGGGCTGGCCGGGATGCATCCGGCTCCTTCGGACAACGCGTCGCCGGTCATGGACCGGGCATGCCAGGAGTTCGCCGCGGACCTGCCGCCCAAGCTCAAGGAGTCTTCCGATTCGGCTCAGCTGACGAGCCTGTGCGAGGCGATGCGCTCATGACCAGCACCGTGTCCCGCCTCCGGCGAATTTCACTGCCCGCGACCGCGGCGCTGGTCGCGCTCGGGCCGGTGAGCGCCTACGCCGCGCCGCGGCCGGGTCTGCCGGTCGCGCAGGCCTTCGAGGGCGACAAGCCTTTGCCGTCGACCCGGCCGGCGATCGAGCAGTGCGCCGCCCACCCAGACGGCTGCCACTTCCACATCGACACCACTTTGTCCGGTGAGTACTACAGCGCCGTGAGGTCGCTGGGCAACGCGATGATCAACTGCACCAAGGACGCGATCACGGTGACGCGCCAGGTCACGTTGAAGACCGGAAGCACCGACAACCTCGGCGGGGAGATCACCGGCAAGCTCGCGGTCGAGGGGCAGATCAACGCCTCCGGTGAGGTCACCGCCACGGTGCACGCCGAAGGCAGCGGGGACTTCACCACGCCGAACAAGCAGCAGGGCCCCTCGGCCACCGTCGGCGCCAAGGCCGGAGCCAACGGCGGCGGCAAGCTGGCGGGCGCGCTTGGTGTCAAGGGCGCGTTCGAAGGCGCTTTCAAGCTCACCTACCAGCACACCTGGACGACGGAGGTCAGCGAGGCCACCACCTCCACCACCACGGTGCAGCCCGGTGACGTTCTCGTCTTCGGGGCGAGTTCGGCGATGCGGCGGATCGCCGGCACGCTCAACGTCGGTGGCCTGCAGGTCCGCAACATCGTCGTCGACGGGCCTTCGACGGTGAACACCAGCACGTTCATCGCCGACACCTTCACCGCGCCCGGTAATGCCTGCGACCGGCTGCGCACCCGGGGCAGGACGGCCGTGGACGACACCATCAACAACAGCAGCGCCCGCATGATCGGCCTGGTCAGGGTTTCCGCACCTCCGGCGGGCGCACGGCTGATGCGCCGGACGGTGCTGGCCCCTGAGCGTTCCTGACCCGGCCTTCCGGCATCATCTCCTGGAGATCATTGTGAAGACACCGCACCTGCGCGTCTGGGCCGTGGGGACCGCCGCCACCACCGCGGGCCTGGGCCTGGGCCTTCCCGCCTCGCTTGCTTACGCCGATCCGCCCGCCAGTACTCCGATCGCCGTCATCAACGGCGACTTCACCCAGCCCGCCATCGTCGGCGACGGCCCGGACTCCACGGCGGTCAAGGGCTGGTCGGTTGGCTCGACCGATGGAGCCGGCACCGTGGGTGGTGTCGTGCGCTATCCGGGAACCGTCTCCGGCCACCCGGACCACAAGCCCGCCGTGATGCTGCGCCTTCCGGCACCCGAGAACGCGTTCAAGCAGCGGCTCCGCGGGGTGCGCGCCGGCGCCAAGGTCACCATCACCTTCGACGACAGCCCCGGCATTGCCACCAAATGTGCCCCGGCAGCCGTGGCCCAAGGCCAGGCATACACCGTTCAAGGCGCTGGTGGCCCGGTCAGTGAGCGGACCACCGCCCCGGACCCGGACAAGAAGGCCAACACACTCGGCAAAGGCGTCTGGCGCATCGGGCAGACCTACACCTTCACCGCCGGCGAGACCGAGCCCCTGCTCACCTTCACCTCCCAGGTGCCCGCCTCCGCCAACGCCACCGGATGGTGCGGCCCACTGATCGCCAAGGTCCAGGCGACCCAGATTCCGCCGCCGGTGGACAAGACCATTCCCAAGACCGCCCTACCGGCCTCCGAAGCCTTCCGGGGCAACGACCGCCGAAGTGTCGCCGACGCGGTGTCCCAGTGCGCCGGCGCACCGGGCGCGTGCACCTTCACCCCCGAGACCGCCTACTCCTACTCCTACTTCGAACCCGCACAGCTGAACGGCGACGTCTACATCAACTGCACCCGCAACACCCTCACCCGAACCCGCCCGGTCCCCTTCACCGGACGCTCCTACGGCGACCTGCCGGCCCTCGCCGGACTACCCGGCACCGGATCCACCAGCACCAACATGGCCAAACAGTTCACCGCCGGAACTCGCACGGGCCCGCGCTGGACGACCGACATCACCCACAGCGTCACAGAGATCGTCAAGCCCGGCGAGGTCGCCTGGATCGAGACCCAGGCCGGCCGGCGACGCACCGAGGGCTGGTTCACCACCTCGCCGGATCCCGACGACCCGCACACCCAGTGGCGCCTGCACACCGTCCTGGACTACCCCGCCCCCGATCTCACCGACCGCTTCTACCAGCGCACCGGCCCGCTCACTTCCGCAGAGAAACAACGCTGCCAATCCGACCGGCCCACCGCCAGCACCCCCGTCGGGGCCGACACCCCGGCAGGCGGCGGCAGCACGCTGCGGCTGTCCCGAACCACCCGGAACCACTGATCTCCGAGCCTGGGCGGCGAACCCGCCGGGACACCGTCGATGAGACGGCCACCGGTGGGCGCCGCCTGCCGGCCCGGCCGGGGATGGCCGGTGGGCAGCCGCCCCCCGGCCACCCGGTCGGTCCCTGTCCAAGGTAAGTAGGCGGGTCGTGGTGCTCCCGCCGCGATTGACGAACACGGGCACCGTGCGACCGGCGCGCATGCCCGCCCGCTTCGGCCTTGCGCGTGACCCGCCCTTTCCGGGGCCCGGTGTATCGGAGGAGCGCGGGGCCCTGGAGGCCGCATCCGGGGATTCGGGGAACCCGGCGAGGTGGGCCTGTCCCATCCAGTGCCCAGCATGGTCACGGTCTCCGGCTTGCCGGTACCCCCTCCTCAGGGGCCAGGCCTGCGCTGAAGCTCTTCGTTCTCTCCGACTGGTATGACGGCTGGACCCGCAGTGCGGTCACGAACTCCAGGAGCTGTCGTTGGCTTCGCTGCTCCAGAGCCGGTCGCTGCTGGGGTAGGCGGTGTCGAGGTAGAGGGTGTCCCAGCTGCCGTCGTTGTAGCGCGCCACAGTGAGGGCGACGTTACGGTTGACCTTGGGCCGCCACATCCACCAGCCGGTGTACGCGTCGTTGACTTTCTCGGGCTCGAGCAACCACTTCTGAAGGTCGGAGCCGTTGCAGGTCTGGACGATGACCTGAATGCCGCGCCCGGGACTGGCGGATGCGGGTTGCAAACACTTGTTCGCGGCCCGGTTCTTGTAGACCGCCGTCCACCCGCCCGGCTCGTCAGGGGTCGGAGTCTCCTCCGCGTCCCACTGTTCGGTCGAGTATTTCCAGACCGGGTCGCGCAGGGTGATGGCGGCGGCACCCTCGGCGGTGCTGTTACTGCTGAGAGCCAGACGGCTGCCATCCATCTTGTTGATCAGATCCAGGTTGGGCCTTGGCTCGGCCGACGCCGACGACATGGTGATCGCCAGGACGGCGGCGAACGCAGCCGGTAGGACGTCTCGGGCAGCGAGAAGTAGGTTCATGATCATCTCTTGTTGGTTGGGCTTCGCGGGGGCGCATCCGATGCGGTGATCGTGGTGAGCGGCCTTCAACGCGGTCCCTGAACACACAAGAGTGAACGTCCCGTCGTCGCCGGTCCCGCAGTCGTCCCCTCCGTCGGTGCTGCGTTACGGCAGCACGAGGAATGATAACGGTGTGTGCTCGGCTCGCAGCAAAGGGTGATGAGTGTCGGGCAGTGCTGAAGGCGCGATCGATAAGTTCTAGCGCCACCCAGCCGACGCAGGTGGTGGCCCTCGCTGAAGAACTGGATGCCCGCGAGGCCGCGAGGCCGCGAGGCCGCGAGGCCGCGAGGCCGCGAGGCACAGATTGGTCGATCAGTGCCTACCGCGTCGGGCAGCATAGGCCTCGTACGCCGCGCAGCGGTCTTCTGCGAGCATGGGAGCGTCATGACGATCCCCCATCAGGCGAGCCCTTCTGGTGCGCGCGCATCCGCCCGACGCTGATCCACTGCCTCGTGATGGCCGCCGCCGCAACTGTGGCTTCTGGGAATCCATCCTGCGCCGTCGTGGGATCCCGACCAGGTCATCCCACCCACAGAGACGATCGCCGTGATCGACCGGCTCGCCGCCCAGCCCGTGCACATCGCCTCCCTGGTGATCAACGAGCTAAGCGGAAGCCCAGGAGACCACGATCCGTCCGCACCCCGTTCCTGCGTATCAGCCCCATCACCTGTTCAGGCCCTCGCGGATCGCGCGGCGCTCGGCTTGTTCACGGGTGAGCGCCTGCCGATGGGCCTGCGGGTCGCGGTGGGCTTCGATGGCCGCGCGCACGATCGCAGCCAAGATGTCGGTGGCAGGGCCTCGGCTTGTGGCCGCCAACGTCGTCGCGGGGCTCGGAGCCGCCTTCACCGGTTCGGCCCGCCGAACCTTCTGGACCCACTGACCCATCGCAATCACCGGGCCCTTGGAGGGAGGCATCTTGGTCTGGGACCTCGCGATCGCGATCGTGGCCGGGCTCGCGGTGCTGTGGTTCGCCGTCATCGCTGCCCTGTGGCTTAGGGCCGCCTCGACCTGGCCATCCTGCACGACTCCCTGCGGATGCTGCTCGACCTGGTCCGTCTTCGCAAACGGCTGGCCGCCGACCCTGCCCCTGCCTCGCAGCGTACGGATCCGGCTGTGGCTGCTGCTGGCCTACCTGCTCCTCCCGATCGATCTGCGGCCGGGTACTTACCGGCCTACCGACGTCTCCTGATATCCAGCGACGCGGCGATTCAGCGCGCCGGAGTCACTGTCTTGGGGCTTTCCAGACCTTCGGTGGCTCCTGAGGCGCGGGCCAGATCTGGATGAGGTGTCGTTCGGCGTGTCGGTGATCGCCGGGGGTGCGGCCGGTGAGTTCGTGGTGGCTGTGGCGGCCGGTGACTGAGACCCGGACCCGGTAGGTGCGGGATTCTCCCTCTTCGGCGGGGAGGTACTCGTATCCGGGTGGGGCGGATTGGTCGAGGAAGTTGCAGCCGAGGTCGGGGCCGGTGAAGACCATGCTGACCTCGGCGACCTCTTCCCAGGCATCGAGTTCGGGCTCCGGCTCTGCCGAGAGAATGTCCTTCATGACCTCGACGATGCTGTCGGCCTGCCCGGTAAAGATGGCTGCCATGTGGCCGTCGGGCTCGGGGAGGATGATGCCGTTCCCTCGGCCGGTGACGTTGGCGGTGTGCCGGCCGGTGGTGTAGTCACTGAGCCAGTACTGGCCGGTGGAGGTCTCGACGTAGAAGTCGGTCCTGGTGACTGAGGCGTCGGGTTCCCAGGCTGGCCAGGGGTGTTCCTTCAGCCATAGCACCGGTTCTGGCGGCGCGGCCCAGATCTGGATCAGGTGTTTTTCGGTGAGTTCATCGCCTCGCTTCACGAGACCCTGCAGCCCGGGTGACCGTCTGCTGTGCTACACCGACGGCGTGGTCGAGGCGCGCACTCGCGGCGGCGACCTGTTCGGGGTGGACCGCCTGGCCGACACCATCCTCCGGACCATGGCGGCCGGCATGTCCGCGCCGGAGGCGCTGCGGCGTCTCATCCACGGCCTCCTGGCCGAGCACGGCTCGCCGCTGGCCGACGACGCGACCGTGCTGCTGGCCGAGTGGCGGCCCACCACCCCGGGCGGCTCCATCCAGCTGACCTCCCAGACGCTCCCCCTCCAGCATCCAGCGCGATAGCGAATGTGAGCGCTTCGCGCGTCTCCCGCCGTCTCAGATGAGTTCCAGGCCGCCGTCGATGGTGAGGACATGGCCGGTGAGCCAGGTCGTGGCCGGGTCGGCCAGACGCAGGATCCACGACGCGACCTCGTGGGGTTCGCCCCGGCGGCCGAGCGGTATGCGGGCGGCCTCGTCCCGTTTGATCTCTTCGACGGTCGTCTCGGACAGCCCGGCCGCGGCCAGGGCCTCGCTCTCGGTCGGCCCGGGAGCCACGGCGTTGACGCGGACACCGTCAGCGGCCAGCTCCAGGGCCCAGCTCCGAGTGAGCTGTTCCAGCGCAGCCTTAGACGCGGCGTAGTGCGCCATGCCGGGGAGCGGCCGGTGGCCGTACGTGCTGGAGACGTTGACGATCGACCCTTTGGCCCGCCGGAGGTGCGGCAGGGCGGCGTGGGCGAGCATGCTCGGCGCGGTGACGTTGAGGTCGAACAGGTCGGCGATGCCGCCGGCGGTGGTCTCGGCCAGCGGCATCACCTTCGTGGCGCCGGCGCCGTTGACCAGCACGTCCAGGCGGCCCCACCGGTCAGTGGCCTCGTCGATCAGTCTGCCCGGCGTATCCGGGGCGCGGACGTCGGCGGAACACGCGACGATCTCCGGGTGCCCGACGGCGGTCTCGGCCAGGGCGTCGTCGCGCCGGCCGACCCCCAGTACGCGCGCGCCGGCACGGGCGAAGGCCCGGGCGGCGGCGCGGCCGATGCCCGAGCCGGCGCCGGTGACGATGACGACCTTGCCGCTGAAGTCCTCATGGAGCTGGACGGTCACACACTTTCCTCTCTGCGAACGGATCCTGTTAGAAGAGCGCCACACCGGGGTCCATGCCGAAGCGGACGCGCCCTGCCACCTCGAAGAAGGCGGCGGAGTGGTTGGCGTGCTGAGGGGCCACCATGCCGTCGCGGAACAGCCGCTCGACCGGACGGCCCCGGTAGACCGAGGACGAGCCGCCCAGCTCGTACATGGCGACGAGCACCTCGCGGCTCACCTGGGCGCCATGGCTCATGGCGGCGCGCAGGGCGGCTCGCCGTTCGAGCATGACATCGCCGGTCGCCGCCCCCGCCATGGCTTCCGCGGCGGCGTGGAGGAGGAGCCGGGCGGCCTGAAGAGCCGCCTCCGACCGGGCGATGACGGCCTGTGAGCTCTCGGCGAGGGTCCCACCGCTTAGCGTCTTCTTGGACCTCGCCAGCTCGACGGTCGCGTCGATGGCGGCCTGCGCGACGCCGGGGACGACCGCCGTACACCCCGGGAACACCAGACCGGGGATGAAACCCTGGTACGGCGGCCGTTGGACGCGGGCCGGTACGTCGACGCGCGCCACCAGCTCGTCCGGGACCAGGGCGTCCTGGACGAGGACATCGTTACTGCCGGAGCCGCGCAAGCCAGTGGCGTGCCAGGTGTCCTTCACCGACAGCCGGCCCCGTTCCAGGATGAACAGCCGCACATCCGGCGTACCGGCCTGCGTGAGACGCGGAACGTCTCCCTCGGTGATGACGGCCGCCACGATGAGCCGGTCGGCGCCGTGAATCCCGCTGACGAGCCTCCAGTTGCCGGAGACCCGGTAGCCGCCGCGAACGGCGACCGCGACCCCGGGCGTGCCCGAGTTAGCGAAGACCGGCTCGGGCCCCGGCTCCCAGAGGCGTGCGGTGCCGGCCTCCCCCAGCAGCGCGCCGATGAAGCCCCAGTTGGCGTTCCATACGATCCACGCCACCGAGGCACGATACGGCCGAACCGTTCGTACACCTCCAGCGCGGTCGTCAGGGGAGCCTCGAAGCCCCCGAGTTCACGAGGTGTGAACAGGCGGAACGCTCCCGCGTCACGAAGCTCGGCGAGCAGTTCCTCCGGGATGTCGCGTATGGCGTCCATCTCGTCGGCGGCCGCCCTGATCGAGGCTTCCACCTGCGCTGGAAGGCGCAGGGGGTCGGCCGCGGGTTGTGCTGACATGAGACGTACCTCCGAGGACTCGCTGGTTACCGGTGAGGGACGCGGCCGGGCCGGTCACGATCGCGGATCTGACCGCGTGACCTGCGTTCTCCACGCCGGCGCGTCATCGGCCGGCCGGTCACCAACAAGGACCGGACAGCCCTGTCATCTGTGACAGCGGCCCCTGGCGCCACCGGTCGGCCGCCGGCTCGAGCCGAGTGCTGTCACATACACGCTCGCCGTCCGGTCATAGCTGATGCCGGTTCCATTCAGGTTCACGAAGCCAGGCGCGTGCCCCCCCGGTACGCGCCACCCCGGGCAGGTCGCGCGGAGCCCCCGGCCGCGATCTGCCAGGCGCGCGGCTCCCCCGTGCGCGCCACCCCTGGGCAGGCCGCGGCACCGATCCCCGGGCCCCCGGCCGCGGCCTGCCCCCATCGAAGAAGGGATGACGAACGATGACGTCTCACGGTGACCTGCCCGTACCTGAGCACGGCCTCCTCCTCACGCACTTCCTGACCGTACGCGACGTCGCGATCTCGAGGCGCTTCTACGCCGACGTCTTCGGCGGCGAGGTCGTGATGGAGGAGAACCCGGCGATCGTGAAGGTCGCCAACAGTTGGATCATCATGAATCCCGGCGGCGGGCCCACTCCCGACAAGCCGGATGTCACCTTGGAGGCGCCCCGGAGCGGCGAGCGGGTGTCCGGCTTCCTGAACGTGCGCGTGGCCGACATGGACGCCTTCTACGCGCATGCCGTCGCGAAGGGCGCCCGCTTCCTCACCGAGCCCCTCGACCGCGCGTCGGAAGTGCGCTGCTACCTGCGTGACCCCGACGGCTACCTCATCGAGGTGGGCCAGTCCACCGGCCTGCTCAAGGGAATCCTGGCCACTCCGCCCACGAACGCCTGACCGGGACACCGACACCGGCCCTGCGCCTCTTCGTGCGCAGGGCCGGTGGTTCTCGCAAACGGCTGATGGCCACCAGCATCTGACGCGACACGCCCGAGCGACATCCAGAAGTCAACGTTTCCGAGCAGTTCTCCAGCCTCGAGCGGTCAAAAGTGTCCAGATAAACGACGTCTGTGCGGCGCAACACTCAGCCAGCGCGCGGGTGAGCCTCGAGCCCAGCCTGACAACGAGCACATTCGCAGCGGGACCAAATCTGGCGCGGCTGAACAAAGACCCATGACATCGCCTGGGACAGTACCGACATCCAGATGACAAGATCTTTGAGATTAAGACACCAAAATTGAAACGCTACAACCCGCGCCGAAGCCGGCGTCGGCCGGCAGCGGAAGCGCGCCGTAGCCGAAGAACGTCATCTCGACCCTGTACGACCGGTACCGTGCGCGCAGCGACCCAGCCGCGGCACTGCGAGGGTTGGCGAAGGCGCTGCTACCCGCACCGGTCCGTGCGGCATTGGCCGCCTCGAACTGCGCCTGAGTCATCAGCACCTCACCACGCACCTCGATCGTCACCGGCTCGGCCAGCCGCTCGGGAAGCCCGGCGATGACCCCTATCCCGTGCGAGACGTCCTCCCCCGCCGCGCCGTCTCCGCGCGTCACCAGCTTAACAAGGCATCCGTCCCGGTACCGGGCCGAGATCGCCAACCCGTCCAGCTTCGGCTCCACGCTCCACGCCATCACCAGCCGGCCTAGTTAGAAGTCGAACTCTTCAATGCGGTCGGAGCGCCGGAAGTCGACGTCACCGGTATTGAGCAGGTTGCCGAAGTGACGGCCGCCAGGGTCGTTGACCTTGCAGTAACGACAGGTGAGGGAGTGCCGCGGCCTAACCCACGAGCGTTTGCCGCAGTGGCTGCACTGGCCGAGCAAGGCGTTCCCGCCAAGGGCGTCGTACCAGTGCATGACGCCGAAGCGCTTGCCCGGGCTACGAAGGGAAGCGTGGCCGAGCAGAACGATCTCTCCTCCTGGCCATGCGCATTTGCAGGTCGCTTCACAGTGGCAGACGAGCGCCTCTGCGAGTTCGCGGGCCTTTTCCTCTCCAGGGACGCCGGTACCTTTGACTTCGAGCCAGGTACCGATCTTCGGCAGATGGAAGTCGGGCAGGTACCAGGCGCCGGATGGAAGGGTGAACTTGGTCGGCTCGTACTCCCACTCAATCCCAAGACTGTCGAGGGTCGCTGCCCAGTCAGACTCGAGTGTGGAGCGGAAATCCGTCCAGTTGTATCGACGCGGGACGGGTTCACGAGAGAGTGTCATCAGCGGACTCCTTTCCGACACGACATGCCGGGCGATCAGGTAGATGGCTTCTCCCAACAGGATCCACCTTTCCAGCGACAGTTCCACCGGAATCCGGCTCCGCCGGCGGAGGCGGCTCGTAGAGACGAGTCCGTAGCCGAGGGCAACCGCCCAGCGCGGGGGCCCAGTACATGCTGGGGCTGTTGTGGCCGGTCTCGTAGACGGCGATGGTGTCGTCGGGGTATCGGGCGCGGCGGGCGACCTCAGCTTGCGTGAGGCACCTGCCGGATGCGCTCGGCGCGGGAACCTGGGTGGTAACGCTGTGGCGCCACCGTCTCCACGCCGGTCCTCTGGCACGGCCAGCGGGTGTCGCAAGTACGAATTCCCCAGCTGCCGCCATCGCCTGGGTGGTGGATGAGGTCCGTGCCGAGCGGCAGAGAAGCGAGTGCTGAGCGAATGGTCGCCTGCCTGGCCTGCTCCAGTACCAGCGCGGCGCGTGCACGCAGGACCTGGCGAAGCAACGCCATCCCCTGCCAGGCGAGCGCGGTGGATATGCTGGTCACCTGAGTATCACCGCTCATTTGGGGTTACCCCCCCTCACGGTCGACTATCTCTCACCCGCTAGAGGCTTTCCAGCCCCAAAGGTTGGACATCGCCATCAGAAACCAACTCCGCGCAGACAGCCAAGCGCTCGGCCAAACTCGCTTCACATCGAAGATAACCGCCGACGGCGGTACCACGCAGCACACCGCTTAGGCACTTCATAGGCATGCGATCGGCACCTTATGCCGATCGCATGCCCACCTTCCCTCACCACCGAGCCTCGGCACTCAATGCAGGAACCGCCGGCTCCCCCGAGCATCGACTAGCCCGGGTATGGCCGACAGTGCTCCCGGAACGCTCCCCCATCCATGCTCCCGTGCTCCCTCTAGGAGCGGGGAGCATCGGGAGCAGGCATAGTCGCTGAACTGTCCTGAACCGACGTCGAGGACTGTCATTGATACCCACTGACCTGCTGTTTCTCGAGAAGCTGCAGGTCAGCGATTGATCGGGACGACATTGACGCGGTAGAGGTCACTGGTTCAATCCCAGTATCGCCCACCACGTTTGGCCTGGTCAGCGGCCCGGACACCCGACAGGGTGGCCGGGCTTTTGATCATTCGACCGTCATTTGACCGTGGCCGGCGTCACGACGCGGCGGCCTGCCGGGCGCCGGTGCGGGTCCGCGCGAAGGCGGCCAGGGCGGTGTCGTCGGCATCAGGCAGGGTGTGCAAGTAACGCTCGGTGGCGCGAAGCCCGGCGTGGCCGAGTCGTTCCCGCACGATCTGCAGGTCCGCTCCCCCGGCCAGCACCCACGACGCATGTGCGTGCCGCAGATCCCGCACCCGCACCGGCCGGCCGACACCGGCGGCCCGGACCGCCGGATCCCAGACCTGCTTGCGGAACCAATCGCGCGGGATGTGCCCGTCAGTGTCCAGCACACGTCGAGAACGCGGCTGGTCCTTACCGTCCGCACGACGGATCGCCCGGTAGCGGGCATAGGCGCCGCGGCAATGGGCGCACCGACACCGGCCCATCGAGTACCCGGCCAACGTGCCGTGCCGATAGCGGCGTCCGGCCGCGTTCGGACGCGTAACCCCCGAGCTCCCAGAGCCGGGAATCACCCGTACCGACGAGGCACCCGGCTCGGCGGGCGCGCTAAACAGCAGGTCATCCGGAGCGAGTCGCCGCGCGGCGGCGAAGGCGAGCAGGCGACTGACCAGCGGCTGGCTGAGTTTGACGCGACGGAACGCCTGATTCTTGGGATAGTCCTTGGCCAGGGACCGCCCGCCGGACGGGTGAAACTCCGGCCGAAGCTCCACGACCGTACGCGCGATCGTCAGCATCCGCGTCGCCGAATCCAGGTCACCCAGACGGAGCTCGACCAGCTCACCCCAGCGCAGCCCGCCTTCGATGGCGACCTCGGCCAGCAAACGAGACTGCTCATCCGGCAACGCCGCCACGATCGCCTCGAACTCCGCTGGCGTGACGATCTTTAGTGGCTTGGCCGGCACCGGAGGCGCTGCCACGCCCGAGCAGGGATGCAGGAAGATCACTTGGTCGTTCAGCGCCGTCGTGAAGATCGAACTCAACACCGTCTTACACCGCTGCACCGTCGTAGCGGATCTACCCGAGTCGGTGAGTCGGCGCAGGAAGTCCCGTACGTGCGAGGGGAGGATCTCGATCATCCGCATCCCGCCGAACTCCGGCAGCAGATACCCCTTGATCACTGAGGTACAGCCCTGGCGCGTGTTGGCCTCCATCCGATGATTGACCAGCCAGACCTCCATCACGTACCGGGAGAAGGACTGCCGCCCGCTGCGCAGGTCGACGAACCGCCCATCCCCGCTCCTGGCCTCAGCACGCCGTCACGCGCAAACCGCCGCCTTCTTCGTCCCGAACGTTCCCGCAGACCGCTCCCGGCCCCGCACATCCCAGAAGTAGGCCGTATACCTCGGGCATCCATCACGGCGACACCGCGTCCGCACGTACCCCATGAGCCATTACCCCCTTGATCCTTTGACCGTCAGCCGACCGTCGCCCAGCCTGACGCGATCAACCCTCATACAAGTCAACGCAGCTCAGCGGCATAGGGAATTTGATCAAAGCGAAGGAAGACAGCTACAGATGTTCAATTCTCAGGTCAGGATCAGCCGGAGGCTACTCGCCAGGCGCTGACGGTGATCTTCCGTCCATGTCGGACGGTCGGGGTGTCTAGATCGGCCGTTCTTTCGACCTCGCCGGTCGCGTCAGCTGAGGTGCAGTCGACGTCTTCGCTACTCGTGGACAAGTGCTGCGGTTTCCTATTGCCTTCAAGAGGAAACGGGAAACACCCGCATTCCACTTGTTCGTCCGGCGCGGCTCCCGCAGTCTTACTGGCGGTGACTCCCGGCTGTTCGGACGGGTAGGGACGGAGATTGATGTGGTCGAGCAGCCCATCCGATTCGGCGAGGAACTCCGACGCAGGCGCCTGGCGGCCGGCCTCACTCTCACCGATCTGGCCCAGCTGGTTCATTACAGCAAGGGCCAGCTGAGCAAGGTCGAACGCGGCATCAAAGCGCCCAGCCGTGAGCTGGCCCGGCTTTGCGACGCCGCCCTCGACGCCGAGGGAGAGCTCGCCTCCTTGGTCCATGGGTTCCCATCCGGGGCCAAAGTCACCGACGAGATCGATGGTGATGAGGAGGTGTGGCTGATGCAGTTGTCCGCAGACGGCCAGAGCCGGTTCCAGCCCATGAACCGGCGTCAGGCGATGGCGACCGGCGCCGCATCGATCGCCGGAATGAGCATCGGCCTTCCAGCGGTCCCCGCCAACTTCGAGAACGGAACGCTTCTCGGGACCTTCCGGTCGTTGTTCGATCAATATCGACAGCTTGGACAAGCGACGGGTCCCGGCCTGTTGCTGCCCGTTCTCATCGCACAGACCCACGCCCTGCAGGAGTTGTCCAGCAGCGCCGGTACGCGCACGCGTCAGGAGTTGTTGCGCCTCGGGTCCCGATACGCCGAGTACATCGGCTGGCTCGTTCAGGAGACAGGCGACGAGCAGGGCGCCCTGTGGTGGACACGACGCGCCGTAAGCCTGGCCAGCGAAGGCGGGGATGAGCACCTCGGCGCGTACGGGCTGGTCCGTCATGCCCTCATCACGCTCTACCGCGAGGACGCTGAGCAGACGATCGAATTGGCCCGGAAGGCTCAGAGCGGCAAGGTACCGCCGAGAATCCGCGGCCTGGCCGCGCAACGGGAAGCTCAAGGACACGCGCTCGCCGGTGATTACAACGCCTGCATGCGCAGCCTGGAACGGGCTCGCGCCCTTCTCGTTCCCAACACGCCGACCTCAGACACACCTCTCATCGGCACGACGAACCTGGCCGACCCAGCGGAGATGATCAGGGGCTGGTGCCTATACGACCTGGGAAGGCCGCAGGCCGCGGCCGAAGTAGTCAGCGCACAGTTGACGCAGGTGCCGCAACAAGCCGTGCGTACGCAGGTCCGCTTCGGTGTACGGCGCGCGCTCGCCTACGCCGCGGCTGGCGAGGTCGATCACGCCTGTCAGCTAACCCGTGAACTACTCCACAGCATCATCACCATCGGTTCAGCGACCGTCGGCTCGGACCTGCGCAGCCTCGCGCGCACGCTGTCCCGCCATCCGAAAAACGCCTCCGTGCGCGAGCTGGCGCCCGAGCTCAGCACCACGCTGCGAACCGTCACCCGATAGAGAGGAACCCCCGGCATGCAGAACGTGTTCATCAACTACCGCACCGGCGACGGCGACGAGGCCGCCACCATACTCGCGCGGGGCCTGTCCGATCGGTTCGGGAAAGAGCGGATCTTCCGCGCCACCACATCCATCCCACCGGGCGGTCCCTATGCCGACCACCTACTGAACGCCATACGGAATAGCGCTGTACTCCTCGCCATCATGGGCCCGGACTGGGCTCACCATCCCCGGCTCCGGGATGAGGACGACTGGGTGCGTCGGGAGATCCTGGAAGCGTACGCGTCACACGTGACGATCATGCCCGTGCTGAAGGGCCGGAAGACCGAACGGCTGAAGGCGACGGATCTGCCGGCCGAGCTGGCGCGGCTCGCCGATGTTCAGTCCCTTCGGTTGGACCCACGTGACAGCGAAGCGGACGTCAGGCGTATCGGTGACGCACTCGCCGACCAGGTTCCCGCGCTCAGGAAGGCCGATCGCCAAGCTTCCCCATCGGCGGATCCAGGCACCGTGCACAACTCGGCGAGCGAGGTGCACGGGACGGTCACGCAAAGCCGGCACATCACCGGCGATGTCGGCACCGTCATCAAGGGAAACCGCGGCCCGATCCACACCGGGAAAGGCGATATCAACCAGAACTCCCAGCACTTCTCCGGCGACGGGGCGACGTACATCCAGGGCGATAACCACGGGGGCGTCAGCCACCGCTTCGGCAGGACGCGCAGCGACGAGGACGAACGTTGAGCGACTCGTTCGAAGTACACGTCTCCGGCACACGCGGAGACGTGCATACCGGAACCGGCGACATCAATTCCACGCATTACCTGCTCCAGCTCGATTCACCCGGCAGAGCGCCCCGCAAGCAGCCCGCAGACGAACTGCGGTGGCTCTCACAGCGTTTCGTCCCTCCTGCGGGGCTGGGCGAAGCACGAGACGTTCTGGAGGCATCCCGCACCGTCTTCTTGGACGGACCGCCGGGCAGCGGCAGGGTCGCCGCCGCGAAGATGCTCCTGTGGGAGCTGAGGAACGATGCCGAGCAGCTCCACGAGGTGGTGCTACAGGGAAAGGAGGATGCGTCCCGGATCAATCCCGACCATGTAGGCGACGGCGACCGGGTGTGGTTGGACCTTTCTCAGGTTGACGGGCAGCTCTGGGGTGAGGTCCACGCGGAGCTGTCTTCGCTACGCGCAACCGTGCGCCAGCGCGACGCCTACCTCGTCGTCGTTCTTCCGGACACGGTGGACGATCTCGGGTCGACATTGGCGCAATACCGCGTCGAGATCCAGCGTCCGGCAGTCGGGGATGTGCTGTCCCGCTATCTGATGGCGGAAGACATTCCTCAGCCCACACGTCTTCCTCCGCTCCGGTTCCTGGACACGGCCCGGCGCATGGACCAGATCCGAAAGTACGTCGCGCTGATCGTCCGGGCCCGGGAGAAGGACCGCGAGAGCGGCTTCATCGCCTGGTGCGAGACGGCCGATCAGGCGCTGTCCGGCCAGGAACAGGACGTGGCCACCCTGGTAGCCGGCTTGACCGAAGGGCCACCGCGCGCGTTGCTGCTGGCCACCGCGATACTGCATGAAGCACACGCCGACATCGTCCACCGCGCCAGCGCCTCGCTCCTGAAGACGGTGGAACATCCACGTGACGAGAGCCCAATCCTGGTGCGGGATCCCCTCGATCACAGGCTCGAGGAAATCGGCGCGGAGCTCGACTCCACCGGAAACGTCCGGTTCCGCAAACTCGACTATGACGCGGCGGTCCGATCGTATTTCTGGACCCACATGCCGGAGCTCCACGGCCACATCCAGGAGTGGGTACGCGAAACCGTCGACATGACGGATCTCACCTCCCGCGAGCGGGAGAATCTGGTCACGTGGTTCACCGACCAGTGCCTGAACGAAAGATACCGGCCGGCTTTGGTGTCGCTGGTGAACCAGTGGACCGCAAATCCCACGACCCCCCGCAAGATGGAGGCAGCCGCTGTTGTCCTCCAACGCGGCCTCCAACACGAGAAGCAAGGCCGCTTCTTCCGCCGCCAGATCTACGAGTGGTCACGCATCACCAACCTGTCGGACCGGCTCGCCGAAGTGATCATCGTCGCCTGTCGCGACGAGATGATGACGAAACATCCGGACGAGGCCCTGGTCCGGCTCCACCATGTGGCGAGACGGGAACACGGCACCCGCGCCCGAGAAACGCTCATCCAGCTGGTAAGCGGGGCCCCTCGACTCCGTCGCCAGATGCTGAACCGTCTCACCGACCCCAGCGAACCAGGTAAGTGGCCAGCCGATGTCGACCTGTTCCTGGAGCTCGCCGATCCAGAGTCGCTCACCGATCCCGGGAAGCGCGGCCATCCGCTCATCGCAGAAAACAGCGTACGCCGTCAGTTGACCATCGGCTGGGCGCTCGCGTTCGCGCAGCGCCCGCATGAGGAGTGGGCTCCACAAGTGCGGCGGTGGCTGCACGTCGCCGCCGGGAACGAGCGGTATCGGCACGCGCTTCTCGACGTCCTCATCGGCGGAGGCGCGCAGCGCACAAGCGTTCTCGCCCACTTCTACACCATGACACGCGAACAGTGCGCGTCGCTCAGCGGCTCGGTCATGCAGAAGATCAACATCGCACAAGGAGTCCAGCCCGCATGACTCACAAGAACAAGCGGAGAGCGTCATGAGCGCCGGCCGAAACACCGTGACGCTGTACTCGACAGTCACCGGCGGAACGCTCCTGATCGGCCTGATCTTGTTCGCCCCCTGGCCGCTTTGGGCATCACTCATCCTGATCGTGGCCCTCGCGACCGCGCTCGTCCTGGTGGCGAAGACCATAGGCAACCGTTCCGGCGCATCCCCACGGCCGGAGCCCACCTTCACGTTGACCGGCGGTCCGTCAACGGACCTCAGGAGAACGCGCGTCAGCGACGTCCTTCTGCCGACCAACCTCGAGGACTACTCTTTCTTGTTCTCTGCGACGGCGCTCTGGTCACCAGCGACGTCCGTCATGGACGAATCCGAGGTGAACATGGCGGCCCTTGCCGTCGACGCTGTGTTGACACGCGCCCGCGAGATCACGGAACGACGAGACCCGAGCCATGCCTCCCTCGTCCGGCATGAGCTGGCCGGCCTGCTGGGTGAGATGCTGCCAGACCCCAAGGGACGTCTCCGGGCGATGGCCGAGTCGGTCCAACTCGTTCTTCCCAGCCAGGACCAGGAGCGGTTGGACAAGCTCGCGTCTGTCCGCAAGGAAGAAGCCATCTGGGAACACGAGCGAAAGTACGAGCAGAACAAGCGCGCATATCTGAGCGGAGACGTACTGAAGGACCCCGGCAGCGCCGTGGTCTGGTGGCTCGCCAGAAATGACGACCACGTGGAGAAGACCGTGCAGGACATCGGTCTTCTCGCACAGCTCTCCTCCGCAGCGAATAACACCGATATGCCCGAGACCTTCCAACAGTTAATCTCGGCATTCGCCTCACAACACGTGCCGGATCCGGTTCATACCAGCCCCAACGGCGCGGACGCGGGATGGGCGCCGGAGCGCGAGGACTCCCCCGCCGACCGCTTCGACGCCTTCCTCCAAACGATGCAGTTCGATGAATGCGACCCGCAGCGCCGCCTGTTCGCCCGGCGGGTAGCCGACTGCGCCGCCATGCACGGACGACACGACGTAGCCGACGAACTGATACGCCGATACGACCCACCAGGCGACGCCGAGCCCACAGGAGAAACAGACAGTGGAAGCTGAACTGGCCGCGCTGGCAACCAGCGGAGCGACAGCACTCATCGGACTGATGGTCTCGGACTCCTGGACGCAGATGAAGGAGGGATTCGCACGGTTGTTCGCTCACGGCGGCGCGGCAGACGGCCCGCTGCGAGAGTTGGAAACCTCACGGATCGAGCTCCTGACCGCCCACCTTGAAGACGATCACACCAAGGCAGCCGTCATCGAGGCCGACTGGCGCACTCGGCTGGGCCTTCTCCTAGGATCAGATGCAACCGCTCAGGACGAACTACGGCGCCTGCTTGACCCGCTGGCGTCCCGCCCGGCAGGGCCCGTCTACAACGTCAATAGCGGGGACGTGCAGTTCGGATCGATAATCCAGGCTGGCCAGATTTCGGGAACGTCAGTTCACATCACGCCAACAGCCGACGAACACATCCGTAGGCGCGAGGGCCGACAGTAAGAGCCGCGAGCCTCCGTTACGCACACACAGGCCGGCGACCATGCGGATCCGGGGATCCTGTGCCGGACGTGTAACACCTGGTTGGAGGCCTGCGCGCAGCCGTCTGGGTGCCAGTGGGCGGATTACCTCAACAATCCGCCGCCGCCCACCTGGAGCTGGCCTACCCGCAATAGCCCAGCGACCGCCCAGAGTAGAAGGGACTCCTTTCCCTTGCTTGCACCCCGTAAGTGATCACCGTTGCGGTGAGGGCGTCGCGAGAGTGCGCTCTG
Source organism: Actinoallomurus sp. NPDC052308 (assembly GCF_040679195.1). Lineage (NCBI taxonomy): Bacteria > Bacillati > Actinomycetota > Actinomycetes > Streptosporangiales > Thermomonosporaceae > Actinoallomurus > Actinoallomurus sp. NPDC052308. The sequence goes on along the minus strand of NZ_JBFAUM010000043.1, from coordinate 30,213 downwards.
GTGATGGCGCGGCGTCGAAGGTGAGATGGCGGACGGAGGGGTGCAGTAGCGGGGCCAGCGCGGAGGTGCTGATCGCGATCGCGCAGACCGCGAGGGTCGTGCGGAGTCCGAGGGCGGTGGTGGCGGGAGCGACCAGCAGGTAGGCCACGGGTGCGAGGCCGATTTCTCCGATGGTGGTCCAGGCGGCGACGCGGCCTTGCAACGCTTCGGGGATGTTCCGCTGGATGACGCTGCGCCAGGTCACCATTGCGACCGCCAGCCCGGCTGCGGCCAGGGCCACGGCGGCGGCGATCACCGGCAGCGGTGCCGCGACGGCCATACACGCTCCCGGGAGCGCCATCGGGACGGTGGCCACGCAGTTGGCGTATCCGGCGCGGCGTGGCGTCCACGACAACGCGATCAATGATCCGGCGACCATGCCGAGCCCGAGGCTGGAGGCGATCAGTCCCCAGGCAGCAGGGCCGCCCAGGCGGGTCTGGACGTAGGTGAGTCCGACGATCCCGTACGCCAGATGCCACCCGGCCACCACAACCGACCCCGCCGCGACCTTCCATGCGATCCACGGGGTCCGGGCCACCAACCGCCATCCTTGAGCCAGATCAGCGGCGAATCGGCTGGCGGCGCGGTGCGCGGGTGGGACAGTGATGCCGATCAGCAGCAGCCCTGACGCCCAGAAGCTGGCGGCGTTGACGCCGACGCCCCAAGCGGGCCCGGCCGTTGCGACCACGACGCCGCCCGCGCTCGGCCCGCAGGTGATCATGCTGTAGTGGGTGAGCTTGGCCAAAGCGTTGGCCTGCTGCCGGTGTTCGGCCGGGACCAGGTCCGTGATCAGCCCGACTCGGGCGGGTTCGGCGAAGGCTCCGGCGACGCTGACGCCGCCGGCGATCAACGCCAGGCTCAGCACCCGTGCGTGCCCCGAGGCGATCAATGTGGCTTGCACGGCGACCAAGGCGCCGATCGCCATCTCCACGGCCACGATCAGGCGAATCCGTGGCAGCCGATCGGCCAGACCGCCGCCGATCGGCAGCATGATGATCTGGGCGACCATCTGTCCCATCAGCACCATCGCGACCCCGCCGGCACCGCCACCGTGATCAAGGACCGCGGCCGCGACCGCACCGGTCGCCATGGCCGTGCCGGCCGAAGACGCCAGCCCGGCCAGCCAGTACCGCCAGTAGCGTGGGTTGCCGCGCAGGGGAAACACCACCTGCACGGCCTTGACCGCCAACCATTGCCCACAAGCACCCACGCGATCATGGCCAGGTTCATCCCCGGTCAGCTATCTCACCGCCGGGACAGGCTGCGGAGTGCGTGCCGGCCAGTTGGAACATCGGTGGACATGCCGCCGAGGGTAAGACGGCCAGGGACTGTCTCGCCGGAAGACACGTCACGGGTAGACATGACTACCGATTCCGTCAGGGCGGTCCACCGGCCCGAACGCGCCCTCAGATGTCCAGCACAGGGTTGTGGCACCACATGGGGCGTCGCGTCCTTAGCCGTCCAGAGGGGGCCGTTTCCGCGAGCGTCAGGCGGCGGGTTCACCGGCCACGGGCAGGGCGAGTCCGGCGGGCAGGGCTTCGCCGGCGTGCGGATCCGCCAGGGACGGTTCGGCGTCGATCGGGCGGACGTCGACACCGAGGGTGTCGGCCACCAGCACATGCCGGTCCGGGACCCGGATCCAGTCGTCGGCGTCGTCGTGCGGCTCGCTGGCGACGAGCACGCCGTCCGCCGCGACCCGGTAGCACAGGGTCTCCCCCCAGGTCGTGGCCACGATCCGCGTGCCGTCGGTCGCGAGCATGTTCAGGCAGGCGTTCGCGTCCAGGGCCGCGATCTCCCGCAGCAACCCCAGCACGGCGAGCGGCAGTGGGTGCCCCTCGTCGAGCCGCTGCCACAGCAGTACGGCCAGCAGCGCCGCGTCGCATGTGGACTCGGGCGCGTAGCCCGGGCGAAGGAGGGGGGCCGTCTTCTCGCGGTTCAGGTGGCCGTTCAGGCTGAGCAGGCAGGCGCCGTTGGTGAACGGCGCGGTGGCGGCCTCCTCGATCGGCATGCCCGGGCTCGCGCCGCGTACCGCGCCGAGCACACACGCCGTGGACACCTCACCCGCGAGCGCGGGGAACCCTGCGTCCTGGTCGAACGGCACAGCGCGGCGATAGGAGACCGCCGGTCTCGCCGACCCGGACGGGAACCAGCCGACCCCGAAACCGTCCCGGTTCACGAGCTCGATGTTCTGCCAGCGCGGCCGGTCGCCCTGGCGCGGCAGCCCGTACGAGGGCTGGAAGATCAGCTCGGTCAGGGTGCGCGGCTCGCCGAGCCAGGCGAAGTGACGGCACATCGAGATGCGTACTCCTTCCGGAGATTTATGGATTTCAGACTCCGTGGGACTGGAGCCAGAGTTCGAGAAGTCCGAGCTGCCACAGGGCGCTGGCGCCCAGGGTGGTCCGGTGGTCGCTCGGCGCGGCCAGCAGCCGTTCGACGTAATCCTCCCGGAACAGACCGCGCTTGCGCGCCGCCGGGGCGGTGAGCGCCTCCCGGACCAGTTCGAGGTAGGGTCCGGACAGGTGACGGATCGCGGGCACCGGGAAGTACCCCTTGGTCCGGTCGATGACCGCGTCGGGGACCAGTCCCCGGGCCGCGTCCTTCAAAACCCCCTTTCCGCCCGCGGCGAGCTTGGCGTCGGGCGGACAGGCCGCGGCCAGCTCCACCAGCTCATGGTCGAGGAACGGTGTACGTGCCTCCAGCCCCCAGGCCATCGTCATGTTGTCGACGCGTTTGACGGGATCGTCGACCAGCATGACGGTCGTGTCGAGTCGCAACGCCGCGTCGAGCGCCGTTTCGGCGTGGGGCGCCGCGAAGTGCTCGCGGACGAACACCCCGCTGACGTCGTCGACGAGGTACCCGGGGTTCAGGGTCTCCGCCAGCGCGGCGTGAGGCCGGTCGAAGAACACCTTCGCGTACGCCTCGGCGGCCGACTCCCGGGGCACGCCGGCCAGCGGCGGGTACCAGTCGTAACCGGCGAACACCTCGTCCGCGCCCTGTCCAGACTGCACGACCTTGACGTGGCGGGACACCTCCTGGGACAGCAGGTAGAAGGCGACCGCGTCATGGCTGACCATCGGCTCGCTCATCGCCTCCACCGCGCCGGTCAGGGCGGGCAGCAGCCGGGAGTCGTCGATCCGGATCTTGTGGTGGTCGGTGCCGAAGCGTTCCGCGATGAGGTCGGAGTAGGCGAACTCGTCGCCCGACTCCCCGCCCGCCGCGGCGAACCCGATGCTGAACGTCTTCAGGTCCCGCTGTCCCGCCTCGGCCAGCAGCGCGACGATGAAGCTGGAGTCCAGGCCGCCCGACAGCAGCACCCCGACCGGCACGTCGGCCACCATGCGCCGGTCGACCGCCGTCCGCAGGGACTCCAGCACCGCGTCGCTCCAGTCGCCGGGGGACAGGTGCCGCGTGAAGTCGGGCCGCCAGTACGTCAGGTCCTCCGCGGTGCCGTCCGGCCGGATCGTCCGTACGGTCGCGGGCGGCAGCTTCCGCACCCCCGTGAGGATCGTGCGGGGCGCCGGCACGACCGAGTGGAACGTCATGTAGTGGTGCAACGCCACCAGGTCGAGGTCGGTCGGCACGCCGCCGCCGGCCAGCAGCGCCGGCAGCGTGGAGGCGAAACGCAATCGCTCCGCGTCCTGGCTCACGTAGAGCGGCTTGATGCCGAGCCGGTCGCGGCCCAGCACCAGCCGTCCGGTGTCCCGTTCCACGATCGCGAAGGCGAACATCCCCATGAACCGCCGGACGCACTCGGCGCCCCACCGGTGGTACGCCTTGATCAGGACCTCGGTGTCGGAGGTGGAGAAGAACCGGTAGCCCTCGCCGCGCAACGCGTCGCGCAGCTCGCGGTAGTTGTACAGGCAGCCGTTGAAGACACCGGCCAGGCCCAGCTCGCTGTCGGTCATCGGCTGCGCGGCCTTGTCCGACAGATCGATGATCTTCAAGCGGCGGTGGCCCAGCGCGACCGGCCCCTGGGCCCACAACCCCGAGCCGTCCGGGCCGCGCGGCTCCATGGCCGCCGTCATCCGCGCCACCGCCGCGACGTCGGCGGCACCTCCGTCCAACCGCAGTTCACCGCTCAGCCCGCACATCGGCGGCTCCTCTCGGCCATGCGCGCGTCCTTCCTCGCCGTGGTCACTGCATCAGCCAGGTGTCCTTGGACCCACCTCCCTGCGACGAGTTGACGATCCGGCTGCCGCTCGGGGCGACCCGGGTCAGCGCGATCGGTACCACCACCGGCTCCGGCTCCAGGCACACGAACGCGCGCAGGTCCACCGCCCGCGGCTCCAGCCGTCCGTCCGCCAGGGTCGGGTGCGTCGACAGGCTCACCGTCTCCTGCGCGATCCAGCGGGCCGGCTCCTCCAAGATCCGGGCGCGCGCCTCGTCGAGCTCGGTCCGCGACGCGTCCGGGCCGATCACGACGCCCTGCCCGCCGTACCCGTCGACCGGCTTGACGACCAGTTCCTCGAGGCGGTCCAGGGCCTCGGTGCACTGCTCGGGGTCCCGGCAGACGAAGGTCGGCACGCCGGCCAGTACGGGCCGCTCGCCGAGGTAGTACTCGACGAGGCGCGGTACGTAGGCGTAGAGCGACTTGTCGTCGGCCACGCCGTTGCCCGGCGCGTTGGCCAGCACCACGGCGCCGTTCCCGACCGCCTCGAGCAGCCCGGGGCCCAGGGGCCGTCCGTCGGCGCCCGCCGCCCGGAACAGGTCGTCCTCGTCGATGCGGCGGTACAGCATCCGCAGCGGCTCCCCGCCGGCCGTCCGTACGCCGTCGGCCGTGGCGGTCAGGTCGCCCGGCTGGACCAGGGGCACGCCCATCTCGGCGGCGAGCAGCCGGTGCTCGAAGAACGCCGAGTCCGACGGCCCGGAGGTCAGTACCGCCAGCTCCGGGGAGGCCGCCGTCAGCGCGGCGCGCAGCACGGCCACGGCGCGCGCCGGAGCGGGCGGGTGGGAAGCCATCAGCAGCTCGGGGAGGACCCGGCCGGCGAGCCACCGGTTCGCGATCGCGTACCCGATCCCGGACGGCACCCGCAGGTTGTCCTCGAGCACCGCCCAGCGGCCCGCGTCGTCGCTGACCAGGTCGATGCCCGCGACCGCGCACCGGACCACCCCCGCCGGCACCCGCCGCCCGGCTGGGTGCAGGCCGGGCGAATCGTCGATCGCCCAGGCCGGGACGACGCCGTCCCGCACCGCCGCGCGCTCCCCGTACGCGTCCCGTACGAACGCCTCCAGCGCCCGCACCCGCTGGACGAGGCCCTCCCGGAGGAACGCCCAGTCCTCGGCGCCGACCACACGCGGCACCAGGTCGACCGGGAACAGCCGATCCTCCTCCTCGCCCTCCACCCGGAACGTCATGCCGAGCCGCCGCTGCACCTCGTCGCGCTGACGCTCCCGCTCCCGCAGGCCGTCCGGGCCGATGCGGTCGAGCGCGGACAGCACCATGCCGTACGGGCCGCGGGCGCTGCCGTCGAAGACGATCGCCTCGTCGCCGGAGGTGTCGTAGCCGGTGAGCATCGAGGTCACGGCCGTGCGCGCGGGCCCGGCGCCCGGCACCCATTCGGTGTTCGCCCGAGTCTCGGCCACGAGCATGTCCACGACCTCGTGCAGGCCGCCGCGCGCGTACGCCTGCCGCTGACGGGCCGCCGAGCTGCCGCGCGCCAGGACCGCTGCGGCCAGCTCCGCGACGAGTTCCCAGTCCCCCGACTCCTCGAGCCGGGGGCGCAGCCGGTTCAGCAGCGTTTCGAGGGCCCGGCGTGGCGGCACCGGAACGCCGGTCACCGGATCGACCAGCTCTCCTTCCAGCCCCGACCGGGCGGCGCGCCACGTCGCGGCCCGTACCAGCTCCGGTCGCGCCGGAAGCGCCGGCCGCCCGTCGGCCACCGCCGCGATCTCGTCGATGACGAGCGCCCGGAACAGCCCCGTGAGCAGGACGACGTCCTCCAGGCGCGGGCACGCGTCGGGGATCCGCAGCTCGAGCGTTGGCAGGTGCGCGGACGGCCGGATGTCGTAGTAGATCATCCCCGAGTCGCTGATCACCCCGGAGCGTACGAGGTCATCGATCATCCGGTCGTACTCCGCCGCGGCCGCGAACGGGCCGATCGCCCCGGTGGTCGGCCAGCGCGACCACAGGAGCGTGCGGTAACTGGCGTACCCGGTGTCGGAGCCCAGCCAGAACGGGGAACTCGCCGACAGCGCGAGCAGCACGGGGCCCCACGGCGCCAGGCGGTGCGCGACGGTCACCGCGAGGTCGCGGTCGCCGACGTCCACGTGCACCTGGGCGCCGCAGATCAGCTGCTCGCGGGCGAGCAGCTGATACTCGTCGAGCATGTTCTCGTAGCGGGGATCCGGCGTGACCTTGAGGACGTCGAGGTCGGCCACCGGCGCGGTACCGGCCGCGACGATGCCGAGCCCCAGCCCCTCGGCCGCCGACACCACGCCGCGCCGGAGAGCCGCGAGATCCTCGGCCAGGTCGATCAGGCGGACGTACGGCCGGCTGTTGGTCTCCACCACCGACCGCTGCAGTTCCGAGCCGAACCGGCTCGGGGTCAGCTGCGCCAGGAGCCGGTCCGCCCGGGGGATGAGCGTCCGGGTCTCCAGGTCGACGGTGTGGAACTCCTCCTCGACACCGATGGCGACGGATTCCGGACCCTTGATCATCGCCGAAGCGTACGACGTGGATGTTACGTCCGTGAAAGATCCGAAGTCAGAGTTTTCTGGCGCTTACGCCACCTCTGCTCCTGGGCGGTGCGGATCACGGGCGCTGAAGCCACGACCCGCGTCAGACGGATCGTCGCCATGCCGGCGGCGCCGACGCGGGTCGGACTACCTGCGACCTGACAGGGGGTCGGCGGCGAGGGGTGAGGTGGGCCGTCGGCGAGGCGCCATCGGGTGCTGGTCCTTATCCGACGGCCTCCTCCCGAACCCGCCGTGCGGCTTTCACCGCAGCGGGCTCTCCGGTGACTGCTGCGTGGTGGCGGCGGTGGGTTGCCTGTTGTGGATGTGGTCGTGGCAGTTTTGGCAGACGACCAGGGTCTTGCGTCGTCTTTTCGCCATGACCTGTGCCCACTGAGGCGGTGACTGTCCGAACTTTCCTGGATCTGCGAGTTTACGGACCTGATGTACTTGTATCCGGTCTGTTGCGTCGCAGAGTTCGCATCGGCCCTTCAGCAGCCGACTGATCAGCTGACCGTCGCAAATACGCAGGTCGCGCCCGTTCCCACCTGTGTGGCTTCCCCCAGCGGGTTCAAACTCGCGCAGCAGCTTCCCGTTCGAACTCGCCGCCGAGGCCAGCTTGTTTGACGAGGCGCCCCCATCGCTCGCGATGCCCGAAATCGATGCTGACGACCGGACCGAATCGGGAGCAGATCGGGAGCAGGGTGCTCCACAGCTGATCGGGACTACCCATTCGATAGGTCGGTCAGTCCTTTTCGTGGGTCGGGGTCATCGGGAGCAGTGCTCCCGGCGATGCTCCCGGCCGTGCTCCCCCTCGCCACGAGATGGGTCGGGGTCACTATTACGGCCGGCGAGCCGTGAGGGTGGTCCAGCGTTGCTCAAGCCGGTCCCCCAGCTTTTGCCGCATGGGATCGGTGACATGGCTGTAGACGCCGGCGATGCCGGGCATCCGGTGTCCCATCCGCTCGTACTTGAGGGCGTCTTCGATGCCGAGTTCGTCCAGGACGGTCTTGTGGTGATGGCGCAGGCCGTGGAAGACCGCCCCGGGCAGGATGGGCGGCCATTTGCGGGCGGTGTCGCCGTCGCAGGCGGGCCGCCATAGGCGGCGGGCGAAGTTGGATCGTCGGTGCCAGTGCCCGTCCGGGGTGATGAACACCTGCGGATGGTCATGGTTATCGATGACCCCGAGCAACCCCGCAGCGTCTTCAGGCGTGTACACCAGCGGCTCGTCCCGAGGACCAGACGATGGGGTCACAGGCTCCGGTCTCCCTGGGCGGGCGTCGGCGGACGCCGCCGACCGGCGAGCTCCTCCAGAGGCCTGCTGGTGTTGTGAGCGCACGCAGTGTGGTCCTTGCGTGCCGGCCGGCCGGCGATCGGATACAGGCCCGAGCACCTGCCCTCGCTGCTCTTGCTGGGACCAATCGTGAGTGTTCGACATGACGATGGCTTCTGCGCATCCATCCGTCCCGAACGGCACCCGACCAAGCCAACCCTGCCCCATAGGCACTTCTTAGGCACACGCTTAGTTTTAGGGCGGTCTGGCGACCACGTGTGCTCCATGTGTGCTCGCGTGCCGTGATCTTGGTAAATCCTCCCACAGGCACCACCCGGCCGCCCGGGTACAACCTCCCAGCCAACCGCCGACGAACCAGACGCGGATCACATCGCCCTCGCCCTGAACCGGCACCACCGCGCCGCTCAAAGCGGTCCTTTGGGGCGGCGGGTATCGTCCCTGTTCAGGGGCATCGTGAGGAGCTTCCGGGGGGGAAGGCGTGAAACGTCTGCGCATCGACGCTGTTGTCGTGCTTCGGGGTATGCCGACGTTGATGATCGCCGGAGGGGCAGCGGCCGATCTGTTGGGCCCGCAGCCCTATGTCGGTCTGCCTTTCCTGGCGGCTGCTCCGCTCGTGGCCGGTGTCCTGCTTCCGTGGCGGTCGAGCGCGACCACCGCGGCGGTGGCGGGTGTCGTGTCGGTTGGGGTCGATCTCCTACTACGCCGCGCGATGACAGCGTTGCTCGTCGATCTGGCGATCGTGCTGTTGGTGGGCGTCATCGGATTGTGGACCAAGTGGCTGATGGATCGGCAGACCCATAACCTGGCGGTGGCCCGGGACATCGCGGAGGCGGCGCAGCGGGCGGTGCTGCCGGATCCGCCGACCGCGCTGGGGCCGCTGCAGATCGCCGCGCGCTACGAAGCGGCTCAGGCCGGGGCACGCGTCGGCGGCGATCTGTACGCGGTGCGGACCACCCGGTTCGGGATCCGGGCGATCATCGGCGACGTCCGCGGCAAGGGATTGAAGGCGGTTTCCACCGTTTGCCTCGTCATCGGCGCGTTCCGGCATGAGGCCGAGGAAGCCGTGACGCTGCCGGAGCTGGCCGACCGGCTCAACGCTACGCTCGCACGGGAGAGGTGCCCTGAGCTCGTGGATCACCTCGAAGAAGGCTTCGTCACCGCTCTGCTCGTCGAGATCCCACCGGATGCGACCAGAATGTGCCTGCTCAGCCTCGGACACACACCTCCCTACCTCCTACACGCCGGCCGTGTGGCGACCTTGGAGCCGAGCGCTCCCGACCTTCCCCTCGGCATGGACCTACCGACGGCGAACGGCGCGGCTCAGCCGGACACCATCGACTGGCCGCCCGGCGCCACACTGCTGCTGGTCACCGACGGCATCACCGAGGCCCGTGACCAGCACGGAACCTTCTACGACCCCAGCCTCGGACTCGCTCACGCCAGACACTCCTCACCGCACGAACTGGTGGACGCCCTGGCACACAGCGTCACGCGATGGACCGGCAGACAACGCCAGGACGACATGGCGATCCTCGCTTGGCGCGCAACGGAACATGACCGCGCCGCCCCATACGCCGTGAGCTCTATAGGTAGGGACCGGCGTGCATTAGCGATGAACGTCGTGCTCGTTGGCATCGGCCTCTCATCAGCGCCGTCGACCGCCCGGGAAAGGTCTGGGCGGTCGACGGCGACCGGCGAGCATTGCGGCCGCGGCCCGGGCGGCCGGTCAGATGAAGTCGGCGACGAGAACGGCGAACTCCTCCGGAGCGGCGATGGGAATCTCGGCCGTGGCCTTCTTCGAGCCGGCGTTGTCTCCCGTGACGACCAAGCGGGTGCGGGCGGAGACCGACGAGGACGCCCGTCCCCCGGCGCGTTCGATGAGTCCGTTCATCTGGTTGCGGGACAGCTCAGCCAGTGGTCCGGTCATGGATCCGGTGACGACGACGGATTTGCCGAACAGCGGCAGATGATCACCGGAGTCGGTGTCGTCGCTCGGCTGCGCCGCGGGGTTGGTCGCGCCTGGTTCGGTCATGGTGACGCCGACGCTCTGACGCACTCGCCGCACACCTTCGGTAACAGCCATAACCTGCGGCTTCCGGAATGCCCGAGTTGACCCCGGCCTGCTGCCTGCGACTTCGAACCCACGGATTAAAAGTCCAGGAAAATGCAGGAATTCCCTACTCGACACGGTACCGCCTCGTGTTTCACAGTACCACTACATGCCATTTGGTCCGCGTTCGCGATTCCCTTCGTAGCGCATCGACCCGGCGCCGTATCGGGTGCTGCCGGGCCGTGCCGCGACATACGAGCAGACAACGAGCAAACAACGGGCCCGCGTCGGCGCTGATCGCTCGCGATGGCGACGCCCCGAGTCCCTGCCTCCGAGAGCACCCTTTTGACCTCGTACACCACTTCCGTGGACGCAACCTCTAAGCCGCCGCGATCCGCGTAAGTATGGGTATCTTCCCTACTGAGCGTGGGATCGGGGACGCTGGCTCGGCGGCGTTGTCGACGGGCCTCCGAGCGATGGCCGTCTCACGCCCCAGCGATCCTTTCGTTCACGAGGGTGGCCGCGTTCCCGACGGTCCCGCTGTCGGCCAGTTCGTCGTCGCTGACCTCAACGCCGAACTCTCGCCGCAGGATCACCGAGAGTTCCACAAGGACGAGAGAGTCGAGTTCCAGGTCGTCGAACACGGTGGCCGGCGTGATCACGGCTGCGGCCACCTGAAGGTTCTCGGCCATGACGGCGATGATGCGCTCGGCAACCGAGTCGGTCATGACATGTCTCCTTCGGCGCGCGGTTTCCGTCCCCCATGTGCCGGACGGTTCATCGATTTCAGTCTGCGGTGATGTCAGGCCAGGTCAGCGCGATGGAGCCCCACGTCGCTCCGGCGCCGAAGGCGCTCAGCAGGACACGGTGACCGGGAATGAGCCGACCGGTCTCGACTGCCCGTGACAGCGCCAGGGGGATCGATGCCGCGGAGGTGTTGCCCACCCGGTCGAGGTCGATCACGGTGCGGTCCCGGTCGATTCCGAGCTGGTCGGCCACGGCGTGCAGGATACGGACGTTGGCCTGGTGGGCCACGAGGCAGTCGACCGATTCGGGGCCCCAGCCCGTCCGTGTGAGAAGGGTCTGCGCCGATTCGGCCATCCGCATGACCGCATGGCGAAAGACGGCTCTGCCGTCCATTGTCAGGTGGGCGGGCGCAAGGTCCGGGTCGGTCGATGTGGTCCGCTGACGCGAACCCCCGCCCGGAACGCGAATGAGTTCCGTCAGTGATCCGTCGCTCCCGAGATCGGATTCGAGAAGCGCTCCGGGCTCGTCGTCCCGGCCGGCCCGCAGGACCACCGCACCGGCGCCATCACCGAAAATGATCGAGGTGCTGCGGTCGTCCGGATCGAGAATGGTGGAGAACGTCTCGGCGCCGATCACCAGCACTCGTTCCGCGAGTCTCGCTTCGATGTGGGCGGCCGCGGTGGCCAGGCCATATACGAAACCACTGCAGACGGCCGCGACGTCGAAGGCCGCCACTCGGCCGAGTCCGAGACGCGAGGCGACGTCCGGTGCGGTGGCCGGACACGGATGGTCGGGAGTGGTGGTGGCGAGCACCACGAGGTCGACCAGGTCGGCGTCCGCGGCCTTCAGCGCGCGGCGGCCGGCATCCACGGCGAGATCGCTCGTCGCCATCCGGTCCGTCCAGTAACGCTGCCCTATCCCGGTTCTGGACCGTATCCATTCGTCGGAGGTGTTCAGCCGGAGCGACAGTTCGTCATTGGTCACCAGACGAGGTGGAAGCGCTGTGCCCAACCCGGAGAGGACGGCCGCCCGGGTCATTGCGCCCTGACCGGGACGCGGGCGGTCTCCGGGGTCGTGTCGATCTTCGCGTAGTCCTGCTGGGCTCGTTCGATGGCCTCATCGATGCTCATTCGGGCCGTGAAGCCGAAGATATCCATGATCTTCTCCAAACGCTCCGGGATGGATCCGCCGACGATGTGTACCGGTATCTGCAGGTCGTCGATCACCTTGAGCAACATCTCATCGGCCAGGGCGCGGAACCGTTCATTCACCGGACGATGACCGTCTTTTACGAGGGGGAACTCGATGGGGAGGTGGACGAACGCGTCGTAGGCGGCCTTAGCGTGTTGCCGGGCCGGTATGCCCATCTGCTCCAGGACACCCGCGTAGAACCGGATCTCATCCGTCATCTCCACCGAGTCCACGTGCGCGGATTCGTTCGGATTGATGCCGACCAGGACGCGGACGGTGCCGTAGCACCACTCGTGGAGCGACGACCCGTCGGAGACGAACCCATCGGGTAGGTGACTTTCGTTAACCGCACGCACCTGATTGCGGCGCATGATGAGCATGATTATCTCCGGCGCGGTGCACTCTTCGAGGGTCTTTCCCGGAACCGAGATCGGCAACAGCTCGCGCATCGTCAGGGCGGCACTGCGCGGAATTCCGGTGAGGTGGGATACCGCCATGGTGGTGATGGTCTTTCCAACCGAGTAGGTTCCGGAGATCGCCAGCTTCAATTTTCTCTCCCTCATCGGATCGTGCGTTGGATCAGCGCTGGTCGAGGCCGAGCTTCGCGTGTGTGCGTCAGGAAAGGAGATGGACGACGGAGCAGCGCATGCCGATTCCGTGCAGCTCCGCGACGATGTCGGCCGAGCGCCAGGTCTCTGCCTTGCTGTTCTTCAGTAGCCGGGTATTGTCCAGGAAGGCGATGACGGGCGTCGGGCCCTCGAGCGCCGGGCGCGGCACGGCGCATTCCAGAACGGTGCGCCGCATCCACAGTGTGTTACTCCGCGCCCGGGGGACTCCGTCCAGTTCGTACAGGAGTACCTGGCCGAGTTGGAGGCCCGCCACGAAACAGTCGATCACCGTTGCGGACGCCGGGCGCTCGCCCTCCAGCCCCTGGTTCGGGGCTGTCGCGCCGGGATCGAGCAGGACTCGCACGACGGCTCGCGCCGTCTGTGCCGTCAGATCGACGTCGACGTTATCGACCAGTTGCCGCCTGACCTTGTAACCCGCGCCGAACAGACGTGCCCCGGCATCGCCGAGAAGCACCTGTGGCGACTCGTAAGAGCCGGGGCCCGGATACGGGCGACCCGCTTCGTGGCAGATATCGAACTGGATTTGCATGGTCGCGACGGTGCACTCGACGCTGGTGGTGAGAAGGTCATGGCTGTTTCGGCACTGTGCCAGGGGCCCTGAGACGTGGGCGGTCGCCGCAAAGCCGGACAGGTCCTCCTCGACCGGTCTTCTTCCTGCTTTGACCTTGATCCGCCGCACCGCCATCCGGCGGCGCTGTTCGCGGTCGAGCCGGCGAGTGTGCACCAGATACATCTCGGCCAGCTGCGCGCCGATGACGATGACATCGATCGTGCTCAGATGCGGCCGCTGGTCGACGTCACCCTTGCGCGACCAGTCCGCCGGATACGCCACCGAGGCACGAGACTCGACCTGTCCTGAGCCGTCCGGTCCGGTGGTGATTCGAATGGTGCTCATTCGATGCCGGGACCGTTTGAATCCTTCGCCGAAGAAGCGCCATTGTCTCGGCCCGAGGAACTCATCGACAGAGGTGCCGAAAAGCTCTTGTGGCACCGCATCTTTGGTGGCCATTTTGCCCTCCAGGACAGTTGGCATGGGCCGCTCTAGGAGCCGTGAGAACAGGGCTCTGCGGAGCGGTCAATGATCCAGGGCGAGGGTGACGGTGCGCACGGACGGCCTCAGTTTCCTTGGGTGGCGAGGTCTCTGATATTGCGATTACCGTCTGCCCATATGATCGTCATCGCCAGGGCGTTGATCCGCCAACCACCCTCCGCGCGGATCAGGCCGTATCGGTACTTCCCTCCAAGAGTCCAGGTCGGGGCGCCGTATGGATTCGGGAGAAGGTGCGTCGCCTGGAACATGGCGGTCGCCTCTCCCGCGTTACCGTCAACGCTCACCAATAGGTTGGACACCAAATGCTGCGTCGCCGTGAGTCCTTCTCGATTGCCTCGCCATCTTTCGACCATGTCCTTGCGTGAGACGACCTGTGGCTCTCCGCCGTTGAGACTGCTGTAGTCCAGGGATACCTCGTCTGTGAAGAGTTCGAACAACAGCTCCCACTCACAATGATCCAGGTGCCATGCCATTCGCGTGCAGAGCTCTATGATCTCGAAGCGGTCACGGAGGGACTGGTCGTCCATGTAGAGTCCTATCAAGAAATGAAATCGCGGATTCCAGAGGCTGGTTCTGGTAGTACCGGATCGGGTGGTGGTGTGGCCACCACGGTCGCCACTCCCGCAGTGCGCCACGGAATGCACGCTCTGTGTCAGTCGAGCGTCCTGAGCATGTCGGCGCGAAAGTCGATGAGGTCGTCCAGCCGGCCTTCCCGGATTTTGGTGGGCCACGCCGGGTCGGCGATCAGCGAGCGCCCGACGGCGACGAGGTCGAACTCTCCCCGCTCCAGCCGTTCGGTGACCGCGTCGACATCGCCGGTCTGGGCGCCCACACCGTCCAGATAGGTCAGGAAGTCGCTGTCCTTGAGACCGACCGATCCGACAGTGATCGTGGGTCTCCCGGTGAGCTTCTTCACCCAGCCCGCCAGGTTGAGAGCGGATCCGTCGAACTCCGGCTGCCAGAACCGGCGGGTCGAGCAGTGGAACAGGTCGACGCCGGCGTCAACGAGCGGAGTGAGGAACGCCTCCAGCTGAGGCGGATCGTTCGCGAGCCGGGCGTTGTAGTGACCGACCTTCCACTGGGAGAGACGCAGGCTGATCGGAAAACCGGGGCCGACCGCCCGCCGGCAGGCCCGTACGATCTCGGCACCGAAGCGGGCGCGGTCGGCCACGCCGCCGTTGTAACGATCGGTACGCCGGTTCGTCACCTGCCAGAAGAACTGGTCGATGAGGTAGCCATGGGCCGCGTGCAGCTCGATCCCGTCAAAGCCGATGCGGCGAGCGTCGGCGGCCGCCCGAGCGAACGCGTCGATGACATCGGCGATGTCGGATTCGCTCATCGGGCGGCCCGCAATCTCGAGGACGGCGCTAGAGTCGCCCGTCACTCCGTCCGGATCGACCCCTGAAGGGCTGATCGGGGGGACACCGTCTCGCATCGCACGCCGGGCCCGCGGCGCGGCCCCCCACAGCAGCGGGTCCAGGCCGACGTGCCAGAGCTGTGGTGCTATCCGGCCGCCTGCGGCGTGCACCGCCCGCACCACGCCCGCCCATCCGGCGAGCGCGCCCTCACCGTGGAATCGGGGAATCGCGTCACTGCTCGCCGAGGCCGGGTGGTCGATGACCGTGCCTTCGGTGATGATCAGTCCGACGCCGTTCTCCGCCCGGCGGGCGTAATAGGCGGCGACATCGGGCCCGGGCACGCCGTCCGGTGAGAGCTCTCGTGTCATGGGGGCCATGACGATCCGGTTGTCCAGCGTCAGGGAACCCACCGTGAACTTGGTGAACAGCGGGGCCGTGGAGGTGGACAGGACAGGGATGGTCGCCATGAGGATCCTTCCTTCCGCTCGGCGGGGGCCATCAGGGCGTCACCGTCAGCCCACGAGAGTGACCGCGGCTCGCAGATCGGCCGGAGTGAACATGTGCGGGAAGACCCGTCCGCCCGGGTCCAGCGCGGAGGAGTCGTCCAAACCGCCCAGGTCCACCGGGCTGAACCCCGCGTCGAGGATCAGGTTCGAAACCAGGTCCTTGGCCTCGGCGTCGTCACTGGCGAGGGCCATCCCCCAGAAATGCCGTTGTCGTGTTCCGCGAGACCACAGCAGCTCGTCCATGACATGGGTGAACGCCCTGACGACGGTGCTGTCGGGTAGCAGGTCGGCGGTGCGGCGCCCCTGGGTCACACCCGGATCCAATGTGGAGATGATGCGTCCGTCCGGAGACAGGCCCATTGGGTTGGCAGCGTCGATGACTATCTTTCCGGCCAACCGGTCGCGCACCGTGTCGAGCAGTTCGTCCAGTGCCTGGTGCGGGACCGCGAGCATGACGACGTCGCCGGCCGTCGCCGCATCGGCGTACGACGCCGCTCGTGCGCCCGGTCCCAGTGGCCCGATGAACGAGGCCAGTCGTTGCGGGGAGCGTGAGCCGAACGTGACGGTGTGTCCGGCGGCCAGCCAGTGCCGGCCGATGGGTCGCCCGATGTTGCCGGCGCCGAGAAGGCCGATGCGCCGAGTGCCATTGGCTTGTGTCATCTCGGTGTGTCTCCTTGACGTGACTGTCCGATAGCCCGATTTGCCGAAAGACGCTTGCGCGAGAGCACCGCCCATCGGGTGAGACCTGATGTCCACCGATCAATGGGAAGCGTGATGAACCCATCGATTGCGAAACGAAGGGTGATGGTGCGTTCAGAGTTTGGCGGTCAGGTGCTGAAATTCTAGGTTCGCGTTCGTTTCGGAACATGGCGTGTACAGCATGATCCTGAGGTCGACGCGCTCGACGAAGCCGAGGGAGATGTGCTCGAAAGAAAGGATCCTATGGTCGGGGCACCGGACCTCGACGTGACTCGTCTCGCAGCCTCTGGTCTCGTGTCGCGCCCAGAGTTCAGCGAAGCGTGGGCTGGCCGACGAAAGCCTCCTGGCCATTCGGTCGAAGCTCGGATCGTCTGGGAAACGTGCCGCCTGGACACGGAACTGTCCGACGAGCTGCACTGCCATCTCGTCCCATCGTGGATACCGACTTTTGGCCAACGGATCCGTAAAGAACGCCGATAGGTAGTTGTACTCCTTGTCGTCGATCCCGAGAACCGAACGGGCCATCGCGTTCGCGGCTAATGTGTTCCAGTAGCGATCAACGACATAGGCGGGCGCCGGAAGCCATCCGTCGACAACTCGCTGGAGGTGGGGTGTGACTCCAGCCGTCGCGGTAACCCCTGGCGGCGGCAGTTTGCCGGCGAGCCGGTACAAGTGCGCTCGCTCTGTGGAGTCGAGTCGCAGGGCGCTGCCGACGGCATCGAGAACGCCATCGGAGACTTGGATGTCCCGGCCCTGTTCGAGCCACGTGTACCACGAGGCACTCACCCCGGCCAGCACGGCGACCTCCTCGCGACGGAGGCCTGGCGTATGACGTCGGCCGGCCTCCGGCAACCCTACATCGCCCGGAGAAATACGAGCTCTGCGGGACCGGAGAAAATGGCGTAGCGCCTCTCGTCTCGTACCTTGACCATCCACTCTTGAGTGTTCGGATGTCACGTCGCCGAAGCTAGATCAGCCGAATAGTCATGTCAATTACTCGCAGCAGATTTTTCTTGCATCACATATCGTGATGGCAATTCAACCACCAGCGACAAACACTGCTTCTTGCTGGAGTGAAAGCCCTGTTCGGGGATGTATGAGGCGATCGTGCGAGCCCTGTCGCATCTAGGGTGATATTTGCTATTTTGTCCTCTGTCGCGTGGTGTCGTGATCAGAGTGGAACGTGCCAGCCTGCAGTGATTTACTGGTGTAAATAGTAATAGGATTGACAATGCTCCCGGTCGGATAGGTAGCTGAATCGCGCCTATGTTGCGCCGAGTGTCCTGTGCGGGTCGAGGTTACGGCGCCTGAGCCGGCCTGCGAGCCGGCCCGTCTCGCCTCCCGGGTCCGGCGGATGACCCGGCGGCATGGATGCGTCGCGTCGGTTGCGTCGGTGATCCTGATCGTCGGTCGAGGAGGCGGCGAATCCACGCTCGTCGTCGTTGACACATATCGACGTATTGGGTTATGTAAGAGGTAATGTCGCAACCTAATGAGAAGGCAGAGGTCGGAGCGGTTCGGGTGGCAGACGACATTGCCGCTGCCGGACAGGCGATCTCCGGCAAAATCAAGATCATCGCGCTTGCCACCGGATTCGTCATGGCGAGCCTGGACATCACCGTGGTGAACGTCGCGGGAGCGACGATCCAGGCGCGGTTGCACACCACGCTCACCGAGCTCACCTGGGTTGTGGACGGCTATGTCCTCACCTTCGCCTCGCTGCTGCTCCTCGGGGGTGGCCTGGCCAACCGCATAGGCGCGAAGACCGCGTACATGAGAGGCATGGGGGTCTTCTCCATCGCATCCCTGGCGTGCGCGCTCGCTCCCAACGGCGGCGCGCTCATCGGCGCTCGGCTCGTCCAGGGGGCCGGAGCCGCGCTGTTCATGCCGAGTTCCCTGGCCTTGCTCGTGTACTCCTTTCCTGATCGGCGGGAGCGCACGAGGATGCTGGGTCTGTGGTCCGCCATCGTGGCCGCTTCGGCCGGGTTCGGGCCGACGATCGGTGGCATCGTGGTCAACGCCTTCGGCTGGCGAAGTGTCTTTCTGCTCAATCTGCCGATCGGCCTCATCGGCATGCTGATGACCCATCGTTACATCGCCCCAGCCGCCGGCCGCTCCACAAGACTGGCCGTGTCCGGGCACATCGGGTGGATCACCGCGCTCGCCGCGCTGAGCTACGCGCTGATCGAAGGACCTCATCTGGGCTGGTATGCCGCGTCGGTCCTTGTGGCGTTCGCCGTGGGCGTCGGTGCCACCGGACTGCTGGTGGCACGCGAACGCCGTACCGATAACCCGATCATGCCCTGGGCGCTGTTCCGAGACCCTTGCTTCTCCGGGGCCAACGCCGTCGGCTTTCTCTTCAACCTCGCCCTGTTCGGCAATCTCTTCATGCTCGGCCTGTTCTTCCAGCACGCGCGAGGTGCCAGCCCCTTCCGAGCCGGGCTGGAGCTGCTGCCGGTGACCTTCTCCTTTCCGCTGGCCAACGTCGTGTTCTCCCGGATCTCCGCGAGATTCACGAACGGCACGCTGCTCACGGTCTTCCTTCTGGTGGCCGGAGTGGCGTCCATCTCCATGATCGTGGTGTCACCCGGAACGCCCTACTGGGTGATGGCCGTTGTCATCGGGGTCGCCAACGTCGGAGCCGGGGTCATCGCTCCCGCCATGACGGCGGCTCTGGTCGACGCGGCAGGACGCGAACATGCCAACATCGGCGGTTCGATGCTGAATGCCAACCGCCAGATCGGCTCGCTCGTCGGCGTCGCGGCGGTAGGTGCCGTGCTGCACGTCGCACACGACTGGTATCAGGGCGCGGCGGCCTCGTTCCTGCTCGTCGGTGTCGTCTATCTCATCGGTGCGCTCTGCGCCTGGCGCCTCATCGCGAAGCCCTAGCCCGGGCATGACCTGACAGTGCTCCCGGTGATGCTCCCGGCCGTGCTCCCCCTCGGCATGAGATGGGTGGAGGTCACGACGATTGCGCCCGGCGGGCGGTCAGGGTGGTCCAGCGTTGCTGGAGCCGGCCCCCAGAGTGGTGGCTGGTGCCGGTGATCACCTTGGGCCCCGCGGGCGTGCTGACCGTGACCGGAATCAGCCCCACGCGGGCGGGTTCGGAGAACGACGCGGCGGCCGAATTCGCCGCGGCGAGCGCCGCCAGGTTCCATACCGCCGCACGCCCGGTGGCAATGAGAATGGTCTCGGCGACGGTGAACGTCGCCGTTCGCGGCTTCTGCTCTGCACCTTGTCAACCGGGACCGAGCGGTGGATGTGTTCACGGTCCGCGAGCCGGCCGCCCTGCGCGCTCACGCCCCGCAGTGACCGCGAGCACGGAGCGGCGGGCCGTTCAGGCCCGTACGGGCGCCCGCTCGTCGAGAAGGCCCGCCGCGATCAGATCGGCCCACACCTGATCCGGCACCTCCGTCCGGTACGCGGCGATGTTGGCCCGTACCTCGTCCGGTGAGCGCATGCCGACCACGATGCCGGCGACCGCCGGATGCAGCAGGGGGAACGCCATCGCCGCCTGGGGGAGAGTCACACCGTGTGCCTCGCACACGGCGGCGATCCGACGTGCCCGCCGCAGGATCTCCGGCGAGGCAGGGGCGTAGTCGAAGGACGCTCCCTCGGCGGGGCGAGGGACCGCGAGCAGGCCGGAGTTGAAGATCGAGGCAGCCAGCACCGACACGCCGCGTGCGGTGCACGCCGGCAGCAGGTCGTCGAGCGCGCTGTGGTCCAGCAGCGTGTAGCGGCCGGAGAGCATCACCACGTCGACATCGGTCTCCTCGACCAGTCTGGTCAGCATGCCGGGGTGGTACATGCCCGCCCCGACGGCGCCCACCACCCCCTGGGAACGCAGCTCCGCCAGCGCCGGGTACCCGTCGCGCAGCGCGTCCTCGAAGTGCTCCTCCGCGTCATGCAGAAACAGCACGTCGATGCGGTCCACGCCCATCCGGGTCACGGAGTCCTCGACACTGCGCAGGACGCCGTCACGGGAGAAGTCCCACACCCGACGGTGCGTGGCCGGCACGTGGAACGCCTCGTCCTGCCGTCCGGCCGGGTCCTGCTCCACGAGGAGCCGTCCGACCTTGGTCGAGAGGGTGAAGTCGCCTCGGGGCATGGCCCGGAGGAACTCACCGGTTCGGCGCTCCGAGTGCCCGACGCCGTAGTGCGGCGAGGTGTCGAAGTAGCGGATGCCGCAACTCCAGGCCGCGTCAAGCGTGTCGGTGGCGGTGTCGTCGTCCAGTGGTGCGAAGAGGCCGCCGAGAGGGCCGCCGCCGAAGCCCAGCTCCGTGACCGCCACCGTGCTGCGCCCCAGCCGTGCCGTCCTCATCCGGTCGGTCTCCTCCGTACGGCATCCACGTGCGACGCACAGAGTGTCGCGGCGCCGAACCCGCGCGTCCGACCGGTTTTCGCCCCGGCACGGGCGTCCGGGGCGCCGATTCGTCGCGGTCGAACGCCGGGTTCATAGGGGTGGGGTGGGTACGGGGGTCTCCTCGATCTCTCCGAGCCGGCCTTCGCTGACGGCCCGGTCAGCCGCACTTCGGGCTCGCTATGGCCGAGTTGCCCGGCCGCACCGCGAGGGGCCCTAGGGTGATGATCCCCCTGCTCAAGCCCCCGACGCTGACACAGTGTGATTCGCCGCGAAGTGTCGTCCTCTCGCACTACTGTCGCGTGCGCGGGGTCGGCGGCCGTCAGCGTGCTCCGGAATGGCGGCCGCCGATGCGGCGCCTCGTCCTGTCTCGCCAGTTCCCAACGCGAGAAGGACGCATTCGCCTGGACGATCTGGAGACCCTTATGGTTTTCGCGAGTTACGAGGAAGCGCACGCGAGGGTGCGCGAGTTGTGCATCGAACACCTGGGCGAGCACATCGGCGCGCAGGTCGCGGCGCTGGCCAAGCCCGCCTTCGGCCTGCGCCCGGTGAAGCCCGGCATCGAGCCCGCCGGCCTCGGCCGCTGGGGCGGCCCGGCCCTCCTGAACCCCGGAACGCCGTGGCCCGACTACGACGGCGTCCCACTGAGCCTCTTCGCCGTCCTGGACGTCGACGCCCTCGGCCCCTGGCTGGCGGACGAGCGTCCGCCCGTCGGCGACCAGCTCCTCAACATCTTCTACTGCGACCCCGACCCCGGCCGCGGATACGAGCTCGGGAACGCCCCCATTCCTGACTACGAGGGCCCGCGATACTGCCGCATCATCCCGGCGGACCCGGCACGGGCGATCGAGATGGACGCACCCGCACCTGCGACGATCCGCGACCCCGAGCCGTTCTACACCGTGCCGGTCATCACGATTCCCTCGGCCCAGGGCGTCACCTACGACCCGATTCTCGACACGCTGGACTACGGCGGCGAGACCGACGGATCCCCGTACTACGAATCCCTGCCCGGCTGGCTGATCGGGGACAAGCTCGGCGACGCCTGGCGCGACTTCTGCCACCGAGTACAGGGGCTCTACACGTACGAGGACGTGCGCTTCTCCCCGGACCAGGCCTTCGGCTGGCCGCACATGGAGAACACCTTCCCCCTGAAGGAGATGTCGGAGGACGAGCCGTACCGCCACATCATCACCATCGGCCACTACGACATGGGCGACGGCGGCTACCTGCACTTCGTCCTGCCGGCGAAGGCCCTCCGCGACGGCGACTACACGCAAACAGTCGCCTTTCTCGAAGGCTTCTAACGTTGCAGTCCCGACGCCTTTTCACGTCCGGCGGCGCGTCCGGCGGCGAGGCTTGGGAGTGGAGCGCTTTTGCGGGAGCTTCTTACGGGTGGGTTCTTGTTGTTGGGGGGTGCGGCCACGGGAGCTGTTGGGGGTGCGGCCGCGGACGATGCCGATCAGTTCCTCCATGAGGTCGGTCGTCGCGGCCTCGAGCCAGGCCAGGCCGATCTGGGACTGGGGGGCGTCGGTCACGGTGCGGTAGGTGAGGTCTTTGCGGTGGTGGAGGCGGGCCAGAGACTGAGGGAGCAGTAGGACGCCGGCCCCCGACGCCACCAGCTCGATCGCGTCCGCCGTGCTCTCCGGACGGGTGAAGGCGGGCTGCCCGGGGCGGTCGCCCCAGGGCAAGACCTCGTCGAGCGGCTCGAACACATCCTCGTCGGCGAGATCGGCAAGCTCCACCTCCTCGACCGCGGCCACCGCGTGATCCTTCGGCACCACCACCACGGTCGTCTCCAGGTACAGCGGGATCACGTGGAGGGCCTCGCGATCGACGGGCAGGCGCACGAACGCCGCGTCCACGCCGCCGTCCCGCAGCAGGTGGACAGCCTCGGCGGCAGGCATCTGGATCAGCCGAAGCGGCACCTCCCGCACCCGCTCGGCCCACACCCCGGCCCATTTCCCGGGCGTCACCCCCGGGGCGTAGGCCAGCCGGAACTCGCCCTTGGTCATTTTCTCAGCCTAGCCGCGTCCAGACGGCTCCCTCCCGCTGGCTACCCTTGATTTCATGAGCACGTCCAAGGCGAAGACGCCGCAGACCATGAAGCCGGCGACCGCGGCCAAGAAGCTGGGGATCCTGCTGTCGGCAGCGCCCGCCGAGTTCCAGGAGGGCGTCGTCTCCCGGGACGAGCTGAACGCGCTCCAGGCCGACCCGCCCTCTTGGCTCGCCGACCTGCGCCGCGTGGGCCCCCACCCCCGCCAGGTCGTCGCCGCCAAGCTCCGCGTCTCCGCCTCGGGCCTGGCCCGTGCCGGCATCACGGGCCCCCTCACCACCGCCGAGATCGAGGCCTTGAAGGCCGAAAAGCCCGACTGGCTGGAACGCGAGCAGGCCATCCAGACCAAGGTCCGCCAAGAGGAGCTCCGCCTCAAGCAGCAGCGCGCCAAGGCCTGACCCACGGGACCGAGGTAGGGCTCTGCAGCTGGATGCCCCGACCGATCTCCGACGTGTCCCTTAGGGAGGCCGCTCCCTGCCCGGATCGGCTCTGGAGTAGGCCTGGCCTCACCAGCCTGTGCGTCCATGCACACACTGCACCATCCCTTCGCTCCCTGACCTCCTCCGAACCTCCGGCGCAGTCTGGTCGTCTCATGTCCTGGACGTGCAGCGATCGGAGGGCGCGCCGGACGTGACATACGGCATACGGCTTGAGCCGGCCATCGTGTGGCGTTCGAGCCGTTCGTGGGCCATTCCGCCATTCGCTTGCTAACCGCAGTCGATAACGGAAAGGCGTAACGCGCGATGGCTGTGAGCCGGAGAGATTTTCTGCGGGGGGCCGGCCTGGCCGTGACCGGAGCGGTGACCATGGCCGGCGGCGTGGGATGTGAACACTCCGGCGGAAGCGTCACCATCGTCGGCGTCCCGCACGCCGAACGCACCTGACTGGTCGGCGCTCGGCAGATCGCTGGCGGGCCGGCTCGTCCGACCGGACGACAACGACTACGCCGTGGCACGCAGGAACTTCAACCCCCGCTTCGACACGGTTCGTCCGGCGGGCATCGCCTACTGCGAGAACCCGCACGACGTCTCGGAGTGCCTGAACTTCGTCCGGCGCTTCGGTCTTCCGGTGACGCCACGCTGCGGAGGGCACAGCTACACCGGCGCCTCACTCGTACCGGGGCTGGTCATCGACGTGAGCCCGATGTCCGCGATCCGGGCCGACGCCCCGTCGGAGACCGCGACGATCGGCGCGGGGGCCCGGCTGATCGATGTGTACGACAAGCTCAGCGCCGCCGACGTCTCGATACCGGCCGGGTCCTGTCCGACGGTCGGCATCTCCGGCCTGACTCTCGGCGGCGGCATCGGTGTCGTCTCCCGCGCGCACGGGGTCCTCTCGGACAATCTCCGCGCGATCGAATTGGTCACGGCGGACGGGCGAAAGCTCACCTGCGACGCGAAGAACAATTCCGATCTGTTCTGGGCCTGCCGCGGAGGAGGGGGAGCCACCTTCGGCGTGGTGACCTCCTTCACCTTCGCCACCCACCCGACCTCCGAGATCGTCGTGTTCTTCCTCAACTGGCCGTGGTCGGCCGCCCGATCAGCGATCGACGCCTGGCAACACTCACGCGAGCCCGAGTATGCGGCCTCGCAGATCTTCACGCGCCCGATGGACGGGACGGCCATCGACACGATCCTCGCCGCGGTCCAGCGACGTGGTGGGCTCTCGGGAGGCGGGCAGGGCGGGATCGCCCTCGACGCGCTGGGTGGCGCCGTGAACCGCGTGGCTCCCGACGCCACCGCCCTCGTCCACCGAAACGGCCTGTTCAACGCGCAGATCACGACAACGTGGACCACGGACGCACCGACCGACGCGATCAGGGCTCAGCAGAACTGGCTGCGCTCCCTGCACGCGGCGATGAAGCCATCCGCGAGCGGCCAGGCGTACCAGAACTACGCCGATGCCGGGCTGACGGACTGGAAGCAGGCATACTTCGGCGCCAACTACCCCCGGCTACTCACGGTGAAGAACCGGTACGACCCGGATCGGGTCTTCCGCATCCCGCAGACGGTCGGCACGGCCACCAAGTAATTTGAGGGGCCCATTACCAAATCGCCACGGTGGAGAGAAGCGGGCCAGCGCCCGGATCCCTTGGGGTGTGGCTCCACCTGCAGGAAGGTGATGGCTCCCTTTCCGGCCGGACGGCGGGTCCTTAGCTTCGAAGATCCGTACATCGATCGCGGTCGGGCGATGCGGCGGTGGGGGCGAGGCAGTTGCTCGATCGCACATGATCCTCTGAAGGAGGACGACCATGGTCGAGTCCACCAGACGCGCCCTTTTGCGTGCAGGCGCGGCGGCTGCCGTGTCAGGTCCTGCAGCCGCGCTCGTGGCTTCCTGGCATGCGCCGGTAAAGGCCGCTCCGCAGCTCGAAGGCGTCCCTGCGTTCGGTTCGGTCACGGTGGGCCCGGATGACCCGCGTTACCGCTCGCTGGCGCTCAGGGCTTACAACCGTCGCTTTCACGGCAAGCCCGAACAGATCCGACTGGTCGGCTCGACAGAGGACGTCGTACGCGCGGTCGACGAGGCGGTACGCACGAAGCGGCGGATCGCCGTGCGCAGCGGCGGCCACTGCTTTGAGAACTTCGTGGACGACCCGGACGTACGCCTGCTCATCGACATGGTCGCGATGACGCAGGTCGGCTATGACAAGCGCCGCAACGCCTTCATGGTCGAGGCGGGAGCGACGCTGGGCGAGGTGTACCGGAAGTTGTTCCTCGGCTGGGGCGTGACCATCCCCGGCGGAACCTGTCCCAGCGTCGGGGCAGGTGGACACATCTGCGGCGGCGGATACGGGGCACTGTGCCGCATGTACGGCCTGACCGTCGACCACCTGTTCGCGGTCGAGGTGGTCGTTGTGGACCGGTCGGGCAAGGCCAGAAGCGTGGTGGCCACCCGGGAACCGTCAGATCCCAACCGGGACCTGTGGTGGGCGCACACCGGAGCCGGGGGCGGCAACTTCGGGATCGTCACCCGCTACTGGTTCCGCTCCCCCGACGCGCAAGGCACCGACCCCGGTGGGCTCCTGCCCAGGCCGCCTTCCACAGTCCTGAGCTACTCCTTGGACTGGCCATGGGCGGAACTCGACCGGGACTCGTTCGTCAGGCTGATGCGAAACTACGGGGAATGGGGGGAGCGCAACTCGGCACCCGGCTCCCCTGCGGCCGCCCTCTACGGCGAGTTCGCCCTCTCCGGCAAGCCCAGTGAGACCATCGGCATCTCCGGTCAAGTAACCGCCGACAGCGGTGCGGAGCGGATCCTCGACGACCTGGTGACCACGCTCGGCCGCGGCGTCGGCGCACGGCCGGTGCGGCAGTCGTCCACCCTGCCCTGGCTCGCCTCGGCGACGCAGGCGATCAGCGGCGACTCCACATCCTTCGACCGCCGCCTCAAGTTGAAGTCGGGGTATCGACGCCGCCGCTGCACCGACCAGCAGATCGCCACCGCCTACCGGCACCTCACCCGGGCCGACCACGACGATCCGAACGGTCACTTGTTCATCAACACCTACGGCGGGCGCGTCAACACCGTCCACCCCGGCACGACCGCGATGCCGCACCGTGACTCGATCTTCCTGGTCGGCTTCCTCGCCGGCTGGCAGGGCGCGGCCGAGGACTCCCGGCACCTGACGTGGGTCCGCGAGTTCTACCGCGACTTCTACGCCGGTGGCGGCGGCGTTCCGGCCGGTGAGGACGACGACGGCGCATTCATCAACTACGCGGACGCGGACCTGGCCGATCCTCGGTACAACACGTCGGGCACTCCATGGCACGCCCTCTACTACAAAGACGACTACGCACGGCTTCAGCAGGTCAAGCGCCGCTGGGACCCGCGCGACGTGTTCCACCACGCGCTGTCGATCCGTCCCGCCTGAACCTCTCGCGGCCCGTCCGAGTCGGCGAGAATCGGCAGGTCGAAGCACGGAGTCACCTGTTGGTACGGGTCGCCCATATCGCATTGTGGCCGTCGTAGATCACCAAGTTGTAGTCGGCCTGGAGCACCAGCGTCGCGCCATTGTGACCGGGCGTTCCCGACGCCCAGATCGCCTGTCTGCCGTTGATGTAGACGACCAGATTCCCGTCGGTTTGGAACTCGGCGTACGCACCGGCGTGATGCGTCCCGGTGGACCAGATGATCTTGCCGCTCGTGTCTCGCAGCACGAGGTTGCCGCCCGTCTGCATGGTCAACGCGAGACGGTTCGTGCGCAGGGTCTTGCCCGGGTTGAGGTCGTATGACGCGTGCACTTCGAGTGCCCACGGGTTCCCGCCCGACATCGGCTTCTCACCCGCAGGGACGCCCTTGCGGGCCGTTTTAGTCGAGGGACCGCTCTTTTGAGCCGCATGGGCGCGAGGCGCGTGGGTGCTCGGTGAAGGTTTGCCGGCGGCCTTGGGCTCGGCGCTCTTGGTGGCCGCCGGTTTGTGCGTCGCGTGTGCGGAGGGTGTCGAGGTCGGGGTGGCCGACGGGGACATGGAGGTGTACGCGCCCGGCAGAGGTTGCTGACCGTTGCCGGCCAGCACCCTGTCGGCCGTCGCCGCGGCGGGGTGCTTCTTGGCGTGGTGCGAGCCCGTGCCGATCAGCAGGATCGGGACCGCGAGCAGGACGACCCCGCCGATCGCGACCGCGGCCAGCACGGGTTTCCTCGGCCGGTCCGGCGGCATCTCCTCATCGTTCACCGCGCCGATCTGCGGGGCGGCCGCCACCGCGACGTCCGTGTCCGGAGCGGAGTCCTCCTGCTCCTTCGCCGTCGACGGTGTGTCCTTCGGCCGCTCCTGGGTCTCGTCGGCCTTCTTCTCCTCGGTGGCGGACCGGTCGCCCTCGTCGGCCGGCTCGGCGTCGGCGTCCGGCGCCAGATCTCCGGCGGCAGGCGCCAGATCTCCGGCCTCCTCGATGTCCGCCTTGGGCAGTTCCACCGGCCGACGGATACCGAGCGACTCCGCGCGTTCACCGGGTCCTGACTGCGAAGACAAGATCGCTCTCCTTAGGTCTGCATCAGATCGTGGGGGCGCCGCGTCCAGCGGCGCCCCGGCCAGGTGCTGCGGGACGTCCCTCCCGCTGCGGGCACATGCCGGCGCAGCGCTTCGTCGAGCCGCGCCGGCGTGGCTCGGTCGGCGTCGTCCAGGGCTCCGGTCCGGTCGGTCCCCGGGCCGGTATCCTCCGGCGGGTCACGATCTACCTCCGGTGACGGATTCGGTCGCGGCGAGAGAGATGGCCGGTCGTCCGTGCACCTCCCCCACGCGAGGGCGCGGCGGTCCAAGATCGACCCCTCGCCCCGTACGCAGGCGGTATCGGCGGTAGGCCGACCCCTCGGTACGGCATACGAATCCCACCGCGTTCGGGTTCACCAACGGACGGCTCCGTTCTCGGGGGGAGTTCCTGCTCGAACGTCGGGCCTGGCAGGGCCGTGCCGGGGCGGGCGGGCGTTCCTTCGGGCCGCTACCGATCGATCAGGGGAAGTGGCGGGAAGGTGTGCTGCCGCCACAGCAGCCGGGAGGCCTCCTCCGGGTAGGCGGTGACGGCCGGTCGGGTGTCGAGGAGCTGGACGAGCCGCCGCTCGGCGTCGTACGCGGGCCAGCCGGGGTCACCGTCGGCGGCGAATGCCGCCCACGCGGCGCGGATCCGTGCGGACAGCGCCTCCGCCTCCGCGGAAGGGGTTTCGCCGATCAGCATGGCGGGCCGGCCACTGCTCAGGTTGCCGAAGACGAGCGGTACGTCGAGGCCGTGGCAGGCGCCGAGGGCGCCGCTCATGCCCGGGGCGGGCCAGGTCAGCTCGTAGAAGTAGGTCCGGCCGCCGGAGGCGGCGTGCGCCTGGGCGAGGTGGAGCGTCGGCATGCGGAACAGCCAGTCGGCATTGACCAGTTCGTACAGCTCCTCCGGGCCGGCGGCCGGAAAGCCCTCGCGGTAGCGGCGGGCGCCGTCCGGGCCGGGGGCGAGGGTGTGCAGGGCGGTTTCGGCCTGTTCCTCGGTCACCTGGCCCAGCACGCCATCGATCAGGCTGAACAGCCGGTGCTCGTCGCGGACGTGGCCCACGAGCAGGTCGACGTTCCGGCCGGCACCGTTGGCCAACGCCTCCCAGGGGGTGGCCGGCAGGACGTCGCCGTCGACGACGGGTGAGAACGGGATCGGCCGGTGGGTGATCGGGCCCCAACGGTCTTTCCATCGGTCGATCTTCGCGGCGACGGCGTCGCCCGCGACGGGCAGCCGGGAGGGATCCACGGCGGACAGGTCGGCCACTGTGGGCCGCACCCCTAGTTCGGCGGCGCAGGCGGCGGCGATGTCGGCGGCGAGTTCCGGCGAGAAGAACGTCCCCGGCACGCTCTGTGCGATGGCCCGGCGGAAGAGCCCGGCCGCCCGCGGCATCGCCAGTAGCGCGGCGACCGATCCACCGCCCGCCGACTGACCGAAGACCGTCACCCGGTCCGGGTCGCCGCCGAAGGCCCGGATGTTGGCGCTCACCCACCGCAGCGCGGCGACCTGGTCGAGCAGGCCCCGGTTGGCGGGGGCACCGTCGACGTGCGCGAAACCCTCCATGCCCAGCCGGTAGTTGAGCGTCACGACGACGACGCCGCCGGCGGCCAGCCGGCCTCCGGCGAATTCCGGAAGGCTGGACGCGCCGATCACGTAGCCGCCGCCGGGGATCCACACCAGCACCGGCAGGCCGGCCGCTGGAGCCGGATCGGGCGACCAGACGTTGACCGAAAGCCAGTCGTCGCCCGCCACGCCCTGCGCGAGCCCGTCCATCCCGAGCAGGCCGGCCTGCGGAGGCGGCGGGCCGTAGGAGACCGCCGCCCGCACCCCCGTCCAGCCGCGTACCGGCCGCGGTGCGGCGAATCGGAGCGCACCGACCGGCGGCTCGGCGTACGGGACGCCGCGGAAGACCGCCAGCCCCGCCTCCCGGCTGCCGCGTAACACCCCCGCCGCCGTACGGACCTCGAGCTCGGGCGCGGACTCGGACGACTTGGCTGCGGTGGCGGTCACGACGGTTCCCCTCCGGCGAATCGGGCGGCCGAGCCCGACTCCGCGGATCATCCCACCCGCGTCGAGATACCGGCCAGCCATTTACCGCCGGGGCTCCCCCGCCCTGCTCGCATCAGGCACCACTGCCGGCAGGTACGGGAGAGCTAGATAAGCCGCTGCGGCCGTTGGCCGTTGGCGACCTGCCCGATGAGGCGGCTCAGGTGCCTTCGCCGGTGCCGCGTCGGCGTGAACGGGAGTCGCCTTCCAGCCCCTCGACCGCACCGAGGAGGGCGCGGAGCCCGACCTCTTCGCGCTGGACGTCGGTGGGGTCGAACAGCCACTTCGAGGGCGGCAGTTCGGCGGACTCCTTCGGGCGGCTCAACTCCGACGCGGTCAGTTCCGCCTCGATCTCGACCTCGAGTTCGATCACCGGATCAGTGCCGGACATGGGATCGACCTTTCTGGCTCGTGGGTGTAGGAGGGGCTGGGCGCTATTCGCCGGCGTCGCTCGCCATCCAGTCGGCGTACTTGAGCTCGCCGAGGGTCGCGCCGTCGCCCGGCACGAGATCGCTCTCCCGCATCTCGGCGCCGAAGTAGTGCGCGTGCGGGT